>JAAUQI010000025.1 GCA_012032345.1 Leptolyngbyaceae cyanobacterium RM1_1_2 | reverse complement strand
TTTGCTGTAGCCACAGCAGTGCTGCATGATAAAAGCTGCTGGCGATCGCGTTCATTTTGTCGGCGTATCTGAGCTAGCTTTTGATCTAGGAGGGGGGCAGAAAGGCCATAGAACCTCAGCGTTAGCGGCTGTTTGATTTCTCAAGCAGCTGGGGTCGGGGCTTTGAGGGCAAAGATATATTCAATGGTGTCTTCGACTGACTTATCCGGTGTAGACGCGCCGGAGGTAACGCCCACCGTAATCGGGCCGTTCGGCAGCCAAGACTCTGTAATAGTCATGTCGCCGTGCAAAATCTTGTGTTCAATCCGGTTGCCGGGGCCAATTCGGGAGGCGCTGTCAATGTGATAAGACGGGATATGGCGCTCGACGGCAATTTCTTGCAGGTGGGTGGTGTTAGATGAGTTGTAGCCGCCAATCACCACCATCAGGTCTAAATTTTCTTCCACGAGGTCAAACATGGCATCCTGACGCTCCTGCGTGGCATCGCAGATAGTGTTGAAACTCTGGAAGTGGTCGTTGAGAGCAACTGGCCCATATTTTTGCAAAACAGTGCGCTCAAATAGCTTGCCGATCGCTTCGGTTTCGCCCTTGAGCATCGTGGTCTGATTGGCAATGCCGACCCGCTCTAGATCCACATCTGGGTTGAAGCCTGCGGAGGTAGCCTGATCAAACTTGGCCATAAACTCATAGCGATCGCCGCCCTTAAGAATATAGTCAGCCACATACTTAGCCTCAGCCAGATTTAGCACTACCAGATATTTACCTGCAAAAGAGCTGGTGGCAATGGTTTCTTCGTGCTTGTATTTGCCGTGAATAATTGAGGTATAGTCTTTTTTCTTATGCTTCTCAACCGTGTTCCAAACCTTTGACACCCAGGGACAGGTGGTGTCTACAATGGTGCAGTCTTGGTCGTTGAGGAGCTGCATCTCTTGGACGCTGGCACCAAAGGCAGGCAAAATTACCACATCGCCTGAGCCTACCACCGAAAAATCTTTCTCGCCCTGACTCACCTCAATGAAGCCTACATTCATTTCCTTCAGTCGCTGATTCACCCCTGGATTGTGAATAATCTCATTGGTAATCCAAATCCGCTCTTGGGGAAAATGCTGCCGGGTTTCGTAGGCCATCTGCACCGCCCGCTCCACGCCCCAGCAAAAGCCAAACGCCTCAGCCAGCCGCACCGTCACCTCACCGCGCGTTAGTCTGTAGCGATTGTCGCGGATCTGCTGAATTAGGCTGCTCTTGTATTCAGCGTCTAGCTGAGTTGCCACAGCCTCCTCATGACCAAACCCTTTGCGGTGATAGTTTTCAGATTTTTGCAGCGATCGCTTAAAAGCCTTAGTATCCATAACAATTCCCCCCTGCTCAAAATTCAACACTCCCCCAGCATAGCGGCTACACTAACCCCCGTTAGCACCCACTCCCCCTCAGCCCTCAAGAATCAAACGTTATCCCACGAGTCTTAGCGCTAAAGCGCTAACTGCGAACTCAAAACTCAAAACTCTCCCCTATTCTCTATTCCCCTCCAACTGCTCATACAGCGCCATCGCTGTCCGCCAAACCAGATAGCCTTGATCGTTCAGGTGCAGGCCGTCTGTGGTTAGGTCAGAGCGTAGACGGCCCTCTGTGTCGGCAAAAAGGGCGTAGAGATCAAGGTAGTCGGCGTTGGTATCGAGAGCAATTTCCTTGAGGCTCTGGTTTAGCTCACGGATGCGGCTGTTGGGCAAAACCAAAAGGCGATCGCGCCCCTGCCAGGTAGATTGCTCAGCGCCGTGAGGCAAAATTGACTGGATGATAATCTGGGTCTGAGGATGGGCCCAGCGCAGGTATTCTACAAGCTGACGGTAGTTGCCTAAAACCTCAGCGTCCTGCTTGCCCCAAATTAAATCATTGATGCCGATCATTAAAAAGATAGTCTGAGGCTGAGTGCGATCGAGCAGGTCAACCCGCTCCAGCAGCCCCGCAGTCGTCTCACCGGAGATGCCCTGGTTGAGCCAAGTTTGGTTAGCAGGCAGGAGTTCTGAGGGAAACCAAAGACTGATGGAATCTCCCATCAGAACGGCCAGGTTATCTGGCGGCTGCGCTGCGATCGCGTCGGCTTCCTGCGCTAGCAGCGATACCCATTGCTGATAGTCAAGCTGCTGGCGATCGCCTATCTGCGGCTCAAAGGTAGCTGTCTTAGCTGTCTGCGCCGACGTTTTTAACCCAGAAGCGTTGGCTTGGGGCAGCACGGGAGATCGATGAACCGGGGGCTGTGAACTACGCGAGAGCAGCAAGACGGTGGCAAACAACAACCCGTTGATTGACAAAGACAAAATAGCCCAGGCTGGCACAGCTTGCAGTGGTCGAAAAAAATCCCGCACAGCGATCACAAAGGGGGGGGTCGGCTCAGATCTTAAACGTATTCGATCGGTTCAGCATACTCGGATTGATAAAATTTGGTAGCTACTCAGCCAGATGGCTACCAATAAAGCTGCGGACTATCAGACTAGCGGCTCTGGTTGACTGACAAAACCTTTAAACCTGTGATCCTGCTGTAGGCTGGGTGAAGCTCTGGCGCAACCCAGCAAAACCGTTGTTGGCGTTGGGTTTCTCTGCGTTCCACTTAACCTACGAGAGGAACTTTTGTCAGTCAATCGACTAGCGGCTCCACCACAGCAGTTTTTTGTCAGCTAAAGCTTAGCTCTATTGTCCTTCCAAATGAATTAGAGGGAGAGAATTGTTAAAAGACTTTTTGGCTTCAGCTCTGCTTAGGAGGCGTCTGCTTTCTACTACAAAACGAATTTTTGCTGCTGAGTACTAATCGTTGATCTAGAAGAATAGCCGTGCCCCCAGTTCAATGAGCGGCTAGAACTTTTGCCGACTGATCTAATTTGAATACCGTCGATCGACGCCCGTTTGATCAATTAAGAGGCTGTTGAACGCTTAATTGATGAATAAATCGCAATTTGTCTATGCAAAAGTTGCATACTGAAGGAGCTAAATGTATTTAAGTTTACAAAAGCGAACTTTTGCTTAGCACTATATTAGCTTGCAATCGCTACGAGCGTCGTTTGCAATGCAGCGGGGTTTTCCTTATTACGCTAGGGAGTCGTTACGAACGTCGATTTTTTTAAGAGGTTGACCTCCTCAATATCTAAAAGGGTTTTGCTTTATGCGCAGAGCTGTTGAGAGTTTCTAGCGACTACATCAAAGTTTTTCGTTAACTATCGCTCAGTCCTAAAGCTATTGGCTTCTAGTCAAAAGATTTTGCTACTTGTCAGTTTTGAAAGTGAGTCGGTAGCCATCAGGCTGGCCTAAGACTTCAGCAAGAATTTCTGAGCTTCAAGCGTTTTGCCTTGAGTAATGCTGCCTGGAATTGCTTCAAGCAAAGCGGCTCCTCTTGCGATCGTAGACCGTATTTTTGAGTTTGTTTTTAGGAGTTTTGCATGTCTAAAATCTCTCGTCGTAAATTTATCACCACCGTCGGAGCGACTGCTGCAACCGCTGCTGTCCTTCACGCCTGCTCCTCCAGCGATCAGGCAACTACCAGCGCTCCAGATAGCGAATCCGCCGCTAGCGTAGCGGCTTCAGGCACTGTGGCGCCTGCAGATACCCCCGAAGTCACAACCGCTAAGCTTGGCTTTATCGCCCTGACCGATGCAGCGCCGCTGATTGTTGCCAAAGAAAAGGCATGTTTGCCAAGTATGGGATGGCTGATGTGGAAGTCACTAAGCAGGCTTCTTGGGGAGCCACGCGCGACAACTTGGTGCTGGGATCCTCTGGAGGGGGGATTGACGGTGCTCACATTTTGTCGCCGATGGTCTACCTGATTTCTTCGGGCAAGGTTACAGACGGCAAGCCCGTACCGATGTATACGCTGGCTCGGCTCAATGTCAACGGCCAAGGAATTCTGCTGTCGAATACGTATAAAGATCTCGATGTTTCGCTTGACAGCAGCTCCTTAAAATCAGCGTTTGCCCAGCAGAAATCCTCAGGCAAAGAGATTAAAGTTGCTATGACGTTCCCCGGTGGCACCCACGACCTCTGGCTGCGCTACTGGCTAGCTGCTGGCGGCATCGATCCAGACAAAGATGTGTCTACCATTGTGGTGCCGCCGCCGCAGATGGTCGCCAACATCAAGGTTGATGCTATGGAGTCTTTTTGTGTGGGTGAGCCTTGGCCTCTACAAACGGTGAATCAAAACGTCGGCTACGGCGCTCTGACCACAGGCGAACTGTGGAAAGATCATCCAGAAAAAGCTTTGGGTATGCGAGCTGACTGGGTTGATCAAAATCCCAAGGCCACTAAAGCGCTGCTTATGGCCGTGCAGGAAGCTCAAATATGGTGCGATGAAGCGGGTAACAAAGAAGAAATGTGCGACATCTTAGCCAAGCGTGAGTGGTTTAAGGTTCCGGTTACAGACATTCTCGATCGCTCCAAAGGCATTTTTGACTTTGGCAACGGACGGACGCTAGATTCTCCAGAACTGGCGCTAACTTACTGGGAGCGCGGCGCTTCTTATCCCTATAAAAGTCACGATTTGTGGTTCCTAACGGAAGACATTCGCTGGGGCTATTTTGAACCGGATCTCGACACCAAGGCGCTGATTGATCAGGTCAACCGTGAAGATCTCTGGCAGGAAGCGGCTAAAGCGATTGGTCAAGAAGCAATGATTCCTAAGAGCACTTCACGGGGAGTTGAGACCTTCTTTGATGGTGTCAAGTTTGATCCCGAGCAGCCAGAGGAATATCTAAAGAACTTAGCAATTAAGAAGGTGACTGTTTAGTCACGTACAGACTGATTCATGCAAGTACCTGACGGCCTTTAGCCTTTCCTACCTCACTTTAGAGCTATGTCAACAACTTCTTACCGTCGTTTGCGATCGCAAGCGCATCCGCTCTCTCGATTGTTCAAAAAGCTGGGAAAATTCAGCCGTATCCTTACCTCAGCGATCGCCCTTTTGGTCTTTTTAGCCATCTGGCAGGTTTTATCTCTAAACCCCCTGGCTACCTTGCCCGGCCCGATTCAGGTTTTGCAGGAAACTTGGCCGCTGATTATTGATCCTTTCTTTGACAATGGCGGCACTGATAAGGGTCTATTTTGGCAGATTTTGGCCAGCCTGCAGCGGGTAGCCATTGGCTTTTCTTTCTCAGCCGTTGTGGGCATTTTGCTGGGCATGCTGATTGGCAGCAGCCGCGTCATCTACGATGCCCTAGATCCGATCTTTCAGGTATTGCGAACAGTGCCGCCACTAGCCTGGTTGCCCATTTCTCTGGCGGCTTTCCAAAGCAGTGAACCCTCTGCCATTTTCGTCATTTTCATCACAGCTATTTGGCCTGTCATCATCAACACTGCTGTAGGGGTGCAGCAGCTGCCCCAGGACTACAAAAACGTCGCTCAGGTTCTACAGCTTTCCAAATGGAAATACTTTACTGACATTCTTTTTCCGGCAACCGTGCCCTATGTCTTTACCGGCCTGCGCATTGGTATCGGCCTTTCCTGGCTGGCGATTGTAGCGGCTGAAATGCTGATTGGCGGCGTCGGTATCGGCTTTTTTATCTGGGATGCTTGGAACAGCTCGCTGATTAGCGAAATTATTCTGGCCTTGATCTATGTGGGCGTAGTTGGTCTGCTGCTAGACAAGCTGGTTGCCTGGATCGGCACCTTGATGTTGAAAGGGGCAAAAACATCGTAGGTTTAATCGCTTTTTTGAACTTTTCGCTGACTCTGTTACCGTCTACTCCGGGTTGAGAATATGGCTGCTTTTGTCGAAGTTGATCACATTGATAAAGTGTTCACCCTGCCTGATGGCGGACAATATATTGCCCTCAAAGGCATTGATTTAAAGGTACGTCAGGGAGAGTTTGTTTCTCTAATTGGTCATTCTGGCTGTGGCAAATCAACGCTGCTGAATATTGTGGCCGGACTAGATCGCCCAAGCGGCGGCGGCGTCATTCTAGAAGGCCGCGAGATCAAACGTCCTGGCCCCGATCGCATGGTGGTTTTTCAGCATTACTCGCTGCTGCCATGGAAAACCGTGCGTCAGAATATTGCCCTCTCGGTTGAAGCGGCGCTCAGCCATCTGCCTAAGGGAGAACAAAAGAGCATCGTTGAGCACCATGTTGCCCTAGTAGGGCTACAGCGGGCAGCTGATCAGTATCCAGACGAGATTTCTGGCGGCATGAAGCAGCGCGTGGCGATCGCCCGCGCTCTAGCAATTCGCCCCAAAGTGCTGCTGTTAGACGAACCTTTTGGGGCCTTAGACGCTCTGACGCGGGGCAATTTGCAAGAGCAGCTGATGCAAATCTGCCAGGAGCATCAGGTCACCACGATCATGGTGACACACGATGTCGATGAGGCCATTTTGCTCTCCGACCGCATCGTCATGATGACGAATGGGCCAGAGGCGCATATTGGACAGATCCTGGACGTGCCGATTTCCCGACCGCGCCATCGCCTAGAGGTGCTGAACCATCCCCGCTACTATGCCCTGCGCAGCGAAGTTATCTATTTTCTCAATCAGCAAAAACGAGCCAAACAGCGGCAGGCCAAACCTGTCACGGCGATCGCCCGTCATGGCTTAGAGAAAGTCAATCTGGAAATTGGCTTTGTACCCCTGACCGACTGCGCTCCGTTGGTTGTTGCCCAGGAAAAGGGCTTTTTCAAAAAATACGGCCTAGAAGAGGTGACCCTTTCGCGGGAACCCAGTTGGAAAGCAATTTGTGATGGCGTTGCCTCTGGGCGCTTGGATGCAGCTCAAATGGTGGCTGGAATGCCCTTGGCAATGACGATTGGCTCGGGCAAGCAAAAGCCGCTGCCTACTATCACCGCTCTGGTGCTAGGGCGCAACGGCAATGCGATTACCTTTAGCCGTCAGCTCTATGACCAAGGGGTGCGATCGCTAGCTGACTTCAAGGCAAACCTGCAAAATACGCCTGATCGTGTGCATACGTTGGGCATGGTTCATCCCACCTCAATGCACAACCTGCTGCTGCGCTATTGGCTAGCTGCTGGCGAAATTGATCCCGACCGAGATGTCAACCTGACCGTGATTCCGCCGCCGCAGATGATTGCCAATCTTAAAGCAGGCAATATCGATGGCTACTGCGTGGGTGAACCCTGGAACTCACGGGCGGTAGCAGAGGGGATTGGCGTGGTCATGGCCACTGATCTCGACATTTGGCCAGGGCATCCTGAAAAAGTGTTGGGGGTGCGAGAAGACTGGGCCGCTGCCTATCCAGAAACGCACCTGGCTCTGGTTAAAGCGCTGATGGAAGCCTGTGAATACTGCGACGATCGCCGTCATCGAGCAGAAATCTTGCAGCTGCTTTGCCAGCCTCAGTACGTAGGCACAGATCCTAGCTACACCCAGCGCGGCTTTGTCGAAGCCTACGATCGCGGTGATGGCTCAGCGCCAACCAATCAGGCCCGGTTTAACTGCTTCTACGTCGATCGCGCCAACTGTCCTACCCGCGCTGAGGCCCTGTGGATCTTGACGCAGTTTGCCCGCTGGGACATAACCCCCTTTCCTAAAAACTGGCTCGAAATCATAGAGCGTGTACGCCGGGTCGATCTGTTTGGGCAGGCGGCAAGACAGCTGGGCTGGCCTGATATTGAGCCTGACCGCGATCCATTTGCCCTGTTTGACGGCGTCATCTTTAATCCTGATCAGCCGCTGGCCTACCTGGAGCAATTGACCATCGGTCGCCCGGTTGCCCCAGCAGAACTCCTGATTGACCCGCCCGCCGTGCTGACCCCATGAATGAGCATCGCCTTTCCAAGCAGCGCTGCTTGGAAAGGCTTTTGTCAAAATTTTGGTGCAAGTTGAAGCCTTTAAACGCCCTTTCTACTTTCTATTGCCATGCAAACGCTGCCTCAGTCTGCTCTCCCCCTGTCTGCCCTGCGAGAAGACTTTCTCTGCATTGAGCAGCTTTCAAAGGTCTATCCCACTGCTAAAGGCCCCCTGACAGTTGTTGAAAATATCAACCTCACGGTCAAGGAGGGCGAGTTTGTCTGTCTGATTGGGCACTCTGGCTGCGGCAAAACCACGCTGCTCAACATGGTGGCTGGTTTTAGCCAGCCGACCGTCGGTACGATTCGTTTAGACGACGAATGGGTCGTGCGGCCCGGACTCGATCGGATGATGGTGTTTCAAAACTACTCGCTGCTGCCTTGGAAAAGCGCTTTTGAAAATGTTTATTTGGCGGTTGAGTCGGCTTACTCCAAGAAAGTAGTGGCGGAGCGCCGAGAGATTGTCAGAGAGCATTTAGCGCTGGTAGGTTTGACAGAGGCGGCCAACAAGCTGCCACATCAGCTCTCAGGGGGTATGAAGCAGCGGGTTGCGATCGCCCGTGCCCTTGCCATTCGCCCCAAGGTGCTGATTTTAGATGAGCCTTTTGGTGCTTTAGATGCCATTACCAAAGAGGAACTGCAAGAGGAACTGCTCAACATCTGGCGCAATCATCAGACGACAGTTTTGATGATTACCCACGACATTGATGAAGCCCTCTTCTTAGCCGATCGAATTGTGATGATGACCAATGGCCCGGCGGCTCGAATTGGTGAAATTGTGCAGGTGCCCTTTAGCCGTCCGCGTAACCGCAGCCGGATGATAGAAGATCCGCGCTACTATGAGCTGCGCAACTTTGCCCTAGACTTCCTCTACCGCCGCTTTGCTCATGACGATGAGTAGCTAGCTCAGAAAAATTTCTTTTCGACAAAAATCCCCAGGGCGCGCCCTGGGGATTTTTGTAAAGTCGGTTTAGGGCTGCTTAACGGCGACCAAACCATTTGGCAGCAACGGCTCCCAAAGCTGCACCTACCAGCGGATTGCTGAGAAACTTGAGGATTGCAGGCTGGTCGGCCATAACCTCCTGAAAGATATCAGGGTGGTTGTGATAGGTAAAGCCTGCTAGCTTGGCGACGTCGTCGGCATTCATGCGACTGGCGTGATGGGTCGAAAGCCCGAGCTGCTTCTCTAGATCGCGATCGCTGAGGTTTCTTTTCTTTAGATGGTTAAGAAACTCTTTGGCGACATCATCGCGCTCGTTGGGTTTAATTTGAGCGATCGCCTTTTGCAGTTCTGGCTCCATCTGGCTAGAGGGTACGCGATTGGGATGGAAAGCGCGACCAAAGAGCTGCTTGCGTTCGCTGCGGGAAGAGCGCTGAGCAAAGTCATCAAAGTTGTCGTACTGATGCGCTGGCTCACTCGAACTGTCTAAAGACTCAACGTTACCTTCGGCCAGATCATTCATGACCTGGCGGCGATATTCATTACTATTGGGCATTTTATTTGCTCCTGGTTTTTAATCAATGTTTTGCGACTTACTGATACTCAATCAGTCGCTTAGCGTCGTTATAGTTAGCAGTTAAAATTAGCTCTTTGTCGGGCGCGTACATAAGTACAGTCAGGTCGCGGTTGGGGAAGTTTTTTTCAAATCCCTGCATCAGGGACTTTGCCAACGTCCGAACTTCATCGGGGCGAACTTTTGGGGTAATGACAACGCCTAGCTTATCGTTGTCGCGCACATAGGCGTCTTGAATTAGCCCCTGGGCCGTTTGGGTAACCCACTCGCCAAAGTTTTGTCCACTGGCTGTATTGCCGCGCTCAATTTGACTGTAAGAGCTAGTCGGCAGTGCAGTAGGATTAGCGGCTTGGTTAGCGCCAGTGCTACAGGCTGAGGTCACCGTTAAAACGGCAATTAGACATAGGCTGATTAATGCCGTCCGCACAGATCGAAGAAAATTCACAAAAGCCTCCAAATTTCTCTAAACAAGCAAGAGGCAATATTTTCCAAACCTGCAGACGTCTTTTAGTTAGCCTGTTTATGCCAGATTAGAACATTGCCTTACTGCACCTAGAGCTTAGGCGTTTTGCAGGCGATAATCCTCTTTCAAAAGGCGTATCTGTAGTCAAGACTACTTCAGCTAGGGCTTAAGCCAAAAGCTTGAAAAGCAATTTGGAGTGCCTCTATCTAATTTCTAAACGGCTAAGACTTGGCAGCAAACGGCAGAGTTTTAGAAAACTGTCTGTGGGGTTTACGTTCCCGTCGCTGCAGCATTAAGTAGGCGGCGGGCGTGAAATAAAGGGCTAAAAAGGGAGAACCGCCGATGCCACCCGCGATCGCGATCGCCAAGGGACGCCAAAACGGGTCGCCATCGGCCAGCAGCGGTATAAAGCCGACCATCGTGGTGATTGTGGTGGTTAAAACGTGGCGAGTCGCTCGAATGACGACCTCTTGAATGGCTTTGCGATCGCCCTGTTGGGCTAGCTCATTCTCGTTCACCGCCGACAGTACAATAATGCTGCCGTTGATGGCAATGCCAATCAGGCCCATGCTGCCGATAATGGCCATAAAGCCCAGCACCGAGCCAAACGCCCACAGCGAAAACAGCGCCATTCCTACCGAGGCAATGCCTACAGCCGCTACGATACCTGCTGAGCGAAAGCTTTTTAGAGACAACACCAAAGCCGTCCCCATCACCAGCAGCAACAGCCCAACGTAGGTAAGCAAATTTCCAGCAGCAGCACCGCTTTCAGCCTGTTCACCGCCAATTTCAGTGTAGTAACCGGGGGGTAGCTCAAACCCTTGCTCTGCCATTGCCCCCTGAAAGTCGGCCAGCACCTCAGAAGGCAAAACCCCAGCCCTAATGAATCCCTGCACCGTATTGACTCGCTGCTCATTACGGCGAGTAATTTGGGCCAGCTGCGGTATCAGCTCAAACTCACCCAGAGCTGACAATGTGCGAAACCGGTCTGGCTGAGGTGAACTGGCCTGTGCGGGCTGCAAATTGAGGGCTGCAACTTGAGCCAAGTCTCCTCGATTATCGCTAGAAATCTGAACCCGCACAGGCAGATTTTCAGTAGATTCCAGTACAGAACCTCCTACTGCCCCTTCCAGGGTTGCCTCTAACTGCTGAGCGATCTCCGTGTTTGAGAGACCTGCTAGCTCAGCCTGTTCTTCATCAACCTGCAACGCCAGCTTCGGTACGGTGTCGGTGAGACCATCTCGTGCGTGGGTCACCTCCGGCACAGCCGCCAAAATTTCCCTGGCCTCAGCCCCCAGTGTCTGTAGCACTTCAATGTCAGGCCCATAAATTCTCAACTCTACGGGGGCGTCAAACGGCGGGCCTTGTTCCAACTGTCGCACTAGCACCCGCGCCCCCGGTAGCGCCCTGTCCATTTCACCCTGTACTGTTTGAATTAGCGCCTCAGTGTTCTCTGCGGAGGTGAGATCTACCATCGCTTGGGCGTAGTAAGGCGAATTTTCTGTGGTGCTGGGAATGTTGTAGTAGAACTTTGGAGCGCTCTCGCCGACAAACCATTGCACCTGCTTGATTTGCTCGTGCGCTAAAAGCAGATCTCGTGCGCCCATGACTGCCGATTGGGACTGGGCGATCGCACTCTGATTGGCAAACTCCACCTCAATCTGGAACTGATCGCGCCGCACCGACGGGAAAAACTGGCTTTCTAAGCTACCCGCCTGGATAAAGCCAACAACGGGCAGCACCAGCGTCAGCACAATGCCGAAGATCGGCCTCGCGGTTACCCGCTCTAGCGTCCAGCGATAGAAACGACCCAGCCGCCGTGAGGAAACGCCGTCATTCCACCAGGCTCCTGGCTTCATTAAAAGGCGAAAGCCGCGCTCGAAAATATTCTGTGGCGGACCCTGTCTGACTGCCTCAATGTCGGCCTCACTGCGTCCGAGGAATCTACCCGTGAGGGCGGCAATCACCGTCAGCGACAGCAGCAGTGAGGCCGCTAGCGAGAAAATTACTGTGACTGCAATAGAGCCGACAAATTCCCCAGCTCCACCGGGCAGCAGGGCAATGGGCAAAAACGTCAAGACTGTGGTGAGGGTAGAGGCAAACAGCGGCGCTTGCAGATACTTGACTGTGTCAACTACAGCCTGCTCAGCCGGCAGGCCATGCTTCAGCTCTACTTGAATCTCATCCACGGCAACCACGGCGTTGTCAATTAGCAGCCCCAAGGCGATAATCAGCCCCGTCACCGACATCTGATGAATGGGAATTCCCGTGAGGCTCATCAGGCCCAAGACTGCACAGACCGTTAGCGGCAAGGCTGTACCCACTACCAGTGACGAGCGCCAGCCCATGCCCACGAACGTGACCAGCATCACCAGTGCCGCCCCGAATAGGAGATTGACGATCAGCGTGCTGAGTCGAGCCTCAACATACTCACTCTGGTCAAAAATAATATCCAGTGAGATACCGCCGGGTAGCTGAGTGCCAAAGGCTTCGAGCTGCTGCCGAGCTGCCTCGGCCCAGACATCAATTCGCTGCCCTGAGGACATCAGAATACCAAGGGCGATCGCGGGTTTGCCGTTGACAATAGCCAAGTCAGTGACGGGGTCTCTAATGCCGCGAGTCACCTGGGCCACGTCTGCTAGCCGCGCAAACTGTCCGTCGCCTGAGCGAATTGGGATCTGACGGATCTGCTCTAGAGAATTCAGCTCGCTGTCTACTTCAATTGCTAGGTTTTCGTTAGGGTTACGCAGCTGTCCTGCTGTGACCTTAGCGTCACTCTGGCTCACCTGCTGTGCTAGCTGCTGCGCGTTTAGGCCGACAGAGGCTAAGTCAGGCGCACTGATTTCAACGTTGATTTCTTCATCTGGAATCCCAAAATTTTCTACCTCTTCAGTGCCAGGTACCGCTCGCATAGAAATCTCAAGCGCTTCGCCATAGCGCCGTAAGATGGCATAGTTAGCTTCACTCTCTTGATCCCAGGTGAGGGCAGCAATCAGGGCATAGGCGCGAGTTTCGGCTGATTTCAGCTCAGGGCTGAGGGCTTCAGGGGGAAACTGCAGTGCCGCGTCTGCCATCTGGTCTCGCACCCGAGACCAGATGGGTTCAGCATCTTTTATCGAATCCTGTAGCTCAACAACAACGCTGGAAAAGCCAATGCGCGACGTCGAGGTCAGGGTCTCAACGGCCTCAAGCTCGGCAATTTCAGATTCCAATACTTCGGTTACCAGGGCTTCTACCCGCTCGGCGCTGGCTCCAGGGAATACAGTTGTGACCACGGCGACTCGGGACACTAGGGTCGGATCTTCCTGCCTGGGCAGTGCTTGAAAGGAGGCATAGCCCCAGGCTAAAAGGATAATTAGGCTCAGAATTAACAGTCGAATATTGCGAAAAAAAGGACGAACCATAGGGCTGATCGAGGGTGTGCAAGTATGAGTTGAAGCAATTCATAACGGAAATTATTCAGCCGCGATCGCGGTAACCCGCTGCCCGGGTACTAGACGGTGCAGACCGTTGGTGACAACTTGCTCACCGGGCTGCAATGTCCCTCGTACAAGTGCCCGAGTCTCTGAATCGCCCCCTCCACCAGTGCTCTCCTGGTAGATAATTTCGACTGCTCGCGCCTCAATCACCGAGGCGGAACGGCCCGGTGCAGTAGCCCTGTCTGCTCCGCTAGGCGCATCGCTCAGTGCGGCGTCACCGTCTGCGGCGGCGTCACCCGCCTCTGGAACCAGCACATAGCAGGTCCATAGTCCGCGAATACCCTGAGTTAGGGCTGTAGTGGGTAGCCAGTAACCGTCAGCCTGGAGGGTTTCTTCTATTGAGAGCCGTGCCGTTTGCCCTGGTTCAATCTCGCCGATAGCAGTTGGGTCTAGCCTTAAAACGACCGTTTGGGTACGGGTGGTGGCATCAACCTCTGGTAGAGTAGCCATCACCTCAGCGAGATAGGGCTGGTTGCCGATGCTGACGGTTTGGCTACTGCCCACTGACAGCTCGTTAACGACGGCGGCAGGTATGCCCACCCGTACCTCCGGGGCGGCAGCCTCCACCAGCTCAATGACGGTCTGCCCTGTCCCAATTACAGTGCCTTCATCTACTTTTCGACTGGCTACAATGCCGTCAAAGGGAGCCGTAATGGTGCTTTTTGAAAGGTTGACATCAATATCTTGCAGCTGAGCCTGGAGCTGATTAACCGCTGCTCTTTGGGCCTCGACCTGCTCGGAGCGAGTGCCGTTTAGTAGCTTTTGTAAACGACTGCGAGCCTGATCTAGTCTGGCCTGTAGGGAGTTCGATCCGTAGGTAAATTCGTCGAGCTGCTCTCGGGCGATCGCGCCGCGCTCGTAGAGATATTTTCGGCGCTGCTCCTGGGTTTCCTGCAAAATGAGCTGCTGCTCTAAATCTCGCACCTCGGCCTCAGCTACGGCAATATCTTCGGCTCTAGCACCGTTTTCTAACTCCGCAAGCTGGGCTTCTGCCTGATCCTTTTGCGCCTGTACCTGCAGCCGCTGAGCGCTGAGGTTACGGGTGTCTAGTCTGGCTATAGACTCTCCAGCCCTGACGCGATCGCCCTCGTCAGCCATCACTTCAACCAGTTCACCCCCCCGCTCAAACCCCAGCTCACTGCTGCGCAGAGCTGCGATTTCTCCGGTATAAATGCGTGATACCTGATAAGAAGAAACCTGTTCTGCTGGCAAAGTTTCAACCGGCAATGTCTGCCCCTCGACTGTCGGCGCTTCTGAGGGCGACCTCCCCAAAGACTGCAGCCCAGCGGCTACACCCACCAGCAATAAAAGCCCAACCGCACCCAGCAAACCGTATCGAACCCAGGGTGGCTGCCCCACCAAAGGCTTTGGCCACAAGCTGCGCTGCCGTCTTGAGTGTGGCTTAGTCAAATCACTCGATAATAAGCTTGAAGGAGAAACAGGATCAGGATTCATGGCGATCGCAAGTTTATTGAAGTCAGCAAGCAATAGGTTGAAACAAACGGTTGATTCAAACAAACGATTGATTGCATTAAAACCTATAATCCAATAAAGTGCAAGTCCTGCCTACGCCAAAATCAGTCTTGGACGACAAGCGACCGTCAGCTTCAACAGCGCGCCAGTACGGAAGAGTGCCAGTACAGCGTGCTGATACCAGTTCTCCAAATTCCAGCCACTCAATCCCACCCAAAACGAAATATTTAAAACACCCCCTATTATGTAGACCTCAAAGACTCAAAATCGAACCGTTTGTCAGGGCGAAGTTAGGCTGAGGCTCACTCAAAGCCTCGAAACTAAAAACTAAAAACTAAAAACCGCTACAAATCAAACCTCCAATCTAAACAATCTCCGCTACCTTTAGCCCTCACTCAAAGTCCTCAAAACTTAGAACTAAAAACTCAAAATTCAAAACTGTTACAAATTGAACTTCTAATCTAAATGTCCTCTGCTTCTTCTACTGATACTCAAACACAAATTCTAGACGCAGCCGAACGGCTCTTTGCTGAGCAAGGCTTCGGGGCGACTTCACTTCGCAGCATCATCCGCGCCGCTGATGTTAACCTAGCAGCGGTTCACTATCACTTTGGCTCCAAAGACAACCTGATAGCGGCCACTATCCATCGCATGGCCCAGCCGATCGTTGAAGCTGGAGTAGAGCAGTTGGCGACGGCGACTGCTCAGCCAAACACGCTCTCAGTTGAGTCGATTCTAAATGCCTTCTTTGCCCCTGTGGAGGTTATTTGTCAGGCAAAAGGAGAGCGGGGCCGAATTCAAGCTCGGCTGATGGGACGCTGTCGGACGGAACCAGCTATTGAACCAATCGCTGAGGAAGCGTTTGCTATGAGCCAGCAGGTTTTTCTGGCGGCCTTTCAGGAGGCGCTACCGCAGCAGTCTGAGGCCGAAATTAGATGGAAGTTTGACTTGCTCATTGCCATGCTGATTCGGGTTTTGTGCGCTGCTGGTCGTCCCAATGCAGTGCTGCAGGGATATTCTCCCGCCGAGATTGAGGCTGCGATTCAGCGGCTGGTCAAGTTTGCTGCTGCTGGTATAAGAGCCTAGAGATTTTCTGGTGGCGCGTATTTTTCTGGGTCGCGTTTTCTTGGCTGCATCGGTCTTAGTCAAACTGGGGCGGCGTTTCAGCCGGGGAGAGTCGTTCTGGATTGATGGGGGTGGGTGCCCCTAGAGCCGGGGGGGCAGGGGGCGTCTCATCGGCACCCCTGCCGCTGCCACTACCGCTGCTGCCAGCCTGCTGCTGCTGCTGACTATTGGCGATCGCTGCTGCCGCTGCTGCCGCTGCCTCAGCCGCCGGATCGCTGGGGGTCGGATCAAAGGTTTGAATCACCACTGAGCGCTTGATTGGCTCGTCAACGCCGTTGCTGACCTGTAGAATAAGCATCGTTGTGCCTGGCTCAGTCCCTAAGGGATAGCGCACACCGCCGCGCAGCGGTACCGTTCCCGGTGACGGCTGCAAATCAACCGTCGTGGTCTGGCCCCCGTCTACCTGCCAGGTTACCGTAATCACAGGAACAGGCTGTCCCTGATCAATGGGCAGCAAATACTTGGGTGCGGCTTCTTGACCGTTGATTTGAAAGGAGACAAGGCGGGGCGATCGCGGTGCAATTTTGATGGGTTCAGTCTGCTGTGGCTCTAGTTCCTGGTTGAGATCTGCCCCTACTGACCCTAAGGGCACAGCCACCAGCTCAAAAGTATAGTCTCCCACCTGAAAAATGCCCGTAGGCACATCTCGGCAGACCAAAACATTGCCGATTTGGCACCGGTTCTGCAGTGCCTCTGGCAGCTCTAGCGCCCCAGATTCTGAGTTACGCAGCGGGTAGCGCCGTCCACCCAGCACCGTATCTTCGCTATTGCGCACGGTAAGCAGCAGTGCCTGCAGCTGCTTTGGATTAGTCACCACCCAGTTGAGCTGCACGCCCTCTAGGGTAACAGCCGGAGCCTGCTGCTCTGGGCGTGGATCATTGGCAACGGGCTGGCTGCCGATTTCGCGGTAGAGCGTTTGTCCAGCCACAAGTTCGAGCACGCTGGGCAGGGGGACGGCGTCAATCACCACGTTGCTGGTGCGCTGGGATTCAATCTGTCGTCGCAGACGGCCACCCGGTACGATAGTTAGCTCAAACACGTATTCTCCCGGCTGGCGGGCATCGGTACGGACGTTGCGGCAGGTGAGGATGACTTTGTCTTGGTCGCAAAAAGCCGCCAGCGTTATCGGTAAGCCTTGAGAAAAATCATAGGTGAGGGGGCCGCTGATGAGCGTGCCTTCTGGAGAATAGCCCGTAATTTTCAGCGATCGCACCCGCTCTGGATGCTCTATCTGCCAGCCCACCCGGGCAATATCCTGGTTGAGCGCTGAGTAACGGGCATCTTCGGCTAAAAATTCCAGGATTTTGGGAGTGGTGGGAGGGCGAAAGAATAGCCACCAGATCAGCCAGATCAGCGTTGCCAAAATGCCCAAACCCGCCAGCACCAGCAGCAAAAGCTGCCACCAAGGACGGGCCAGCCAGGTTAGGTACCCCTGCAGAGAGCTTTGAGGTAGGGGAAACTGCTGGCGATCGCTGATATCAACTCGAAAATTCAGAATTCGCCCCAAACCAAAAAACGGTCGTCGCCACCAGCGCTGGGGCTGTCCTCGTAGCTCAATATAGGCTGTTTGCCAGGGAGCTAGCGTGACGGCATCGGCGCTGAGGGTGTAGTCGCACAGGCCCGCTTCATCTAAGCTACTGGCCTGCAGCAGCAGATCTCTTTGCAGGTTGCCGTTGTTGACAAACTGTAGCTCAAAGCGGGCGGGCTGGTGACGCACCTGACCTACCAGAGTCTTTAGCTCAGTCTGCAGCAGATAAATGGGTGATACCTGCAGGTAGACCATTGCCAGCAAACCCAGCTCTGGGTTGTTCTCTGAGTAAAGCCGCAGCGTGGGTACATAGCTGCCTGCGATCGCATCTGCTGGAGGCGTAACGGCCAGCAATATTTCGCCGCGATCGCCGGGATTTAGCCCCAGGCTATCGGTCTGTACAATCAGCCCCAAGCCTCTGGTATCTTGCGGATAGGTAATGCTAAACCAGTCATTGGGTAAGTCCGTGCAGGCCAAACGAAAGCGATCGACTCGCTCTGAGCGGTTATAGACCTGCACCTGAATTTGCAGGACACCCCCTGGCGCAATAGCTGCTGGGGCATCTGGGGCAGTAAAAGGGGCTACCGCAAAGGTTGGATCATTGGCCTCAAGGCTGGTTGTATCTGAAGGCAAAACCTGGAGCTGCAGGTTATAACGAGCGGGTGGATACTCCGGGTAATGCTGGGGAGAATCTACAATCAGCACATAGCCCAGCAAACCGGGCAGCGCCTCTGGGGGTACCTGAAAGCTAAAGAAGACTTCGCCGCTCTGGTCGGGTGCCAAGGCCAGATATTCTTGAACAGCTTTGCACCAGGGCCGCAGTACCGGCGAGAGGTCGTCTAAAAAGACGTTAATTACGGCGCTGCGACTGCCCCGGTTGCTGACCGTGACGCCTAGCTCAAAGGAGTCGCCGGGGGTCACCGTATCGCGCCCGGAAGAATTAAGAATTACCGCCAGCGGTTTACCCGGCGTCAATGCCTGCAGCATACTGTCTGCTAGCTGAACCGGGGGGGAGGCCGGTGCTAACGCCTGATAAGCGTTTTCACCTATCGGCGCTACCAGCCCCTGCTGCACCAGCGCCGAAAGAATGCCTCGAACTTCACCGGCAGGACGATTTAGCACGCTCATGACCTGCTCAAACTGCACGGCTTCCTGCCGCACCAGCCAAAACATGAGCTGGCGCTGCTCATCGGGTAGCGCCGCAATCTCGGCCATGCCTGGGCTGGCCTGGAGGCTGGTAGCTCCACGGGTGCCGGAATTTAGATTGGCCTGATCATCTGTCATTGCCGTTCTGCTTCGCTGTTAGGTGGCTCTGGGTAGCTGCTGGCTAAAGCACTTCTAGTTGCCGTTACTGCACTGTCCTGGGGGTAGTTGACCATTGCTCACCTTAACAGTTCTCAGGTTCACTTCTGCGTTATCTCCCCCGCTGACGACCAGTAGCCGGTCTTGATTTTGCATCACGTCTACCGCATTGAGCGGCTGTTCTGAGCGTCGCAGCACTCTACCTTCGGCCTCATCGGGGCGGCGAGTGCCCCCACTGGTCAGCGGCCACAGCATTGCTCGCCCATCGTCACCGACGCTAGCCAGATAGCAGCCATCGTCAGACAGGGCAACGGCTCTGGCGGCTTCGCCGTTGTGGCCCGTAGACCATTCATCGCTGATCTCGCAGGGGGCAGCAGAGGTTAGGCAGGCCGAGAGATTCCAGAGGGTGATATAGCCGCGATTATCTGCAGTGGCTAGCAGGTTGGGTTTCTCTAGCGCTGCACTAAGGCTAAAGATATAGTCGTTGCTGCTGCCCGCCCGGTAGTCTACGCTGCGAATAGACTCGTCAGCTAAGTTAAGCAAAACCAGCTGGTTATAGCGTCCGGCGATCGCAGATGATCTTCTCTCGGCCCGACTAGAGCTAGAGACTGCACGGCAAAATCTACCTCAAAGCCGCGATCGGGTTCGCTGCGGGTAGCGCTGAGGTTGGCGGGCGAAATGTCCCACTGCAGTACCAGACCGCTGCCGTGACCGCTAAAGAGCGATCGCGCATCTCGGCTCAAGGCCAGGTCAAACACCCGATCGTCCTGGCGGTAGGAGTAGAAAAACTGCTGCTGATTGAGCAGGTTCCAGCCCTGGATATCCCCGTTCTCAAACCCCGCCCACACCCAGTTATTGTCTACTGGCCGGTAGCGCACGACCCGGATGGCTTTATCGCCTTTATAGAGCACCGCTTCAGGACTGAGCTTGCGGCCTCTGACCTGCCAAAGCCTCAGCGTCTGGTCATCAGAGGCGCTGACGGCTTCGTCAGCGCGCCCGCTAAGCTGCAGCGAATTCACCGGGCCGCTGTGTCCCTGGTGGGTCAGCAGCCACCACGTCAGGCCCACCAGCAAAAGGCCAGCTAAACTCACCAAGAGCTGCAACCAAAAGGGCAGCACCGGGAATATATCCAGCTCTAGTACCTGCTGATGCTGGCGCAGCTCTAGCTCCGAATCAGCCTTGGCCTGAACCAGCAGGCGCTGACGCCGAGGCCAGCCCAGCCAGGGCAGGCGGCGATAAACCTCTAGCTGGAGTTTCTGGCGATCGCCCACACCTACCTGAGCTGGGTTGGGCTGGATTACCAGCGCGTTTTTGGGTGGTGGGAATAGGACGGTATCAGCCCCAGCCTCAGATTCAGATTCAGCCCCAGATTCAGCCGCCTTAAAGGTCGTCATCAGTTCGGCGTGATCGGCCTCGGCTAGCTGACGACGGCGTTCCTCACGCGGATTTTGATAAAAGACGTCAACGGTAATCTCTTGGGCCAGGTTGCTCTGGTTCAGGCAGGCAATCTCATAGCTGCTCACACTGTCTCGGGGGTTACGCCAGCGTCCCGGACGGCTCGGCATCTGCTGCCGCAGAGGAACATAGTGAAATTCCACAAAGCCCTTGGGTAAGACTGTTAGCCCTCCCTGAAGCTGAGCGGGTAGCGCCGAGGGCTGAGCCGCCTCTACCGTAAACCCATAGACCTGGCTCGCGGCTTTGACAGGCGCTGGAATCCGGCAGAGAAAGACACTGTTAGCGGTCTCGCCTGCTCTCAGATGCAGCCGTTTTTCGGCCCCGTCAGGAAACCAGCTGGCGGGAATACCGTCAATTGCAACGGCGATGTCGGCAGACTGGGGGTTGGGATTGTAAACATCAAGCGAAAGCTCTAGCTGGCTGTCAGGATAGACCTTGAACTGCCGGGTCGGCATGGTCAGCTTAGGGGATAGAATGCCTGAGCCTGCAATTACCAGCCGCAGCACCTGGCGGTCTTCATCGCGCAGCTCCATTGAAAACACCCGCACCGTCAGGTTCATTGTGCCAGTAAAGCCCCCTGGAATCGGCGGAATTGAATAAATTTCAACCGTAAATCGAGCGCGATCGCCGCTGGGCAGTTTTGAAGACACCGATGGCGCGATGCGATACCACTCTTGCTGGGGCTGATTGTCAGCCCCAGCTGCCGATAGCTCTAGCTGAAACGTGGCAAACTGAGGACTGTCGTTATACACCACCAGCTCAAAACTGACGGGTGGGCCGCTCGGCTCATAGTGCAGAACCTGGGCAGAAACTTCGGTGCTAATTTGCCTACTCATAATTCCCTGGCTCCCTGCTGACCCGCTCGCTCAGGCTGGGCTGGGCGGCTGTGCTGCCAGCGCTGACATCAGGCCGCTGTAAACCCAGCAGGTGCCGTCGTCGCGTCGCAAAATACAGCAGATTAATACCCAGTTCGTGGGCCGTGCGCAGGCTTTCACGGGTTTGTTGCAGGGTCTCATCTGGCCCCCAGGCCAGAGCCAAATTGCCAATCATCAGCACAATACCCTGCCAGTATCTCAGCGTAATCGGTTGGTTAGCCAGCGCTGGCAGTTGAGCAAACAAAAGGGCTGCAGCCGCAGCGGATGCTGAGCCTGGATCTGGCCGGAACCGTCTAGGGGATTGCCCACCAGTTGAGCAAAGGGCTGCAGTGACTGGATCACGTTTTGTAACTGTTGCTCAATATCAGCCTCAATCGCCCGAATTTCAGCGGTTAGCTGCTGCTGCATAGCGCTAATTTCGGTATCACTTTCTAGCCCTTCTAGAGCCACCTGCAGCTCCTGCCGCAGAGCGCTCAGCTCATCAATTTTGGTTTCATCGAAATCAACTGTAATCAGCAGCAGCCCCCCTTGCTGCAGATAGGTTTTAAGCGTCTTGGTGGCATCTACGGTCAGGCTTTGCAAAGCGCTTCGGGGGGTATAGAACAGATCAAAGGCGGAGAGATCGGCAGTAGCGATCGCCGCTGCTGATAGCTCCGTTGGCGGTGCGATCGCTTGAAGTTTGGGAAACAGAGCCTCAGTGGCCTGCAGCAGACAGATCAGGCCCAGCGATAGAGCCTCGTCTAGAGCGGTGCCCGTCTGCAGATAGGCAACCTGAGCTGAGTAAAGCGCTCGGGGCTGAGCCAGGTGGCGGTGGCGCAGGTCTATTTCGTTGGGCAGGGGATTAAAGACGTTGAGAGCATTACGAAGCTGCACGGTATCAGGGGTGAGGCACAGGCGACACAGCTCCACATCCAGTGGCCCTGGATGGGTCGTCTCCACAATGCGGAACTGCTCTCGTACCTGCGCTTGCCTGGGTTGCTGCCGCAGCTGATCAGGATCGACATAGCTCACCACCAAAAAAACCATTTCCGTGCTGCCTGCCGTCGGCTCTAGCTCAATTCGAAAAGCCTCTGGCTGGGGCACCACAATGGGATTGCCCTCTGGATCGATAGCGACTCCGGCCTGCACCTGTACCCAGCGCTGATCCCGGTAGCGGGCCTCAATACTCGCCGGGGCCGGAATCACCGAGACACCCAATCCGCAGACAATACCGGCTCGACTCAGAGACTGAAAATGAAAATTCTGGCGCTGACGGTGATAGTTATGGGCCTGCTGCCAGCGCTCTGCCGTAATCAGCAAGCCATCCTCAATTTGCAGGCGCTCAAAGGCTTGAACAGGCGGAAATGAGACAGGCTCAGGCATAGCTTTAGATGGGCGGATTGGCGTCATGATAGAAACAGTCAGGGGCTACTGTGAAAGGCTAGCTGGGGAGGCTAGGACTGGCGAACGCTGCGCTGGCTAATTCTACAGAGAGTTCGTAGGTACAGAAAGCGGGTTTTTCTTGACGGATTATGGTGTGTACCAGCGCCGAATCAATTTGCTCAGGCCGAGGCGATCGCAGCCGCACAATAAAATGAAAAGGCCGCCCCCCACCCAGTCTGGCTTCTTGACCCAGCGCCGCCGCTCCCATGACAAACCCCTGGGTAAACTGCTCTTCTATACAGATCGGCTGCTGCTCTGGTGGCCTTTCAGGTTCCTCTAGGGGCAAACCTGTATAGAGATGTAAATAAAGCCGCAGTCCCCGCTGGGTGCCGCGCCAGCGGTAGATTTCCATAGCGTGGTAAATCAAGCGCCGCTGTTTGGCTACCTCCCACGGCCCACCGCTGGGCCAGCCCACCCAGTAGGCTAAAAAGGGCAGCAGGGTTTCAGGGGCCGTCAGCGGGTTGAGATAGGCCCAGAGCGTATCTAGCGTGCCGACGGCAGGTTCAAAAGCCTGCTCAAAGATTTTTAGCAAGCGCCCAATAAAGTCAACTTCTCGGTAAAGCGCTGGCAAAAACTGGGGATAGAGCGTTCGGGGGCGCACAAAAATTTGAAAGACAGCGCTGCTAATTTGCTGCCGCTGACCGTTCTCAGGGTGAACTGAATAGATGTAAAGCTGTCCCTGGTAGTCAATCTTAATCTGGGACTGGGGGCCAAGCGCCAGCGAGTCTTCAAAAAAATTAGCGGCAATTTCAAAGTAGAGAACCGCGTCCATTTGCTGGCCTGGGAGTAGCTCTGCACCTTCTGTGCCGATCTGACACCAGTGGGGCGGAAAGTCTCCGGCGGTTTGCAAATTCAGGTGCAGCGGGCGATCGCTTTGATTTTTAATCTGCACCACAATTTCACTGGGTTCACCCGGGCAGACCTGAAGCTGGGGCACCCCGGTAACGTCTGTAGCGGCATCTGCCAGCCAAGTTGCTGCCCCCTGTGCAGGATAGGCTTCTAGCGTCTGCATTGGGGTGAGGGTTAAAGCTAGGAGATGGCTGGATTGGGCCTGACTCATGATGCCTCCCTAAGTCACCAGGCTAATAGCATGGCTAGAGCGCAGATAGCGATTAGACCAAGAACAGACTAAGCCCAGCGGCCCCGGATCAATCATGCCGTCAGCCGCCAGTGTCCGCGTCCAGTTTTGACCCTGACGGCGCAGCTCAAACAGCAGCACCGTCCCCAGGTAGCGCACGCCTGTTGTCTGCTGAAACAAGCCAATAATATCTGATCGGTAGACAGGGGCACCAAAGCGCCAGCCTTGCTGGTCTGGGCCACCCGTCAGCGGATTCAAAAAGCGATAGAGCTTGATCTGTAGCGTGCTGAGAATTTCCTGCTGGGCTTGAGGATCGCTGTACTCTGGCTCTAGTCCCACCTCTGTCTGGACGGCCACCCCCACATACTCAGGAGCCTGTAGGCGAATTTGAATGCCCAAAAGTCGCCGCTCGTTTAGATAAGCCATGACTTCCTGCCTGAGGGCATCCCCCAGAGCTAGCTGATCCGGGTCGATGCCTTCCCCACGACTAATCTGCCGCATATCGGCTTTGGGCACCACCACTAAATTGACCACACCCGCTTCGCTGGCCGCACCGTGGGCCACGGGGCAATAGGCCCGGGCAACGCTGCGACTCGCCTGCAGCGTCAGCGTTTCAAAGTCTTCTGGGGTGACTGCCCGGTTGCGCGTCCGCAGCAGCTTAGGGACACGAATCACCGCTTCCTCTAAAGATTCGGCATCCGCCCCGTTTAGGGCAGCCCCGTGGTTGACGACGCTGACGACATAGGGAATCGCGGTTTTGAGAATCCGAATGGAATGGGCCTGGACGTTACCTTGCTGGCCGCCGCCCGTGCGATAGGCGGCCATGCGAATCACTGAGCCTCGTACTGGTACCCTGCCATACTGCCGCTCTAGGGTTTCTACAGCGGCCAGTTCGGCTAGACTCGGCGTGTGTCCCTGCATTTGCACCTGGGATCGCAGGTGCATCTGTTGCCGGAGCTGTGACGACTCTCGTACCACCGGGCCAAACTGCACCTCACCCGTGAGCGGATCGAGCGTATAGTGACGATCTTCAGGGCCGGACTCAGCAAAGTCATTCACCTCCTGCCAGACCTGGGGCAGGCCCATTGGCGGCGTCACAACTAGGTACTCGTCTGCCTGCCGGGGCAAAATAGACTCTGACTGCAGCCTAAAGCTCTGGCCGGGGGTGCCGTTGCTTTCCCCGAGCAGCTCATCGCGGATCTGGGTACACTGGCTGGCCCGCACGGTACCGCCGATGGCGCGAGTGGCCAGACCCATTAGTTTAGGCGATCGCTGATAGCCCGACTGCCCCATTTGCGGCTGGGTATAGACACAGCGCAGCCAGCGTCCCTGGTAGGTAGAAAAATAAGTTGAGGGCCACTGCAGCGGCATATGCAGTACCACACTGGCTTCCCGAATGCCGCCAGTCTCCTGCTGCTGGGCCACATCCTCAAAGCTAAAGCCGCGAGTGCCGTCATCCACCTCTCGCAGCAGGACGGACTGCCAGGTTTGGCCATCCCAGGCTTCCCAGCGGCGCGGCGGATGGTCAGGGTTGATGCCAGTCGATCCGGCAGGTTCGCCCTGCAGCGACAGCGAAATCACGTTGCCATCGAGCGGTTCGCCCGGTTCAAACGCCAGATAAAAGCAGTTGCCCACCTGGGGCAGTTCTTCAAAAACGGGCTGTTCTCGTCCGCTCCAGTAGCCGTCATCGGCCTGAGTCCACAGGTTGGCAAAGCGATCGCGCAGCAGTTGGGGCTGTTGTTCTAGGGTCTCTGCGGTCAGGAAATGCCGAATGCGCGGTATGCCAATCAGCAGGGGACTGTTGGTGCTAAAAACAATGGCTTCTTCGGCCTCAGTGCGCTCTGTGGCGATTTCGGCACCGGCTGGAATTTGATAGCGATTTTCTAAAGCCGTCGAGAGATACATCGTTACTTCCGTCTGGGCGGGAACCGGGGGCTGCAGCCGAATTCCCAGCATTTCCAAAAACGTCACATAGTTGCGACGAGGCACTTGATTAAACCGCAGCAGCATCTGATCGGTGAGCCAGGAAAACAGCTCAATTAGCGTAATGCCGGGATCTGAAGGATTGTAGTTTGTCCACTCAGGACAGTAGCGGGGAATGCGCAGAATGCATTCGTCTACTAGTTCTTTAAACGTGCGATCGTCTAAGTCTGACTTGGGCAGGTTGGGTAAAAAGTTAAATTCCACGGCAACTTACCCTCCAAAAATGACAGTTAGACTGCTCCAGGCGGCAGCAGATAAAATGGATAAACCAGGCTACGGCTATCGTGACCACGCTTA
Organism: Leptolyngbyaceae cyanobacterium RM1_1_2; assembly: GCA_012032345.1. Classification (GTDB taxonomy): domain Bacteria; phylum Cyanobacteriota; class Cyanobacteriia; order Phormidesmidales; family Phormidesmidaceae; genus Sphaerothrix. Next base: position 42,842 of record JAAUQI010000025.1, on the reverse strand, counting down.
GGATAGTACTCAATGATGATATCGACCCGTCCGTTAACGGGGTCAGGGGCAGTGCGGACTCGATCCAGAACAATACGAGGTTCCCACTTTTGCAGTGCTTCTTCCACATAGAGCTTAATTAGCAGCAGCGTTTGGGTATTGAGCGGCGCAAATACTAGCTCAGACAGGCGCGAACCAAAATCTGGTCGATAGATCCGCTCTCCCAAGCTAGTGCGTAAGATGATGCCAATCGAATCCTCAACATTGCGGTAGGTCGCATTGAGCTGCAGCCCTCCCTGAACCCCTACCTGTATTGGAAAAGACAAGCCTTGACCTAAATAAGCGTCCAGCGGTTGTGATGACTTTTCAGGCATAAGTGCCTCGCACAATACATGGTTACTCTAATCAAGCCACTGTCGGGTCGCCATTGGACGAAGGTCGAAATTCAATGTCGAACGCTAGACTCAGATACAAGGCTAAGCCAATCCGCAATTTAGCTCAGGTATTTCCAGTCAAATTATTGTTTTACTTATAGTAATAAGGAGTGGTTCACGTCTAATTGACTGATAAAAGTTCCTCACGTAGGTTGGGTAAACGAGGTGAAACCCAACGCCAACAGCGGTTTTGCTGGGTTGCGTCAAAGCTTCACCCAATCTACGGCAGCATGAGGGTTTCCAAGAGTTTTGTCAGTCAATCAGGGTTCACGTACCCCCAAGGAAAATTTTGAGGAAATAGTAACCATGTTCTTGCCCCAGGTGGTGGCGGACTCAGAAATTAAGAGCTTTAACTTCTATCAGGGTGGCATCATTTATCAAGCCACTGTCTATCAGAACGTAATTTACAAGCTCATTTCTGATTTCAAATTCTCAGATCGGCAAGGGGCTTACCTCACTGCTTGCGATCTCTGCGAAAATGGCACGCAGTCGCTGGTATCAGCGGCGGCTGATGCCTACTATGTTTGGGTTGATGTGCGCTCTGAGGCCAAGGCAAGAGCTATTCTGCGGCTTTGCTACGCTGACAAAATGACCGAAAGTTTACCTGAATCTACCGCCCGGTCTGTCTGAGTTTTGGCTGTTTAGAATATTCTGCTCAAAAAAGGCTGAGCGATCGCCCAGCCTTTCCATGCAATCTTCTACCATCTTCAGGGGCTTTAACTAGCCCTCAGCGACGTTCGAGCGCTGAGGGTTGGCCTTGGCCTCAGGCTATCTGCTGCCGTCTGCCTCGCCGCATTAGCGCCCCTAAGCCTAGGGCTGCCCCAGTGCCTAACATCGTAAGCGGTTCAGGCACCGCTTCAGTTTCTGGAATCTCTGCGCTCGTAAGTGGGCTAAACTGAGTCACACCGTCCCAGCCGATGGCCTCAGCGCCGATGGCCTCTGTTAGATCGCTGTTGAAGACAACGCGGTAGTCAAAAGGACTTTGCAGATCAGGGCTGTTGGGCTGCATCCGTGAGCGATCGCTGCGCAAGGGCGAAAAGAACGACTCGCCTGAAAACACCACCTGATCGTCAACCAGGTCTAAGCCTGTTGGCGTTACCGTATTGGTGCGGCCACTAGAGAGCTGCGATCGCACAAATGTTCCGGTTCCTGTAATGCCAGCCCCGGTCGCCGGATCAAGCTTCAGCAAGACGCTGGCTTTTGCGCCCCCTCCCGGCCCGTAGGTGGGCAGCCAGCCGTCTTGGGTAAATCTGCGAAAATCTTGGTCAGGGGTGCCCTGTGTCCCGGTTGTGGTAAAGGCTGCGTACAAATTAGAGAAGCCATCCCACAGCAGGCCGATGCCGCGTGCGTCGGTGCCAGTGGTTTCATAGTCAGCTTTAATCCAGTTTCTTGAGCCGTTGGTAAAGCTAGCAATAATTGGATCCTGATTTATCCTTGTGGTCTGACGGGTACCAATGTAAATTGTCGTATCTCCAGAGGTCACCGCAGCCGCGCCGCTAGCGATAATGGCGGCCTCATCACTGTTGGGCGAAAACTTTGATACGGAGTCATTGATAGCGCTGATCACAGCAGCCTGACTGGAAGTCGCCACAAAACTGCCTAGCAGCGCGATCGCACCGCCGAGGAAAAGCGAGGAATACCTCATGAGTTAAAAAGCTCCAAGTTTTGGTTACGACGATATGCGTGGGCTTGTAGTCGTCTGTTCACGCACCTGGTAGATTTGCTCTGCACCCCAAAAATTCACAATACCCAACTATTTATAAACTTCTAATGAAAGCATTGTCACTGTTGGATATCCTGAACTGGCATGTCGCCTAAATTTTTGAAAAATCACGCTAATTACCGGGAAAACTCTCTACCGGCCAAAGTTCCCGCCGTTTTTGGCTGCTTTTTTGCCCAAAAGCAAGAACTTTTGCAGCTTAGCCCCGAAAGTTAGCCCTAGAGTTTGGCCCAATCGCACCCCACCAACCTAGTAGCTATCAGGAAAGTAGCAGCACCACCCACCTCACAATGGCTAAGCAGTGTAGAAAAAAAATTGCCAAATAAAAGCCCTCCAACGGAAAGTGTGGAGGGGCTGGAGTTCCTGAAAATCGTCACTAAAGGTATCATGCCGGGGAATTTACTGATTGGGAAGAGGGGTCTAGCCCATCAGTGCTATCCCTGAACTAATCCGTTAGAGACCATCGACTTTTTATCCCAAAGCTGAGGCCGCTCTGTGACTGGTACGTAGGGCTGCTTGTGGGGGCCGCTATAAATCTGCGTGGGTCTAAAAATTCGGTTTTCCTCTAGCTGTTCTTTCCAGTGAGCCAGCCAGCCAGCTGTCCGGGCGATCGCAAAAATAGGCGTAAACAAATCAGTTGGAATACCCAGCTTGCGATAAACCAGGCCAGAGTAAAAATCAACGTTAGGATAAACGCCCTTGCTGCCTAATCGCTCTGTGACGACGGCTTCTAGCTCTAAAGCAATATCGTAGTATTCATCCCGGCCAAACTTTTCAAATAGCTGCTCTGCCAAACGCTGTAGGATAATCGCTCTAGGATCTTTGACTTTATAAACCCGATGGCCAAAACCCATAATTTTTGCCTTCTGCTGAATTCGCGCTTCAATATAAGGACGAACTTTCTCAACCGAGCCGATCTCTTCTAGCATGGCAATCACTTCTTCGTTAGCACCCCCATGCAGGGGGCCAGCTAGCGTGCCGACGGCAGAAGCCACCACGGCATAAGGGTCGGTCAGGGTTGACGCAGTCACCATCGCTGAAAAGGTGGAGGCATTGATGGTGTGTTCGGCGTGGAGGGTCAGGCAAATGTCAAAGATGCGCGCAGCCAAGGGGTCAGGCTCACGCTCATTGAGCATGTAGAGAAAATTGGCCGCGTAGCCTAGGTCGTCACGGGGCTGCACCGGGTCGTTGCCTTTGCGAATGAGCTGAAAAGCCGCCACCATCGTTGGAATTTTGGCCAGTAGCCGCACGGCTGCCGCTTGAATATAAGCTGGGTCGTCTAGAGCGCGGCGTGAATAAAACAGCCCCAGTGCCGCAGCACAAGCCTGCAGTGCATCCATCGGGTGACCGCTCTCAGGAAAGCATTTCATCATGTCTCGAAGGCGAAACTTGAGGCGTCGATGAAACTGAATTTCATGGGCAAAGTCGTTTAGCTCTTGTTTCGTCGGCAGGCCGCCCCAAATGAGCAAGTAGGCGGTTTCTAGAAATGAGCTTTTTTGGGCTAGCTCTTCAATGCTAATCCCGCGATATTCCAAAATACCATTTTGTCCATCTACATGGCTGATGCTGGACTGAGTGGCAGGAACACCTTCAAGTCCGGGCCGATAGTCACATACCGTCATGATCTCACCGTTGCTATGCGCTAAGTTCATTCACCGTGAATGACAGCCGAGCTTCTGTTGCAACTGCAACAGAAGCTCGGTAAGAGCGCTTTGATCAGAATGCTTTCTCAGTTTCGCAGAAAACCTGTCAGTCTCTAATCGGTATTTAGCACGCCATCTTCGGGATTGATCAGGCGCAGCAGCTTTTGTTTGACCTGGGTGTCAAATACTTCCCATTTAAGGCGGTTGTAGTCGTTGTTTTCGTAGAAGCCAGACAAAAAGCCAATCGGAATTTCAAAGCCCCCCGCCATCGATCGCCCCCCGCCAAAAAACCGGCCCTGGTTATCTTGCCCAAAGGCTTCTTTGATAAACTCGTCTGGGTCAAGGGTGATTTTGCTGGTGCGCAGGGAGCCGATTACCACCTCGCGCTCTTCGTCTTCGTCATGGACGATGCCATAGACCACAGCCGTATGAACGTTTTCTTCTGTAACCAGGAAATCTGCTGCCTGAGGAATGGCATCTCGATCTTCATAGCGCAGATAGCCCACACCTGCAATTGAAACGCTGTTTTCAATTTTACGGTTGCGCAGCGATCGCTCAATCACATCCATCACCCGCTTAGAGCGCGACGCCTGCAAAACAGCGCTAAGCAGCTGGGCGTCGTAGTAGCGACTGAGATAAGCGGCTGCTAAAAAGTCATCTTCAGCCGCGTGCATGAGATGGTTAGTATCTGAGCGCAGACCATGCACCAGAGCGGTGGCACATTTCACATGACGGCTATTGCTGCGATCGAGTTCAAGCAGTCCGGCCTGCAAATACTGAGTCAGGATAGTTGCCGTTGCCCGAATGTGGGGCCGCACGTCTAAGACTTCTGCCTCTAGCTTGTTCTGATAGGCGTGATGGTCAATCACCAGCGCCAGCGGCACGCCAGCAGCCTTGACCAGGGGCGTTAGCTGGCTGGTGGTGCCTTGGTTATCAATCAGGACGTAGCCCTGGTATTTAGTAAAATCGGGATTGTCGTTACTGTGTATATTCCAGCGCCGTGCGGGTAGTCCGGTGAGCTTGACCAGCGCTACGTTTTCCTGATGGCTGAGGGTGCCAGCATAAAAAATATCGCAGGTGACGTCGTACTCTTTAGCAATTAGCTCATAGGCCCAGGCCGATGAGAGGGCATCAGGATCGGGAAAGTCTTGCAGTAAGATGATTTGGCGATCGCCCGCATGAGCCTCTAACATGCGGGCGATCGCCTGGGTGGGCTGTTCACTGCCGCGCCGCTCCAGAAGTCCGTCGGGCTTGGGGGCATCCGCCACGAGTTGGTTATTTTCCATTGTGTAAATAGTAGCTGCCGTTGACTGGGTAGTTTCGCTTCAGGTGTTGCTGCTGGGTGGATGGGTGGATGGGGTAATATAGCAAATCGCAGTTTGGTTAGGACAACTCCGATCGCTGAATCTTTACGTGATCGGCATCCTATTCATCTTTCTGCCTTTCGCTATATCTTTATGCTTTGATTATCGAACCCAGGCTTAAAATTGTTAGGGGGAAACCCTAACTTTAGGCAAATCTATAGCAAAAGGTAGAGAGGTATAGACGGGCGCAGTCTAGCTGACCCAGAAAGGAGCTAAGTCAGGTGCCGATGACGTATTTGCGCCACTCTTGGTGAATGCCGCTTCTGACCTGACGGCTAACTTCAAAATAAAGGCTGCTGTAGGGACGCCGGGGCGGGTTTTGCAGCGGCATGTTGGCTTCTTTGGGGGTGCGGTTGCCCTTTCTGACGTTGCAGCGCACACAGGCAGTAATCATATTTTCCCAGGTGTCGCCGCCGCCGCGCGATCGCGGTATTACATGATCAAGGGTTAGCCCGTCACCAGAGTAGCCGCAGTACTGGCAGGTATGGGCGTCTCGATGCAGCAGGTTGCGGCGAGTTAGGGGAATTTCTTTGTAAGGCACACGCACATAGTGTCTCAGCCGAATGACCGTAGGCAGCGGCAAATCCGCATAGATTAATTTGCCATTGTGTTCGATTCGCTCTGCCTTCCCTTTGATAATCAAGACCACTGCTCGTCGCCAGCTAGTGATATTGAGGGGTTCGTAGGAGGCATTGAGCACCAGAACCTTGCTCATTGAGGTCAGTCAACAAAATGTTTATTGATAGTAGCACAGTTGCTGTATTGCCGCTTTAGCCACCCCTGGTAGACTGTGATTTAAATTCTAGAGACTCTGCAGCAGGTGAAAGAAAATCGAGGCGCAAAGAGCAGATGGTAAAGACTGTGAGTCAGAAGAGCGTGAGTCAGAAGCGTGTGAGTGAGGAATAGATTATGTTGAGCTGGGAAACATCTTCAAGTATTGCCTCAATGCGGCACTGTCGCGCCTGGGTAGAAATAAACCTGGGGGCGCTAAAGCACAATGTCGAGCAGCTTAGAGCCAGTCTTGGGGCCAAAACCGACCTGATGGCTGTGGTCAAAGCGGACGCCTACGGACATGGAGCGGTTACCGTAGCTAAAACGGCTGTGCAGGCGGGGGCTAGCTGGCTGGGTGTAGCGACTGTCCCAGAAGGGATAGAACTCAGGCAGGCTAATCTCAAGGCTCCGATTTTAGTCATGGGGGCGGTCAACACGCCAGAAGAAGTGCGGGTCATGGCCCAGTGGCAGCTACAGCCCACTGTGGTGACCCCCAAGCAGGCCCTGATATTTTCAGATATTCTGGCAGGTGACTGGCAAGGGCGATCGCCCTTGCCAGTTCACCTCAAGCTCGATACGGGTATGTCGCGGCTGGGGCATCCTTGGCAGCAAGCCGCTGCATTTTACCAGTTTGTACGGCGACTACCGCAGCTCAAAATCAGTAGCATCTACTCCCATCTGGCCACCGCTGATGAGCCTGACCCGACCTTTATGCAAACCCAGCAGCAGCGCTTTGAGACGGCGATCGCTGAGCTGCAATTACAAGGGTTTCAGCCGCCCCGCCTGCATCTGGCCAACTCAGCCGCGATGCTGGCCGACTCATCTTTGCATTACGACCTAGTACGGGTGGGGCTGGCGCTCTACGGGCTGTATCCTGCTCCCCACTTGAACAAGGCTGTGTCTCTGAGGCCAGTGATGCAGGTAAAAGCTCGCATTACTCATCTGAAGCAAATCGAACCGGGTACAGGCGTCAGCTATGGGCATCAGTTCATTGCCGATCGCCTGATGCGAATTGCCGTGGTGGGAATTGGCTACGCCGATGGGGTGCCGCGCCTGCTGTCCAATCGGCTAACGGCGCTGATTCGCGGCCAGAGGGTGCAGCAGATCGGCACCATCACGATGGATCAGCTGATGCTGGATGTCACCCATTTACCGAATCTGCAGGAGGGCGATATTGTGACGCTTCTGGGCCGCGATCGCCAGGGCCAGATTACTGCCGAAGACTGGGCCAATATGTTGGGGACAATTTCGTGGGAAATTCTCTGTGGCTTTAAGCACCGTCTGCCACGCATTTTAGTAGAGTCGGCCTGTGAAATTGAGCAAGTTTAACTTACGTTATGCGACTAGATATGGCGTCGGGTCTGCCTCCGGCCACTGGCGAGGATCACAGCCGCCGGGGAGTGTTTCAACACAGATTCCTGGCACAAAGAGGGCAGGTAAGCGCCTTGAAAGGCCGACTTTTTGCAAACGGCTATGATTCAAGCACGTCCCCAAATCTGTTTCGCCTCAGCTGATTCGACTTAGCTGACTCTTGGGCGGCTGGGGCTATGGGCTAGCTGAGGCTAGACCGGGTAGCCCAATCCACGGTGCTATACTAGCAGGACTGTCCTCTGGAATGGCTAACTCAAAAGGCCCTTGTCATCTAAACAAGACACGTTACCCTGGGAAATGAAGCGCCTTGTCATCTTTAAAGCGTGATCTGATCTTCAAGCAGCTGGCTGCGGGCGGTTGCCTTTTAAGTTTGGGTGCGCCATCGAGCCGAGCGGGTTTCTAGTGGAAACCGTAGCTGTCACCTGACGCTGAGAGTCTATGGATACCCCCTTCGAGATTACGCTCCAAATTGTTTTAACCGTAGTAGCGGGCATCAGCGCTCAGGTGATTGCAGAGCGGTTGAAAGTTCCCAGCATTATCTTTCTGCTGGCTTTTGGTATTTTGCTAGGGCGCGATGGCTTAGGGATAATTCACCCTGAACTTTTAGGCGTTGGTTTAGAAGTCATTGTGGCCCTTTGTGTGGCCCTGGTTTTGTTTGAAGGGGGCCTTAGCCTCGAACTCAAAGACCTGGGCCGAGTCTCGGGCAGTCTGCGAAATCTGGTAACGTTTGGTATTTTCATCACTCTAATCGGTGGTGGCATGGCTGCTCACTGGCTCAGCGAGTTTCCCTGGCCGATCGCTTTTCTCTATGCCTCCCTGGTAGTTGTGACCGGGCCGACGGTCATCAACCCGCTGCTGCGGCAGGTTCCTGTCGATCGGCAAGTAGCGACGCTGCTAGAGGGAGAAGGGGTTTTAATTGACCCAGTTGGCGCGATCTTAGCCGTTGTTGTACTAGATATTATTCTCAACGGCGACGCCGATCCGCTAGCGGTAGTCAGTGGACTACTGGCGAGGCTGGGTATTGGCGCACTCATTGGTGCTATAGGCGGTTCGCTGCTGGCTACTTTTCTCAAGCGGGCAGATTTCCTGACTGAAGAGCTGCGCAATTTAGTAGTTTTAGCTGGACTTTGGGGACTGTTTGGTCTGGCCCAGTCGATTCGAGATGAGTCTGGCCTGATGGCTACTGTGGTGGCCGGAATTGTCGTTCGCGCTCTTTCTGTACCGGATGAGCGCCTGCTGCGGCGCTTTAAGGGGCAGCTTACAATTCTGGCGGTGTCTGTTTTGTTTGTGCTGCTGGCGGCTGATCTCTCGATCGCCAGCGTCTTTGCCCTAGGTCAGGGGGCGGTGTTTACCGTGCTGACGCTGATGATGGTGGTGCGCCCGGTGAACATCATCCTGTGTACCTGGAACAGCGATTTGAACCTGCGGCAGAAAGTCTTTCTGAGCTGGGTAGCTCCACGCGGCATTGTCTCTGCCTCTGTGGCCTCTTTATTTGCCATCCTGTTGACGGAGCGCGGCGTCAACGGGGGTGATGCGATCAAGGCGCTGGTATTTTTGACTATTTTGATGACGGTTCTGGTGCAGGGGATCACAGCGGGCTGGTTTGCTCGGCTGCTGCGAATTACCTCGACTCAGGCGCAAGGGGCGGTTATTGTCGGCTGCAACTCGCTGAGCCTGCTGGTAGCACGTCTCTTTCGAGATTATGGCGAATCGGTAGTTTTAATTGACACCGATGCGGATGCCTGTGAACAAGCGCGGCAGGCAGGCTTTACGGTTTTTAGCAGCAGTGCCTTAGATGCTGATGTGCTTGAAGATGCGGGACTTGACTCTACCGGAACCTTTGTAGCGATGACCAATAACGGTGAAGTTAACGCCGTGGTTGCCCTTAGAGCGATGGAAGAATTTCAGCCGCCTCGGGTGATGGCCGTTTTCCCGAGTATTAACAAGGCTCAGATAGATAATGGAGCCACGGCCAAGATCAAACATGCTCTGGTTTCTGAGCTACCGATTAAAGCCTGGAATACTCATCTCAAGGATGGCGCAGTCAAGCTAGGCGAAACGCAGCTGCGGCAGGAGGGCTTTTTGTTTCAGCAGGCTCACCTGAAGGCGCTAGTCCGCAGTGGAGAACTGGTGCCGCTGATTATTATTCGAGATGAAAAATTACAGCTAGTTGCCGCAGGGGATGACTGGCAAATCGGCGATCGCATTATCTATTTGCTGCACGATCCCAAACCAAAACTGCTCAAACGGCTTTCTGGCGGCAGCAGTCAAGAACTCACGATTGAACGACTCTCAGCGGTTGAGGAAGTGCCGATGCCTCAGCCGACTGCTGATCCACCCCCGCCGCCACCACCGGGCGAGTCTGTCAATACTGAATCTGTCGATACTGGGGACAGCAACGGCAGCGAAGCCACCCTGCCTGCCGAGTCGCTAGAGCCTGAATCTACCCCAACCTGAGCAAGCTGGCTAACTTACTTCGGCCATACTCATGCGGCTGAGAAAGGCCCGCAGGCGATCGCTTTGGGGATGAGTGAGCACTTCACGGGCGTTGCCTTCTTCTTCAACCTGGCCTTTGTTGAGAAACAGTACCCGGTTGGCTACCCCCTTAGCAAAATGCATTTCGTGGGTGACCACCACCATTGTCATGCCCTCTTCCGCTAGCTGCTTCATCACCAGCAGCACCTCGCCCACCAGTTCTGGGTCTAGGGCACTGGTGGGTTCATCAAACAGCATGATTTCGGGCTTCATACAGAGCGATCGGGCGATCGCTACCCGCTGTTTTTGCCCTCCCGAGAGCTGATCGGGATAAGCCTTAGCTTTCTCAATCAGTCCTACCTTATTTAGATAAAACTCTGCGGTTTCACGGCTTTCCGGCCTAGACTGCCCCAGCACCTGGCGCGGAGCCAGACAAAGATTTTCAACCACGCTCATATGAGGAAACAGGTTGAACTGCTGAAAGACCATCCCTACTTTGGCCCGCAGCTCTAGCAGGTATTTGCGGCTGAGGTTGGTTTTAGACAGGTCGATGCCGTTGACTACCAGCTGGCCGCCGTTAATCTGCTCTAGTCGATTGAAGCAGCGCAGCAGCGTACTTTTGCCACAGCCAGAAGATCCAATGATGGCAACGACCTCGCCTTGGTGAATTTGCCCACTCATGCCCCTGAGTACGTGCAGAGATCCAAAGTATTTATCTAAGTTTCTAAACAAAATGGCTGGCATGTCGGTAGGCATATCGTCAGTGTCCTTACAGAAATTGGTGGGAAGGCGGGTTGGTCATAAGTTGGCAGCTAGCATAGCACTCCGGCAACTGTCATACCGTATTTGTGTTAACGACTGTGATATTCAGCCCTGACAATTTTCAAAAACTCAGCTTCTGTATGCTATCTGGCTGTTGAGATCTCGAGAATGAGATAGGACATTAAGGGCGATCGCGTTTAGAATGCTTACTTAACCAAAACTTAACGTCGAGGAGAATCCATCAAGCGCCATGTTCAACATTAGCCGATCTAGTTTTATCAAAGGTTTTGCGCTAGGGCTGAGTGCTACTTTGGTGCTCACTGCCTGTGGTGGCGGGGGCAGCGAACCCGCCAGCGAGTCTGGCCCCGCCGCTAGTGAAAGTCCAGAGGGTACCTTCAGGGTTGCCACCGAACCCGCTTTTCCGCCTTTTGAATCTCAGTCTGAGTCCGGTGAGCTAGAGGGCTTTGATATTGACCTAATGGAAGCCATCGGCGCAGAGGCTGGGTTAGACGTCGAGTTTGAGAGCTTGCCCTTTGACGGCATCATTCCGGCCCTGCAGGCGGGTACCGTCGATGCTGCCATCAGCGCTATGACAATTACTGCAGAACGGGAAGAAACCGTAGACTTTTCGCAGCCTTACTTCAAGGCGGGTTTGGCGATCGCGGTGCGCGAAGACTCGGCAAGTGAGATTACGTCGCTAGATGATTTGCAAAACAAAAAAATTGCTGTCCAAATTGGCACCACCGGAGCGGACAAAGCCGCTGAAATTCCAGGGGCAGAAATCACCACCTTTGACTCGGCCCCGCTGGCTTTGCAAGAGCTGTCAAATGGCAATGTTGATGCGGTGATTAACGACGCGCCTGTAACGCTAGACGCGATCGCCTCTGGCAATCTCAGCGGCTTGGAAGTGGTGGGAGAACTGCTGACCGAGGAGTTTTATGGCATCGCCCTGCCCAGCGGCTCTGACAACGTAGACACAGTCAACGAAGCCCTCAACACTCTGATCGAAAACGGCACCTATGCCGAGATTTACCGCAAGTGGTTTGACGCTGATCCACCAGAGCTACCCGAATCAGCCCTCTAACTTCCCTAAAATCTCAGAAGCGTTATTGTCCGCAGAGTTTTCGCCATCACCCCAATAATTTTTGAGCGGCTTTGTGGACAATATCTGGACAATATCTAGAAATTACGGGCACCCTACCTGTCAAACCCCTATGCACCAAACCTTCGACGCTGCTTTAGACATCAATCTCCTCCACGTCAACCAGGCCGACGCCGAACACAATCAGGCGCATTTTGACCAGTGGGGCATCACCTGCTTGAATTTGATGAGTAGCCCCGGTGCTGGCAAAACCGCCCTGCTAGAGCGCACCGTCGCCGCCCTCAGCCCCCAGCTTACCCTGGCCGTCATTGAAGGCGACATGACCACCGAACTCGACGCCGATCGCCTGCGCCAGTTTGACATACCTGTAATTGCCATCAACACCGGACGCGCCTGTCACCTAGACGCCAAAATGGTTGCAGGCGGCATCCACCAGCTTAGCCAGCAGCACAATGCCGCTGATTTTGACCTGATCATTGTGGAAAATGTCGGTAATCTGGTCTGTCCTGCCGAGTTTGAAGTAGGAGAACACGCCAAGGTCGCTCTCTTGAGTGTGACCGAGGGGGAAGACAAACCGCTAAAATACCCGATTATGTTCCGCGAAGCCGACTGCCTGCTGATCACTAAAACCGATCTGGCTCCCTACTTAGACATCGATCTCAAGCAGATCGAGGCTAACATCAGACAGATCAATCCCCACGTCACCGTAATTTCGGTGTCGGCTAGGTCTGGGGCAGGGCTGGAGACTTGGTTTGACTGGGTTAAAGCATTTGTCACGGCGCGATCGCCCGTCAAAAAAGAAGCCTGAGTCAGTCAGGGAAAAAGCGCCGATAGGCGGTAGAGCGCAGATGGTAAATTCATGAGGTAATCTAAAGCCTGCTGAGCGCTCCCTGGGCAAAACTTGAGCATGAACCTTTCGCAACTTCTGTTCTACGTCGTCTTAGCGATCGTCTCAACTACAGTCGTCTGGAAATCAAGTTCTCTGCTGGAAGTAGCCTCCGAAAAGCTGGCTCTCTACTACCAGCTGCCGGAAGTGGTGCAGGGCGCAGTGATTGCGGCGGTGGGGTCTAGCTTCCCAGAGCTGTCGAGTACGGTGCTGGCGACTCTGGTTCATGGAGAATTTGAGCTGGGCATTGCGGGCATTGTTGGCTCTGCAATTTTTAATATCTTAGTCATCCCCGGTGTGGCTGGCCTACTGGGAGGACGGCTGGCCGCCGATCGCCTTTTGGTTTACAAAGACGCTCAGTTTTACATCATCAGCGTCACAGTGCTGCTGCTGGCTTTTTCCTTTGCTCTAATCTACAATCCCGTGCCTGGGGCTGAGTGGGAAGGTCTGATGACCCGCCCCATTGCGCTGATGCCGATTGCAGTATACGGGCTGTATATCTTTTTGCACCAGCAAGACACAGCGGAGCACTGGGCTGAACAAGGTGGCAGGAACGAAGAAAATTTAGCGCGGCGAGAGATTAACGCGGGTAAACAGTGGCTGCGGCTACTGCTGAGTCTGGTGCTGATTGTCTTTAGCGTTGAGGGGCTGGTGCGGGCGGCAATTGGCTTGGGCGAAGCTTTCAACACGCCAACGTTTCTCTGGGGGCTGACGGTAATCGCTGCCGGAACCAGCCTGCCCGATATGCTGGTGAGCGTCCGCGCTGCTAAAAAAGGCCAGGGTACTATCAGTCTCGCCAATGTACTGGGTAGCAACATTTTTGATTTGCTGGTGGCGATTCCGGTCGGGGTTTTGATTGCCGGAGCCTCTCCAATTGATTTTGCCATAGCAGCTCCGATGATGGCAGTTTTGACCTTTGCCACTATTGTCTTGTTTGCCTTTCTGCGTACCGGACTTATTCTCAAAAAGCGCGAAAGCGTCGTCCTGCTAGGACTTTATGCTGGTTTCTTAGTCTGGACGTTTTTAGAGACTTTTGGCGTCACCAGCGTCGTGCTTTGAATTTAGGAAAAATACCTGGATGGCAGCTAGCGCGATCGCTGCAAAGACATTGCTTCAAACACCCCACGCATAGGCGATCGCCTATGCCAGCTCATTTCTCAACGGGCGGCACCGGGTCATAGCCGCCGGGGTGAAACGGATGGCAGCGAAAAATCCGCCGAATAGCAAGATGACTACCACGCCAGGGGCCAAAGCGCTCAATCGCACTCAGCGCATACTGCGAACAGGTGGGCTGAAATCGACAGCTCGGCGGCAAGAGGGGAGACAAAAGCCGTCGGTAGAGCCGGATGATTCCCAGGAGAATTTTTTGCATCGGCTAGCCTGTAGGGTAGGTAACGAGCAGATCTCTGTATACTGCCCGTTCCTTATTTTAGCGCTGCTTGATCAATCTCCAGACGGGTCATCAACAGCGCTAGCAGCACCTCACACACGTACTCAAACGGTTTGAACATCAGAAAACTCATGCCCAAATCCCAAGCGTTAGTTTCGTAAACGGCATAGTACTCAAACTCTTCGACGGCGATCGCCTGCAAAAAAATTACCAGATTAAGGCAGCCGTAGTAGGCCATGACGGCGATCGCTGGCAATCGTCCTTCAGGGTGAAAGCGAACTAAAAAATCTTGCATCGTGCTCCGTGCCAGCGAGTGATTGGGCAAAAAACTCAGTGGATAGCGAAACCAGACCTATGAGATTGTGTAATAGCCGAATGCAGAGTGAATTAGCGGCCTATGGCCCAGAGAAATTGCTGCACTTTTGCCAGCATACTCAAAAGACGCCGCAGCTGAAAAGGGGGAATTACAGATTATTTTGTGACAGCTTCCGTAGTGATGCCAGCCCAGGCAACCCCCAAAAATCTGACTAGAGCAGTAGCGGCTACCCCTAGAGGTGTCCTTTATCGCAGTTAACCGCTTCAGTCAAGTCTAGTTGACACTTTGTAACAAAAGAGGCTATATTATTTACATAATGTTACAAACTTGAGCTTAAACCCCAAAAACGCTCAGGGTTGAAGGCTCGATTTTGTAGCGCCCTATGAATCGCTTTAAGTTTAAGGAGATATAAGCATGGCAATCGTAATTTCTCTATTAGTTGTAGGTTGGGTCGCAGTTGCCCTAATTGGCACTCAGGCTTACTTTCGCGGTGAGCAGTCTAAGCCTATCCACGAGCGCAACTGGAATTCTGATGGCTTCGAGGCGATCGCAACCTCCGTCACAGGCCAAGAAACCAACTATAGCAACCGCATTCCTGTCTACAGCGGAGACGCTTACACCAGCGAAGTTCTGGCTAAGTAAGAAGTAGGCCAGTCTGTTTTTAGTAAAAGCAGCCCGAGAGAGCGAGCGTTAGTTCGTTTCAGTTTGAGAATCGTCAGCTTCTAGCAAATCGCTAGGAGCTTTTTCTTTGACCACTGGTGGCAACTGCGGAACAATCATAACCAGGCTGCGAGGTTCGCAGATAATTTCGACAGGCGTGATGCCAACGATTTCGCCGTCGAGCACAATCTTCTGCGGCGGTGTGGTCTCAATCCGAATCTGGGACGTTCGCAGCGCCACTGTATCTTCTCGTTCTGTGGCTGTTTTCACCAGCGCTGAGCCAAACAGGTTCAAAAGCGTGTTGACACTTTGCAGCTTAGTCTGGGCCGTAGAGATAGTCACCTCTAGCAAACCATCGTTGACAATCACCTGGCCTAGCCCTTGGGCCAGCACTGAGGTTGGCGGCGCTGCGTTAGCAACCGTAACAGCCCCTGACTGAAAGCGGCGAATCTCGCCGTTGATCTCAATTTGAGTTTCAAAAAGTTCCTGCTCGTTGAGCTGCTGAATCCCCGCAAAGATATAGCCCAAAACGCCGAAGCGAGCCTTAAGATCACCATCAGCCCGCTCCACCATTCCCGCTTCATAGCCAATTCCAGCCAAAAGCGTCATGGTTTGTCCGTTGCAGCGGGCCGTGTCAATCACCGTGGTCATGCCTGACAAAACTACTTCACAAGCCGCCCGCACATCAGCCGGAATACCCAGCACTGCCGCCAAAGCGTTAGCGGTACCGCGCGGTATGATGCCCAACGGCACATCGGTGTGAACTAGGGCGCTGGCCACCGCAGAAACGGTGCCGTCTCCTCCAGAAGCAATTAGCAGATCAGCTCCCGCCGCGATCGCTGAGTGCGCCAGCACTACAGCATCTGTCTCTGGGGTTGTGCAGTGAACTGCCAAGTGCAGGCGCGGCTCCAGCACTTCTCGAATCAGACTGAGCTGCTGCTGCGGATTGCCCTGTCCCGAGGCTGGGTTAAAGATCAGGTGAGCCACCCGCTGTCGGGCAAACAGATCGAGCAAAGCTTCAGCGGTGGCGACATTGGTGGCCAGCGGTACATTATGGACGTTACAGATACGCAGCAGAGCATTAACATCAGGCTCATGGGGCTGGGCGTGGAGCGGATCAATGAGGAAAATCACCGCCAAAACAGCCTCAGTCGCAACCTGGGCTGAAATCTGGGCATCTCCCCCTAGCGAACCTGAGAGCAAAGCTTCCACTGTCAGATCAGTACCCCCTTGAATCCGCTCTCCAGTGGTACCTGTGGCAATCAGGCGATAGCGCTGTAGCACATCCTGATAGCGCTGGGCTAGGGCTACCATCTCATCTTTTTTGCCATCGTGGGCAATCAGCGCAATCGTTGTCGGCATAAACCACCGTTACAGCTAAGCTAGTTTTCTCGTTCTACTAAGATTACGTTTTCCGTGACGTGCTCAAAAGTATCGTCATGACTAATTACAAAGAGCTGCTTAAAAGTTTTAATGCGGGCGATCGCTTCGGCCAGACTGTGGCGGCGTGAGCGATCCATGTTGGTTGTAGGTTCGTCAAAAAAGGCAATGTCAATATCAGCCAGGATTTTTAGCAGAGCCAGTCGCACTGCCAGAGCCGCACACATCTGCTCACCCCCCGATAGGTTGACAAAGCGACGGGTGTGGGAGCCTTCTTGCACCAAAATCTCGTAGTCTCGCGTCCAGGTTAGGGCTACGTTTTGCCGATTGAGCAGTTCCCGAAACAGGCGATCGGCTTCTCTGGAAATACTTTGCACATAGCGCTCAGTAATTCGTGGCCCCGCTTCCTTATAAACATTGCGGGCGAAATTGATAAAGCGTTTGATCCGATCGCGCTGCTTAAGATCGCTTTGGGCGCAATCGCGCTTTGTGGCAGTCTGCTGCAAAGCTATGAGCTGCTGATCCAGGGTTTTGAGGAGCTGCAGCTGCTGGGGTAGGCTACCTAGCAGGCGGTCTACCTGAGACTGGGTTTGCTCGTAGTCTTGTTCGATCTGCTGTAGTCGCTGCGGCTCGTGAGCCTGTTTAAGGGCTTCAATCTGCTGCTGTAGCTGAGTGTGAGTAAAATCAAGCTGGGCTAGTGCCGCGATCGCCGTTTCCAGATCAGTAGCAAGCTGGGGTTGAGACTGCGCCCGCTGCTGATTTTGTAAATAGAGCAAATAGCCCGCCTGATGGGTTTGCTGCTGCTGGCGCAGGGCGGCAATTTGCTCAGCGAGGGCCGCAAACTGGCTGAGCTGCTGGTCTAGCTTGCTTAGATCGGCCTCAAGTGTAGCCTGCTCGGCGGCAAGCTGCTGATGGCGGGCCTGAATTTGAGGTTGCGATTGCAGCGATCGCTCTAGCAACCGGCTGCGGCTGCGCGGGTCATGCAGCTGCGCGATCGCGGTCGTGAGCCGATCTTGCTGCTGCTGTAAAGCCGCCACATCTGGTAAAGATTGCTCTAGAGATTGAAGCTGCTGCTGTAGATCGCTCTGGCGCTGCTGGAGCTGCTGCTGACGACTGCGATGCACCGGGAGAGTATCAAAGTCTGAGCGCTGCGGGTAGGCTTGCTGGAGCTGCTGACGTACCTGGGTAAGCTGCTGCTGTAGGTGACTGGCTGATACCTGAGCGCTTAGATCCTGCAAAATAGTTTGGATTGCTGCCGCAGTGTTTTGATTTAGGGCTACCCCAGCCGTCACCGTCTGACGTATCAGTTCGATGGTATCGTGGCTGAGCAAAGGGGCACTCTGCTGCTGTACCTCTAGATGTTGCAGGGCTGTTTGAGCCTGGGCCGCATAGCGATGGCCTTGGAGTTGACTCTGTTCAACTAGCTGCTTGAGTTCTGCCTCAAACTGCCCAGCGGCAGCAACTCGGCTCAGCTGCTGCTGCAGGCGATCGCGCTGCTGCTCCTGCTCCGCAATTTGAGTCACTATCGCTTCAAGCGGCTGTAGCCGACTGATGATTTGCTCCGTCTGAGATAGCTCAGCGGCTACCTGACTGAGCTGCTGCTGTAGTGATTGTCGAGCCATGTGCTGCTGCTGCAACATCTGCTGCCGCTGCTGCTGTGCCTGAAGCTGAGCCTCTAGAGCGACCTGCTGCTGAATGAGCGGCTCTAGCTGGGTAAGTTCTGCCCGAGTTGTAGCTAACTGCTCAAGCTGTAGTGTCAGACGAGTCAGCGCTGTTTGCTGCTGGGTGATCTGCTGCTGCTGAGCTTGCCGCTGAACCTGTAGCTGCTGCTGCTGCTGGTTTTGCTGGTCTAGCGGCTGTAGCGCTTTCTCAGTCTGTAGATAGGCTTCATAGGCAGACTGCTGGGTCTGACAAACGGCAGTAGCCTGTTTGGCCTGCTGTAAATTTTGTGCCAAGAGCTGGTTAGACTGCTGTTTGGCCCGCACCTGCGCCAGTAACTGCTGCCGCTGTATCTCTAGCTGCTGGATCTCAGTGGCCTGCTGCCGCTGCTGCTGCCGCTGCTCAGATAGCTCATCTAGCTGAGCCTGTTGCTGCTGGAGCTGAGCTTGACTCTGGTTTAGATTTTGACTGACCTGCTGTTGCTGTTGCTGCAGTACTTCCCAGTTTTGCAGACCTTCCTCATACTGAGCAATTTCGCGCTGCCGCGCTTCGACCTGGGCTTCAGCGTATTTTCTCAGCAGATTAAATTGCTTATAAACAATCCGATAAGCCTCAACCTTCAAAATTGTGTCAAAAATAGGTTTGCGCCTGTCAGGCGGTAGCAAAAAGTCGGCGGTGAAGGTGCCCTGAGGGATACCGATGGTGTTGGCAAAAAGCTGGGCCAGATCGGTTCCGGGGACTACGCCTAGGTGCTGTCTGAGCCAGGGCATTACCTCGTCTTTAATCCGCGTCAGGGGCAGCCGCTCATTAAGCTGGGGATCAAAAAGGGTATAGCCGCGACTGGTACAGCGCTGCGCTTCATAGGTGCGGCCATCATCGCTAGATACGAACGTGACTCTGACCTGAGCGCTGCTGCTGCCGTTGCGCACCAGGTCTTCTTTTTTATAGTCGCCCTGGTAGTTAAAGAGTGTCCAAGCGATCGCTTCTAAAAGACTGGTCTTGCCCGCACCATTTTCACCGCAGATGGCATTGGTGCCCGGCTGAAATTCAAAGTGGCGATCGCTGTGCGCCTTGAAGTTTTTGAGTGTAAGAGAGAGAATCTGTACCATATCTCTAGCTACAGCGGTCAATCGGCACTGTCGATCAGTACATTTGCTCTACTAGCATAGCGGTTTCCGCGTGACCTCGCTGCTGTGCTGAAAATTACTGGCAAACAACAGTCTTTGGCAACGCCGATTCGCTTAGTCGTAAGGCATAGGTTTGAGTCGTAAGACCAGTAGATAGGCCAGCCGCCTGACCTGAAAAAATTCCAGCAGCAGAGCAGTTTGGAGCAGGGAAGACAAAACCTGATAGCTGAGCTGCCTGTAGCTGAAGGAGTGAGATTAACTCAGCATCAGTTAGGCTAGGCGCGATCGCCCCAGTATCAGGATTGCCCCGAGAGAAGGCTGAGCTGTCCAGATCCTGTTTTATGATAGCCGCTGACACAGGTGAAGAGGTCACAGCAGGCTGATTAGGCTCAATGCCTGACCGGGTAGAAACAGCAAGCTTGGTTCCCAGTCGCATTTCAGCAATTTCTCCTGCCTGGGTTAATGACACAGCCTCATGGGTTTGCTGCCCGTTTAGCAGCCAGACCAGTCCGGTTGAAACAGCACAGGGCAGCAGAAATCCCAAAATTCCAACCCGCAGGCAGGTGCGGCGGCGTACCTGGCGGCTTTGCTTGAGATACTGCTGGGCCAAAGCCGAAGGCTCAGATGGATGCCGCTGCCAGAAAAGCTCTGCCTCGCTCAGGCGGTTTTTAGACAGCAGGTAGTCAAGCTCAAGCGGCTGTCCTTGCTGCTGCCACTCTTGGGCAGCAGTTTCTAATCGCCGCTGCTGCCGCAAAATTTCTCGCTTTTCCAGCAGCCAACTTCGCAGGAGCGGCCAGTTTCGCACCAGAGATTCATGCACAATATCAATTGTGTTAACTGTTGTCGGCGTAGCGTTGTCCCCGTCTAGCTGATCTGGCCACTCCCTCATAGTTCTGGCCCTCATAGTTTTGGTATAACTACTTGGCTGGGTCGAGTTCACAACGAGTAGCTTAGCGGCAACCAGTTTTTCTAAGGTTTGCTCAACTAGCTCAGCCGAAAATTCAGGGTTGATTAACTCAGCCTTCTGAATTCGCCGCCGATTGTCTTCAGTTCCCTCTCCTAGCTCACAAAGACACAGAAAAATTCGCTGGGCTGCACGCTGCTCCTCTACTGATAAGCTCTCATAAACGGCTGTGGCCCGCTGACTCAAAATTTGTCGTACTCCCCCTAGCTCAGCGTAGGCTTCAAGGGAGAGATCAGCCGATGTTTGAGCTGATCCGGCAATCTGTCGGTGCCAGAGTTCTGCTAGCGCTAGCTGGAGCAGCGGCAGTTCACCGGGGGCACCTACAACGTCTAGCAAAATGCTGTAGAGCAGATTGGGGTCGTACTGAATTTTGAGTTTTTTAGCAGGCTCAATGATAGTAGATTTAATTTTTTCGTAGCTGAGAGGGGGCACCATCAGCAGGCTTTGGCGCATCAAAACTGACAGGGTCGGATAGCGACCTAGAGCATCTTGATAGTCCCCCCGAAGAGCAACTACTATGCGTAAGCGAGTTTCTGGCTCCTGTAGGGCCTGCAAAATGCACTCCAGAAATTGCTGCCGCTGGGTTTCATCCTGACACTGGCTGAAAACTTCCTCTAGCTGGTCAATTACCAAAAGCATCTGGGGCTTAACCGCTGGCTGCAGGCGAGTCTGCTGCTGAAGAGCTGTTTGAACTGTGGAGTGAGGCGGTGTAAAACTAGCCTGCACTAGCTGATTGAGTCCGCGTCCACCCGCCGCCAGAAAGCCCATAGCCTGACGGAGTTGTTCGGCCCGGGTCAGCCCCGTCGCCTCAGCATCAATAAAAGCAGATGCAAGACTTGTCAGCGGCGACTCTGTGGGTGTGATATACCGGATTTGCCATTGACGACTGCCGGGAAGACGGCCTTGCTGCAGCTGATAGATCAAGCCTGCGCGTAATAGGGAGGTTTTGCCGCTGCTGGAAGCCCCTACCACTGCGCTAAAGCGATTTTGTTGAACACTTTGCAGAAGTTGTGCTGTCAACTCCTCCCGACCAAAGAAAAATTCGCCGTGATGCTCGCTGAAAGGGGCTAGTCCCTGATAGGGGCAAAATTTTAGCGATAGCTGCTTTAAGCGATCGAGGGTCGAAGTGGGAGAAGCTGGCAAGGCTACCGGGCAACCAACAGCGCGGGTCAGGATAATCTCGCTGCCGGAAGTTTCAAACAAGGGCTGCTGAATTTCGCCTTTGAGCTGCTGACTCACTGAACGCACTAGACTATGGCTGGTTACCACGCTCAGTTCTGCTAGCTCTGGCTTGAGTCCTTTAAGCAGAGCTTCTGTAAAAACGCTGTAGTCCGTTTTGAGGGACTGATAGGCAGCCTCAAACTCACGGGAAGCGGCCATAAATAGGCGATCGCTTCCCTGGCGGGCACCTGGATCAGCTTCTAGGAAGTCGAGAAATTCACCGCTATGGCAGCAGTCGAGCCAAATTACTTTTTGCGGTACAGGGCTTTCCTGTAGCAGCCGTCGCAGCCAGAACAGAGAAAGGCCGTAAGCGCCTGTGTCAGGGTCGGTTTCGCTAGTGGCTAAATAGCCTTCCCGAATACCGGCATTGCGCTGGAAACCATGACCTGAAAAGTAAAAAACAGCCGTTTGAGGGACGTACTTGCCAGATGGCTTAAACAGCTGAATCAGGGCATTTTCAAGCTGGCGGGTGGTCACAGCCGTATGCTGGCCTACTTTGGGCGTGTTTGCCTCAATTACCTCTGGCATCCGGTGAACTCGAAACTCACCATAGTTTTGCAGGCAGCAGGCGATCGCCTCAGCATCGTAGCTAGGAGCGTGCAGAACTGGCAGTCTTTGATAGTGGCTGATGCCGACCACCAAGGCGTCTCGTACCATTTGTAGATGACCTCCGAAAAATCGTAACGAGTTGCTTCACTTGCTCTAGTTCAGGCCGTAGCAGGAAAGGAACTCAGTAAACCTAGAAATGAGCAAACGGTGTTAAGAAGTGAGCTGAAATTGAACCCTGAATTAACTGCGAATAGCCGAAAAAACCTTGTTTGGATACTGTAGTGTTGGCTCAGCGAACTCTTAGAAGCTGTTTGAAAAGGAATACGCGGTCATATTTAATACTCAAACATCCTCTCTAACGCCTTTTATGAAGGGAGGAATCGAGTTGAAAGTTACCTTTTTAGGAGGATTTATGGGAATTAGAAGAGTGTAGATACCTCAGAGACTTTTAAGACATCCTCTAAAGCTTTTCTTGACAAGAGGATTGAGCGAAAAAGGCAACACCAATCATTAGAAAAATGACAGTCTTACAAAAAAGATTAAATCAGTAGGGTATTTCTCTTGAAGTTTGGGAACTAAATCGAAGAACCAACGTGGCTTAAAAAATAGCCAAGCATAATAGTGAACAGGCTGTCTTAATCGCATAACTTTTTGAACTTTGACTGAAACATTGAAAAGATGACGATGCTCATTCATGCTCTCAACATATCCGCGCTGTCCCTGTCTCCTCAAGAGGGGTATGACCCCTGAAGGGTCTTACAGTATCCATTACAAAAAGTTGATACCTGGAACTTTTACATTCTGTTGGGGGTTTATTACTGAACTGAGATGAAAAACTTGATAAATACCAGAACTCACTCAGTAGTTCTACTCTATTTATTTGAGAGATCTGCGTAATTATCCCAGGACAATAGCAAAGATCTCAGCTAGATGTCGTAACTTTTAGGTATTAAAGAGAATTGGAAAAAATTATTCTTTCAAATATGGAAAGTCAGGCTGCGATCGCTCACAAAAAAGATTACAAAGGGGAATGACTGAAAAAACTCAGCCATTTACTTACTTGAGCCAGCACCTTTTGTCCTTTTGCGATAGCTATCTTTCTATTGAAAAGATAGCTGGTCGATTGTCAACTGCCCACCCAAACAGTGAAACTTGACGCTTTGAATATCGTCTCCCTCAATCTGCAATAGCTGATTGGGATTAATGCCAGATTTGGAAGTGGCTAAATTGGCATCCGCGATTTCTTCTTGAGCTACAATTCGCTGCTGCGGATCAAAAGCAATCAGCAGCATAGGGCGAGAGCAGGTGATCCGTCCGCTTACCGACTTAACTGGCCGCACAAAGGACGCTACAATCCAGCCGGCTTTAGGCGAACCAGTCACTAGGCGATCGCAGAGTAGGTTGGATAAGCCGGGTTAGACGGCTCTACCACAACTGCATTTTCAAAGACAATGCCCAAATGCTGAAACTGATCGGTTAGCAACGTGAAAGTAGGCAAACTTGTCCAATCAAGGCTGGTTTCAGTATCAGTAACCGAGCGAGAGGCCAGTGGTGCTTCAGTGGCGACGTGGAGTTCTAAGAGGGCAGGGATGATGTCTGCCGGAGCGCTATCACACTCGCATTCAGCGACTTCAAGGGGCTGCGAGCGAGCTGGCTGCCTGTAATGTTGAGGAAACATAAGCTGGAGCTGGGTAAAAAGAGCTGCTAAAGATTGCTTTCTATCTAATCAAAGGGAAATCCGCACAATCCGGTAGACATCTTCACCCACATCTTGACACAGTGTCTCAGAAATACATAATTCAAAACCGTGAATACACGCATTTTAGCTTAGGGAATCAGTACATGACAGATCCACTGCGGTGACGGGCTTTTTGCCATTAGAGCCACACTATCTTCATAGACTGATGCGCTGCTTAATCAGTTCCTCATAAACTTTATCTGGGATCAATGCTAATTTCACTAGGCTCTAAAACTTCACACCGCCTTCACTGAGCTATGGGCTACGGCAAGCCCCTCGCCCAGACCCCTAGGAGTTTCAATCCTCCTCTACGTGCGCCCTTGCCCCGTGTATCAGTGGAGCAAATGCAGTAGCAGGGGCACTAGAGGCTGCGCCGTCATAGCGATTAGAAGCCGTTCCCCTGATAGGGCTACATTTACAAGGATTGTCGAAACCCCAGGCAGCATCTCCTTGGCATCTCGATAGACACTGGTAGCAAGGGCATAAACACTCAAAGGTCTTGCGGCTTCACCGTAGGCACGCACAATTTTTTGAGCCTGAAACCACTGCTTGAGACTTCTCTGCACCGTAGCGGCAGGTAAAGGTTCAACTGCGAATGAAAATCTTGAGCCATAACCAACAATGCTTAATCTGGTTTAACTCTGGTGAGTACCCAGTACCCAACCACTGGCCTGCTTTCTCAAAAAGGCGATCGCTGTCTAACTGCTAAAGAGCGAGCAGAACGCCGCGCGGCTCGACTGCGTGAGCTTGGCGCAGACCCTGGCCGGGTTTAGCGAACACGGAGCTATAATTTGCCCAAAGCATCCCCCTGTACTCCTTTGACAATTCTCGACAGCTCGCTCTTTTCGTCAACCGTAATACGGGTGGGTGAACCGCTGATAATGCGCTCTAGATTACGGAAAGAATCTTTAATCTCAGGCCCTTTGTCGCTAATCGTGTACTCACGAATGCCTTTATCGTGCCAAGAGCCACGCATCTTAAAAACGTTGAGCGCTCGTGACATCTGACCGCGAATTTCAACGTACTGCAGCATTAAAATCGTGTCGGTAATGGTTGAGATATGAGAATCCGTCACCGAGTGGGAACCCATAAACTGCTCGGTGGTGTTGGTGAAAAATCCTGTGATTTCTTCCTGCTTGGCGTAACCTGTTACCCCAATGACAAACTGCCGAAATGAATTATTATTGACGCCGCGATCGAGTGCAGAGAGCGAATCAATCGCCATTCGAGAGGGTTTAAACCGGGTGATTTCAGATTTAATAATTTGCAGGTGGTCTTCGAGTCCAGCCGATTCTGGGTAAGCGCAGATGATCTTTAGTAAACCCTGCTGCTCTAGATCTTCAAAGTCAATTCCCCACGAACAGGCATTGCGAAAAAGCTGCGCCCGTGACTCTTCATAGGCAAACAAAACCGCTCGTTCACCCGCTCTACAGCCTGTTTCTAAAAATTTGCTAACCAGCAGGGTTTTGCCTGTTCCGGTGGCCCCCGTTGCCAAAATGATAGAGTCCTTGAAAAAGCCGCCGCCGCACATTTCATCCAGCGTTTGCACGCCAGACGACACCCGAACATTAGACGATCGCTGCGTCAGGCGCATTGCCCCCAGTGGGAAAATATTGATTCCCTGGTCGGTAATGGTAAAAGGATATTCTCCTTTCATATGGGTAGTGCCGCGCAGTTTCAGGATTTCAATTGTGCGGCGGCGGCGCTCACCTTCTAGCACATTGCGTACGATGACCACGTTGTCAGAGACAAACTCTTCTACACCATAGCGAGCCACTGGCCCGTATTCCTCTACCCGCTCGGTTGTCATAACCGACGTGACTTCTATCTGCTTGAGGCGAGCCACCAGCCGAAAAATTTCCCGGCGCACCACAGAAGCAGCGTCATACTGCTGAAAAACCGCCGTGACTGAGTCAATCGAAACCCGTTTGGCACGGTACTTGCGAATTGCATACTGAATGCGCTCAATCAGGGCGGAAAGATCAAAGTTGCCAATTACGTCTTGACCTTCTGGGTCGGGAGAGGCGTCTAAGATAAAAAGCTGCCCGTTATCAATGAGCTGCTGCAAATCCCAGCCAAAACTTTGAGCATTTTTGATGATATCTTCTGGAGATTCTTCAAAGGTGATAAAGACACCGGGTTCATCAAAATGAACAATACCGTTATAGAGAAACTGAACGGCCATTAAAGTTTTTCCGGTGCCAGAAGTGCCGCTAACAAGCGTCGTGCGATTGAGCGGCAGACCGCCGTGACTAATATCGTCAAAGCCTTCGATCAGAGTACGAATTTTTTGTACCCCCATCGGCCTTGGCAGTGAAGTTTTTTCGTCCTGAGAAGATTGAATCATGGGTATATCACAGCAAAAATATTAAATCCCGATCGCCGGAGAGCAAACCGTGTTGAAATCAAGGAGAAAAAGCTTGATAAAAGTATAGAGAACTATTGTCTTCAGATCGTTTTGGCAAAGCCAGTTTAGCTTAGCTGAAGCGCTCTTCTTCTTGCAGTTCATCGTACAAAAGATCTAAACCAATGAGAACGCGCTCTCGATCTGAGAGATCGCCAATGATTTTACGTACCGGAGGTGGTAATATTTTGGCCAGGGTAGGGGTCGCCAAAATCTTGTCTTCTTCAGCTAGCTGCGGATTTTTCAACACGTCAATAACCTTAAGCGCGTAAACGCCCTGAAACTCCTGTTCTAGTATATTATTCAAGGTTTTGAGCGCCCGAATGGAGTTGGGTGTATTGCCAGCCACGTAGAGCTTAAGAATATAAGTTTTTTTGAGCGGACTCATAGCAGATTAAAGTTTTCTAATGGAACCAGTGTCTTAACTTGTAGAGCATAAAACAAAAGAGAGAACAAGAAGACATTTTATAGTTCTCTTGGGATAGAACGGCGGTACATCTCACAGAGATGAGCAATAATATCAATTAATGTCAGACGATAGTCCAGCAGAATTTCCTCGCTGCGTCCTTCAAGCTGTAGCTGCTTAGAGAACTCATCCATTAAATCCATGTGTATTTCAACGATCTCAGACACAGGGACATCAGCAAAAAAAGCGACGTTAACATAGTCATCAATTTTCTGATTAAGCGTATTGTCCTTTGAAAAATAGCTCAGAACGATTCCACGGTAGTCAGTACTCAGTTTTTCCAGAAGCTCTTGACGCTCGGCAAGGGTCATGTTGCGAAAAAAGTTTTGAGCATTGCGTTTGTAATAAACCCCAAGATATCCCAAACGCTCTTTGAGTTTCCTAGCAAGCGTTTGCTGCTTGGTCGTCAGCACGCCCAGAGAATCCTCGATCGCTGGAGGGCTGTTAGAGTTGCGATCGCCAAGAGAGAGAGCCAAAAACTGATCGATTGCCTGATGGATGCAGTCTTCCAGGTTGCCTAGCTGTTCTGGTTTTAGATAGGTTATGACTGACCGCAGGGCCTGCGGCACAAATAAATCGCCAGCGGCTGCTTTAGGTTTAGCAGACAGCGCACTGGCTGAGGATTCATCTACCAAAATAATTGGCAGGAGTGCTTTATGAGTCTCTAGCTGCGCTAAGAGATGGTCGGTGTTTAAATTTCGCTGCAAGATCAGACAGTCAATTTGAGGGTGATTGGCGGTTGCCCAGCTTAGCAGTGCTGCCTCGTCTGTTATCTGTTTGAGCACGTAGGAGTCCAGGCTGAGTTCTTGCTTCAAAGTCTCAGCTAGGGCCGGGGTCAGCGTGAAAATACCAACAAGAAATTTAGAAGACAAAGTGCATTAGAAGTAAAGAGAGCATGGATTGTCTAATTTTAAGCTGAGGTAGAGTGGATTCAGCTGTAAACCTTTGAGCGCTATAATTAGCCGCTATCACAAGATTCTTAACAATTATTGTAAAGTCAAAGGCGACTGAATCAGGAAGCTACCCCATAATTGAGGTGTAGAACCCTATTGTGCCTAGCGGCAACAACGATGCCTAGATGAGCAGCTTTGAGCGGTGACTAGATTGGGTTCTAATTGGCTCTTAACGATCTTTTGATCGAATTCAATTAGCTCAGATCTAGCATATCGCTTCACAAACGTTTAGCTGCAACCCTGCAACAGCTTCAGCACTTCCAGGGGGCGATTCCCTCCTTAATTCATGGCTACATTTTCTATCGCTCAGTTTTTGAGCCGGGAGCCTAGCTGTAGGCAGTCAAGCACGATAGCAGCGGCATGGCAGCACTGCGGTAGCTTTCAGCAAGACTATCTGGTACTGCTGGACTCTGAGCAGTACCCGGTTGGCATATTGAGGACAGCCTTGATTGCCGCTCATCGCTCTGGCTGGGGCGACCTGCCTGTCTCTGGCTCCATCGTCGAACATTTAGCGGCTGAGATAGAGCCGCTGAGCGTTGTTTCAGCAGAGACGTCGCTGCTGTTGTTTTGGCAGCGCTTAGCGCAAAAGCAGACCCATTGGGCAGTTGTCGATGCGCGATCGCACTATATGGGACTTTTTAACAGTGCCAAGCTACTGCAGTTTATGGCGGCACACCCAGCCGTGCTGGCTTCTTTAATGCAGGCGAATTTGCCGCAAACCGAGCCACCAATACCGATCAAAAGCTATCGCCGTAGCCAAGATATAGCAGCCGACCTGACGGTGCTGTGTCAGCAGATTTTAGTAGAAGTCTTTGAGCAGGTACCACTGCCGCTGCAGGTGCAGTCTAGCTCAGGACAGGTTTTGGCGCAAACAGCCAGCTGGCAGGCTCATTTTGCAGCACTCCCTGCAGCGCCTCAGCCGCTCTCAACTCTCAGGGCCTCGCAGGTCAACCCACAATATCAAGGCTCATCCCATGAAGAGTCAGTCAAATTTCTAAATCAGGCACCGCTGGCTCACTTGGGTCTTGAAACAGCAGCCATGCCGATGACAGCTACCGATGTAGCGCAGCTACCGGAGGCAGGCTCGTCTCAGCTATGGGTCTGGCGGGTACCGATTGAACTTAACCTAGCCGAGTTGGTTTACGAGGACAGTGCTAGCTGCAGCAAATCGGGCCTAGAGACGGCTGCCCGGCAGCAGTTTTGCGCCCTGCCTGAGCTAAATCCGCTCGGTCAGGCTTTGCGGTTTTGGTTAGTGATGGTGCAGCCGGTTTCGCAGGGGCAACCTCAGGTGCAGGCACTCAGCAGCGATCGCAATCTGGACTTAGAGCGCACCAGCCTGCTGAGAGCTGAG
The DNA here is from genome assembly GCA_012032345.1 of Leptolyngbyaceae cyanobacterium RM1_1_2. Lineage (GTDB taxonomy): Bacteria > Cyanobacteriota > Cyanobacteriia > Phormidesmidales > Phormidesmidaceae > Sphaerothrix. The sequence continues at coordinate 14,157 of JAAUQI010000025.1, read as the reverse complement.
CTACTGGGCTGTCTTAGCCATGAGCTAAAAACGCCGCTGACCTCGCTGCTGGGGCTGTCTAAGCTTTTACAAGATCCTCGGCTGGGAGCCCTCAGCGATCGCCAAAATCGCTATGCCGCTCTGATTTACCAAAACGCCCGCAGTCTCAAAGCTACGGTCAATGAAATTTTGGATCTCACCCGCATTGAGTCGGGGCGAATGACGCTGACGGTGAAGTCAATCCAGATAGCCGATCTCTGTCACCAGGCACTGCTGCAGGCAGAAGACTACAATCGGGCGCGCGGTGACGGCGAAACCCGCAGCCATCCGCTAACCCTCGATCGGTTTCATCTCAAGATTGAGCTAGGGCTGGAGTGTCTCAGCGTTGATGAGCTGCGGCTGCGGCAAATCCTAATTCATCTGCTGAGCAACGCGCTCAGGTGTACGCCTGAAAACGGTGGTTTGGGACTTACTGTTGAGCGTCAGGGCGGCTGGATTTTGCTAAGCGTGTGGGATACGGGAGTCGGGATTCCGACAGCACAGCAGCGCTTTATTTTTCATCGCCTGCAGCGGATCGAAAATCCGCTAACCCAGCGCTTTACGGGGCCGGGGTTAGGGCTGATCTTAGTTCGGCAGCTAGCGCAGCTGCAGGGCGGCGAAATCAGCTTTGTCTCTAGAGCATCTCAGGGCAGCAAGTTTACGCTGCTGCTGCCAATGGCCTCAACCCTATCGGAGGCGATCGCTCGGCCCCTTCCTGCTGCAGCTAATAGCGGACTCGTGGTGGTTTTAGAGCAGGATCCGACCCATATAGAGACTATAGCCCAAGCGCTTGAGCCGTCGGGCTACTGGCCTGCGATCGCCCGTTCTTCCCAGGAAACGCTGGAAAAAGTGCGGCGTCTGCGCCCCCCTGTGGTTTTGATTGATCTGAGGGCAGACGACCTCAACAGCGAGTGGCTCACCCAGCAGCTGCGGGCAGAGGCCGAGGAGCCGCTGACGCTGGTGGCGATCGCGCCGTCAAATACCCCCCTTCCTCACGGTGGACGTTTTGATCACGTTTTGCATTTACCACTGGCTGCAAATATGCTGCATCAGCTTTTTACCCAGCTCAAATTGGCCACAGAGCCAACCCTAGCCGCCGCAACCGTCCTCTTGCTGAAGCAGTCAAACGCGCTAGGCGGCCCCTTAAACTCGCTTGATCAGCTGCTTCAGCAGTATCAGTGCCGGGTTTTAGAAGTAGATGATATTGACCAAGCCCGACTGCTGGCAAAAATTTGGCATCCTCAGGTGATTTTGTTAGATCCAGACATTAGCGATCCTGATTCTTACCTCAGACGGCTGAGCCAGCAGCCCTCACTCTCTAGTCTGCCAGTCGTCACTTTGACCAACGAGATGACCCAGCTTGCCAACAGGTTTCCTGGCCTCAAGATTTTTCCTTGTTTAGCGCCCTTGAGCAACCTGTCTTCAGCAGCCCCTAGTTCGCCGCTGCTAGAGGTGATTCAAGTCGCAATTCAAGCTTGCCAGCAGCTCTAATCGAGCTTCTCACCGCTAAAAACAAAAATGGGATCAACGGCGACAAACGCCTGCTGATAGCCGCGAACTTCTAGCCGATTGACTGCGGCCTGCACTACTTCAATATTGCGTACCTGAAGTTTTGAGAAACTTTCTGACACCTGATACAGATTTTCTAAACTACTGACGGTTACCACCACCCGCCCGCTGTCCTTAAGCAATCGCCAGGCTTCTCCTACAGTGGCCTGTAGGGGCCGACCACCTTCAATCAATATACAGTCGGGCCGCTGGGGCAGCTGGGGCAGACACTCTGGCGCACTGCCTTCAATCACCTCAACATTACTCACCTGAAAGCGATCGCAGTTATGACGAATCAGGTTAGCCACTTCTTGATCCCGCTCTACTGCAATCACCTGTCCGGTAGGACAGAGCAGGGCCGCTTCGATCGCAATTGTGCCCGTCCCTGCCCCCACATCCCAAAGCAGCGAGTCTGCTTTTAGCCGCAGATAGCCCAGCACCAAAAGCCGAACTTCCTGCTTGCTCATGGGAATACCGGGAAGCTGCTCAAACAGAGCATCTGGAATACCGGGCGTGGTGTAAGGCCAGAGAGAAACCATCGCGTCTTGAGTCCTGGAAACTATCACTAGGATCGCTAGTCTTTCAGGCTTTGACAACCTTGAGCGTTTGCAGGCTGAGGTCAGCACAGCCCGTCACGACTCCCCCCTCCTTGAGAATAGCCTGCAAATAGGCGATCGCGGCTGGCTCAATTACTTCACCTGGAAATACCAGCGGAATCCCCGGCGGATAAGGACAAATTAGCTCGGCACTGATTTGGCCGATCGCAGCCGCCGCGCTGACGGTCTGGGCCGGGGCAAAAAAAGCCTGTCGGGGCGAGAGCAGCGGTGTCGGTGTGTAAGCCGGTAGGGGCCGAATCGAGACTACCGGCTGAGAGCGGGTCTGGGCGGTCAACTGCCGAAAAGCCGCTACAAGCTGCGCTATGTCAGCAGCACTATTGCCCAAGCTAATGATAAAGGTAAGGTGGCTCAAAGTTGGTAGCTCAGCAGTCACGCTGAGCTGATTGTGCAGCCACTCATCTACCTCAAAGCCAGTGCGGCCCAGTCCGGCTACCTCAATAGTCAGACGGGTTAAATCGAGCGGGCTAGGAGCCAAATTTTCGGGAGACAACACCCGCAAACCCGCTAAAGTGCTGAGCTGCGATCGCGCCTTTTCGGCAAGCTTTAGCGTCTGGGCCATCAGCTGATAGCCTTGGGTTGCCATCTGCTGTCGGGCCGCATCCAATGAAGCCAGCAGTAGGTAATTAGGGCTGCTTGACTGCGTCATCTGTAGCGCTTGTCCTAGGCGATCGCGCTCAATCAGCGTCCCTTGAACATGCAGCATGGCGGCCTGGGTCAGCGCCCCCAAAACTTTGTGGGTAGACTGCACCACCAGGTCAGCCCCCGCCGCCAGCGCTGAGGTCGGCAAGTCTGGATGAAAGCAAAAATGCGGCCCATGAGCCTCATCCACCAGCAGTGGCAGACCGCGCTGATGCAGGTATTGGGCGATCGCAGCCACGTCAGAACAAACACCCAAATAGGTGGGTGAAACTAAGACAGCGACTTTGATATCTGGGTGCTGCGTGAGTGCCTGCTCAACCTGTGACAGATTTACGCCGCGCACCACACCCCACCCTAGATCGTAGTCGGGCTGTAGCCAGACAGGCATGGCCCCTGCCAGCACTAGCGCCGAGAAGACTGCCCGGTGAGCTTGACGCGGCACCAAAACTTTATCGCCAGGGCTGCAGACGCTCAGTATAGCCGCCTGTAGCCCACAGGTTGAGCCATTGGCTAAAAAGTAGGTTTCCTCAGCCCCAAAAGCGATCGCCGCCAGCGTTTGAGCGGCTCGAATTGGCCCAGCGGGAGCGAATAAGTTATCGAGTTCCGGCAGTTCGGGCAAATCGGCCCGCAGCGCCTGTGCCCCCACCAGCTGGCGTAGCAGCTCAGAAGCTCCCTGACCGCGCTTGTGACCGGGTGTATAAAATGCCGCTTGTGAGCGCTGGGCGCACTGCTTTAGAATCGACACCAGCGGGGTCTGGGCCTGAGACGCAGTAGCAGGAGAGAGGGATCTGTCAGTCGTCATGCCCTGGATTGCAGCGAATTTCTATTAGAAACCCGTCGGGGTCATAGCAGTAAATGCCACGCCCTGTGGGTCGGCTAATGGGGCCGTGATCAATCGGTATCTGGTTTTGCCGTAGCACTGCGATCGCCAGATCAAACAGCTCAGGGGCAATATCAAAAGCTAGATGGTTGGCTCGGGTAAACTGCTGGCGGGGGTTGAGATGAGGCGGAGCCAGGTCAGGCTCCCAAAATAGATCCAAAACGGTGCTGTCTGGTAGCTTAAAGTTGGCAATTTTGCCTTCAGCCACCAAATCTTTCAGCGTTTTGGGCACTTCCGCCCCAGTCAGTTCATGCAGGCCCAAGATGTCGCCGTAGAACTGACGAGAGGCGGTCATATTTTGTACATTCAAGGCAATGTGATGGATGCCGTGGAGAGTTTGCTTAGGCAGTTTTAGGGCAGATGAGGGAGCAGCCATAGGTAACTGAGCGATAAATCATCGGTACTGACTTTGATCCTATCTAAGCAAAAAAATCAAACATCCTGACAGTCAGCATTTGCGGTAGAAGAGCGTATCTGTGAGCCTAGTTTTACAGGTGTGTAGGCGCTAGAGGGAGCAAGATGACGAATAAAGCACTGCTGGTAGGGGTAGATAGAACTGGAGCCTGGCTGCAATCAAACCCATTAGGAGTTGCCAGCAAGACAATTCAAGCACTCCGCGAGACCATCACCTCAGAACATGCTCCCTTCCAAGCAACCGACATAGAAACACTAATCAATCCCGATGCTCAGCAAGCTCGCCAGGCGATCGCACGGCTTTGCACCAACGCAGAACCCAGCGATCTGCGTTTGCTGTACTTTTTCGGTTCCGGTCTGATGGAGGCAGAAACCAAAAAAAATTTACCTAGCATCTGCCAGTACTGATCCAAATCATCTCCAGACAACTGCCCTTTCAGCTAGTTTTCTTAAAGGTTCGCTTGATAGCAGCCTATCGCAGCGGCAGATAGTAATTTTAGACTGTGGCTGGTATGGTGCCCTGACGGAAAGTTCCTCCATTTTAGGCTCGATCAATCTAGCCCACTTGGCCAGCAAAAATCGCGTCATTCTAACCTGCAGCGGCCAGTCGCTGACCCTGACAGATCAAGGACCGCTGCCGTTGTACACTCAGATATTAATTGAAGGTATTCGCACAGAATTAGCTGACATCAATGGAGACAGCATTATTTCTGCAGATGAGCTACATCACTACATTTATCGCAAAACCAAAGAGGCCAGCTTAGAAATTTACCCTTTTATGTATGCCCTAGGCGACAGCGCTCATCTAACACTGATGCAGCTACCCGCCTATACCCCTGAGCAAGAGTATCGTCGCAGTGTAGAAGAGTACGTATCAGCAAACTACGGCACGGTGACGCCCCAGAGTCGCAGAGTTCTAGACTTTCTTAAAGAAAATCTAGGACTCTCATCCCAAATAGCGGCGGCGCTAGAGGCTCAGGTACTTTTGCCCCACGAGGAGAAACGCCAAAAACTGGAGCAGTATCAGCAGGTCTATATAGAGGCGATTCAGTTAGAAAACCCACCGCACCCGATTATTCGTCGTCGGCTGCGATCGCTGCAGCGCCTCCTGCATCTGAGCGATGACGAAGTCCGGTTTGCTGAGGAGCAGATCGAACTCCAGCCCGCCATGCTACCCCCAGAGACGGAGCCTCGACACGAAATAGAGGCCCTCAGCGGTAAGCGAGCGATCGCAGCGGTTTCAGACTTGTCCATTGACCACGGAACCGTGGCCTAGCTCCAAATCAGCGCTCAGCAGATCACATAAATTCTGCTAATCTGGACACCCAAGAAAACCCTAAACTCGGCACTTTTATCAGAAAAGCTGCGTCACCAGAGATGAGTGTTTATAGTAAAGGGCTGTCTGAAATTTACTGAAGTCGATGTATAATGCTAAAGCTCTGTAACCTGTAGCAGCATCAGCGACCAGTCAAGCTACAGATGCGCTCATATAAGGAGTGTAATATTTCTATGGCTTCTAACCGAACTAAAGCTCGTTTTTTAGCTAGCCTGATGTGTTCTGGTCTAGCGATTTCAGGTGCCTGGTCTGGATTTTTTACAGCTCCAGGTCAGGCTCAAAGTGGCAGTACAGCACCTGGATTCACCATTTTTGGGGGAGTTGACCCAGACTTTCGACTGGGCTACATCGTCGATAACAATACGCCTCGCAACAGCGATGCCCGTTACTACCTGCAGGTAGACAGCAACAAGGTAGAGCGCGGCATTAGCGAAATTGAAATTAGCTATCCCGAAGCCTTTACCCGTAGACCTAACGGCGCTACGTTAGATCCTGAGAATATTGAAATTCGGGTCAACAGTTCTCGTGGTGGTCGCAACGGTGAAACTATTCCGATTGAAAGCGTCACCTGGGATCGGGAGAGCAATCGGCTAGAGATTTACACTCAAGAAGTTATTCCTGCCGATACTGAGTTCGTGGTGGCTTTGCTAGACGTCCGTAATCCTCGCCGCTACGGTTTGCACAGTTTTAATCTAAGGGTTCTGTATCAGGGAGACGTTGTGCGGCGCTACATCGGCACCTGGCAGGTTGAAGTTGCGGCTGAGCGTCCCTGGCAAAGATGATATAATCAAAGACTGCTGATTTTCATAGGATTCATAGGCCATGACTAAGCGCACCCTTGGGGGTACCAATCGCAAGCGCAAGCGCACTTCTGGCTTTCGGGCCAGGATGCGTACGAAAACCGGGCAGCAGGTTATCAAAGCCCGTCGTCGCCGGGGGCGGGCTAAGCTGGCCGTATAGAAGGCTGTTTGTTATGGGGCAGACAGCTACGTTTTACGAGCTGGCTCCTGCAAAAGTTTGGAGTGGGGTTTGGTGTTTTGCCTGACCCCACTTTGCGTTGACGTATTTTTGGCTTGCGGGTTTCAGGTTAACGGTCTGAAAGGCTTTGTTTAACCCGCTGTCGTTATCATCTGTTTTTTCTGATTGTGGCCCTGCCAAAGCAGCACCGATTGAGGCATAAAAAAGAATTTACAGCTGTTTATCGCTACGGCGATCGCAGCCATTCGTCCCATCTGGGTGTACGCGGACTCAGGCTTGAGCGTGGTGAACTAGCTGTGCAGTTGCCAACGCGCATTGGCATTTCCATCAGTCAAAAAGTCAGTAAACGTGCCGTTCTTCGCAATCGCATCAAGCGCCAAATTGGGGCAGCTCTCCACCAGCTCTTACCTCGGCTCTCAGACGGCTGGTGGATCGTAATTACCGTACAGCCCAGCGCAGTTGAATGCGAATATGGGCAATTTTTGCGAGAATTGGAAGATACGTTAGCCAAGCTTGAGGTAATTCAGTAATGGGCATTAAAGAAGACGTCTACTATGAAGGTGGCCCTCATGTGGGAGATTTGATCTTCAACCTCCTGCTGGGATTTATGGTTATCTTCATTCCACTAACGGTAGGAGCCATCGTACGGGCCTTCTGGCTGCGCTACCGCATTACCAGCCGCCGGATCTCGGTCACAGGGGGCTGGATGGGGCGCGATCGCTCTGACATTGTCTACTCTGAAGTTGCCAAGATTGTGACAGTCTCTCGTGGATTGGGAGCCTGGGGCGATATGGTGATTACGCTCAAAGACGGGAGTCGGATAGAGCTGCGCGCCCTACCTAGGTTTCGTGAAATTTACGATTACGTCAGTGACAAAATTTCTTCTAAAGCTCGCACCGTCAGCGGTAGCATTGGCAGCTAATACCCGCTTAAAACCAGTCAAATAGCCAGCCAAATAGCCAGAGTGAAAGGGGCGGGTCGCCGTTAGAAAGCAAGCTGAGCTGTTAAGATGAGGAAGCCCTAAAGAGTCTGATTTTGCAGGGATCGGCTTGCCTCACCTGCTTGTTTTCTAGAGCACAGGGGCTAATGGTTTAACATAGATCAGCTAAGACTTTTTTATTACGGCCCAGACGTTTAAGGCACAGAGCGCATGGATTTTGGCATTAGCTTTCTTTCTAACAACATCATGTTGCCAATCCTGGATTTCTTTTACGGGATTGTGCCGAGTTATGGCTTAGCGATCGTAGCGCTAACCTTAGTCATTCGCTTTGCGCTTTATCCTCTCAATGCAGGCTCTATCCGCAACATGCGTCGGATGAAAGTAGCCCAGCCTTTAATGCAAAAGCGGGTTAAAGAAATTCAGGAACGCTACAAGGACAATCCCACTAAGCTACAGGAGGAAATGAGCCAGGTCTACAAGGAGTTTGGCAATCCTTTAGCTGGCTGCTTTCCCGTCCTGCTGCAGATGCCTATTTTGTTTGCCCTGTTCGCAACGCTGCGCGGATCGCCGTTTTCAGACATTAGCTACGATGTCAACTTCCAGATTTTTCCGCAGGAAAAGATCGAGCAAATTCAGCCCCAGGCTTTTGCCACCTCACCCAAGAATATTTATATTGCAGACGGCACCCACTTTCAGGTAGCTGCTGTAGTCCCTGGGGGCAACAAGCTAGTTGAGGGCGAAAAAACGGCTATCCGCCTGCAGACTCCTGATGGTAAACCGCTGCAGTCGCTGGTCAGCGAGTTTGGCAGCGAACAAGATATTAGTTCTAAGTGGCAGGTCACCAAGGGGTCTGAGCTAGTTGATATTGATCAAGAGGGCAATATCAAAGCGCTTGACTCTGGCGATGTTACGGTTCAAGTCACGCTGCCCGGTTTAGCCGCAGGTCGAGGCTTCCTGTTTATTCAGGCGCTGGGCCGGGTTGGCGTCACTGGAGACAACGGTGAAATCCACTGGGACATCCTGGGCATGGTGCTGTTCTTTGGTCTTAGCCTGTATCTAAACCAGATTCTCTCGGGTCAGGGATCTGATGCTGCCAATCCTCAGCAAAACGCGGTCAACAAGTTCACGCCGCTGATTTTCTCGGGCATGTTCTTGTTTTTCCCGCTGCCTGCCGGTGTTCTGATGTACATGCTGATTGCAAACCTGTTTCAGACCCTGCAGACCTTTATTTTGTCACGAGAACCTCTGCCAGAAAATCTGCAAAAGATTGTGGATGCGGAATCGGCAAAGATAGTAGATGGCGACGATCGTCAGTCGCTGCCTTTTGAGCCAAAGCGCTCTAAGAAGAAAGCCTAGCGGTCGGATAGCTATGACTAAATTAACCAGTAAAGTTGGTATTGAATGGTTGCAAACCCTTCTGAGTCTCTCAGGGCAAGCAATAGCGGTGCAGGAAGAAACGGTCACTGATGAAGCGGGTATCAGTTACTGGCTGGTTATGGAGGAAGCGGCCCTCTCAGCGGAGCAAATTGAGCAGCTGATTGGCCCCCAAGGTGAGGTGCTGGACTCGATTCAGTATCTAGCAAATACAACGCTCAATTTGGGCGTTCCGCAGTCTGAACAGCAGGCTTACACAGTTGAGCTTGCAGGCTATCGCGCTCGACGGCAGGATGAGCTAAGGGCGATCGCGGCTGAAGCCGTCGAGCAGGTGCAGGCAGCCCAGCAGGAGTATGAAGTTGCCTCGCTGTCTTCGGCTGAGCGGCGACAAATGCACAATTTTTTGAAAGTTTATGAGGGGCTTGAAACTTTTAGCCGAGGGAAAGAACCCGATCGGCGCTTAGTTGTCCGGCCAGTCACAACTGAAAATACTGAAAATACCGATAACACTGAGAATACCTAGTTTTCTCAACGTCAGTTCAGGCAATCCCACCAGGCATTGACCGATGGAAGCTATTTTTATTCCCCAGCTTACAAAAGCACCCGATAGAACTTTAAGCTTTGCGTTTCGGGAGAATTTTGACGATCTAGACACATTAACCCCTGTAAAAGGAGAAATTGCCGTGACCCATCACGGTAATTTTCTAGAGGTGCAGGTGCAGGCAGAGGCCATCAAAACGCTGACCTGCTACCGCTGCCTGCAAAACTACAATCATCGGCTAGTGGTAAAAGCGTCTGAGCTGCTCTGGCTAGAAGACTCTGTGCCAGAGGCAGCTCTAGCTCTAGAGCGAGAAGTTCCCCTAGACGACCTAGTAGAGTCTCTGTCTCCTCAAGGCCACTTCTATCCCAGCGAATGGCTATATCAGCAGCTTTGTCTAGCGATTCCCCAAAAGCAGCTTTGCGATTCGGCCTGTGAGGGTATATCGTTGCCCTCGACATCGCCATCGCAGATCGGGTCAGCCGACGATCGCTGGGCGGCGCTAGCAGCTCTCAAGCAACAGCTACCCCAGCCAAAAATTGATTAACTTTCATTTTTGTAAAGGCCCGCAAATACTATGAGCTTTCGTGAGGAACTGAGCCTGCTCCTGCGTGCCCGTTACGCCCTGCTCTACGTGCCGACAAAAGAAGAGGAGCGGGCTGAGGCCGCGATCGCAGCCTGCGCTCAGCAGGAAGGGCGCAGTGTCTACACCTGGGACTTTGTAGACGGCTATCATGCCAATCTCAATGATGCTGGCTTTGGCCGGCGCAATCCCCTGCAGGCGCTGGAGTTTGTCGAGAAACTGCCGTCTACGGCAGCGGCAATCTGTATTTTGCGAGACTATCACCGCTTTTTAGACGATGTCGCCATCTCACGCAAGCTACGAAACTTGGCGCGTCTGCTCAAATCGCAGCCCAAGAACATAGTTATTTTGTCGCCGCAGCTCTCTATTCCCGAAGATTTAGGCGATGTGATCACAGTGCAGGAGTTTCCGCTGCCCACCGTAGAAGAAATTCGCGCTGAGGTAGAGCGGCTGCTAGCCGCAATGAGGACTGTGCTGAGCGATCGCATTTTAGACGAGCTGGTGCGATCGTGTCAGGGGCTTTCGATTGAGCGTATTCGCCGGGTGCTAGCGCGCGGCATTGCTGCCCACGGCGAGTTTCAGCCCAGCGACATTGAGCTAATCCTGGAAGAAAAACAGCAAACCATCCGCCAGACCCAGATTTTAGACTTTTATCCAGCCCGTGAGGATATTTCTGACATTGGCGGACTTGACAATCTCAAAGACTGGCTGCTAAAGCGAGGCCATGCTTTTCAGAAAAGCGCGTCAGTACGGGCTGCCTCATCCTAGAGGTCTTTTGCTAGCAGGCATTCAGGGTACCGGCAAATCGCTGACGGCAAAAGCGATCGCCCATCACTGGCACCTACCGCTGCTGCGACTAGATGTGGGCCGTCTGTTTGCCGGGCTGGTGGGTGAGTCTGAGTCACGCACGCGCCAGATGATTCAGCTAGCCGAGGCGTTGGCCCCCTGCGTCTTGTGGATTGACGAAATTGACAAAGCCTTTGCTGGCGTAGACGGGCGCAGCGATGCGGGCACAACCAGCCGCGTCTTCGGCACCTTTATCACTTGGCTATCCGAGAAAACATCTCCTGTGTTTGTAGTAGCAACCGCCAACAACATCCAGTCTTTGCCACCGGAAGTTTTGAGGCGGGGCCGCTTTGATGAAATTTTCTTTGTGGGACTGCCCAATCAGACTGAGCGACAGGCAATCTTTTCGGTGCATCTGACCAGGCTACGACCTCAAAACCTGGGCAGCTACGACCTCAGCCGCCTAGCCTACGAAACCCCCGACTTTTCAGGCGCTGAAATTGAGCAAGCTCTGATTGAAGCCATGCACATCGGCTTTAGCCAAAACCGCGACTTTACTACTGAAGATATCCTAGAAGCCTCCAGTGAAATTGTGCCGCTGGCAAGATCGGCACAGGAGCAGGTTGAAGCCTTGCTGGACTGGGCTAAGTCAGGCAAGGCGCGGCTAGCCTCACGGGCCAGCGAAGTTAGCATGAACAGCCAGCTCAAACAGCAGCTAGGCGGTTCAGAGTAGAACACTTCTGCTTTGCAGCCCGTTTGTGCCCTGTAAAAGTGCTATAACTGGGCTGCAAAGCCTGTTGAGGGTCTTCTATCTCAACAGCCGAAAATCGTAAACGTGCAAACGGGGAGCGGTTCCATGAGGAGCTTTTTACTCAGTCTGAGCAAGCTAATTATTGGCATTGCTTTAGCGCTGGTTTTATTGTCTTTGGCTGGTGTGGCAACCGCTCGATACTTTATGAGTCGTCTGGCCGATCTTCCAGATAAGCCCCTTTACGAAAATGATGCGAGCCTAGCCCAGTCAGCCCCTGCTAGCGCAGCTGTCTCAGACCCAGCCGCGTCAGCTGAGCCTGAAGCGCCCCCGGCAGAAGCTCTGCCGCCTAATAGCTACAAGGCAGTCGTGATTCAACCCATTGGCCTGGTACTGCGAGAAGGCCCTGGCCTGAGTTACACTCAGCTCGGCGGGGTGGAAAACAACGAAGAAGTGATCGTGCTTAGCACCAGCGACGACCAGCAGTGGCTACAGGTACGGCTACCGCGCAATGGGCAAGAAGGCTGGGTCAAAGCTGGCAACACGCGACAGCTCGAAACTAATTCAGCCGCTGAAAACGCTTTCAACTAGAGCAGCAGGCAAACTTGATCCAAGCTAAGCGGCTATGGCCAGCAGATGGGGAAATAGGGGATTTTACCGACTTTGAGTTGTAAAGAAAGCTAACTCAACATAAATCTTAGTTACAGTATGACCGTAGTCTGCGCTACATGCCGAGGTTAGAGTGGTAGCCTGATTCTCACGCATTTATCTGTTCACTTCCTCGGTTAAAGCGCATGTACGAGTCCAGAAAAGACTGGTTAACTTCATCTGCGATCGCCGCTTTAGGCGCTGGCATTGTCACAACCTTTGCCGTTAGCCAGGGGCAAAACCCCCTGATAGCCCTCGGCATTACCCTGGTTGCTGCAGGTCTAGCAGTTATGTTTGATCACTTTGTCTAAGTTTTTGCTGAACCTCCCCCATTAGTCAAAGACTGCTAACGACTGCACTATCTGCCTCTAAAACTAAGGCCAGCCGCTGGGCTGGCTTTTTTCTGCAGGGGGCTGATTTGCTGAAATCGCCTCAGAACCTCTATACTTCCGGCACAATGAAAAATAATGACTAAGGTAAGTGAATCTGTGCTGGCTACAGAGCAGCTATTTCCCTTTCAACTAGATGACTTTCAGCAGCAAGCGATCGCTGCTTTGAATGCAGATAAATCAGTAGTTGTCTGCGCCCCCACCGGATCTGGCAAAACCCTGATTGGTGAGTATGCCATCTATCGCGCCCTAGCCCGTGGCAAGCGGGTTTTGTATACCACTCCCCTCAAGGCGCTTTCCAACCAAAAGCTGAGAGATTTTCGCCAGCAGTTTGGCGACGAGCAGGTAGGCTTGCTCACGGGAGACAACTCCATCAACCGCGATGCTCCCGTCTTGGTGATGACGACCGAGATTTTTCGCAACATGCTCTACGGCACGCCCATTGGCGAAGTGGGAATTTCGCTTCAGGATGTAGAGACAGTGGTGCTCGATGAGTGTCATTACATGAACGATCGCCAGCGCGGCACGGTTTGGGAAGAGTCAATTATTTACTGCCCCCCCAATGTCCAGCTTGTCGCCCTCTCAGCCACCATCGCCAACAGCGATCAGCTTACCGACTGGATTAACCGGGTTCATGGCCCTACTGAGCTAATCTATTCAGACTTTCGCCCTGTTCCCTTAGAGTTTCACTACTGTCATTCCAAAGGGCTGTTTCCGCTGCTAAATGAGCAGCAAACCGGTCTTAATCCTCGCCTAAAGCAGCGCCGCCAGTCTCGGGCCCAAAAAGACCAGCAGGGCAGCAGAAATCGCTATCACATCAGTCCGGCTTTTGTGGTGGGGCAGCTTCACCACAAAAATCTGCTGCCTGCCATCTATTTTATTTTTAGCCGTCGCGGCTGCGATCAGGCGGTGAATGAACTGGGCCATCTATCTCTAGTAGAAACGGCAGAAGCAGACTTACTCAAGCAAAAGATAGACGCATTTTTAGCCTGGAACCCCGACGCTGCCCGTGCGGGTCAGGTAGAACCCCTCTATCGCGGCATTGCGGCTCACCATGCCGGTATTTTGCCCACCTGGAAAAGCTTTGTTGAAGAACTCTTTCAGGCAGGCTTGATCAAAGTTGTGTTTGCCACTGAGACGCTGGCGGCGGGCATCAACATGCCAGCGCGCACAACGGTCATTTCTAGCCTGTCTAAACGCACCGATCGCGGTCATCGCCTGCTGACGGCTTCTGAATTTTTGCAGATGGCCGGACGGGCCGGACGCCGGGGCATGGATATTAGAGGCTATGTCGTCGCGGTAGAAACGCCTTTTGAGGGCGCTAAGGAGGCTGCTTATCTAGCCACGGTCGGCCCAGATCCGCTGGTTAGTCAGTTTACTCCTAGCTATGGCATGGTGCTGAACCTGCTGCAAACTCATACGCTAGAGCAGGCCCAAGAGCTGATCGAGCGCAGCTTCGGACAGTACTTGGCGACGCTGCATCTGATTCCGCAGCAGCAGGCGATCGCGGATTTAGCCACCAGCATCGAACATCATCAGGCTCAGCTAGCTGCTTTTGACCCCGTCATTTTAGAAGACTATGAGAAGCTGCGGGGACGGCTCAAGGAAGAACGCCGACTGCTAAAATTTTAGTCGGCAGCAGGCAGAAGAAGACACTCTCTAGCGGGGTGATGATGTCCCTATCTTTTGCGCTTACAGGCACCGTTCTTAGCCTCAAGGGT
>JAAUQI010000024.1 GCA_012032345.1 Leptolyngbyaceae cyanobacterium RM1_1_2 | reverse complement strand
CGCAGTTCCGGTAGCCGCTAAAACGCTTTTGTCAGAGGCAGACTTAATCTTGCCTCCTGCACTAACAGCTAGCGCCACGGCCAGTCCCCCCTCCCCCGACGGTCTATCCCTACGTCCACCGAAAAACGCCAGTCTCTAGCAGCCGTTGAACTGCCCAGCTTCCCCAAGAGCAAGCCACCTATTTCGTAGATGTGTTGTTAAGTTTTTAGCAAGCGCATTAACTGAGATAAACCATCTGGATATAGATTTTTCTCTCAAATCAAATGGTCAGCTTATCTCGGTTCTACCACAGAGAGAAATAATTCGATTCACAAAATCTTTTAACTCTGGACAAGCCTGAATAGCAATCATGAGGTCATTCTTTTTTGAGATGGCCTTGTCATCGATGGGCTTGTTATAGTCTTTTTTACGGGATCCCAGACTAAAAATCTCCTTAATCCAATAGGAAGGAGGTTTCTGATGATTCACAGTTTCAGGACTACTACCCGGTGCAGAGCGATCGTGTTTTGCTAAAGCTTGAATGGTTGGCCAATATGGCAAAAGCCATGCTTCAAAATCGTGTAGCGCTGTATGAGCATAAAAATTTGAATTGTGTCCAACCCACTCCAGCATCTGATTTTTAGCATCAGTGGAATCTTTAAAGTCGTCGGTTCCCGTGTAAACAAAATCAGGAAATGCAGCAGAAATAATATTTTCAACCATTTTAAAACGATCTCAGCCTGTTTCTCGAAGGTCATAAAGACAAGAAACCAGATCTTCACCAGCAGCCCCAGACAGCTTTGCGGGGCGCATGGCTTGAGGTAAGCGGATCGGGCTTTTCTCCGAAACGTCAATTGCGCCATAGTAGGTGCAGGAAGCAAGACTCTTCCTCAAGTTTTCAGGCTCACGATACATTTTAGGAACTTGAGAAAGCGACGTTTCAAGAGGGTTATGATCCCAGTTGGGTCTCAAAAGTCCACTGCCTTCCTGGAAAATACTTAATATCTAAAATGTGTGATTCAATATATTTAAATGGCTCAGGTCTATTTAGATTTCTCTGCTGGGTTAAAGTCTCATTTTTAACTTCATAGGATAAGCCTTTGGGTGAAAGAGTTAGGCTATACCTTAAAGGTTCTTCATCGGGTACTTTCATTGAGATTTCAATCTCAAGCTCCTGCGCTTTACCTCTAGTCAGAATTTCACTTAAACCACATTTTAGTTGCAATGTATGATTTAAATTGCCACTGGCTGAAGCAGCTAGTGTTGAAAGGACATCTAGAAAAGAAGTTTTTCCTGATCCGTTTGCGCCAATCATAACGACCAGGTTTCTCATCTCAATTTCAGTGCTTTGAAGACGACGAAAACCTTTTACTGAGATATGTTCAAATTTGTCCATACTGTTAATACCAGGTCTAAGATTTGAGGGCTTTGAGCGAGCCTCAGTCGAACTCCGTATGTAGGGTTTGATTGAATTAGTCGGGTGCAGCAGATGGGGTGCTTGAGGGTTTGCGGCTCTGTTTTGAAGCTGCTGCGATGGGTGTTTCAGTGGGGCTGATGACTTGCTTGACTACAGGCGGGCGACCAATACCGTAGGTAATCTCGTAGCTGCGGACTTTCAACCAGAACGCGATCGCCGGACTTAATGTCTCCAGCCACTTTTCGCTTCGCTGCACAACCCAGGGTAGCCAGCTAAACAGCCAGCTCCAAAAAGTGCTGAGCATAAAGTTAAAATAGCTCCCCGACCAGCGCCACAGATCGGCGGGGCCAGCAAGCTGCCAGATCCACCGCAGCAAAGCAGGATTTTGCATAGCGGCTACTAGCGCCATGCGGTTGAACTCCAGCCAGGTAAAGCGATCCTTGATGAACCGATTAGCCGTATTCGGGGATTCTTGGCCGAGGACGCCGAAAAAGGTATTAAGCATGGCATTGATGCGCTGGGGAGCGATCGCCTCACCTGTGGGTACCATCATGCCCTTAGAGAACAGCCAGGTGACCGCAATGTTGCTCTGAAAAGCCCGAATCTGATTGAGCTGTCGCGCTTTGAGTAGATCATGACGCAGGGCAAAATGTAGCAGATCGCTCAGGCGCGGCAGGTTGCGGATTAAAGAGCCAAACCCGGTAAAGACCAGAGGTGACTGTAGAGAGGCCGCATCACCAATCGTCACCAAGCGATCAAAAGCAATCTTGCGATCGCTGCCGCCAGTGCTAAAGTGACCTGGAATGTAACCAAACGTGGGCTTGCGCCAGGTGAGCTTATCCAGGTTGCAACGACGATACTCCGGCAGGATGGTGAAAAAGTCTTCATACATCTCCAGCAGTGAGCCGGGGTTCTCAGGATGTACCTGATGATAGTGAAATAGATAAATAGTCAGCTCACTGCCACGCCCAGGAAAGAGTTCCCAGATCAGCTGCCGTCCTCTAGAAATGTCCCCGTGACTAAACAGCACGTCTCCATAAGTTGAATCCCAAACGCCGGGTTCAAAGCCTCCTGAAACACAAGCACCTACCGTCGGGCAAACGCTATCAAACGCTCGGCCTCCATTGAGCTGCCAGGCAATGGGAGAAGCTGTCCCCATCGCGTCTACCAGCAGCTGCCCTCTAGCCACACGAGAGACTTGAGGTGAAGTCACTGACTGGGTGAACACCTTGACTTCATCAGGCTTGATTTCAGCCCAGCAAAACTCAGTTTCGTCCCAGATTTTACCGCCTGCCGCTAAAAATTTTTCACCACAGAGTCGCAGCAGCTTGTCTGAGTCGAGAGCAATATTGAGCACCGTGGGCGTATGTAAAACTGGCGCTTTTGCCACTGCCGGATTGTTAGCATCAAAAAATTTATTAAAGCCGTCCTCATACTCACGGGCGATCAGCGACTCAAACTCCACTGGGGTAAATAAGCCTAGGTCAATTAGCGACTGAAATTCTTCGCGTGAAATATTCCATTCTCGGTTCATCCGGCCAAAAGGTAACCGCTCAATCAGCAACACTCGGTAGCCTAAGCTAGCCATAACAACGGCATGGAGAATACCCAACGCGCCCCCGACATAAACCAAATCGTAAACTGACTGCTCAGAAGACTCTGCCTCAGCCAAAGCCTGCCGCTGCTCCGGCGAGATTTCGGTAGGATTAAACAATACCTGAGCTGGCTGGTGCGGCGCTCTGACTGATTCGCGCCAGCGCTTTTCCCACCAGTAGACCCGCTTTAGATCAGCTTCTCCATTGGGCATCCGCTGAAAATACTGAACGGTTTTAGGGTATCGCGCCCCTAGCGTCTCAAAGACAGAGCGCTGCGATAGGTCAATATCTGGAGGTGCCGGGTACTGTTGCGGAAACTGCTGGCGAACTGCGGTAGTCAGGCGCTGTAGCAGTAGACCCTCCTGCGGTATTGTGGCGGTAGCCCAGCGAAAAACTTTTAGATAGGTTGTTCGCTGCAGCGGCCAAACGATGATCGAGAGTGCCAGGGGTAGCGATTTCTGCGATCGCCCCACTTTAGGCAAGGAAAACTCAAGCCGTAGGCCATCCGGCGTACTAACTTTCTCCCCAACATTGGGATCAAAAGCCGTTTGTAGCCAGGTTTTAACGGCAGCAAAGTCTGGAGTCGGGACTTCTATGTACAAAATTTCTTGCATCGGAAAGCAGGATCTTAAGAATTAGGCAACCTATCAGCAAATTCAAGGCAAAAACTTTAAAGAAATGCGCTAAACTTGCCAAACAGTAATTGTCACTAACAAATCGCTAACAACATACACGCTTTCGCAAGCCTTGCTTCTCTATTCAGCCGTAATGCAACATCCTACTTCAGAAGTCCTTTTAGATTCAATGGTTCCTGCGCCTGCCGAAGTCACCGTTGAGCAAATCGCTGTGGCGCTAGCAGGCGTAATTTTAGCAGCCCGCTCTCAAGGACAGAGTCTTGAAGAACTGCTCTCAGAAATTTTAGAAGATGACGCGCTATTGGCCCAGCCCCTAAGGCAACGCTTAAGCAGGGTGGTTCAGCAGGCTTGGGAAGTAATGGATGCTGACATAGCGCAGGCTTAGTCTTCTTTACGTCCCATTGCCATTTGCACTACGATCGGCTTACCGCCTGCCTGATGATATTTGTCAGCCCACACTCTAATTAGTTCATCAAGCTCTGTCATCGCCGTCTCCAGATGCTCAGGCGGCACGTCAAGTTCTTCCAAAATGCGCATAGTATCGGGTCTGCGATCGGCCCAGTTGTGCAACAGTCGGAAGTATTGAGCGGTATCTTCTACCATGACGTAGGTACGCTCTTCCGGATCGGCAGGCGAGTAAGAAGCCCGGGTTAGAACGTAGAAAGGTAAGCTCCAAGGTGTATCAATTCGGGTCACAGTACCTGAGTAAATTAGCCGTCGCCGGATATGCTCCGCCAGTGCTTCGCTCAGCATCATGCGCCGTTCCGGCGGCAGTTCCTCTTGAGCACGATCGTGTAAGGACTCAATTAGCTCCATAAACTGGAAGGCATTAATCACCTGAGCCTGTGGCAGACTGTCAGGGAGCTTCTCTTCAACCTGACGCTTCTCGTCCAGGGTCAGACTGGTGCCCGAAATCCGCGATCGCCCCGGCTGCCACTGGTACCGTTCCATCCAAATATAGGGTAGCTGAATCAGGTAGCGAGGCTCTTGCGAACCCAGCATCTTCAGCAGTTTTCCTTCCATCAGCGCCTGCTGCACTTCTTTGACAATCACTTTGACCCGCTTTGGCTCAATATGATGCAGGTGCCCTGTCATGCGCAGATTTTCGCCCTGCTCAAGGTAGGTCATGTAGATGGCGCACTTAGCCGCTGTAGCTGCCGCGTCTAAAAATGCCCCATGTCGATGGCCTCCTAGCCTCATCGCGCTGAAGGCCAAGTAAAGCATAATTTGATCCATTGAGCTTGGGCTAAGCTGCTTAATCAAATCGAGATCGTTGCTAACTGGTAACATATCAGACATCAGAAGGGGTCATGAACACTAAGTCTTTTTTATGACTGTGCTACCTGCTCAATGGGGAGGCGTGCGGGAAAGGCAATACGCTGCTACAGCTTAAACTATTTCTGAGTATGCGTGAGAATGAGTTTTGCAGCAGTCTACCTTTGGCTAAATTTTAAATGAGGTAGGGAAAGATACACGTCAGAAGTTCTTCAAAGACGTACAAAAAATATACCAGAGATTTTTTGACGGATACTAGCGTCCAGTTCCCCGGTAGCTGACAGGTTCTCCCAGCGGCAGGAGTTGAAGATTAGACAAAGGAAGAGGCTTGAAGATAAAGCGACCGCTGCCGCGATCATCCTCAAGCTCAGCTAGCTCTACACTAACCCAAGGATTGACCCGACCGCTGCCGCGATTGGCTTTGATACTAGATGAATTAAACTGACTCCGACCGATTCCAGAGGTGTTTAGCGGTTCTGCAGCTTGGGTAACTATAGTCCAACCAGTCAGTCCGGTTGTAAAAGTCAGGGTCGTGAGGTAGTCAAACACAATTTTATAAGCAGTTTGCATGAGTAATCGTCCATGTTGTGCGCTTCTGATACCTGTTACGTCTGAGTTGGGGGTGAGTCAGGAAAAACTAATTCAGTACATCCGCTGAACTTTATAAGCTATTCCGTGTGAAATTGCGTTCTCAAGAGAAATAAAATTCGGTTTTGTTTTCGGGCAAAAGCCCTGCCTCAAAGGAGTTTGGCTGTTTTTGATGCCAAGGCTTCAAGTGCTAAAAAACAGGTGTAAATTACTACACTTAACTCAACGCTTATGGAGATAAAGTTTTGGTAGAATTATGCTTCTGGCGTCAGCAAGTGCAAAGACTCGATCCGCAGCCATCTGCCGGCACGGTTAAACCATCCGGCTAGACCTACGGATTGAATAGGGTCGATCTGTTGGAGCTGCTGATTTACGACCGGACAAAGTGTGACAACCGCACATTCAGGTAGCTCGGCTGAACACAATCTATAGGACTGAGGAGCTAGCTGGGATAGCTGCCCCACGATCTCGTAGTAATGAGACGATCGCTGCTTGCTAGCTGACTTAGTTGCCCCAGCCAGCCGAGGCACATTGCCGCTGTAGGGATAGGCGTTGGGGTGCTTCAGATAATACTGCTGGCGCGTTAGCCAGTCAGGGTGAGCCAAGGGCAGATTAAACAGCGGAATCACGGCAGCAGGCGCAGTCGAATCGGTCAGCAAAGCCTGCTGGAGCTGACTCACTGGTAGCGATCGCGGTTCGCACTCAAGCTGCACACACAGCGCCGCTGCCATGCCTGCCGCTTGTCCCACACCCAGAACAGCAGGTTGCAGCCGCGTGGCACCATTGGCAATATGAGAAACCGAAATATTTTTATCGCAGACCAGTAGCCCATCCACGGTGGCAGGAATCAGTGCTTCGTAGGAAATTGCAAAGGGGGTTCCGGTTTGCCGTCCGCCCCAGCGCAGCGACTTGGGCGTCAGCGCCAGTTTGAAGTTGGGGTAGTGATGGTCGTTAGGATAGGCTCCTATTGCAATAGCGCTGACCTCCCCCTGATCGTTACAGGGCAGCGAAGCCACCTGCCCACTAGCCACAGGCAAAATATCGCTCTCACACACCGTCGTCACGCCCTGCAGCCGCCGCCCCTCACGGTAGTAGGGATGTAGCGCAAAGGCACCCCCACCTATGTGCTCTGGCAGTTGCGGAAAAACGTTTTCAGCCAGTCCATAACGGCGTCCCAACTGCTGCTGAATGAAGCGAGCAAAACTTTGAGAATGCCAGCGGGCTGCCTGTAGATAGCGATCGCGATCGCTAGCAGCACCCACTAGGCGATCTAGGGCCACCCCGTAGTCGTTACCGCACTGAGGCCAGTTGATCATCATCAGCCCGTTCGGCAGCTGACCGTAGCTTAAAAATTGCTCAATGCTGTAGCCTTTCCAGAAATCTTGAAAATTCGCAGGCTCAGCAGGCGGCGCTAAGATTTCGGGGGCACAGCCACCTGCCCCATAGTCCTGCATAACCACAACCCAGGTGGGAGCCTGCACCGGATACTGATGCGTTAGCACGTAGGTTGGATCGGCAGGATCCTCCAGGCTCAGGGGGGCGCTGAGTTCTTGCCAATGCGATCGCGGCTCCCAGCCCCAGCGAAAAGGTACCTGCCCGAGCGCCAATAAGTCTCCTAGTTCAGTGGCATCGAGCGTAATTTTGGCCCAAATCGTCCAGTCTTGAAACGTCACCCCTCTAATTTGTAGCCCCTGGCGTAATACTGCCTGAGGCGTTTGTCCGTGAATCCAGGTGAGATTAGAGAGATCAGCAACCCAGTCAGCAAAAATGGCCGCGCCAACTCTAGGGTCGTGGTTGAAAAAGCTGACCCAGCCGTGATCAAATCCTTCCGGCTGACGATTTGAGAGTTCTCGCAGGTAAGCGCCCCAGATTCCAGTCTGAAAGGCCAGCAGCTCATTACCATCAGGGGCAGAAACGCCAGCCGCCGTCAGCATCCCTCCCAGCCAGGGGAACTCACTGACCAGAACAGTTTTCACCCCCCGTCTGGCAGCTTGAATCGCCGCCGCCGTACCGCCAGTGCCGCCGCCCACGACCAAGACATCGGCAGTTAAGGTTTGCATTTTCAGGGCTTATTGCAGATAGGGAGTCACGTCTTCTTTGCACTCATCTGCCAAGTATGAGAGCGCGCGGAACCGCAAGCCCACAAGCTGTTCATAAAGCGGATTGAGCTTACACATAGCCGGAATGTGAACCAGCTTGCGGCCAAAGAGATTCACGTCTCGCTCAAAGGGGCACTGAGAGGGAATCATCTTGCACAAAAAGCGAGCCAGCCGTGGATCATGCACCTCTAGCTGATCTAGCCACTCACGTACAGGTTTAAGCGGTTCGGGCGTAGCCTCTGAAGGAAATGTAGGCACCCTCGCAGACCCGCCCGGTAAAATCTCTTCGGTAACCGCTTTGAGATTGTACAGCGTTGACTGGAGAGATTTAAGAATATCAGGATCGAGATTGAGCACCTGACAAAACTCTAAAAGCTTTGCATCTTCTGCAGTGGAATAGACACCATCAGCGAGGGCTACCATTACCGCCATACGCAAAAAATGTTCAGCCGTCACTAACTCGGTGCCTAGGGCAGCAGCCAAGTCCTCGGGGGCAACCGGCTCAAAGGAGTCGAAGCTAATAGTAGGGGCTAGCTGGTCTTGGGTAATGGCTGAGATTAGTTCTTTTTCCTCATCATCAAAGTGACCATCTGCCCAAGCAATAGTCAGCAGGCCGTGCAGCCAAACTTTGATTTGTTTTTGAGTGTAGGGAGACTGTGCAATGGCAGACATAACATTACCTGAATCAGGTTGCAATTAGGTTGCTCTTAGAAAAATTGACTGACCGCTCAGATCTGCGCCCCCATTCTAACGCTGTCTGATCGAAATGGCTGTGATCCTGAATTAAGGTAATTTGTAGTGGCTAAAAAATTGGCCCCAGTCGGAACCTGTCTGCCCCGTAAACACCCAAAGAATGGCGCGTGCACCGTCTCGAAGGCCGTGAGTCAGGGTTTCGGGTTGCTCTTGGGTCGGCACAGCGATCGGCCTAAAGCGAATGCCTCGGCTGCCCAAGACGATCTGTCCGATGATTTCAGCTCGACGCATGTGGTAGTCCGAGGTGATTAGGTAGATGCTTTTAATATTGGCTGCCGCTAAGTCGTCAACCAGCGACGTAAAGTTTGTGACGGTGTCTACCGCTTCATAGTCAAGTCGAACGCGACCAGGCTCAATTTTGGCTTCAGCAAATACCCACTCCGCATATTCTGGATTACTGCCCGAAGAAACCCAAACCTGGACTTCAGGATGTGTCTGGGCAAACCTGGCTGCAAAAAACTCTCGCTCGGCTGCCCCCCCCAAAACAAGCGCCACCTGGGGCTGAATAAACTGCGATTTAAGCTGACGCTGAGCTAGCCACAGCAAACCGCCCAGACAGGCTATCTGCCAAAGGCGTAAGGATATACGAGGGCGCTGGCGGCAATGCGATCGCATGTGAGATCTCTAAGTCAGACCATAAAGAGACAAGCAGATTTGATTTTAACGCCTAACGCTTCGTCTTCTCTAATCCACCGGCTCGATATTTACAGATCGGCTCGTCATAGTGAGAAACGAGGTGAGAAATTTTATAAATCCTGACGCGAGAGCAGAAACCCAACCCCCCAAACGCACCAGCCCCACCAAACACCTAAAATCCCCAAGCCCCAAATTCCCAGCAGTGGCAGGTGGCCTCTAGGAGCCGAAAGATCAAAAACGACCTCGCCGTGGCGAATCCATTTTTCATTGACCCGCCAGCCCAAGCGATCGCCTAGCTTCTTTTCTGTCTCATAGTCCACTTTGTCACCGACTTCTAGCCAAATTTCCTTCTGCACGCTAAAGCCAAAGCGACCGCAGCTGTACCTAAGCCACAGCTGATCGATGGTGTGCAAATCTTGACGAGGAAACTTTTCAATACTTTCCTTATCCAGCCAGCCAGCCTGAGTTCTGCCAGCAGCCAGCAGCATCACGCTAGCGGTTTCTCGATCGGCTTCCCGCCACTGATGCAGTTCTAACAGCTTTTTTAGGTAGCTGTAGTCAACGCCTTTTTCTGACTCTAGTGAAACTTCACACTGTGGTGCAGCGAGGGGAACAGGGGAATCTGCCGCAGGCGTGTAAGCGATCGCTGGGTCTGCTTTTTCTGATTTTTCTGGCAGCAGCGCCTTGATCACCTGAGCAGTGTCGGTAGAGGTAACGGGCGTGGCTTTCAAAGTGCTCAGAATTGTCGGTCTAATATCGGTATCACACAGATTAAGTAGCTTTTGCAGTTCTTTTAATTCGTCAATCACCTCTTGATCCAGGGGCAAGGCATACTCAATCTCTCCCCGCAGCGCCTTTTCATAGACCTGCAGCCGCTGCTGTTTTTCTCGGTAGGGCATCAGCGCCTCTGCCTCTATAGCTATCGCCCGTTCAGATGAAAGGCCAAGCTGCACTCTCAGCGTGTCTAAATAGACCCGGCTTGATGGCCGCAGCACTCCCCGCCGAATGCGCTGCTCAACCGCCTGATGATACTGCCGCTCGATTTTACCTACCGCGACTTTGGCCATTAAGATCTCATCTTATTGAGCATCAAAAAATGTCGGCGTCGGTACAGCTATGTGCTTCACACATAGCTGTGTCCCACCTAGCCGTAGTTTTTGCCTTGCCACCACCGCTGCACTTTAGCGGTTAGTTTAATACTTTTTTATTTTGCGGGTAAACCCTGCGACCCGCTAGCCCTCCTCTCAATAAACAAAGGGCCTGATCTGGCAGCACAAAGTGTTAAAACAGGGATGAGGTTTTTGACTAATTCATCGTTCATGCAATATCGTCGCTTTGGCCGTACAGAGCTGCAAATGCCTGTATTTTCCTGTGGAGGCATGCGCTATCAGCATTCCTGGAAAGATGTTCCTCAGTGGCAAATTCCGCGCAAAAATCAGCAGAACTTAGAAGCCACAATTCGCCGCGCTGTTGATCTTGGCATTCATCATATCGAAACCGCTCGTGGCTACGGAACTTCTGAGATTCAGCTTGGCAAGATCTTACCTCAGCTACCCAGAGATCAAATTATCGTGCAGACCAAGGTTTCCCCCAGCCCAGATGCCCACGAGTTTCGGCAGACCGTTGAGCAGTCTTTGAAAAATTTGCGGCTAGATTATGTAGACCTACTGGGACTGCACGGCATCAACACGCCAGAAATTTTGCAGCAGAGTCTTCGTCCCGGCGGCTGCTTGGATATCGCCCGTCAGATGCAGCAGCAGGGCAAGGTTCGCTTTGTTGGCTTTTCAACCCATGCCCTTACCTGGCTGATTCAAGAGACGATTGAAACCGGGCAGTTTGACTATGTAAACCTGCACTGGTACTACATTTTTCAAGAAAACTGGCCAGCGATCGCCGCTGCCTGGCGTCATGATATGGGCGTATTTATCATCAGTCCTGCCGACAAAGGCGGACATCTGTACAGCCCACCCCAGACCTTAGTAGATCTGTGCCGTCCCCTCAGCCCAATGGTGTTTAACGACCTGTTTTGCCTCAGCCATCCCCAGGTACACACGCTCAGCCTTGGGGCAGCCCAGCCGAGTGACTTTGATGAACACCTGAAAACACTGGCGCTGCTAGAGCGGGCGGAAGAAATTCTGCCCCCGATTCTAGAGCGTCTAGAACAGGTGGCGATCGCCCGACTGGGTTCAGACTGGCTACGCACTTGGCAGGTAGGTTTACCCACACCCGAAAACACCCCCGGCAATATCAATATTCCGGTAATTTTGTGGCTGCGCAACCTGCTCGAAGCCTTCGACATGCATGAATACGGCCAGGCTCGCTATAATCTGCTCGGCAGCGGCGGACATTGGTTTCCGGGTCGAAAAGCAGATAATCTGTCTGCTGTTGATCTCAGCCAGTGCATCGCCCAAAGCCCTCATGCAGACAAAATTCCGGCCCTGCTAGCCGACGCCGATCGCCGCTTGGGAGGCAAAACTGTGGAGCGGCTTTCGCAGTCGTAAGCTGTGGTTAGCCCGGATGTCATCCTGGTTTGGCGAAACCTCTAGGATGCGCCAGATTTCTTGGAAAACAGCACCAGAATAGTCTTGAGAATCAGCTTGACGTCATACATCAGAGTCCAGTTTTCCTGATATCGCAGATCCAGGCGAATCACATCTTCGAACTTTTTGATGCTAGACCTGCCGTTCACCTGCCATTCACCCGTCATCCCCGGCTTGACATCCAATCGCTGCCACTCTGGTACCTCGTAGTGTTCTAGCTCATCAGGCGTGGGCGGACGGGTTCCAACTAGGCTCATTTCCCCTTTGAGCACATTCCAAAACTGAGGCAGTTCATCTAAGCTAGTTTTGCGCAAAAACGACCGACTGGGGTTATGCGGGGGTCATTTTCGTTCTTAAACAATGGCCCTTCTAGCTGGTTTTTGACCTGACGTTTTAGCGCCTCTGCATTAGACACCATTGAGCGAAACTTCCAAATCCGAAACCGCTTGCCCATCCAAGAGCAGCGCACCTGGCCAAAGAAAATCGGGCCGTTACTGTCAAGCTTAATAGCGATCGCAATCGGAACAAACAGTATGCCAATGATGCCCAAGCCGACGATAGCTCCAACAACATCCATCAGTCGCTTAGGCTTTGAGCTAACTGATGGATGGGCACCGAGCAGTTGAGTGCGAGCAGCTTGTGAAACTGGAATGGACTGCGTCGCAGCGCTGTTGTCAATCGTAAAAATCTGGTTTAGATCAGTAACAGAGAGCGCCATCATCACCTGAGCTGAAACATCTCTCAAAACCAGTTGACGGCTACGGGTCTGGCAAAGCCGCCGACAAATTACTAAAGCTCCGATGCCGCTGCTGTCAATAAAGGTGGTCTCGCTCAGGTCGAGAACCATGCAGTTGACTTGAGGGTAATGCTCATGGAGCGTCTGGAACCACTGCTTAAAAGCCGCTGCTTTAAGGACTGTAAAAGAGACAGGTAGCCGAATAATGCACGCTGCCCCTTGGACTTGGAGCTGATAGTCCATTGGGTCGGTTACATGAGTCATTGGCTTCTTAGGGATAAGGTTAAAACAGCCAAACGTGAGCCGAAACAGGCAAGAACCGCTGGTTGCATAGCCCGCATAGCTACACAGGGTTGTCTCTAAAGTGCGTTGAATCAGGTCTGTCTGTCCAATAGGTGCCGCATCTTTACTTAAGTTTTATCGACAGTCAAACTTTTAAGCAAGGTTTTTACTGTTCACCGGAGAACTGATTTGGCAACTTCCAGCCTTAGGGATCGCCTCGGCTTAGTTTTCCCGTTTGAGGGCGCTCTCGTGCCACTGGCTCAGTAAAGCATCAGAAAGCAGTGTCAGAGCGACAAAAATCAGGACTCCTAACACTGTCGTCAGCAGCAAGGCGGCAAACATACGCGGAATTTGTAAGTTGTAGCTAGACATAAGGATTTGATAGGCAATCCCCGATCGTGTCCCGCCCGTTCCTGCAACAAATTCTGCCACAACGGCTCCAATTAAGGCCAAGCCGCCGCTGATGCGCAGACCGCCGAGAAAGTAAGGCATAGCGCTGGGCAGGCGCAGGTATCGCAGCGTCTGCCAGCGGTTAGCCCCATAAAGTTCAAACAGGTTTTGGAGAGAATGGTCAGCGCTATTGAGTCCCAGAGTGGTGTTTGACACGATTGGGAAGAAAGCCACAATCCAGGCACAAACAACCAAAGCTGCAAACGTATTGTTTTTGAACCAGATGATAATGATAGGCGCGATCGCCACAATTGGCGTCGTCTGCAAAATGACCGCGTAGGGAAATAAGCTGCGCTCGATCCACTTGCTCTGAGTGAACAAAATTGCAATTAGGAGTCCCGAAACAACTGCTGCAACAAAGGCTACCAGGGTAATCTGTATTGTCACCAGCAGCGACGGAAACAGCTGGGGCCATTCTAAAATTAGGGTCTGCAACACTAGCAGTGGCCCCGGTAGCAGATAGGGCGGAATTTGCATTGCCCGCACCAAAATTTCCCAACCCAGCAGCATAAACACACCCACAAGCACAGGCGCAATCAGCTCAGGGGTAAAAATCTTTTTTAAGATAGAGGGTGGCTGAACAGGTGGAAGATCGGCAGGCGATCCCAGCTCTGGGGCTGACTGAGAAGGCAAATCTAGTTTCATAAACTTTGTTGCAATTGCAGCAGGTTCTCAACAACATACCCAAATCTTGACGGCCCTAAAGTACCCCAGGTACAGTATAAAACCACTCAGTTTTGAATATTTTGAATGAGACCAGCCGTTGATGCAATAGTCTGGGCAATGGCTATCCCCGCTAGCTGCTTCCAGCCTTTAAAGCATTAGAACCTGACAGCAGCCAGATTACTCCGCCAGCCGAATCCAGATATATGCAGCCTCCTCCTGGCTATCAGCTACTTTTTGGCTGAGTTTTTTTCTGGCTATGCAAGGCAGCGTTACAGGCCATAGCAAGGCGATGAGGAAAACAAAAATCCAGCTGGAGATTTGAGTTTTAGAAGCTTCATCAGCCATGAGAGCCTGCAGCGCAATCGAGAAGGTTAGGGAGGCAGGGGTGAAATAAAGTAACATTTGCAACTGCTCTCATCTGACAACAATCACAAGTTTTTCATAGCTATGGCCTGTTTATTATCCGGATCACCACGGATTTCTTTGCTAAGTATTTTCGCCCTACTTATGTATAAAAAAGTAGATTAATCTAATCTAAGTGCGGGCTTTTAGCCTGTCGTTGCAGGCTAATTCTCGACTGTGCAAGAACTTAGACAAATTACAAAACACTTTGGCGAAGGGGGTGATTGCTGTTAGCGCCCGCCGCCTGACTCTAAGCGTCCAGGCTTGCCGCTGTTGGGGGGACGATAGGTCGGTTTGGTACGGATACGATTGCGGCGGCGATTACGAATGCTTTCTGGGGTAGAGATCATGGGTAGATTTTTGGGAAGATGAGGTTGATTGCTGCCAAGATTGATTTTGACAATAGCTTTTGATCCAGGCTAAATCATTCATTTTCCGGACTTTTTGCTTGACTTCCATGACTACTGATTGGCTGGAGATTGAAGGCGTTGTCGTTGCTGGGCATCGGGTCGCTTCGGGAACTGCCACTAATAGCCCTTACCCAGCGGGCACAATTGCCATGCAAACTCCTGTGTTTCAAGAGCTGGGGCTGGATATCAGCGGCTATTACCCGGCGACGCTCAATATTGCGATCGCGCCCTATCGCTTTGCGCTCAAGACGCCTGCCTATCAGTTTGCGCAGCTACGCTGGACTGAACTGTGCCCCCCTGAAACGTTTTCATTTTGCGACTGTCAGCTCAGGTTTCAATCTGAAGCCTATAGCGGCTTAGTTTACTATCCCCATCCAGAAACTAAGGTGCGACATTTTCAAGCAGATGCTTTAGTAGAAGTGCTGGCACCAAAAATTACAGAGATTACCTATGGTGCCAGGGTGCAAATTCGTTTCGATGCTCAGCAGGTCAGTCTCACGTTAGGAGCTGCTTAACATTGCGGCTCAGCCTCAGACGATCGTCGCTTTTAGATGGGAAAGTTAAAGACAACTAGAGGCGCTAGTGGTATGTCTACTCAAATATCCACCCTCCTGAAGGGGCGGCTCCATCATCTCGATCCCCAGCCCTATGCTCAATTGATCTGGCCTTTAGTTCAGGTTAAACGCGCTTTTCAGCTAGCCTACGACCTGCTTTTGGCAATTATGTGGGACGAACTAATAAAAGGGCAAAGCTACAGCAATACGCTGACCAGCTTAGGTCTCTTGCTGATGTTTGGCATTTTGTCTCTGCTGTCTTATGCTCTGAGAGACTACGACCAGTGGATTGTGGCCGCATTTGCACTGCTTTGGTGGCTTGATGTGGGATTGGCCAAGCAGCAGTATTTTGCCGGACAGTCGTATCAGCAAGTTGCTGTTGAAGCAGACGCAGACGAGCTAGAAGTGACAATAGAGGGAATAGGACAGACGCCTTACCGAGAAAAAATCAGGCGATCGCAGGTGGATCACATCTCAATAGAGCGGGCTGAGGTACAGGGTGGAGCCTTCAAGGAAACGCTGACCTATATCTGGCAGGGCAGAATTATTCTACGCGATGGCGCTGGTTATTTAGTTTTTGAAAAGCACTCAGCCCTCATTGCCCTCAAAGCTGCCAATAAGCTGGCACACTGCTTAGAAGATATCCCCGTTATTTTTGCCCATAGTCAGGGCATTAGCGCTCAGGCAATGGAGCCACTGTCGCCTCAGGCTATTCAGCGCTATCAGCAATACGGAGCCAGCACAATTTACCTGCAGCGCCGTCAGCAGCAGTGGCACCTTTTTTCTCGTTGGAACTCGAGCAGCTCCTGGCGCATGATCAAGGAGGCGCTGCAGCAGTCAGGCTTTTTGCTGTTTGTGGTTCTGACCACTAAGTTTATGGCTCAAACAGGTGAACTACTACACCAGATGCTGCTGCCGTCCGATTCGCCTGCGGTTATCTTTTTGCCGTCGCTGTCAGGGTTTAGCCCCAGGTGGCTGGATTGGCTAGAAATAGCGATCGCTTTTGGTTTGATAGTTTGGAAAGGACTCGAAATTAGTCAGGAAGAACACTTCTATATTAATACTAAGCAGCTTACTTTTTGCATCAATCGCCGTCAGGTGGCCCAGCTCACGACAGCGCAAATCAGTACGCTCTTGTATTTGCAACTGCCCAAACCGATGCTGCTGATCGCAGATCATAACCAGGCGATCGAAATTACCGGACTGCAAACCGAGGCAGAGTTTCAAACCCTACTAGTAAAGTTAGAGCAGGCTATTCGGCAGTCTCAACACAGCGAACCCCCGAAAAGCACCTAAGCAGCGCTCAGGTTTCCTTAGCCGCTTTTGGCCTTAATTTTACTAGAGCTGATTGTCAGAATCTGTCGTACACTCTCTAAGCCCCTTGGGGTAGCAGCACGATCTTACCCTGCGAGCCGGACTGCATTACCTGTTCGTGAGCTTTGGCCGCTGCAGCTAGAGACAGTTCCTGGCTGATAATGGGGTTGAAAGTTCCGTTTTGTAAGCCTGCCTGCAGCGCTGCCTGAATTTGGTTCATCTCGGCAGCCGGCGTATTAAAGAGACTGATTCCGGTAATCGTTAGTTCTTTGCCCATCGTGGCGCGTGGATTAATCTCGACCGAGCCGCGACTGCCAATGACCACAACGCGCCCGCCAAAGGCCAGAATGTCTAAATCATAGCCTAGATTGACGTTGGCTAGCATTTCTAAAATCAGGTCTATGCTCCGGCCTCCAACCATTTCCCGCAGGCGATCGAGATAGCTATCAGCGCTATGATCTAGGACATGATCAGCCCCCTGCGCAGCAACCAGATCTCGGCCTTGGGCTGAACTTCCTGTACCAATAACGTTTAGCCCACGGCTTTTAGCCAGCTGAACCGCCGCTAGCCCCACGCTTCCCGTCGCCCCGTGAATCAACACTGTCTCTCCGGGCTGAGCCTGTCCTTTGTGAAACAGCGCCCGGTAAGCGGTCGAGTAGGGGACAAAAATAGCGGCTCCTTTGGCAAAGCTAAGCTTTTGCGACAGGGCATAGACCTGATCATCTACATAAAGTGCCTGCTGCGCATAGGTACCGCTCACGGGCCAGCCGCCATAGACGCGATCGCCTACTTGCCAATCTCTTACGCCTTCTCCCACAGCGCTGATGACCCCAGCTCCGTCAATGCCAGGCGTGTAGGGTAAATCAGGTTTGCGGGCATAGCTGCCGGCTCGAATATAAGTATCAACTGGGTTGACCCCTGCGGCCTGAATCTGTACAACCACCTCTCTGGCAGCGGGCTGCAAACCTTCGATTTTGGTCAGCTGCATTACAGCTGGCTCACCAAAATGCTCAACCCGAATGGCCTTGATCATACCCCTGAGCCTTTTTACGTTCGTCTCTCAAGCTTAGGCTGAAATTTACAGCAATCTCAGAAAAACGGGAACATTCTGGCCCGATTTTATAGACTCAGTAGTTATGGCCTGACCTGTGGGTGTGTCATGGCGTAGTCAGATACACCTAGTGAACTGGTTCACAGCTGCCAGTTGATTGCAAATTAAATTAAGGAAGGTACTCAATTACGACTATGAAGACTTTGCGCTATTCGCAGTGGCCCGATCGAATTATTAGCACTGGAATGGGACTGTTGGCAGCCTCAGGGGTTGTGCTGCCAGTTCAGGCCCAAACGACTGAACCTCAGTCAGCTCCAGTCGATTCATCTCCTCGGTTTGAATGTCAGGTCAATAACGGCCAGTACACGGTTATGTACCGCCCCACGACCCAACCCGATCAGGCTTATCCTTGGGCAGTGCCTGAAGACATGGGCGGCGACTGGCCCGCTGAGCATCGCTGTGATGTGATTAGTGAGCGTCTGGAGTTTTATCGTCCTGACGGGCTATTAGAGCTGCGCACCGATCGCCTCAATGGCTACAACATTGTCTGTGTGACTACAGAGCAAGACAATACCTGCCGCATTGTGTTTACGGTTCCCCCAGGTCAAGATGCAGTAGTCACCCGCGATCGCGTGTTCGATAACCTGGTGGCTGCTGACCAAGGACAATCCACCGCAGGCATCAATACGTTTGCTAATGGCAGTAGCAACATTCTGAGCCAAATCGAAGCTGCCCTCGGCGGGACAGACTTGAACCGTGGTCGTAGCAATGGCATTAATCTCCAACCGTTTTTGGATACAGTAGACGGCGGGACAGGCACCCAGCTTAGACCTGCTGTGATCCCAGGTCGGCGACTCAATCCCGGTAGTTTCTGAGCTAACTCTGCCACTGGTCAGCAAAAATGCTGGTGACAGCGCTGGTAATGCGGCTGAGATCTTCGTCTAAAAGGGGCGGCCACTCAATGCCTGCCTGCTTGCCCGCATCAAATGCGCGGCGGCTTTCATGAGCTAAAAGAAAAAGGGCATAGACCAGTTCACGATCGAGCTGCCGAGCCGATCGCAGCCCCTCAAACAAAGCCTTCAGCGCCAACAGTAAAGACGTTACCTGACCCGGAATCGGCGCTTGGTGCTGCTGGAGCTGTTGCAAAAATGTGTTAGATTGCTCCGTCGCAGGCAAAGCCTGCTTCACGACAAACTGACGCGCAGTTGTAAAATCCATAAACTTAGAGGCACCTTGTGCCCCAAAAAGCTAGCTGCTATCACCGAAGACCTCTGCGGGAACCCTGTAACTGCACCCAATAACTTTACCCATTTAGTAACAGGGTTGACAGGTTTATGAACACTTCATCATCTTACGGTGTTCAAAGGTCGTAAATCCAGTCACACTGGGTCAAGTGAGGCCGTTTTACCACAGCTGCTCTAAGAGCGATCGCTGCTAGCGTTCTACCAAACTGTATGACCCAATCAGCCGCTTCTCAAGTTCCTTTTGTTGATTTGTCCAGTCAGCATCAGCCCATTCAGGCTGAGCTGGCGGCAGCTGTTCAGGCTGTGTTAGATCGGGGAGATTTTATTTTAGGCAACGCTTTAAGTGAATTTGAAGCAGATTTTGCAGCGGCCTGCAGCGTCGAGTACGGAGTAGGGGTTGCCTGCGGTACAGACGCGATCGCCCTGGGATTACAAGCCTGCGGGGTTGGCGTAGGCGACGAAGTAATTTTGCCTGCTAATACCTTTGTTGCCACCCTCATTGGCATCTTGCGCACTGGGGCAAAACCCATCCTGGTAGACTGCGATCCGGCTACGGCGCTGATTGACTTGGCGGCGGCTGAAGCAGCTATTACCGCTAAAACCAGGGCGATTGTTCCGGTTCATCTCTACGGACAAATGGTGTCACCTAGTGCCCTGCGACAGCTAGCACAGCGCTACAAGCTCATTATTTTTGAGGATGCCGCCCAGGCTCATCTGGCCAAGAGAGAAGGCGATCGCGCCGGATCGGTCGGCAGCGCAGCGGCTTTTAGCTTTTATCCCAGCAAAAATCTGGGTGCTCTAGGCGATGGCGGAATGCTGGTTACAGACACCGACAAAATTGCTCAAACGGCTCGTTCTCTAAGAAATTACGGAGCCAAGCGCAAGTATTTTCATACCGAAGCGGGGGGCACAAACAGCCGCTTAGATACCCTTCAGGCAGCAGCTTTGCAGGTCAAGCTACCCCATCTATCCACCTGGAATCAGTCTCGATATCGGGCTGCTCAGTACTATGATGAGTGCCTGGAGCCACTGCGAGACTTCGGCATTTTCCCCATAGCCAACCAGTCTGGGGCAGGGCATGTTTATCACCTATATGTAATTCGACTGGATGACGCCATCGATCGCACCCATTTACAGAGTGGCTTACAAGCCCGTGGAATTCAAACAGGCATTCACTATCCCCTCCCCTGCCATCTACAGCCTGCTTTTCAGTCTCTGGGATACCGTCTGGGTGAGTTTCCTCAAGCTGAACGACTGTGCGAAGAGATTTTATCTTTGCCCATGTACCCTGGCCTGACATTTGCCCAGATTGATCAGGTTGTAGAGGCTATACAAGCTCAGTTAAAGGCCCAGTTAGAGGCGGTACGACCAGCCGTCCACTCTTCCCTCAAAGCCTAACCCTTCAAGGAGAGCATCATGTTAGCCAACCGTAAACTACAGTATTTAGAGCGCCACCCATTAGAAATTGCCCTAGTTTTACTACTAGCAATTCTGTACATGCCGCTGTTGCTGCACTGGGTAGATGGCTGGATTAACAAATCTATTAGTATTCAACACGAATACTTTAGTCATGGCCTGATTGGCCTACCCTTTGCTGCCTATATTGCCTGGGAGCATCGACAGCGCTGGCAGCGACTTGGTTCTCAGATGAACCCGGCTGGACTGGTAATCGTTGGAATTGGCGCTGTCTTTTATCTCAGTGGTCTTAGTGACTGGATAAACTTCTCTCTACCTCTGATGCTGGTCGGTATTTGCCTGACCCTAAAAGGTTCGCCGGGGCTAAGGTTACAGACTTTCCCGCTCCTGCTAGTGGTTTTGGCTACGCCGTCTCAAGTTCCCTATCTGATTGAATCTTACATCTTGCCGCTGCAGCGTTTTATTGCCGGGGCTGCTGGCTTTCTGCTAATTCAGTTTGGCATTGATGTAGATGTCAATCAGATTTATTTGCTGGTAAATGGTCAACCTGTAGAGGTAGCCCCTCACTGTGCTGGCTTGAAGATGCTGTTTACTAGCCTGTATGTAGGGATGATGCTGCTCTATTGGACAGGAGTTGGGCGATCGCGGCTACAAACAGGCGTATTCTTAATTCTGACGGCTGCTTTAAGCGTAGTTGGCAATATTATTCGCAACACTCTACTGAGCTATTTTCACGGTACCGGACAGGAGGGTGCCTTTGACTGGCTACATGAAAGCTGGGGGGGCGACCTCTATTCGGCGACCCTGCTGTTTTTGCTAATCGTCTTAATTCGCGCTGTGCAGCATTATGTGCCGCCGACGCTGGCGCTGCAGCTCGACCAAAATTCTGATGTTTAGCGCCTCTGCAGCAGGGTGACAACGCCATGTTTTTGAAGCTTTCTCCTCGGTTGACTAAAGGCTTGCTGGTATTGGTTCTAGCGGGGCTGGTAGCGGTCGCGGCGCTACCCAACTATCTGGGACGTAGCTGGCCTTGGGTAAATCCGCCTCAGGTTGCCCATATTGAAAGCTCCAAGCCCTCTCAAAAGAGGGCATCTCGGTAGCCAACTGGAAGGCTGCTCCACCCAAAACGGTAAGGATTAGCGGCCATGACTGGCTACTGATAGAGTTAGAGCCGCTAGCCTTTACATCCCCAGTAGCCTCTGCTACCTTGCTGCTGCGGCCTCAGCCCTGGCACAATAATCAGCCAGAAGTCGAGTGGATTGACCTGACAGGGTCTCAGAACTGGCAAGTCGAGGCCCTACAGGACATTCAGTTTACAGCTGCTGACAGCTCCCCCGTAGAAGCCCGGTTTTTTCGAGGACGCAACGATCGGGGTACGTTTGCGGTACTCCAGTGGTACGCTTGGAGCAAGGGTGGACATTATTCTCCCAATCGCTGGTTCATCGCCGACCAAGTGGAGCAGTGGCGCGATCGCCAGCGACTGCCCTGGGTGGCAGTGTGTTTACTAACGTCAATGGAACCGCTCAGCTCTCTAAAACCCTACGAAGCGGCTCTTGGCGATTTAGCGAGTCAAATCCAGGCCAGTTTGCAGACAGGGCCACTGGCCTAGGTTGAGAACACAGCTGGAACCCCCGCTTAGCTAAAACGTCTCTTGGTGAGATAGCCCGATTATTGATGACGTCATCTAGTTATTCATAGCGCCCTCAAACGCCTTCGTGAAAGCCTTCTATAGACTTCAGTCTTTACTGTTCCTGCACCAGGCCCTGGCAGTTCGGCCCAGGGCCTGGATAACGAGTTCGCTGGCCATCGGCGTACTGCTGCTGGGTTTAGGCAAGTTTAGCTGTATGGCAGGTTGGGCACAAGCGCCTGCAGCCGATACAGATACGCTCCCTGATTTTGACTGGGAGACCAATCAGGTTCCCCCCAGTTCTACACCGCTGCCGCTGCTTCCTCCCCGCCGTGATTTTGACTCCAACTTCCCAGACGTGGATCGTCCTGTCTTCACGCCTGAGCTACGCGATCGCGGGTTGGACATTCCTGAACAGCCAGATTTTGATGTTTACCGTCTTGGCCCAGGCGATGCTATTTTTGCCAGCGTTCAGCGCTTTAGGGACTTAAACTTTCAGGCCACGCTTGATTTAGAAGGTAACGTGATCGTGCCGATTGTAGGGGCTGTTTCACTAGAGGGTCTCACCCTGCAGCAGGCGGAAGACAAAATTAGCAGCCTTTACGACCAATATGTTGTTGATCCAACTGTGTCTTTAACGCTGGTAGCGCAGCGTCCGGTTGAGGTGACTGTTTTGGGTGAAGTGGTGCGGCCTGGATTTTATCCGCTGCCTGCACCCACGGTATCCACCGCTTTGCTGGCTTCAGGAGGATCTACCAACGTAGCCGACCTGCGGGCTGTACAAATTCAGCGGCAGCTACCTGAAGGCCAAACCATTGAGGAAACCGTAGACCTGTTCACACCGCTGTCTCAGGGTGAGGCTTTACCCGATTTACGGCTGGATGACGGTGATGTGGTCTTTGTACCGCGACTCGATCTCAGCGAACTTGATGAGTACGATCGCTATCTGGTTTCGCGCTCTACCTTAGCACAGCAGCAGGTAACGATTCGGACGCTGGGTTATTCCGCTAGCGGCGGCACACTGAGAACTCTACAGCTACCTAACGGTAGCCGCTTTATCGATGCCATTACTGAAATCGGCGTTAACGCCGATAGAAACTCACTGCGAAATGTGGCCCTGATCCGATTTGATCCAGAACTGGGTCAAGCAGTCACCTTACGACTCGATACTTACGAAGCCCTAGACGGCGATCTCTCCCAAAATCCGCCTTTAGAAAACAATGACGTGATTATTGTCAATCGTAATTTGGTTGCGCGGATTACCTATGCTTTTAACACGTTTACGCAACCTTTCCGAGACGTGCTAGGCTTCTTGCTCTTTTTTGATTCCCTTTCAGACTCAGCTGGCAATCTCTTTGGCCCTGGTAACAACTAGAATGTCTGTCATAATAGAACCGTTTAGGAAATACTCGGCTAGGCGATCGCCCCTTACCCAGCTATGATGCCGACCTTTGTTAAGCGCTACCTCATTGCTCTAAACCGCTACAAGTGGGCGGGTCTAGCGGGTTTTTTTGCGGTCTTAGGGGCTTCAGGCGTAGTGGCTCTACAGCCGCCACCGTCTCAGGAGTATGTGGCAGAAGGCGCTCTGATCGAAAATTCCCCAATCTTGACCTTTACGGCGACAGGCAGCGAGATTCAGGCCAGCGGTCAGGGCATTTTTAACAAAGACATTCTCTTAGCAGATATTTTGCTGCAGCAGGTGGCAGATCGCCTAGAGCAGCAAAGCATCGAAATTGAGCCTGACCAGATCCGAGAAAAAACGGCTATTAACGTCTCTGAGGAAGCAGAAGGCATTCGGCGCAGCGTTGTTGTTCGCTATACCTCAGAGCAGCCAGAAGAAGCTGAAGCGGCTTTGGGTCTGCTCTTTGAAGGGATGGTTGAGTTCAGCCGTTTTAACAATAAAGCTCGTCTGCGCAGCATTATTGAAGCTCTCAATGAACGCCTACCCGCAGTAGAAGCCGAATTGCGCAATGCCGAGCAGCGGCTGGAGCGCTACGACCGGGTCGAAGGCCCTGCTATTCAAGCCTCGCTAGACGGCTCGTTGCTGGGGGCTATTTCATCTAGTCAGACCCAAAGACGGCAAAATCAGGTGGGGTTAGCCAGCATTGAGGCTCAGATGCGTAGCCTGCAATCTCGATTGGGTTTATCACCAGAGCAGGCTTACGCTTCGTCAGCTCTAAGTGCTGACCCGATTATCGCGGACTTAAGAGCCAAAATTTATAGTGCTGAGTCTCAAATGGAGCTGCTTTCTCCTCAGCTGCGCCCCGCTCACCCGACTATGGTAGACCTGCGGCAGCAGCGGGATGCCTACACTCAGCTGCTGCGCGAACGTGCGGCTGAGGTAATTGGCGGTGGTACTTTAAGACCTCTGCCCAGCGGTGCTGAAGTGCGCCAAGACAGTAGCTTAGATCCGGCAAGAGCGACCCTCGCCAATCAGCTAGTGGGTCTAGAAACTCAGCGCGAAACCATCCTACAGCAGCAACAAACGCTAGCGCAGTCAGAGCAAGAGCTACGTCAGCAATACGCTAGTATTCCTAACAAGCAGCTGGAGCGCGATCGCCTAGCCCAGCAGGTTGTGCTAAAAAAAACGCTGTACGATCAGATTCAGGCCAAGCGAATTGATGCTGAATCCGCTGAGGCCGAAACGGTGAGCAGTCTAACGGTTTCTAAACCGCCGCTGGTGCGTCCAGTGCCCTTAGAAACAACCAATGCCTTGATAATTTTGGCAGTCGGTGGACTGATTGGCTTGGTGGCAGGCGGAGCCATTGTCTACTTGCTAGATATGCTTGACAGCACAGTACGTACCCATGAGGAGCTAGAAAATATCCTCCGCGACCAGGAGATACCGATTTTAAGCGTGATACCGACTTTATCAGTTCGCTCAGCTAGAGCTTTACCCCTGATGCTGCAGTCAGATTCTCCTTATGAGGAAATCTATGAGCGCTTTCGCAGTAACATTCAGCTGGTGGCTAACCAGTCAGATGACAGGAAGCAGCCAAAAGTCATTTTAATTACCAGCAGCAAGGGCGGCGAAGGGAAAACCGTCAGTGCTTACAATTTGGCGATCGCCTCCGCTCGCGCTGGCAAGCGAACTTTGCTGATTGAGGCTGACTTGCGATCGCCCTCACAGGCTGTTCAGATCGGCATTGAGCCAGATCGGCAGGCGACTATCGAGCCGTTACGCTACTACGGTGGCAAGATAGGCGACCATATCCGTCTGGTTCCCAGTGTTGAAAATCTTTATATCTCGCCCAGTCCTGGTCCTCAAAGACAGGCGGCAGCGATTCTAGAATCCAGTGAAATGCGGCGATTTCTTGAGGATGCCCGAATTCGTTTCGATATGGTGATTTTAGATACGCCAGCGCTGAGTCACAATAACGACGCCATGCTCTTAGAATCTCATACCGATGGACTGATTCTAGTCACTCGTCCAAATCACACTGAAAAAAACGTGCTGCTCGCTGTTTTTGAGCAGCTAGAAGAGTCGGAGTCCGTGCGGCTGCTAGGCGCAGTTGTCAATGGTGCCGAGATTCCGATTGCGGCAGCGGCGGAATGGGATGATATTGAATCACCCCTGGAAAATCTAGAAAAGATAGAGGCTGAACCTGAGTATGCAGTACCGATGCGTCCGCCTGTGGAGTTTTAGTAGTGCCAGTCGCATCAGGTAAAATTATAGGCAGCGTCGCTGAAGGAAAAGACAAGCTTGCCAACGTTAGGGGTCAACATTGATCACATTGCCACAATTCGTCAGGCTCGCCGCACGGTAGAACCAGATCCAGTAGCGGCGGCGGTTTTAGCCGAACTGGCGGGTGCTGATGGTATTACCGTTCATCTACGAGAGGATCGGCGGCACATTCAAGATCGTGATGTTAAGCTGCTGCGGCAGACGGTTCGCACTCATCTCAACTTGGAGATGGCAGCGACCGATGAGATGATAAAAATTGCGCTAGAAATTCAGCCTGACTACGTGACCCTAGTGCCAGAACGACGAGAAGAAGTCACGACCGAGGGCGGTCTAAACATAGCCGAGCAAAGCGATCGCATGGGTTACGTGGTGACTACACTTCAGGCTGCTGGCATCCCGGTGAGCTTGTTTGTTGATGCTGATTCTCAGCAGATTCACGCCTCAGCAGCCACATCAGCTCAGTTTGTGGAGCTACACACCGGGCGCTATGCGGATGCTAAAACTGAAACGGCTCGGGTTTCAGAGCTGCAGATGCTAAAGCAGGGATGTCAGCAGGCGATCGCTGCCGGATTGCGGGTCAATGCTGGACATGGCCTAACCTACTGGAATACTCATGCCGTTGCCTGCTTAGACGGCATGGAAGAACTCAATATTGGCCATACCATTGTCAGTCGAGCCGCTTTGGTCGGGTTAGAACGAGCCGTTCGAGAAATGAAGCAGGTGATTAGAGGAGAGTTTTAACTGAACCTCAGCATTAGATAATAGAGCTCCAGCGCGATTTAGCTGATTTGCTGTTTTGTTGTATACCTAAATCTTCAAGACCTATGACAACCTACTACTATGCGGCTGCTAGCCAGCGCTTTTTGCTGGAGGAAGAACCTTTTGAAGAAGTGATTAAGGAGCGTATCCGCTACTATCAAGAGCAGGAAAAAGAAAAAGATTTTTGGCTGATTTTGCAGCCTGCGTTTTTGGAAGCCCCGGAACTGGCAGAGGTCAAGGCTAGATGTCCTCAGCCTGTGGCTGCTGTAGTTTCTACTAATTCAACTTTTATTACCTGGCTGAAGCTGCGGCTAGAACATGTGGCCATTGGTGAATTTGAGGCTCCTTCAGACGTTATTGCTGACCCCCTGGCATCTCTGACAACCGCTAGCTGATGATGTATTAGGTGAGGTTTGGGATGAATTATCCATCTGCAGTTTGGCCGGGAATGCTGCTAGCAGTGCTGGGTTTTGCTGGGAGTCCTGCGGTCGCCCAGAGTCAGTTTCCTCCCTGTGCGCCCCCAACTGCGAGCGAATATCTGCTGTTGGTTAGGGGAGAGACAACGGCTGTGCGAGATCGCATTCAAGAGCAGCTGCCTGACAACAGCACGTCAACGGTTTGCAATTACCTCAATGATGTCGTAGTCCGGGCCGGGGGGTTTACCAGCCTGGAAACTGCCAATGCCTGGGCGCAGTATATGACTGAGACGGAGGGGCTACAGGCTTTCGTAGCCCGTCCGCCAATGCCTGATGAGGCAACAGCCGCGCTGGCTACGCCCACTCTCAACACCGTCCCTACCTATGCCCCGCAGCCGCTGTCAGCAGGCTATGCGGTACTAGTTGACTATTTTGACCGCCCAGAAGTAGCCTTTGATCTACAGCAGGCGCTCAATCAGCCCGTTGGACTGGCTGTTTATCGTCAGCAACCTTATCTATTGGTGACCCAGAGTGCTGATGTCACGGCTGTGGGGCGATCGCTAGCAGCCCTAAGCGATCGCAACTTTACTAC
Source organism: Leptolyngbyaceae cyanobacterium RM1_1_2 (assembly GCA_012032345.1). Classification (GTDB taxonomy): domain Bacteria; phylum Cyanobacteriota; class Cyanobacteriia; order Phormidesmidales; family Phormidesmidaceae; genus Sphaerothrix. Next base: position 43,741 of record JAAUQI010000024.1, on the reverse strand, counting down.
CTTTATTGTAGATAGCAGCCAGGTAATGCTCTTAAGCGCTCAGGTGGCCTCCGTGCAGCCTCAACCCTGAATTGGGGTTCAGCTCAGACAGCATCAAGACAGCAAAATACCTATCCCTGTGGGAAAAACCTGAATTTCTTCCAGATTTTTGCTGAGCTTTTCCATATCGCAAACCGCTTGAGATTCCGGCATTCTGAGGGCAGAGATACGCATCTGCCCACTATTGAATCTTGATTGACACTTATGAGAACGCCAACGTCTGAAAACGCTATCTATTTGGTTGCACCCTCACTGCTGGAGTGCCCCCAGTGCGCCAAGCACACCATTGTCAAAGAAGAAGGAAAATATCAGTGTATTAACTGTAAATTCCAGCGCACTTTTGGCGCTCCAGATCAGACAGAAACAGGGATCTTCGGCAAACTCACGGCAGCCTTTCTAACATTTGTTGTGGTTGTCGTTATTTTGCTGTGAGGCGATATCTAAGATATCAAAGATGCCAGCGCTATTGAACGGCGAGGAGTCTGGCATTCCGTGCCTTTGGCACTTTATGCTAAAGAAACGCCAAAGTTGTCTGCTGTTAATGTATTCTTTCGATTGCTTACTCTATCTGTTGACGCCGTTATGTTCTCTCCTGTCGTTACGCTAAATCAGGTGGATAAGGTCTACCCCAATGGTACGGTCGCGTTGCAGGGCGTGGATTTGGAAGTGCTGCAGGGAGAGTTTGTTAGCCTGGTGGGGCCATCGGGCTGTGGCAAAAGTACGGTGCTGAAGCTCATTGCCGGACTGGGTCAGGCTAGTGAGGGCGAGATTTACTGGCAGATGACTGATGCCGAGCGGCAGCTGGCTTTTGTCTTTCAGGATGCGGCACTGATGCCTTGGGCATCAGTGATAGATAATGTTCATCTGCCGCTGAAGCTCAAGGGGCGATCGCTGAGTGCTGCCCGCGCTGATATTTACCAAGCGCTGCACCTTGTTGACCTGCAGGGGGTAGAAAAGCGCTATCCGCGACAGCTCTCCGGAGGCATGAAAATGCGAGTCTCGATCGCACGGGCGCTGGTAACTCAGCCCAATGTGCTGCTGATGGATGAGCCTTTTGGCGCACTAGACGAAATGACCCGCAGCAAGCTCAACAGCGATTTGGTCAATCTCTGGCAGCAGTATCATTGGACAGTAATTTTTGTGACTCACAATATCTACGAAGCGGTTTACCTCTCGAATCGGGTAGTCGTGATGGCTGCCCATCCTGGACGAGTAGTTGCAGAAATTACAATTGAGGCTCCCTATCCGCGAGATGACGCTTTTCGCACGTCGCATCGGTTTAGCGACTACTGCCGCGAGATTTTTGCTCAGCTTTCGCTGGCAGAAACCACCGCGATCGCCTGATCGCTTATCTATCTTTGATTAACAGATGCAATCAGGCTGTAATGTTATTTACTAAGGGTTTTGTGTCTTATCAAAAACACTGACAGCACACCCGTTGTCCGGTCTAAATTTATGTCAGATCAGCCTACACCCCGTCAAATTTTAGAAGTGCTGCTGCCGCATCTGCGCGTAGCTGCCGCCTATGCTCAGCAGATTCAAACTCAAATTGCAGCGCATCCAGACAAAGATTACGGGGATAACTTTTTTGCTACGGCGCTGACAGATGCTGATTTGTCAATTCAAACGTTTGTGGAAGTGGCGCTTTTAGGGCTGTTTCCCCAGATTCGCTTTTACGGCGAGGAACACGAAAAAACTTACAACACAAAGTATTTTCGGGCGATCGATTTAGGGCCTGACGGAGACTATCTGATCACCCTTGATCCAATTGACGGCACCCGGTTTTATCTGGATGGTCATCCCAACTATCAAATTATTCTTGGCGTTCTCAATGCCGACGATTTTGAAGCGGTTTTAGCGATTAATCCAGCTCAAAGTACCTACTATTACGCGCTGCGAGGAGCAGGTGCTTTTAAGGGAACTTTGCTAGACAATTTAGACCAGTGCCGCCCGCTGCAGATTGCAGGGGTACAAAATTCAGTCCTGCTGGGCTGGCAGATGGGAGCTGTGGCAGAGCATCTCCGCGATCGCTACCGGGTAATCAGCGTCAGGACTGACTATGACAAAGATAAACCGATTCCTAACGTGAATGGAGTACTCAGCGGTGAGCTGACTGGAGCTATTCTCTCAGCAGGCAAATTTATCGATGGCGCAGCGCTGGCTTTCATAGCCCGAGAAGTAGGATACCAGGTCACAACCCACGACGGCTCACCGCTGCCGCCGCTGCAAACGTGTGAGAAATATCAGTGGCCTGGATTAGTAATTGCCTCTTCTAAAGCTGTTCATCAGGATCTGACTGCCGCGCTGACCTATCTTTGTTTTGAACCTGGAGGAGAGGAGAGATAATTGCCTGCTTTGTTGCGGCTAAAGCGCTCAAATCCTACTGCTAGGCCCGCTAATGCTATCAGTCCCAAACTCCCCACTGGCTCTGGCACAGGAGTCACTGTTTCCGTTGAGCCGAAAGTGCCTTCAAAGTTATCAATAATGAAGCGACCAAAATCACTGCTAAAGTCAAACTCACCGTAAGCGGCGACCCCAGGAAAGCTAACAAAAATTTCGCCTTCAGGAAAATCGCTAATGCCCAGGCTGGTTGTGCTGAAAATCCCAGGTACCTGTTGAGTTGCGATCAGGCCATTAGCTGAGTCAAACAATTTGAAGTCTGTAAATGTTTCTGGCCCTTCAAAAAAGCTGTTCAGCGCAAATCCAAACTGAATAGAGCCTGAAGCACCGTTGAGAAAATCGACTCTCAAATCTGGATTCAGTATTGAGGTTCCTTCCAACCCCGGCTCATTGACGAAATTCTGGTTGAGCCCAGGGCCAACAGTTCTATAGCCTAGTGGATCGGTTGTGCTGAAGATGACATCATCGACTCCATCACTATCTCCGTCAAAGCCAAACGACGTTTGTCCTTCAACTAGCTCATCAAAAGAAATAATTGCGGCTGAGGCAGCAGTTGCGCCAGAAGTAGCTACCAGGGCCGTGCCGACTATCAAGACAGTCAGTTTTTTTGAAAATAGCATAATAGCCTCGATTTTGCAGAGCCACGTTGCCCGTTTATCATAATTTGTCTGTAAAGAAAGCCTTTGCTTGGCAGCCAACACTTCACGTTAACTTCATAAAGACAGTATTCTTTGCAGCAGGATCATTTAGTTAAGAAGGCACTGATACAGCCGTTTGATTGACCTCACGGGTGAACTTGCAGCGAACAGGGGGTGCCGACGGCTGAGGTCTAAATGGTATCTTTGCAGAAATATGTCTACAAAAACAGTAGAGCTGCCGTAAAACATCCATGAAGGGAAGCGCCGAGATTATTTGTGTGGGAACCGAGCTACTGCTCGGCGAGATTCTCAACAGCAACGCTCAGTATTTAGCTCAACAGCTTGCCCAGCTTGGCATTCCCCACTACTACCAAACGGTGGTAGGAGACAACGTTACGCGCCTGCAGCAGGCAGTAGCGATCGCGTGTGGGCGATCGCATTTGCTGATTTTTACAGGCGGCTTGGGGCCAACTCCTGACGACCTCACAACCGAGACCCTGGCTGGCTTTTTCAAGGCACCCCTGAGTCAGCGTCCTGAGATCCTTCAGGATATTCGGCAAAAGTTTTCCCAGCGAGGCCGGGTCATGAGCGACAACAATCGCAAGCAGGCGCTGCTGCCAGAAGGGGCGGCAGTGCTGCCTAATCCAGTGGGCAGCGCCCCTGGCATGATCTGGCAGCCCCGAGCCGAACTGCTGCTCATGACCTTTCCGGGAGTGCCCAGCGAAATGAAAGCCATGTGGCACACAACAGCGGTCGGCTACCTCAAGCATCAAGGCTGGATCGGCTCGGCCATTTACAGTCGCACATTGCGGTTTTGGGGCATTAGCGAATCGGCGCTGGCTGAAAAGGTAGCTCCTTTCTTTGAGCAGGAAAATCCCACCGTGGCCCCCTATGCCAGCCGAGGCGAGGTGAGGCTGCGAATTTCTGCCAAAACTGACTCAGAGGTAGCCGCCGAGCAGATGATTCAGCCCGTTGAAGCCGCTATTCGAGCTATTGCTGGGGCCGACTGCTTTGGGGCTGATGAAGACACGCTGGCCTCTGTGGTGGGGCAGCTGCTGCGCTTGCGATCGCAGACTCTAGCAGTGGCAGAATCTTGCACAGGCGGTGGCTTGGGTCAAGCGCTGACGGTAATTCCAGGCAGTTCTGACTATTTTTTAGGCGGCATCATTGCCTATGACAACGCCGTGAAGAAAAAAATTCTGCAGGTTGAAGCCGAGGCCCTAGACACCCAAGGAGCCGTCAGTGATATTGTGGCCCAGCAGATGGCTGTAGGCGTTAAATCCCAGCTCAGTACAGACTGGGGGATTAGCATTACGGGCATTGCTGGCCCCGGTGGCGGCAGTTCAGACAAACCAGTTGGTCTAGTCTATATTGGTCTTGCGGCTGCCGACGGTAGCATACGCAGCTATGAATACCGCTTTAGCCATGAGCGAGGGCGCGACTGGGTACGGCATGTCAGTGTTTGCACGGCTTTAGATCTACTAAGACGGCGTTTTCTTTGATTTTTTGGATTTCTACAGGCCGAATAGAGAAATCCATCCGCTAACAGGCTTGATCATTTCTGACGATTCGTTATTATGGATACATATATGACTGCTGCCAACAGATGGCCCTATAGCCTCTGTTTTTAAGAGTAGACGAAAACCCAAAGGGTACAGAAAGCTAATAACAGATAGGGACAAGGAGCTTTCCAACGGATGGACTATATTGAAAAGGCTCTCGAAAAGCTAAAAGAGTGGATAGACAAGCTGGTAGATGCTTTGTTTGGCCCCCAACCACAGCCAGAACAAGAGCCAGTTCCAGTTCCTGTAGACGATCGCTCCCATCGCAGATACTAGCTCTTCAGCTACCCACTGAGGCTATTAGTTGTTTAGCATTTTGATCGTCCACGGCCCGAACTTAAACATGCTGGGGCGTCGAGAGCCAAATGTCTACGGAGAGCAAACGCTTGCAGACATTAACGCTCGACTAGGTCAGGCGGCTACCCTTTTAGAGGCCGATCTGGAGTTTTTTCAGTCTAATTGTGAGGGTGCTCTAGTAGATGCGATTCAGGCGGCTCTTGATCGCCATCATGGACTTGTTATTAATCCGGGAGCCTATACTCATACCAGCGTTGCGATTCGAGATGCGATCGCCGCTACAGCGTTGCCTACGGTAGAGGTTCACCTCAGCAATATTTACCAGCGCGAAATTTTCCGACAGCATTCCTACATTGCCCCTGTTGCCCTGGGACAAATTTCTGGATTTGGGTCAGAGAGCTATTTGCTAGGTTTGCAGGCTTTAGTTCGCTACTTACAAGCCCAGACTACAGCAGATTGAGAGCACGACAGCACAGGCGTCTTGGAAACACCTGAGCGGATAGCAAAATTCTCATAAAAAATAGCCTCCCTCACCTTTCGATGAAGGAAGCTATTAATCTCAGTCAGTCATCAGTCTGTAGCGCTTACCTAGCGGGCTTCGGTGCCTTGATTAGGGCTTCCGGCTTTCTTACCTTTATCACCAGGTGCTTCGGGTTCGGCTCCGTCACGAACATCAGCATTGCGCTCACCTTGGCCTGTACGGCGAGATTCAGGCTCTAACGGCGTTTGCTTACCTTCTTTATCTGCTTCAGACATATTTTTCTCCTTAATACTTTCATTAGGCTTTTTTGAAAGATTATTGCTCAACACAATAAACTCCCTTTACATCTAGACAGCTTATAAGCAACCGCTATCATAAACGTCTACCCCTGGGTATAGGTCGATACCGAACGACCGCAGTCAAAAGATAGAGAGCGATCGCCCGTTTTCATCACCTATTTTCAAAGGGAGCACCTTTTTTATTTTGAATTTGTAGGAGAGAGTTCCGTTAAGAAAGATTGTTTACTCAAACTTCAAACTATTAACCTACTTATTAAAGCTCTCTTAATATAGCTCTTAAAAATTATCTGTCAAATAGCTTTAATTCCGTAATATCCAGGTTTCAGGTGTAGGTTACTATTAGCTAATTTATAAAAACAGCCTTCGCAATTAGAACTTACTCATAAAGACAGAGGCTCTTTTAAGTTAGTCAATATTAATATCTACGTAAACCTCTCCAAGGGTCACGCCATGAAAAAACATACCGTTTTTTACAAACTGGTTAAAGTCAACGGTAGATTACGCCTAAAACTCTGGGAACCTATGGCAGTGATAAGCCCCAAAGGGCCACGTCATCAGTTTGCAGTCAACTATTCTGTCACTTCTGAAATTGAAGCTAACCAGCTAGTAGCCCAGTACGTTAAAGCTAACCGGGCTGTGGCTTGCTGTCTGGCTTAGGCGGAGTATTTTGACCTCGCTGTCTGCTAATATCTCTCTAAGATTAGCTTCAGGGTGCTTTACCGCTAACGTCCATTACTATACATATTAAATCTAAGCTTATACAGCGTTTTTGAAGCTCGTGAGGTACAAAAACAACCCCGAAACCGTTGCTGCACGGACATAGGCTGTACCTCACTAGGCAAGGAAACGCTGTAGAATGATCTAGGCAAAGAATGTCCTATCTTGCAGGGATGTACCCGCTTTACGAGCAATGTTATCGAACTGCATATTAAAAATTTGTATTTTTCAACCGAATGAAATTTGTTACCGATCCGGCGATCGCTCTCAAGATCAGCCGTATGAAGGAGCGAGTTCGCTGGCAGCATCCGTTCGTTCTGAAGCGAGAAATTGATCAAACTCAGCTAGTCATTGATGCCCCTGACATAGACAACCCCAATTTTTCCTTCTTGGTGATTGGGGACAGCGGCTCCGGCTACGATCGCAGTGACAATCCCCAGCATCGAGTCGCTCAAAGCTTGCTGACTCAGAAAGACGAGTGCCGTTTTATGCTGCATACAGGCGATGTTATCTATCTGGTAGGTTCTAGTGAGCAATATTCGCAGAATTTCATTCGACCCTACCGAGAATTTTTGGTCGGGGGTGAAGCGCCTCAGCAGATTGCCTACGATCGCATGGTTTTCAACTATCCGTTTCTGCCCGTACCCGGCAATCACGACTACTACGACTTGCCTTTTGTCTACGGGGCTATGGTGCAGTCTATGCTGCCCTTTCGGCGGCTGCTGCGTCACCAGCTTGATCTAGATGTGGGCTGGCACGGTTCTCGTAAAGGAGATGCCTATGCTAAAGCTTTTCTAGACTACCTGTTCGCCAAAGAGGGCGAGGCGATCGCCCGTCATCTGGATCGTCACTATGTTGCCAAAACCTCTAGCGGTCGCTGTCTGCGCTATGTGCCGGGACAATTCACCCGCTTACCCAACCGCTACTACTCTTTTCGCGTGGGGGGCATTGACTTTTTTGCTCTAGATTCCAACACGTTTAACGCCCCGTTGCCTCTGGAGGATCTTGAAGCCTGGGAGATCACGCAGCAGCAATTGATCGCCCGTCGCCAGCAGCTTTTAGACGACAAGCAGGCATTGCTGAACCAGGTCGCAGACTTAGAAAGTCAGCCTGCTGAAGCTGATAGCGATGAGGTCAACGACCTTTACAGCAAGGTTGAGCAGATAGAAGAGCAAATCCGCGATATTGAAAAACAGCTCAGCGCCGATCAGGATCATGCAGACGTAGATACTGAGCAGCTCAACTGGCTGCAAACGCGCCTAATTCAGTCCTGGCAGGATGCCGATGTGCGAGGACGGGTAATTTATCTTCACCATCCCCCCTATGTGACGGAAGCCACCAAGTGGTATCAAGGCCAAACCTTAGCAATTCGGCACCGCTTACGACAGGTGCTAGACGGAGTACAGCAGGCATTAGGCGATCGCTCTCCTGACCAGCCCCTAGTTAATTTAATGCTTTCGGGCCATGCTCACTGTTTCGAGTACCTAAGAACCGAAGATACAGGTCACGGTGATGCCCATCTCAACTGGGTCGTCTGCGGCGGCAGTGGCTATAGCCTACGACGGCAGCGACCGGAAGGCCCGGTACTCACAGAGGTTTTGTCTGAAGATCAAACTCAGGCCGTCGCCAAATCTTACTGCTTTGCCGGACGTAACGGTCACGGCTCTCAAAAACGCCATCCTTACTCTTTTTGCGAGTCGATGTCCAAGCCGGGAAACCTTCTAAAATCGTTCTGCGCCCGTTCATTGTTGAGCGTCATCATCGCAGATGGCGTCAGTATGAGCTAAAGCCAATTAGTCTCTAACCCCACAATGTCCACCTCCAGCACGAGGCGTAACCCTGCTTAGGCCAGTAAGCTGAGCAGGGATTTTACAAAGGACTGCTATGAAGGGGCTTAAGGGGAAAAACGTTTTGGTGACTGGAGCCTCAACCGGCATTGGACGGGCGATCGCTGTGCGTTTTGCTCAAGAAGGTGCCAATGTGGCTATTAACTACTACAGTGGCGAAGAAGAGGCTGCTGAAACTCAAAAACTCATTGACCACGCCTGCGGCGAAATTCAAAACTGCGGCGTTAAAGATCTGGTGATTCAGGCTGATGTTTCTCAGCCTGACGACGTTGCCAATATGTTTGAGCAAACTCTGGCTAGCTTTGGCGATCTGGATATTTTAATCAACAATGCTGGCATTCAAATGCAAGGGCTTTCTCACGAAATCGGCATTGACAAGTTTGACCGCATAATAGCTGTTAACCTTAAGGGCGCTTACCTCTGTGCCCGTCGAGCCATTCAGCACTTTCTAGCTCAAAACAAGCCCGGCATCATCATCAACAACTCCAGCGTCCATGAAATTATTCCTCGCCCCCAGTATGTAGGCTATGCCGTTAGCAAAGGCGGTCTGGAAAATATGACCCGTACCCTAGCCTTAGAGTATGCGCCTAAGGGAATTCGGGTAAATTCTATCGGGCCGGGGGCAACCGCAACACCGATTAATGACTGGGCCAATAACTCAGAAGAGAGAGCTAAAGTAGAAGCCCACATTCCCATGCGGCGAGTCGGCAGCCCCGAAGAAATGGCCGCTGCTGTCGCTTTTTTAGCCTCAAACGAAGCTAGCTATATCACTGGACAAACTTTGTTTATCGACGGCGGTCTCACACTCTATCCTGATTTCCTTGAACCCTGGTCGTGACCAGATTAACCATGAGGTGGGCGGTGCCCACCCTACCAAAGGCAAATCCAATTCCTCAAATCTCAAGGCTGAGGGGTACTTGCAGCCCTCACACCAAAGCACTCAAAACTCAGAACTGGCATAAACACTCAGCCAGTTCTATCACAGCCCCTAAGGAACAATTCATGGCAAATATTCAAAGTGAAAGCAGCAGTGACAAACTCGTACAGCAGTTTAGGCAGCTACCCGTAGACGATCAGCTATCAATACTCTGGCAGCTCTTTCACCAAATGGAAAAAGCCGAGGCGATCGCAACTGCTGATCAGATCACGCCTCAGACAGCCCAGCTATTTCTGCAAAAGCTTTTGCAAATTGACAAACCTCAGCGGCTGGCAATTGTCCGCGACATAGTGGCAAAAGCTGATACGCGCTTTGGGCGAGGATATAGCGGCCTCGATCGCAACGTGCAGCTAGCTTTCTGGTACGAACTGGCTCAGGCTATAGAGCAGCGCAAGGCCCTTGCACCTCCCGAGGACTATGCGCTCTCAGAGCGGGCTGAGGCTGTTTGGCGATCGCTGCAGACCTCAAGCGCTCAGGAGAAAGCTGAGTTTGCTCAGACCGTGATTTTGTCTATGGGTTCAGACGTAGCTGAACTGCCTGTGACGTAAATTAGCCAGAAATCACAGACAGTCCCGGTAATCTCTTGCTCACAGCGTCAACTAGGCCGCTGATTACGGTATCCTTGCCAGACAGAGCGCCGTATCAGCTACACTCAGGTGCGGCGGCACTGTCCGATGTGAGGAACTGAGATGGGAAAAATTTTTGTTTCAGCGGGCCACGGCGGTTTGGAAAAGGGCGTCTTTGATCCAGGTATTGTCTCGGGCGCGACTAACGAAGCTAAGGAGATGATTCAAATTCGAGATTTGGTAATTCCTGAGCTGCGATCGCGCGGTTTTACGACACTGTCTGTACCAGATGACCTCAGCGCCGATCAAAGTATTGCCTGGATCAATGCCCGCTATAGTGCTGGAGATGTAGCTTTAGAAATTCACGCCAGCAATTCACTCGATCCGGTGGCTAGAGGCGCTACGGTTTTCTACATTGCCAACAACGAAGTTCGTCGTAATCAGGCAGAGCTGCTGCTGCTGGCGCTGCTGCGACGAGTGCCTCAGCTACCCAGCCGAGGAGCCAAACCTGACACCACCTCTGGACTAGGTAGCCTTGCTTTTTGTCGTCAAATAGTTGGCCCCTCTTTGCTAATGGAAGTGGCTTTTTTAAGTAACCCCAGCGACCTCGGTCTGCTGCAAAATCGTCGTCGAGAGATTGCCCTCGGCATTGCCGATGGTTTGGCGGCTTGGAGCCGAGCCGTTGCCAACAACGCCCCCCCCCGCCGACGGGACAGTCGTTTACCCGGAAGTCAATATCAGTATCAACGGGGGACTATACGGTGAAAAGGGCATCGTCATCAACAATAATGCCTACATTCCCATTGACGTGGTTGATCAGCTAGGGGTGAATCTGGCTAACAACCCAGATGTGCGTCGAGTACGCTACGGCAACGTAGTTTATGTCAAAGCGATTGATCTGCGTGATGCCAACATTTCTGTCGGATGGGACGCGGCAACCCGGACGCTGCTGCTGCGATCGCTGGTGACCCTAAAAATTTGCCCTGGCCTGATCGACAGCATCATGGGCCACGGCAACACTTCAGAAGTGCAGCTAATGATGTTTCTCAAGTCTAATAACGAGAAAGCCCTTGATAATTTTCAAGATGTGCCCAAGCTCTACCGCGAAGAAGCCACCATCGAAGGGGTCAACTATGACATTGCCTTTTGCCAGATGTGTATCGAAACCGGTTTTTTACGATTTACAGGCAACCTCAGCCCGACTAGCTACAATTTTGGTGGGTTAGGCGCTGCCGGGGGAGATCCCAACGGTGCTAGCTTCACCAGCGCCCGTCTGGGGGTGCGGGCACAGATACAGCATCTCAAAGCTTACGCCAGCATTGAGCCGATAGTGCAAGAAGTCGTGGATCCGCGCTTTCGCTTTGTCCCTCGCGGCATTGCCCCTCTGGTGCGACAGCTCAGTGGACGCTGGACGGCAGATCCTAACTATGGGGACAAAATTCTGTCGCTATTGAGACGCCTTTATGAAACGGCAGGCTTCTTTTAGCACAGCTAAAATTCCTGATTTGGGCAGTAGACAGTTGCTTAAGGTAAAGAGACAATATTCTCAGCTCAAAAACTCAATACTCAGGTTCCGAGTAATTACGGAACTTTGACGTTATTCTGTCCTTCATAATCCATTTAGGGTAGAGGAATTTCTTAGCCTGACGCCCGTCTTATATCAACAGCAAACCCTATAGCAAAAGGCAGACTGTCTTTATGGCTGCTCAAAGCTCATCTCAATTCCTGACTTTTCAATTTAAGTCTCTGCTGCAAAAAAGTTCTCCCTGGTGGGGAGCTTTCTTTGTGTGGCTCCTAATGGTCTTGCCTGCCCGCGCCCAGCTAGAACTGCGGGTTGCTATTCGTAACGGGGTTGACCAGGTAACTATAGGCAGCTCTACCAGCGCTGTGATTCGAGACACTTCGGGCCAGGCGCTCTGGCAGCTACCCGAACAGCAGGCAATGGTCGCAGACTATGACAGCGGGCAGGTAGCCTTCGGTGACTGGGAGGGAGACGCCTTTTGGGTGGAGCCAGATGCAGGCGGCTATGTTTATATCGGCGATCGCTGGTATCGGGGCCGGGTTTTGGTTATGCCTACCAGCTCTGGACTCATAGCAATCAATTACGTTGATTTAGAAGCTTATCTCTACAGCGTTCTAGGCGGCGAGATGCCCACTAGCTGGCCCATCCAGGCGCTACAGGCCCAAGCAGTAGCCGCTCGATCTTACGCCCTATATAAGCGGCAGACTGCCAGCAACGCGCTTTACGACGTCGGGGGAACCACCACTTGGCAGGTCTATCGAGGCTTAACAGACGAAACCGAGTCTACCCACATTGCTGTAGACGCCACGGCAGGTCAGGTGCTCACCTACGGTGGCCAGATTATTGAGGCGGTTTTTCACTCCTCCTCAGGCGGCTACACCGAGAATGTTGAGGATGTTTGGATGCAGCCGCTGCCCTATCTGCGAGGCGTCAAAGACTATGACGAAGGTGCCCCGGTCTACGAGTGGACAGAAAGCTTCAGTGCCGATCAGTTTCGGCGGCGGGTTACAGGCATCGGCAACCTGATATCGGCTGTACCCGAGCGCACGACCCCTAGAGGTCGCGTGGTGACCATGCGCCTGCGGGGAGATGCGGGTACCCGAGTCCTTAGCGGCGACGAACTGCGCAGTGCCCTGGGTCTAAGAAGCACCCTCTTTTCTCTACAGGTTGTTGCCGGAGGCGGGGTAGAGGTTCGGGGGCGAGGCTTTGGGCATGGCATTGGCCTGAGCCAGTGGGGAGCCTATAATCTGGCCTCTCAGGGGCTGGACTATAGGCAAATTCTAGCCCACTACTATCAGCAGACCGTACTGGCAAAGATTCAGGTGCAGTAGACTCTAATCAACCCAGCCGATTTCGTCATCTGTGAGCATTTCAGGCTGTGCTGCGGGAGCCACATAGCGAGGCAGTGCTGCTGGCAGACGGGCCGCTGATGGACGAGCCTCTGGTGGCCGAGAACTCAGGGCTAGCTGCTGACGCTGTCCGGCTGTGCTTTGCAGTTCTGGAGCGGCTGGGGAAGTCTTGACCTGAGTGGCGACAGGCTGCCTGGGATTTAGTTTGGGGTCTGATTTTTCAGTCAGGGCCTGCGGTTCAGACCCAGGTTTAGCCGCTGCTGTCATCTGCAGAATAGTCTTTTTGGCAGCTTTGAGTTCGCCGGTAGCTTGTTTCAGCTGCTCGGCAGTTTCTTTGGCAGCGGCCTCACTTTTCTCCAGCTTTTCTTTAAGCTGAAAAATTAGCTCTTGCTGCTTACCCAAATCAGCTTTGAGTCCTTCAGTACGCTTGGCCGTATCAGCCTCGCGATCGCCAAATTCTGCTACAGCGGTTTCTAGCTCAGCCACCTGCTTTTCTAAATCGGCTTTGGTGGGGCCACGGCTACGAGAGTTACGGCTGTCGGGCTGAGGTTGAGCCGATTCAGCTAATTTTGAGGCGGTTTCATCGGCCTGATTTTCAGCTGTTTCTTCGGGCTTGTCAGCTTCTTCTCGGAGCAGGTCAGACAGGCGTTTTTTAGTCATAATCATCTCCAATCTTGCTGTATTTCATCGGCAACGCTGTGATAGTCGTTCTGGGCAGAACGGGCCTGCCGACCCCGCCACTGAGTAATCGCAACCCCTTCAAGCGCAGCTCGCTCATGGGCTTTGTAAGCTCTGATGACAGACTGGCAGGCAGGAATTTTCAGCTCTGTTAGAGTATTCTGAGCTTCTTGAGCTTCTCCCAGGCTGCGGGCGTCTACTTTTGTGAGCAAAACCCGATGGCTGATGCCCGTTGGCACTACAGCATCTTTGACGGTCGCAACCAGGGCTGCTAGATCCATAGGGGCAGGAGGCGTGGGCAAAAGCAGGTAGTCAGCAAGTGGAATGACTACTCGCAGCGCTTCAGAGCTAAGGGCTGGCGGAGTATCTACTACAATCAGCTTATAGTTAGAAACCTGCCGCAGCTGAGAGAGCAGCGTTGGATTTGTTTCTTGAGTACAGTCAAATCCTAGCTGATGATTTCCTCGCTCAAACCACCAAGTGGCCGAACCCTGCGGATCAGCGTCTACTAGCAGGACACTCATGCGCTGCGAAAAAATAGCCGCTAGATTAATCGCAGTTGTGGTTTTTCCAACCCCACCTTTTCCATTGAGGATAGCGAGGACTCTAGCAGATTCAGGCGAGGATTGCGCCACCGTTGACTTATAGAACTTCAGATTGACTATACCCTGTCATCTTAGTCAGAATGTCGCTGCATAAAGAAACTCTAAATATTTGTATCTTCAGGCGTATAGATTCGGTATCCTCACCTTTAAAGTGCCACCGCTGCCTCGATAGAATAAAGGAAGGCTGATTGGCAGCACTGAGAACGGGTTTAGCTGGTGTTGGGTATGGCAATGGGTATGAAAATTAAACGTCCGCTTTTGGTTGGGGGCCTAGGGCTGACGGCATCGGCCTGGATGCTAAATATTGTGCAGCATTCTATATTTAACGAGACAACATTACTGAGCGCGATCGCCCTTAGTTCAGGTCTGTGGTGGTGGCAGCGGCAGCGCCAGCCACTGCTGCTAGACTTGGCTGGAGTTGTAGATGAGGCTGCGGTTAAAACGGCTTTTGCCCAGATCGACACGGCAATTGAGACCCTGGCCCGTGAGATTGAGACAGTCACTTCGGCCAAGATGTCTGCGATCGCTCTGGATTCGCTGCGATCGCAGCGGCAGGCTCTAGAACCTATGCTCAACCGCGACACGCTGCACATCGGAATTTTGGGCAACAAAGGCACCGGCAAAACGGCGCTGGCAGCCTACCTCAATACTCACTGGCGCCTCAGCAGTCTCAGGCGGTGATGCTAAGGGAGGTAGCCGCGCTGATGCCCGATCAGGGCTGGCCCGCCGAGATTCAAAGCCAGCTTCAAGATCAAGATTTGCTCCTGTTTGTCACGGCTAACGATCTCACCGACTCAGAGCTAAAAACGCTGCAGCGCTGGCCCAGTCTCATCAGGTTGTGCTGGTGTTCAACAAACAAGACCAGTATCCGCCCATTGAGCGCGCCGTTATGCTGCAAAAGCTAGAAACTCGGCAGGTGGCGATCGCCCCGACCGCTCAGCTAGCCGCGATCGCCACCTGCCCCAACCCGCTCAAGGTACGGCAGTATCAGGCGGATGGCACAGTCACCGAGCGCTGGGAAGCTGAAACTCCTGACGTGAGCGCTCTAAGCGACCAGCTCAGCACCTGTCTGAGCCAGCAGGCGCAGCAGCTAATTTTAGCGACGACCCTGCGACAGGCCCAGGCTCTGCAGCAGTCAGTACAGGCCCAGCTCAATCAGATTCGCCGCGATCGCGCTCAGCCCATGGTTGAGCAGATGCAGTGGATCGCTGCCGCCGCTGCCTTTGCCAATCCGCTGCCGACGTTAGATCTGCTGGCAACCGGAGCCATCAACGCGCAGCTAGTGGTAGATTTAGGCGCGATTTACGGCCAGACCTTTACCCTAGAGCAGGGTAAAGCTGCCGCCGGTACGCTAGCAGGCGTTATGGTTAAGCTGGGGCTAGTGGAGCTGTCTACCCAGGCTCTCAGTGCCCTGCTCAAAAGCAGCACGGTGACCTACGTGGCTGGAGGCTTCTTACAGGGCGTCAGTGCAGCCTATCTCACCCGCTTAGCCGGACTTAGTTTAATCGAATTTTTTGAAGCCCAAAGCCTACAGCCTGCTGCCGGGACATTAGCCTGGGACAAAATTGGCGAAACCCTCAGGGCAGTTTTTCAGCGCACAGGCCAGCCTGTTATGCTGCGCGGACTCCTACAGCAGGCGATCGCCCGGTTCCAAAACTTACCTGCTTCATCCCTGCCCTCCACAGGTGCTAAAACAGACTCTCTGGCCCCTTCAGTCGAACTTGCAGCCTCTTGAGTACAGCCCCTTCTTCCCCTGCCTCTCCCCCAAAAGACTCGCGTCTCAGCGTTGTCGGCTCTGATCGTGCCACCCTGCTGCTGAAACAGGCTGGTATCAGTCTGCGCCGCACCGTCGATCGCTATAGCCCCAAACTGCTTCTACCGCTAGATAGCCCAGGCGACCTGCAGAGACAGGCCGTGCTTAAAACTGGGGTCGATCAGCTCACGGCGATCGCCTGTCGCCTAGAAACATCCGTGCTGCGGGTAGCCGTCTTTGGTTTGGTGAGCCGAGGCAAATCTGCCGTTCTCAATGCGCTGCTGGGGGAGAAAATCTTGCAGACGGGGCCGCTTAACGGCGTTACTCAGTGGCCCCGCTCGGTTTACTGGAAACCTGCGATCGAAGACATTCACGACAGCAGCCTGCCGCTACAGCTAGAGCTGATTGACACGCCGGGGCTAGATGAAGTCGAGGGACAGGTGCGGGGAGAAATGGCCCAAACCATTGCCCAATCTGCCGACCTGATTTTGTTTGTGGTAGCAGGGGATATCACGCAGACTGAATATACCGCCCTGGTAGCGCTGCGGCAGATGCGAAAACCGCTGCTGCTGGTGTTCAACAAAATAGACCTTTATCCAGACAGCGATCGCCACAGCCTGTATCGTAGCCTTCAGAGTTTTTGGCAAAAGTCGAGCGTTCAGGAATCACTTGAAAAGCTGCTGCCAGATCAAATTGTGCGCGTGGCGGCTGAGCCTGCCCCAGTGCGCGTCAGGGTTGAATGGCCAGACGGTCGCCTCAGCGAAGAGTGGGAAACCCCAGCGCCGCAGATTGCTGAACTCAAACAGGCTTTGTTAGAGCTGGCTCAGCATCAGGGGCGATCGCTGATGACGCTCAATGCCCTTTCCCAAGCCCATCCGATTGAGGCTGACTTGGCTCAAACTGCCGTTGATCTACAGGCCGAGCAAGCCGAGCAGCTAATTTTGCGATTTGCCCAGTACAAGGCTCTGGTGGTGGCTCTGAATCCTTTTGCTATCGTCGATTTGCTGGGGGGTATTGCTGCTGATCTCTGGATGATTCGCTCACTGGCCCGCCTGTATGGTCTGCCTATGACCGGGCATGAAGCCAATCGCCTATGGCGCTCTGTGGTGCGCAGTTCAGGTACCCTGGCCCTGAGTGAATTGGGTAGCAGCCTGCTGCTAGGGCTGGGTAAAAGTGCAGCTGCCGCCTTTAGCATTTTTGACAGCCCCTCTGGTCTATTGGCTTATACCGGGGCCATGACAGCCCAAGCGGGGGCGGCAGGTTACGGCACCTACGCTGTAGGGCAGGCGGCTAAACGCTACCTGGCTCAGGGCTGTAGCTGGGAACCTCAGGGTTTGAGCACGGTCATGCAGGAAATTTTGCAGCAGCTTGAAACTGAAACTCACTGGTCGCTGCTGCAGACAGAGCTAAGTGAACTGCTACAGGCTCAGCCTCGCTAGGCGCTGATGGCTTAGGGAATTGAGCCAGAAGGCTTCAAAACTAGGTTGCCATCCTGACCTGTCTGGTAGGCGTCTCCGACATAGCCCGTGCGATTGTAAAGAATCTGGTGAATATAGAGGTCAAGCGCCTGGTCATCAGCGATGCGATCGCGGTAAAAGTCTTTCATTTGAGCTTCAATGTCGAGCTGAACCAAACGATCGTGCAGCATGACGTTGCGGCCCTGAAAATAGGCTTGGCGAGCAAAGTCATCCCGCAAGAAAGTTAAAATTACCGAAGCTGGAACCCCCCCCACAGTAACCTGCCCCGTCAGCAACAGATACCCATAAACGCTCAGGGCCGCTAGCCCTGCCATTCCCAGAACTAAAAGACTTCTACGAACGGTCAGCCAGGGTTTAGTAGAAATCTTGTGGCAGGCCGGACAAAAATATCTGGGTCTGCTAAGCTGCGCTTTGCCGTGGCGATAAGCGGGCTGATGACCACATTGAGGACACTGCATGGCAACGAAAAGGCGTAAATCTACAGTTGAGAGTCAAGGGAATATTGTCATATTAGCGATCGCATCTACCGTTAGCTAGAGATAGGCGACAAATTGACCGTATTCCTAAGAAAAATCGCTGAGATTGTTACGAACTTTAATCTCGTCGGTCACCGTTATAATACGGAGGAGAAATAACCTGGCTGGTCAACTCAGTTGTTTTGGTCAAGGTGTAAGCAAAAACATTGAGCTTGGTCTTCATGGCGCGGCAACGCTCAAAGTCAGATTTGCCCACAAAAATTTGTCCTGTCTGTCAGCGGCCCTTTACCTGGCGAAAAAAATGGGCTGGCTGCTGGGACGAGGTGAAATACTGCTCGGAGCGCTGTCGGCGACGTCGGGCTGAAACGCAATCTGATGCTCAAAGATAATCAAACAGCCTGAAGGCGATCGCTGGCCTAAAACGGAACCTTTTTCTTGTTGGCTTTTTCGCGCTCGTAGTTAAGCTCTTTCAGCTTTTTCATAATACGGCTGAAGTACTCCTGCATGTAGCCTTCTAAAGTCGTCGTTTCTGAGCTGTCTGTCCCAAACGTTTCGTAAACCTGATCCATCGAGGCGTCAATGGGCTGGCCGCTAGCCACGACCTCAGCAAAGGCTAGCCGATCAGAAAGGTTCCAGCCCCACTGAAAGAACCGGGCCACCCGCCGCACATTTTTAAGCAATCCCAGCGGCATCTGCGAAACCTTGGCCTCTTGACCAGAGAGACGTTCGCAAAGCCGAATAATCTCGTAAGCGCCCCAAGCCCGTGTCCCAGCCATCGGGAAAACCTGGTTTTCGGCTGCGGGCAGCTTGAGTGACTTAATCGCAAAGTGGGCAATATCCTGCGTGTTCATATAGGCAATGGGGGCCGCTTCTCCCATTACCCAAACGGCCTGTTTCTCTAAGGTAGGAATTGCATATTGACCAATCAGGCCCTGCATAAAGCCGCAGGGACGCAGAATGGTGTAGGTCAGGCCCGACTCGATCAGGAACTCCTCTGTGCAGCGCTTGATATCCATTAGCGGCACATGGGGATATTTTTCGGCATTGAGAATGGAGAAGAAGATAAACCTCTCTACGCCTGCTGTCTGGGCCGCCTGAATTAAGGCAACTTTGCCTTCCCAGTCAACCTGATAAATGCTGGCGCTGTCGGTAGGTCGAGCTGTAGCGGCATCAATTACAGCGCTAATGCCCTCTAGAGCAGCGGGCAATGTCTCTGGTTTGCACAAGTTTGCCCTGACCAATGTGGCCCCCCACTCTCTTAAGAAGGCCGCTTTCTGAAAGTTGCGAACTAAACACCGCACCTCGTATCCCTCGTCCAGGGCACGGCGGACGATTTGCCTTCCTAAAGTGCCAGTAGCACCGACAACGAGTAAAGTCATGAGGGAAATGTAACAAAACTTAGCTTTTCTAAGAATATCAGATTATGTCATCGGTAGATACAGATTCTCCAATGACTACTCTTCGCCGCCCTGAAGGCGCAGCATAAGAAAGCCTAACGCTAGGCCAACCAGGATTAGGGAAAAAGATAAAATCGCCGAGGTTAAGATTTCACTACTCATAATGACTCAGATGTTTCCTCTCGTAGGCTCAGCCCAAACTGAGGCTGATGAAAAATAACTTTACTTGCAGACTAATTCTAAAACAGTTTGGCACGGTGGAAGCAGCGGGGAAGGGAGGAGGGGAGAGTTTTGGGTTTTGAGTTGCGGAAGGAGTGGGTAGCTCATGGCCCAGACTGCTCACGAGTGAGTTCCTCGACTCACATCAGCAGTCGGCTTTAGCAGCCCAAGCTATCCAAACAGTCTCCTCCAGAGGACTTTAGCTTTAAGCCTGGACTTCTCGCTCAGCGGCCCTAAGTTTCTTTGGATGGCTGTCTGGAGAAAATCTTTTAGGATCTAAGGGTAAGTCTATTTTTTGCAGTTATCTCGCTGACGGAATTTATGAGTTTAGAGAGACAGTCTGGTTGCGTTCGTCTGGCTGTGACGCTGGGGGATCCTGCGGGGATTGGCCCTGAGGTGGTGCTCAAAGCTCTGGCAGATCCGCAACTGCGATCGCAGGCTGAGTTTACCCTAGTGGGTCATTTGGCTCTGCTACAGCAGGCTTATGACTCGCTAGCAGAGTCAGGTGTTCAGCTAGCGAATCCAGCAGGGTTTCAGCAGCTAGACATAGCGGTAGATCCGGCGATCGCGGCTCAGGTAAAGTTAGGCATTGGCAACGCAGCCAGTGGCGATATCAGTTTTCGTTCACTGCAAATGGCTATTGTCAAAACTATTTCTGGCCGCTTTGACGGCATTATCACCGCGCCGATTGCCAAATCTGCCTGGAAACTGGCGGGCCATCACTATCCGGGACAAACCGAGCTGCTAGCAGAAGGGGCCGGACGCGATCGCTTTGGCATGTTGTTCATAGCGCGATCGCCCCATAGCGGCTGGCAGCTTCGCACGCTCTTAGCCACCACGCACATACCCCTAGCTCAGGTACCCGCTACGCTCTCGCCTGCCTTGATGACCCGCAAACTTGACTTACTGATTGAGTGTCTGCAGCAGGATTTTGCCTTGGCTCAGCCCCGCATTGCCATCGCTGGACTCAATCCCCACAGTGGCGAAGCCGGACAGCTTGGCTCAGAAGAACAAGACTGGCTGACTCCCTGGCTGCAGCAGCAGCGTCAGCGCTATCCCCAACTCACCCTAGACGGCCCGATTCCCCCCGATACGCTCTGGGTCAAACCGGGACAGGCTTGGGCTGGTAGACAGCCGCCAGCTCACGATGCCTATCACGATGCCTATCTGGCGCTTTATCACGATCAGGGGCTAATTCCGGTGAAGCTGCTGGCTTTTGATCGAGCTGTGAACACAACCATTGGTCTGCCCTTTGTCCGTACCTCTCCTGATCACGGCACCGCTTTTGATATTGCCGGACAGGGTATCGCTGAGGCCACTAGCATGACCGCCGCGATTGAGCTAGGTGTTGAGCTGTGCCGCCAGCGATCAGCACAGATGCCCTTGCAGGCGATCGCTTAACAACTCTGGGGGGCTGATTGACTGGGCTTATTTGTGGCTAAAGCATAAGTAAAAATACGCAGAGAAAAAGCTGATGATTTGATCGCTGAAACTAAATTCATGCGAAAAATTGAGAGAAATTGATGGTTTCTGTCAGCTTTAATTGCTAGCCTCATAGAATCAACGCAATTCTCAGTCCTGACAGCGACTAATCTTTATTAGTCTTCGGAGAATTGATTTAGAGACACAGTATCAGAGCAGTTAGGGAGTGCAACAGCACCAGAAAAACAGTATGATCTGTTACAGAAATATTTCTCAGAACTTCAGCTTTTGCTGAGATTTTTGCAGGGTTTTTGGCTCTACGCTGGCTCAACTAGTCGGATTCTTCTCATTAATGTCTTATGGCAGGGTGAATTATGCTTCAATCACTTTCATACTCTATTGACTTCATTCAAGATGAAGCCCGTCAACTGGTTCAAAAGGGCGCTGTTGGCCGTCAGCAGCCCATCTACACGCTTTGTAAGTATATTCCGGCTCGGGAGTGGGCCAGTGTCGAAGCTGAGTTAGAAACTCGCGGCTTTTTGCTCAGAGATCGCATCAGCGACTTGATGGGGCGAGAAGACTGGGATAACGATTAGCCTAAAACAGCGTTAGCTGTGCAGGTGCTTGGCTATGCTGCCAGGGCAGGGGCTGTTTGACGACGCCCTGCTGCTGTAATAGCTGATGAAAGTGACGGGCGATCGCGGGCGATTTAGCTTCAACTGGACAATGAACAAAAAAGTAAACTTGGGTTCCCTGACTTAGCCACTGCTGTAGTCGGAAAACCCATTCTGCTAAGTACTGCTGGTTCAGCGCCAGCTCAGGATGGCTGATGTAGCGAATGAGGCTAAATGGAGCCGTAATGATGGGCTGCAGGGGCACCTGAGGCTTACGACGCTCGGAGTTTAGCTGCACGTCGGGTAGCCCCTCTGCCAGACAATCATAAATAGGCCGGGTATCGAGCAGTACCCGCCCGCACTGATGCTGGACCAAAAGCTGATTGAGCTGAGCCTGATAGGGCGGCTTAAACCAGTCTGGGTGACGCACTTCAACAGCTAAGGGTACCTGCGGGTGCGGCCATTGACTGACAAAATTAGCCAGATCTCCCAGCAAGGCGGGGCTGTAGCTAGGGGGCAACTGAGCAAAACAGGGGCCTAGGCGATCGCCTAGGGGTGCCACCCGCTCTAAAAAGGCGATCGCCTCGGGTAGGCGCGGACTCAGCGCGCCCTGATGGCTGATCAGGCGCGGCAGCTTCAGGCAAAACTTAAAAGTGTCTGGCGTTTCAGCCGCCCAGCGCTGCACCATTGACTGACTCGGCACTGAGTAAAAGGTGGTGTTGCCCTCAACTGCCATCAGCCGCTGACTGTAGAGCCGCAAAAAATCACCAGCGCGACTGCCCGCCGGATAAAATTCACCCACCCAGTCTTTGTAAGCCCAGACCGCACAGCCGATCAAAAAAGCGTCAGACATCCTGTAGGGAAAATGTAACAATTTAAGAGCCAGCCTATTCCTATCCAGTATGCCGCTTATTCAGATTCCTCAGCCGTGGCAGCTGCCAGAGCGCAGCATTACTCCTGAGTCTGCCTTTGTCAATCGTCGTCGCTTCCTCAAAAGTCTTGTCGGTGCTAGCATTGGCGCTTCAGCGCTGGCTTTAGGGGGATGTCGGCAGCCGCTGAGCGATGACGATATTGACGCGGACTTGCGTAAAACCCTGGGCCAGCCCCTGCGCTCTCAAGCTAATCTAGATTTTGTTGAGGCTGAGCCACCAATTACGCCACAGGTTTATGCCAGCACCTACAACAACTTCTATGAGTTTGGCAGCACTAAGGGCATCTGGCCTCAGGCCCAAAAATTACCCACCGATGACTGGAAGGTTGAGGTATCTGGGCTAGTCAAAAATCCTCGCACCTATGACCTCGACGATCTGCGCCAGCAGTTTCCCTTAGAGGAGCGGGTCTATCGCTTTCGCTGTGTCGAAGCTTGGGCGATGGTCATCCCCTGGATTGGCTTTCCGATGCGTCTGATTTTAGAGGCAGCGGCTCCGACGCCAGCGGCTAAGTTTGTCCGCTTCACCTCGTTTTATGATTCGCAGCTCACCTCTGGCCCCGCTTGGCCCCCTTCAGCCTACATGCCCTGGCCCTACACCGAGTCGCTGACGGTGCCGGAGATGGCTAACGATTTGGCCTTTTTTGCGGTGGGGGTTTATGGCCGCACGCTGCCCAAGCAGCACGGAGCGCCCATTCGCATGGTGGTGCCCTGGAAGTATGGCTTTAAGGGGGCAAAGTCGGTGGTGAAGATTGAGTTTGTTAAAGAGCAGCCCGCGACGTTTTGGCATACTCTCAGCCCTAATGAATACGGTCTGGTATCTAACGTGAACCCGGAAATCTCGCACCCGCGCTGGTCGCAAAAGACGGAGCGAATATTAGGCCAGGGCACCAACCCCTTTGACTGGGAAAAACAGGAAACGCTGCTCTATAACGGCTACGGGGAGTATGTCGCAGAGCTGTATGCTTAAGCTCTAGACTAAAATTGCAAAGTAGCAAGCGCACCATGCGGTTCGTAAATCACAATGCGAACATCTGTGAGTGGTTGTAACGCTGCCTCAATGCGAGACTTCACTTTTGACCAGTCAAGTCCACCCAACCCGATTCTGCTGCCGATTGCGATTATAGCTATAGGGACAGCCAGTGCCTGGCTCTCTAGTGCATTCACCTTTTGGGTGTTTAGCCTGTATCGGCTACTACTGCGTTAGCGGCCTTGGCTCAAACCAAGTGGTAAATCCAGCCTTGAAGAGGCAGAAATACTAGCTCAGCAAATGGGATGAGCACTCAGTAAGCTTTACAACCAACACTTTGCAGGTTGACGATTGTTCTTGCTTGTATCTTGTCTAAATCAGCAGTGAAGTAACTTTAGGGTTTGCAACACTCTAAGATACCAACATCAAAATGCCAACCCCTGCTTTTTTGAGGCTCTCAAGCACTGCAAGCTCAACACATAGCAGTTCCAAATCATTTGTGGGAAAAGAGAGTTGTGAGAGTACTTTCCGTAGGGAAAGTACTCTCACAATCCAGATAGGATTGCTACAGGTCAGAACTTAACTATCAACCTGCGAAATATCGGTTTGAAACACCTCAAAAATTGATAGAACCCAAGACCCTTTAGGCAACCTGAGGCACTGCTTGCTGGCGGTACCAGGCAACTGTTTGCTGCAGTCCTGCCCTGAAGTCTGTTTGGGCCTCAAAGCCGAAAGAAGCTTTGGCCCGCTGCGTATCTAAGCAGCGACGTGGCTGTCCGTTGGGCTGATGGGTTTCCCAGATCACCTCACCCTCAAACTCCATCACTTCGCAGATGAGATAGACTAAATCGCGGATAGAAATTTCGTACCCGGTGCCTAAGTTAACCGGCTCAGAATCGCTGTAGGACTGAGCCGCCATAACAATGCCTCGAGCCGCGTCTTCAGAATACAGAAATTCTCGGGTAGGGCTACCATCACCCCAAACAGCTAGGTGCTTTTGTCCCTTGAGCTGAGCCTCGTGAACTTTGTGAATTAGCGCTGGGATCACATGAGAGCTGCGCGGATCGAAGTTGTCTTCAGGGCCGTAGAGGTTGACTGGCAGGAGATAAATGCCGTCAAAATCGTACTGCTGGCGGTAAGCCTGGAGCTGTACCAAAAGGGCTTTTTTAGCAATGCCGTAAGGCGCGTTCGTCTCCTCAGGATAGCCGCTCCAGAGGTCGTCTTCTTTGAAGGGAACCGGGGTAAATTTGGGATAGGCACAGATAGTACCCACGCAAACGAATTTTTCTACCCCAGCTTCGTAGGCAGCGTGGATTAGCTGCGCGCCCATTATCAGGTTGTCATAAAATAGCTCGGCTGGTTTTTCACGGTTGAGGCCAATACCGCCTACATGGGCCGCGAGGTGAATAATCACATCTTGCTGGCTGGCAGCGCGCTGACAGTTTTCCCACTGGCGCAGATCGCAATCGCGCGATCGCGTTACCGTTATTCTCTGAGGGTCGGCTCCTGCTTCAGTTAGCTGGGCGATGACCTGCTTACCCAAAAATCCGGCTCCGCCAGTTACGAGAATGCGTTTGTTGGTAAAGTCTAGAGTAGGCATTGGTTTAAAGAATCACGACACGACTGTGAAACAGTAAAAACTTTGGCTCCCTTATAGGCAGCTCGGTTTAGTCACGCTTGACTGCTAAATAAAGAGCCTGGAAACGACTACAATGCAGGTTCAAGCATATGCTTTGTGTAGCTTTCAGGCTCATAAAACATTCATTTAGGCACTCAGAACGACACTGATTGCCTTTAACGAAATCAGGAAAGAATACCTGCTACGTCTCGTCGAATGGTGGCGATATCAATACTGCTACCGTTATTATTGGCGTCTCGTTTGACAGGAATACCAATGGCTTCCAAGTCAGCTTCAACCATGAGCTTTGTTAGCTCCTCAAAAGTTACGGTAGGTTCCCAGCCTAGTTCGGCTTTAGCTTTGCTTGGATCGCCGATGAGCAACTCTACCTCAGCCGGACGCAGGTAGCGAGGGTCGAAGGCGACATAATCTTCCCAGTTGAGATTTACATGCTTGAAGGCAAGGTCTAGGAACTCTTTAACTGAGTAGGTTTCACCCGTTGCAATCACATAGTCATCGGGTTTGTCTTGCTGTAGCATCAGCCACATAGCTTTGACGTAGTCTTTGGCATAGCCCCAGTCTCGCTTGGAGTCTAAGTTGCCTAGGTAAAGCTTGTCTTGCTTTTTAGCGACGATTCGGGCGATCGCACGAGTGATTTTACGGGTTACAAAAGTTTCACCACGGCGAGGAGATTCATGGTTGAAAAGAATGCCGTTGCAGGCAAACAGATCGTAAGATTCACGGTAGTTTAGTGTCTGCCAGTGGGCATACACCTTAGCACACGCATAGGGGCTGCGAGGATAGAAAGGCGTCGTCTCTTTCTGCGGTACATCTTGCACCTTGCCAAACATCTCAGACGAGCCAGCCTGATAGTAGCGAACCTCTAACCCGGTACGTTGCTGATAGTCTCGAATGGCTTCAAGCAGTCGCAAAGCGCCCATTGCAACCGAATCAACTGTGTACTCAGGAGAGTCAAAGCTGACCCTTACATGAGACTGGGCACCCAAATTGAAGACTTCGCAGGGCTGCACCTGCTCTAAAATCCGGCGCATCATAGTGCCATCGGTTAGATCGCCGTAGTGTAAAAATAGCTTGGCACCTTCGCTATGAGGATCAACATAAATATGATCAAGACGGTCAGTATTAAAAGTTGAGGTTCGGCGAATAATGCCGTGTACTTCATAGCCTTTTTCTAAAAGTAGCTCAGACAGATATGAACCGTCTTGGCCTGTAATACCCGTAATTAGTGCGCGCTTCACTTGCGTCATCTTATCAAGATTCCCTTGTACTTTCTAGACGTAGCTAACTAGTCCTTTTCTCATATCTGCTTGGGTGAACAGTCTCAACTGCATTGGGAATATAGCTATTGCCAACACGGCGGCTCTAGAAGACTGTGGGTACATCAGAGAAATTACTCAAACATTCTCACAACGTTACATCGTTTTTTAAGTCACTTTATCAAGAAACGATGTTTTGTCTACTAAGACTGTATCAACTTTCAGGTCTAGCATTTTGCAGTATCCGCAACTGGCTTGAATCAGATGACGAACCGCACAGCTAGGTTGAGAAGTTGTTTGATGGACAGTTTAGCAGACAATCTTAAGCATACCCAGAGGCGATCGCAGCTCAACGCAGTTGCTCAAGCTCGGCGATCGCGTTGAATATCATAAATAGCTTTCTCCCAGCACCACTGTTCAGAACGATCTGGATGTTGCTCCCGTACTCGCTCAACTAGTCGCTGAGCCACTGCTTGATTACCGTTTGTCAAGCGCAGCAGTTCTCGTCGGGTCTGCCGCTGTAGAGCAGACTTAGAGGTGGAACGAGGTGTCTGATAGAGACTGCGCCCAGAACGGCGCGATCGCAGCCAGAAAAAAACGCTAACTAAAATGACAATCGCAAGAATCAACGGAAGAGTCATAGCTTTTTACGAGCAGGCACCATCAGCGAAAACCTTGAAATGCTACGTCAGTAGTTAACGCGGCTGACGTTTAGAGGCATTAAACTCTTTATGAGCAATGATCAAAACCGACAGCCAAATTTGCCACGGGCGATCGCCTCTTTACTATTCTGCATTTTTCTGGCTGATCAAGGCAGTTTTCTTAACTGTCACAGTAACTGTCATGAAATATCTACGTCGCTATTTAGAAATGCAAAAAGTTCAGGCGGTTCAAAATCAAGCAGCAGGCTGAAAGTTTAGCTTGTAACATCACGGATACTTCACAACCTGGTTAACCCAAAAAACACGGGCTTTTGCTTTTGCGACTGGGCAATCTTAGGTAGGCTCTAGGGCCTGACTGATGCCAGTCCTCAGGGTTTCCCAATGCAAATATCATGTCAAAACAGCAGTATTTAGAATTTTTGAGGCAGGGGGTTTCTGTCTGGAACGATTGGCGATCGCAGTTCGCCCCACTGCTACCCAAGCCGGCTTCGCTCATGCCCCTCGATCTCAGAGGCGCTGTTTTAGCCAAAGCCGACCTGAATCAGATTGATTTAAGCCATGCTGACTGCTGCATGGTTGATCTGCGCGGTACTAATCTGCATCAGGCCAACTTAAAAGAGGCTCTGCTGTACACCGCCGATTTTACCCAAGCCGATTTGTCTGAGGCCAACTTGGTTGGAGCAGACCTGCGGGAGGCTTGTTTAGCTCAGGCCAATCTGCAGCGGGCGGCGTTGGATGCTGCTGTGCTATCAATGGCAGCACTCACCGCCGTTAATCTACGCGAAGCTAGCCTGATTGGAGCTAACCTGAGTCAGAGCTGTCTGCGTGAAGCCGACTGCTCTATGGCAGACTTTACCGAAAGCGATCTACAGCAGGCAGACCTGACCGGGGGGATATTTTATACCGCCAATTTTCAGGGGGCAAATCTCAAACAGGCCAACCTGACCCGGGCCGACCTGCGGGAGGCTCACTGCATTCAGAGTAACTTTCAAGATGCGATCGCCCACCAGGCAAACTTGAGCTTGGGCAGTTTTGCCCTAGCCAACCTGGTAGGAACTACCCTGTGTGAGGCAGACTTACATTTTGCCAATCTGAGCATTGCTAATCTCTGCACGGCAAATTTGCGAGCAGCTAACCTCACAGGGGCGACCCTATTTGGCGGCAATCTCATTGGTACCAACCTGCACCAGGCGAACCTGACCGATGCCAACCTGGCTGAGACCGATTTGCGAGAAGCGATGCTTGACAGCGCGGATTTATCCAATGCCAGCCTCAAGCGGGCAAATCTTAGAATGGCAAACCTCAGAGGCGCTAATTTTAGAGATGCAGATCTGCGCTATGCCAATCTCAGCGACACTAATTTGTCAGAAGCCAACCTCAAAGGCGCTCGCCTTAAAGGGGCCATTTTACCCGATGGCAGTCAGCACGATTAGACTAGCGGTTCTAGACGCTCGGCAATAACCCCATAGAAGGGATCGCCGCTGCCAACTCCCAGCATTTGTAGAAAGCTCGGCAGCGTAGAAGTTCGCTCAATCACCTCGGGTGTGCTAAAGCCTGGAACTGAGTGAAAATAGCGCTTCACCAGTTCGACCCGGCCTGCTTCGCTGTTGTCACGCCAGGCCGCGATCGCCTTTTGGTAAAACATGCGGTTTGAAAAGCTGATGATGGCAATACCGCCCGGCTTAAGGACGCGGTAAATCTCAGCAAATACTTTTTCAGGATACTGCAGGTACTGCACTGAGACGGTATTGAGCACCGCATCAAAAGACTGGTCTTCTAAGGGTAAGCTCTGAGACTCGTTCAGATTTTGCACAAAGTAGTGGTCGAGCCGGGGGTTTTTAGCCAGCTCTGCGGCATTCATGCCATGCCCCTCAACCCAGGCAAAGGAAATCTCATCGGGCAGGTGCGAAACCCAACTGCTCATCAGGTCTAAAATGCGGGTCTGTGGCCGTAGGCGATCGCGGTAGAGATCGCTGAGCTGCGCGATAAAGCCATCGTCAACGTGGGTGACAAAGCGCGGAATTTCGTAGAAACTTATATCGCTAGAAACATCTAGCTTACTGCGCTGTTCCGGCGTGAGCAGCATAGGTCGGCACTCATCAAGACTACACCTCTAGTGTAGAAAATTTAGAATTGTTAAGCAGCTCTCAGGCGCTGATTGGCCGCTTCTAAGTCAAAAACATCAGGATTGAAGTCACTGCCAACCCAGTTCCACAGCTCCAGATAGTCAGGCTCTTCAGGATCATTTAGTCGCTCCAGTAGTTCTTCATAGCCCCAGATCCCACCGCTGTCTTCGGGTGGACAAGCCTGTTCTCCCCCCAAACAAACTGGATAAGTCTGCTGGGGATCTAAGGGCAAAACGGCCTCCAGCAAAACTAAGTGTAGCCAGCCGTCGCCAAAGTCATAGAAATAGGTAAACTGCTGCTCTGCTTGAACGGCCAGTTCAGATAGGTGAATCCCTTGTTCGTCTTTGGCAGCGCCCTCAGCAGCAGAGGCACCATAGCGATCGCCGCCGATTTTAAACTCGTATTGGTGTGAATTTTGCCAGCCCATAGCAGCCTGTAGTACTATGTGCAGCCGCACCAGGGAAATGTCGATGGGTACCTGGCAGCGCCGCCAAACAGCAGGATCGCTGTCAGCTAGCGTAATCACCAACTGGTAAACTTGAGCCTGCACAGCGTCTCTATTCCCTATAGCTGGTTGCCGCGTTCTGTCACCCAGTCCTGCCCTAGCTGAATGGTGATATCAGACTCCAGATTGCCTGTACTCTCAACTCGCACTTCACCAATACCGAGAAAACGGTGCAGGGTTTCAGCGCCCTCAAGATCTCCCTGCTGAGCAATTATGCGGGTGACATCTAGGACTTCATTAATGTTGCGATCGACAAACAGGTTAGAGTAGCCACTATCGTACAGGGCGTCTACCAGGGACTCAACGGCTATTTCGTCTTCGGTGCTGTCTTGAATGGCAACGCGAACATCAGAAGGATCTAGGGCTGTCTGATATAGACCAATTCCGTGACCTAAATATTGCTCAACCAGGGTGTCAATGCCAGCATAGTTCGGTAGCCAATAGCTCAGGTCGTACTCATCTGGGGAGCTAAAGTCTCCCGGCAGCATCAGCATCTGTACGTTAGAGCGGTTGGTTTGAGCCGCGTAGCCCACCAGCGCTAGCAGCTCCTCGACGCTGAGGTTGGTGTCTACGTTGTTTTGGATGACGGAGAGAATCTTGGGTAGTCGAGCGAGCGTAGTCGGGTTTAGGGTTTGCTCAACCAAAGAGCGCATCAGCATCTGCTGTCGCTGTATGCGGCCAATATCTCCATAGTCGTCATAGCGAAACCGCAGAAACTGGAGGGCCTGATCGCCGTCGAGCTGCTGTTCCCCGGCCTTGAGATTGATGTAAAGGTGCTGACTGTCATCCTGGTACTTCATATCTTTGGGAACGTTGACCTTAACACCTCCCAGCGCATCCACCAGCTTTTCGACCCCTTGCACATTGATACGCACATAGCGATCGATTGCTACACCGCCTAGCAGTTCACTAATGACGCGGGCGCTAAGGGCGGGGCCACCGTCTCGATTGGCCTCATTGATTTTGGTCATTTCTCCTTCGATTCGAGTCCGCGTATCGCGGGGAATCGAAAGCACCACGAGCTGATCGGTATCCGGGCTGAAGCGCACCAGCAGCATTGTGTCGGACAAGCCTTCAAAGGAGTTGACCAGAGCCTGATAGCCTAAGTCTTCAACATCTACCGGAGGACTTTCTAAATCGGTGCTGAGAACTTTGACGCCCAGCACCAAAATATTGACCGGGCGGGTCAGACGCGGCAGTCGCAAATTGTTGCCGCTTGAGATCGGATCGTCACCGCTGAAAACTTCTGCTTCTTCAGCCGAGAGCTGACTCTGTAACAGTGGCGTGCTTGAGAGCGAAACTGCCAGCAGCGCTCCCGCCGTGGCCGAAAACGAAGCAACCCCCGCCAGCACAATACTCACACCCAGCCACCTTGGAATTCTTCTCCGGTGTTTTTTAGCAGCGGCGTTAGCAGTGAATTTACGGGGCTTTTGAGAACTCGGCACAAGCTACCTCAGTCAGACAGAGAGAAAAATAAGTAAAAAGAAAATAGCCTTGAGCAGTGGGTGCTGCCGCTTATTTTTAGCAGCATGTTAGCAGGCTTTCAGGAATTTTGTCGCAGATTGCTATCGGTCTCGCTAAATCGCTGCCAGACTGGCTCTGAGAGCGCAGGCAGGCGATCGCAAACACAAACCTTTTTAAGGTAGGCGATCGCTGAGCTGACTCAACCCTGGTAGCTTAACCGATTTCCCCTGCCACAGCCGCAAAATTAACCAAAGGCTCACCAAAAAATAACCTGATCCCACTAGGCTGCTGGTTATCAGCAGTCGCAACGCTGCCGTTTCTGAAACCGCTGCCCCGGTGCCTAGCAGCACATAGGCGCTCAGCCAGCTCAGGGCTAAAACAACTGACAGCTTGCTAATGGACTGCTCGCGGCGATCGCCCTGCTGTAAAAGCAGTGTCCACAGCGCCGGGAAGAAGCCAAAGATGGGAATGAGGTAGAGGGAGAGTTTTAGGCGGGGCATGGGGAGTGGGGGAGTGGGAGGGGTGGGGTGTTTATTCTTGCAGAATCAGCTGTAGTCGTTTTTGGGATTGCTTTAGGGCTTCTTCTGGGGAGGTGCCGAGGAGGGAGGCTTCGATGGCGCGGCCAAAGTTTTCAGAAAGATAAGTATAGCCAGGAATGATAGGACGCGATCGCGCCCAGTCCATCTGTTTGAGAAAAACCTGCAGGCTGGGGTTGTCTTGCACAAATTGCTGGTAGGTGTCGCTGTTGCGTACTGTGATGTTAGCTGGCAGATATCCGGTTTCGAGCGCCCAGGTCTGCTGAAATTCTGGACTCAGAACATAGTCTAGAAACTTGTAAGCGGCCTGGGTTTTCTCTGGGGTAGTTTTGCCGAGAAAAAAGCTTTCGCCGCCGACAACAGCAGCAGGGCGATCGCTGACTGGAAAAGGAAATACGTCAAAGTCAATGCCAGAATCTTGCAGCTGAGGCAGCGTCCAAGGCCCAGTTACCTGCATAGCGACTTTCCCGGCTATGAAGCTGTCGATTTCAAAGCCGCGCTCTGGGGCCGAGAGAACAGCAGACCCAGAGCGCACCAAATCTGCCCCTAGCTGTAGCGCTGCGATCGCCCCTGAGTTAACTAAATCGGGCTGAGTCCCAGCGGCGATCTGCCCCCCGGCGCTGTAGACAAAAGGCAGCCAGACAAAGACTGTCCATTCTCCTTTACCCAAAGAGAGAAAGATGCCGTGCTGATCGGCGCGACCGTCATCGTCGGTATCCTGGGTGAGCCTTTGGGCGGCGGCGCGAAAGTCTTCCCAGGTTTGGGGAATTTGCTCAATGCCTGCGGCTTTGAACAGACTAGGACGATAGAAAACTGCGGCGTTGTTGGTGGCAAAAGGAACTGACCAGATGTGATCTTCCAAACTCATGGTTTCGGTCAGGGCCGGGTCGAGCTGATCTCGAAAGGGCGATCGCTGCCACCAGTCGTCTAAAGGCTGAATGGCTTCCAGCTCAACGAGCTGTCCGGTGAGGGTGGGCACATACCAGAGCAAATCAGGGGCGGCGTTGCCGACAACTGCGGTAAGAATTTTGGGAATCTGCTGGTCAGGCTGGCCGACATAGAGTGATTCTATTTCAATCTGGGGATGGGCTGCGTTGAAACGCTGTACCAGGGTTTGAAACACGTCTCGGTTGCTGGGCGGGCTGATCCCCTGCCAGAGGGTGAGACGCACAATGTCACCATTAGCCGCTGGCTGACAGCCACTCAGGATCAAGCCGCTGATCAAAATAAAACAAATGAGAAGCGATCGCAAAGTTTGAGCCATAAAATCATTCAGCTAAGGGTCTTCCTGCCAAGTACTTTTCATCGAGAGATGCTGCAATCGTGCCTATGGGTGTGCTAGGTGAGTTAGGGTGACTGGTATAAGGGGGAGAGTGCGATCGCACCGATTCGCCTAGCCCTGACGAAGACATTCGGCTGATTATATTTGGCTGTCTGCCCTGTGTGCGTCAGGAGATTCACCGGCTGCACGCCAAAGGCAGCATCGAGGCCAGCGCCTGGAGCCGTCCTGTATCCACTGGGCGGCCCAACGAAGTCATGGTGATTTTAGTCGAGCGCTGCCGACTTGATTAAAATCTGAGGCTGAGGAAGGCGCGATCGCTTCCTCAGCTTCTTACTACAGGTACTAATTTGATCGACTGACAAAAGTTCCTCGCGTAGGTTAAGTGGAACGAAGTAAAACCCAACACCAACAGCGGTTTCGCTGGGTTGCGCCCAAGCTTCACCCAGCCTACAGTAGAATCAAAGACTCCAGAGTTTTGTCCGTCAACCAGGACACTAACCCATCAGTCAAAGCAGTAAGAAGCCATACTGAGGACGCCATAGGTAAAGCTAGCGTGGAGCTGGTGACTTCTTGCCCCTTTTCCGGCTGCCCCTAATGCTACAAACAGCGGCAGCAAGTGTTCTTCGCTGGGATGACTTTTCAGCGCGAAAGGAGCGTGCTGGCGATAGTCAAGCAGCGCATCCAGGTCGCCCGATAAAAGTGTTGCCTGCAGCCAATTGTCAAATGCCTGCGCCCAACCGGTCGGTGGTGCATCAAAGCCTGTACTAAAGCGATCGCGGCTAAAAGCACCTAGATTGTGAGTGGCCGAGCCGCTGCCGATAATCAGCACGTTTTCTCGCAAGGGGGCCAGCGCCTGTCCCAAACGCAGATGGTAGGCGGCTCCTAGCGCAGGCTGGAGTGAGAGCTGAGTCACCGGAATCTTGGCTGCAGGATACATTAGCATTAGCGGTTCCCAGGCTCCGTGATCTAGACCTCGGCCAGCGTCAGGATGCACCGCCAAACCTGCTTCATGTAGATGTTTCGCGACCTGCTCTGCCAGAGTAAGACTGCCGGGAGCCGCATAGCTGAGCTGATAGAGCTGCTCGGGAAAGCCATAGAAGTCATGAAGGGTTTCAGCCGCTGTGGCAGTGCCGACCGTGGGGGTCGTCGTCAGCCAGTGAGCATTGTAAGACTGCGGCGATTGTCTGCGGGGACTTCTTGTCTCACCAGCTTTTTCTTTTCTAAGCGATCGATAATGCCCGTCAGAGTGCCTTTTGTCACCAGGGTTTTTTCGGCAACTTCTCCCATACTCAGACCTTGGGTGCCTCCTAGCGTGGCGATCACATCAAACTGAGAGGGGGTTAGATTGAGCTGGCGCACATGGCTATCAGAGTGAGCGGCAAAAGCCTGATAGGCTCTGACCAGTTCACGCATTGTGGGCATGAAAAGTTCACGCTTTGCCTGGGCAACTGGAGCTGAATCTAAGGCTGAAAAGTTGGGAACAGACATTGTTTTAAGCAGACAGTACGCTATCAAACAGTTTAAATCAAGATTGATAGCGCCGTGATTAGCCGATCGCTCCCTATTGTCTCGGCTAACCTGCACTGAGCCAGAAGGCCACCAGCCCGACCGCTAGTCAGATATAAGAGGCGATCGCTAGCCAAAACAAAATAGCTTCAACCATACTCTGACTGCCGCGATCGCACCTCTCCTACTTTCCCTCATTCAAACAGCCTCAAGTTTTGTAGTTGACGGCGATCGCTTCAACGGTTATGCCAGCTCTGCCCCCCAAGGCTTCTAACTGCCCATTGCTCCAAACCGACAGATTTCTTCAACACCAACGTAGCGCCTGTACAGTATGAGCTTTGCTAGTCCTCGTTGAAGGGCTAAAGTGCTTTGCTCTCCCAGATAGCTTCAAAGCGAATTGATATTGAAAACTACCAAACACAATCTAAGAACCGTCCCCATCAAGAACTTGCAGTGTAACTATATAGTGTCAGATCTGCTGGATAATATCCTCTCTGTCCTTTCCATGGTTTCGATGCTCAACCCAACGCTTGGCTTGTCGAATTGCTTCAGCACGGGAATATGCACAGGGAACAGCGACTGCACAGCCCGCCGCATAGTTCGCCCACGCTGAATAAACAACCTGATTGTTATCTTCTCCTTGCTCGATCTCAATTCGATGATTTTGATAAGTAAAAGACAAAACAATATGAGGATAATCAGGCTCCATTATTAGCATGTTCTGTTAAATAAAAATTCTAGGCTTTATCACTGACTATGCTTTAGAAGCCAGTTAAAGCATAGTCAGTAAAGTTTAGTAGTCAGTCAAAAATCTGGCTATGCGGCAGCCAGATTCTGGGCTGCAAAGTCCCAGTTAACGACATTTTCTAAGAATGCATTCATGTAGTCTGGGCGCTTGTTTTGGTAGTCCAGATAGTAAGCATGTTCCCAAACATCCATAGTTAATAAGGGAACCTGACTAGCCGGAATCGGATTCTCTGCATTTGGTGTTTTAACCACCTTGAGCGTATTGCCCTCAAGCACTAACCAAGCCCAGCCGCTACCAAACTGGGTCGCACCAGCTTTTTTGAAGGCATCTGTAAACTGATCAAAGCTACCAAAGTCAGCATTGATCTTTTTTGCTAACTCCCCTGTAGGAGTGCCGCCTCCCTGAGGCTTCATGCTATTCCAATAAAAAGTATGGTTCCAGGCTTGAGCAGCGTTGTTAAAAACGCCACTTTTTGACGGCTCGTTAGCAGTAGCCTTGATGACTTCCTCAATCGGTTTGCTGTCTAAATCAGTTCCTTTAACTGCATCATTAAACTTGTTAACGTAGGCTGCGTGATGCTTATCATGATGAAACTCTAGAGTACCCTTAGAAATGTAAGGTTCCAGAGCTGAATAATCGTAAGGTAAAGTGGGCAGTTCGTATGACATTAGGTCTCCTCTTAAGCCTGTCAGTACGAAAATAACGCTAAATCAACAGTATTGCTATGCCCCTGGGGGGTAAAAAGATAAGGCATTTTAACCAAACCAGATTCTCTATTCTTGCTCCCTAGCTGGTCTGTACAAATCAGATTTAGCATCAGGTGGGCATTGGCCCACCCTACCCGTAGATTTCTGCTTAAGACTGAACTAAGGTAGTAGCTAAAAGTGCCTGCTTTTCAGCATTTACCTGCTGCCAGTCATCCAGCAAGATACCGCCTGTATCGCCGCTGTTAGGGTTCCAGCTCCAGTAGGCATAGCTGAGGTCGTTTTCAGCAATGTACTCAACCAGTTTTTGCTGCCAAATGCCCTCAGCCGACTGACAATCTACCTGGCGACCACCAAATTCGCCAATTAGGATGGGGGCAATATTTTCAGTGGCTAAATAGTGAAAGCCAATTTCCCAGCGATCGCGTAAATTCTCTGGAAACTCGGGAGCCGAGAACCAGGGCTGGTTAAAGACACCTGTGCCATATTCATGAGGAGAGTAAACCAGCTTATTGGCAACGGCAAGTCTGACCGGGTAGCGGCCCGCGCCCTCTAAATTGCCGCCCTGCCAGTGAATGTCTAGCTGCTGATTAGGCACATTATTTTCAACGCCTTGAACCAAAATTAGCCAGGTGGGATCAACTGCCAAAACCGCATTTCCAGCGCGTTCTGCCGCCAGTCGCCAGTCAGTTTCAACCTTGTCATCGCCCCAGCTGGCCTTGCCGTGGGGTTCATTTTTGAGATCAGCGCCTAAGATATTAGACTGCCCTCGGTAGCGCTCGGCCAGCATCGTCCAGGTTTCGATCCAGTCAGCTTCGCTATACTCTTCGTCGTACCAAAGTTCTGGAATGATGCGCTCGTTGAGCTGATGGCTATCTAGCAAAATCAACAAACCCTGGCGCTCAGCTTCTTGAATGATAGTGTCTAAAATTTCTAGCGGCGATTTGCCCAAGAGCGCAGCGTTGTTGCCAATCGAAAAATCAATGCCGCTGACTTCTGTAGAGCGCAAAGAGGCAATCGAAAACGGTACGCG
Source organism: Leptolyngbyaceae cyanobacterium RM1_1_2 (assembly GCA_012032345.1). Classification (GTDB taxonomy): domain Bacteria; phylum Cyanobacteriota; class Cyanobacteriia; order Phormidesmidales; family Phormidesmidaceae; genus Sphaerothrix. The sequence continues at coordinate 7,086 of JAAUQI010000024.1, read as the reverse complement.
GATAAAGTTGTAGCCCAAGCTTTTAATTTGAGCCAGCATTTCCTGGTAGTCCCGTGCCCAGAGACCGTGAGGCGAGTGGGTTTCGGTTTCTATGCCAAACCAGTTAACGCCGTGCAGCAAAACGGGTTTGCCTGTAGCATCGACAATCTGCGCCCCTTGAGTTGAAAGCGGCATTGGCGGCAAAGATGTGGCATCAGCAGCGATCGCTAGCTGAGGTGTGCTACCAAAAGATAGACAAAGCGCAGCGATCGCGCCTAAAATTCCGCAGGCTATAAAGCGCACTAAGCGTCGGTGAAACATTACATTAGGGGTGAGGTTGAGGTCTTCTAAAAAAGACTAGTAGATAGAAAAAAAGTTGCCAGTTAATGTCAATGGATTTTAGGTCTATATAATATCTAAGCTTGTTTAAAGCCTAGCTTTATACTCAATCAAGTTATATTTTATCAAGGCTTCAAATTGATTTATTTATTGTGTCCTAAACCTCACTAAGGAAGCTAGTAAGCTAGGCTGTTTAGGGGAAAATAACGTCGCCTGACAAGTATCACCTCACTACTAACCCCTACTTTGCCCACCCTGCGCTCTACCCGCTTTTGTCAGTCAACCAGAGAAAAACATAACCTATTAGCAATGCTTCGTCAAAGTATACTCAAAACCTGCCGTCTCCTCACAGCATTGGTCTTGTTGGGAGTCGTTGCCTGTTCAGACGGCGATCGCGCTGTGAATCAAGATCATACTGATCCTTTTACAGCTGCAGCAGAGCCAGAGTCACAGCCAGAGACACAGTCAGAGAAAGAGATCAAGGCTGTTTTGACGGAAAGCTGGGAGGTTTACCAGCAGCGATTTATTCAAGGAGATGGTCGCGTCATCGATTTTGAGGCCAGCGATCGCAGTGTCTCAGAGGGACAAGCCTATGGGATGCTGCGAGCCGTTTTGATTGACGATCCGGCCACATTTACCAAAACACTCAGCTGGGCAGAAGCTAACCTGCGACGAAAACAAGACGGACAGGTAATAGATCAGCTCTGGGGCTGGCAGTGGGGGCGGCAAGAAAACGACCAGTGGGGACTAATTGACGCCAATTTTGCCAGCGACGCCGATATTGACGCAGCTTTTGCTTTAATCCTGGCGGCTCGTCGCTGGCAGCAGCCAAAATATCTAGAACTGGCCCAGGCCAAACTAAAAGATATTTGGGACTATTCTACCCTTGAAGTCAAAAGCCAGCGATATTTGCTACCGGGGCCAGCAGAGGCTTTCAAAGATCCAACTTACGTTTACCTCAACCCTTCTTACCTGGCACCCTATGCCTTTCGGCTGTTTGCCGAGGTCGATCCTGAGCGCAATTGGCTACAGCTTGTCAATAGCAGCTACCAAATTTTAGAAAAATCAGCCACCCTATCTTCGCCAGGTTTGCCGAGCGACTGGGTCGCCTTGAACGTGATTACGGGTAATTTTGAACCTGTTCCTGCCTCCAGCAGCTTCAAAAATCAGTACGGCTTCGATGCCTACAGGGTCTGGTGGCGCGTTGCCTGGGACGAGGCCCTGTATGACGCTGAGCCAGCCTGGGAGTATCTCAAAGATCATCTACAGTTTTTAGAAACCCGCTGGCAGGCTGACCAAACAATTTCGGCTGAGTTTGATCTGGCCGGGAAACCCCTGGCTGACTATGATGCGATCGCACAATATGCCATGCTACACGCGGCTTTTAACTTGACCAGTCCGGCGATCGCAGCCAGCATCTATCAGCGCCAGATTGCCCCGCGCTACCAGGCAGGCATCTGGGACAATCAGTCTGCCTACTACAGCCAAAATCTGGTCTGGCTAGGCTTATATCCACCGGCTCAGATCAAGCCGCTCCTGCAGAGCGAATAAACCTAAAATCAGGCCACCGAAACCAGTTTAGTTTGGGGTTCTAGTACCCAAACCGCATACCCTTCATTCATCCGAGTCAAAACCGCAGCGTGATCTTCTTGAGCCATTTGTTCAACTGCCGCCAATGCCTGAGCTTTGGAGATACTGGCGCTCAGCAAACGGTAAAACTGTTCGTTAAACTCAATGGCGTATAGCTGCTCTTGCAGATGCGGTACTTGAATTCGACAGCGCTGGTACTGTCCTGGAAAAACAACAACTGTGGGGCTGAGATCTGCTTTAGCCTCACCAAAAGCTTTGGGTTGAGACTCTGGCCAAACGGTTTCATCTATCCCGGTGGTAGGCCACTCGCAGGCAGGATCAATCACAGGCATGGCCGACAGCATTGAGCCAGTCTGCTGCTCTGTAGCAGAGGCAGTTTCTAGAGTGTCTGCTTTTTGCCGCGCCGCGCCGCGCTTGCGGGTTAGTTCGGCGGTGACGATACCCGCACCTGCGCTCAGCACAATCACAGTGCCCAAGTAGGGAATTGCCATGCTTTTGTGAAATTGGTCTAAACCGATCTGATCCATCTGGCTTGGCACAGGCAGTGAGTTAACCAGGCCGTCTGGAGATCGGTTTAGGGCAGCAGGCAAAGTGAGTAATGAAAAAGTAGAGCCTGCTACAAGAACAGCAGGTAGAAAGATATTGCGAATTGGAAAGTCTCTCATATTCGGGTCTAACCAGCGAAAGAATGTTGAAATCATTAACTGCTCAGAATGTCGAAGTCAGGATTTCAGAGGTTGCATTTAATCGTTTCAATTTTCCAGAGCTTTATCTCAATTCGCTCTTTGTAATTGTTCAGAGAAACAGTTACATTATTTCCTGATTCTAAAATTTCACTTTTAATGCCGGATTTAGGGTCTGAATCCTGACAGTGTCTTACTGGATAATTAACAAAATCAACTGATCTCGCTCTACATCTCCTCTTGAAGACAAAGAACTGACAATTCAAATAAAGTTCTGCTGGCCTGCTGAGCCTGATAAGAAGAATGGTCAGTCAATTAGGCAGGAAGTTATTAATCGGCTAGCAGTACGCAGTCAGCTCTGAAAGCTGTAAATTGTAAAAATGTCCTGTTTTTTGGCCTCCATTCAGTAAACAGGAGCAAGCTGAATAGCTCTTCGGATAAAGTTTTGAACATAAGGCAAAGCTGAAGCTTAATTATTCACGACCTTAGCCGCTGGGCTTAAAGTGGTTTAAGAGTACGCGCCGACAAGCCCTAATTCGTTGGCAGAAAAGCCAAATTCCACAGCGAAAGGCCAAAGCCCGGTCAGCTGGCCTCGTATTATTATTATTCGGTTCCAAACTGATGAATTTTAACTTACTCTTGCTAGGCGTACTCGTTTTTGGCGCGATCGCTCCGGTTGCGTTTTACACCTTTTCTAATAGCGAAAAATCGCCTGCATCTGAAAAGGTAATGCTGACCCAGTCTAAAACTGAGCCGTCAGCAAATAGTCAGCTCACCCCCCTTAACCAGTTAAAAGCAAATAATCAGTGCATCGCCTGTAATTTGGCTAAGGCAGATCTCACTCAGCTAGATCTCAGCCGCGCCAATTTAAGTCAGGCTGACCTAGAGCAGGTCAATTTTTCCCAAAGTCAGCTTGTCAATGCAGTTTTGCAGCAGGCTCAGCTTAGCTCTGCTCAGCTTGTTGAAGTCAATGCGACGGGGGCTGACTTTGGTGAAGCCAATTTAAGTCAGGCTGATCTAACGCGATCGCAGCTAATGCAAATCAACCTGAGTCAGGCTAATCTAGACCAGGCTATCTTGAGCGAGGCAGAGCTACGAGAAGCCTCCCTCAATGGAGCTACCCTGCAAAATGCACAACTGCTACAGGCCAGTCTCTACGGGGCAATTTTGCGTGAAGCCAACCTTTCTGGTGCAAACCTGCAAGATGCTGACCTGCGCTACACAGACTTAACCGATGCCAATTTTAAGGGTGCAAACCTATCGGGCGTTCAGCTAGAGGGTGCAATCTTACCCGACGGCAGCAACTATAGCGGCAGCGACGACATTATTATCCTCTCTGGTGACGGTCAGTAGGCATAGAGAACTGCCGCTAGAGGCTGTCTCAACTCCCCCAAAGACTCACAGCTCTGCCAGCACTGCCGCTTGAGTACCTGCCAAAAGCGTTCAAGCGGGTTCAACTCGGGTAAGTGGGCTGGCTGAACTATTGGGATGATATGTTTTGTGGCCACTGTAGCAAGTGAGCCTGCTGATTATCTGCATCTGGTCTAAATTGCCCAATCCTATTGAGCGATCTAATTCGACGATTCTAATTTTTCCTGCCGCAGTAGCGGAAACGCAATCACGTCTCGAATGCTGGCTGAATCTGTCAGCAGCATCACCAAGCGATCGATACCAATTCCCTCTCCACAGGCTGGGGGCATACCGTACTCAAGGGCGGTCAGAAAGTCTTCGTCTACATCGTGTGCCTCCAGATCCCCTGCGGCCTTTCGCGCTGCCTGTAGCTCAAAGCGCTGCCGCTGATCCATTGGATCGGTTAGCTCTGAGAAGCCATTGGCAGTCTCTCGCCCCACCACAAACAGCTCAAAGCGCTCTACTAAACCTGGCTTACTGCGATGCGGCTTGGCTAAGGGCGAAATCTCTACCGGATAATCAATCACAAATGTGGGCTGAATCAGGGTTGCTTCTACTTTCTGTTCGAAGGCTTCATTTAAAAGCTTACCCATTGCGTTAACGTTATCTAAATTGATTAGCCCTGCCTCAGTTGCGGCTGCTTTAGCCTGATCTAGTGTTTCAAACTGGGTAAAGTCCAAGCCAGTCTGCTCTTTTACCAAATCGTGCATAGTCACTTTGCGCCAGGGAGGTGATAAATCAACGCTTTGTCCTTGATAGGTAATCTGCTGCGTTCCCAATACTGACTGCGCGACTTCTGCAATCATAGCTTCGGTGAGTGCCATAAAGTCGTGGTAGTCAGCATAAGCCTGGTAAAACTCAATGCTGGTAAATTCGGGGTTGTGGCGGGTTGAGATGCCCTCATTGCGAAAAATGCGACCAATCTCGAATACTTTTTCAAAGCCGCCTACAATCATCCGCTTCAGATGTAGCTCTGTGGCAATTCGAAGATAGAGATCCATCTCCAGCGTGTTGTGATATGTGATAAAAGGACGGGCCTCGGCCCCGCCTGCCTCGCTCTGTAAAACCGGGGTTTCAATTTCTAGAAAGCCACGCTGCTCTAGATAACGCCGAATCCCTGCTGTGATCAGCGCTCGCCGCCGAAAGGTTTCGCGCACTTCGGGATTGACGATGAGGTCGATATAGCGCTGGCGATAGCGTTTTTCTACGTCGGTGAGGCCGTGCCACTTGTCAGGTAGAGGCAGTAGCGACTTGGTCAGGATGGCGTATTCACGTACATTAACAGAAAGTTCGCCCTTGTCGGTGCGACGGAGAGTGCCTTTAACACCGAGGATGTCGCCTACATCAGTGAGCTGTTTCAGGTGGTCGAAAGCTTCTGGATCTTGCTCGGCCATGCCTACCTGAACTGTTTTTTTATCCAGGTAGAGCTGAATCGTGCCCGTTTCGTCCTGTAGGTTAAAAAAGGCTAGCTTGCCAAAGACGCGACGGGCCAAAATTCGTCCCGCGATTGCCACTTCAAAATCTACAGCCTCGCCCTTAGGCAGCTCAGCAAACTTGGTCTGCAAATTAGCCGCCGTATGTGTGGTGTCCCAGCGATAGCCATAGGGATTTAAGCTCAGTTCGCGTAGCTGCTGGACTTTTTCAAGCCGAGCAGCGCGAATATCTTCTAAACTAGAGGCGCTTTGGGCATCTGGGCGTGAATCTGGGCGTGATTGGTTTGGGGCCATTTCTGGGGCCATTGGAATCCTGACGAATGCTCACAAGTCCCCATTATAGGAAGGGATGGCCTTGGCGCGATCGCTAAATTATGGCGATCAATCTGCTGTCGCCTCTGTCATCTCTGTCTTTTTTAGGGGAGTAATGCCAGCTAGGTCGAGAATTTGTGGAATCAGGTCTTCTCGTCGCACTGCCATCAGGTGGACACCCTGACAAAGCTGACGGGCCACCTGCACCTGCTCAGCCGCGATTTTCATCCCCTCAAATAGCGGATCGGCGGCAGCGGCAAGGCGATCGATTGTTGCCTGTGAAATTTGAACGCCCGGTACGCAGCGGTTGATAAACTGGGCATTTTTAGCCGACTTCAGCAAGAAAATTCCCGCTAAAACCGGGCGATCGCAGCCTGCTGCAATCTGCTCCATAAATTTCTCTAATCGCTCAAAGTCTGAAATCAGCTGACTTTGAAAAAACTGTGCCCCGGCCTCTAGCTTACGCTCAAACCGCCGCTGTAGTCCTGACCAGCTCCGCGACTGCGGATCAATAGCTGCCCCTGCAAACAGGTCAGTCGGCTGATCGCTTAGGGGCTTTTCGTTGATGTCAAAGCCGTGATTAAGCTGACGAATGAGTCGCAGCAGCCGCACCGACTCCAGATCAAAAACGCTTTTGGCCTCGGGGTGATCGCCTGCTTTGACCGGATCGCCTGTAAGCGCCAAAATATTGCGAATTCCTAGGGCGTAGGCTCCCATCAAATCGGCTTGTAGAGCAATCCGGTTGCGATCGCGGCAGGCCATCTGACAAATTGGCTCAATACCATGCCCTAGTAAAACCGCTGCTGCCGCCAGCGACGACATCCGCATTACAGCCCGACTGCCGTCAGTAATATTAATCGCGTGTACTCGCGTCTGAAGGCAGCGTGCCATGTCAATCATATGGCTGGGGTTGCCTCCTTTAGGGGGCATGACTTCAGCCGTAATCAAGAAATGACCAGTCTGCGCGGCTTTGCGAAAGCGATGCAGGGAAATACCAGAAGATGAAAAGCTGATCTGAGCGGCAGTCATTAAAAGTTGGATCTAGAAATTAAGCTAGGAACCGCAAAAGCTGTTTGGCCAGTATAGCTTTTCTACCGATGTCAAATGCATCTACAGACTAAACAAACTCACGACCAAAACGGCCATTGAGTTTTCGTAATGTGTACTTTCTCAGCAGCCGGTAAAACTATTGGCAAACAATGCTTTCAACCTAAAAAAGCCCTCCCGTTACCGGGAGGGCTTTTGCTTAGCTAGAGGCTGATATCAATCGGAATTAACCGATGATTTCAGGTGCCTGCGCTGAAGCTAGGTCTAGCGGGAAGTTGTGCGCATTGCGCTCG
>JAAUQI010000023.1 GCA_012032345.1 Leptolyngbyaceae cyanobacterium RM1_1_2 | reverse complement strand
AGTTATGGGCCGATTGGGCGCTCCAACTGATCGCCCTCAAGCCCCATAAACAGCTCTATTTTCAGCGCGGTTTCTATGCTCTATCCCTGATGCAGCAAGCTCTCTAGGTACCTTGTCACCCGTTAAGGAGGCAAAGTCTCTCCCACCGCCGGACAGCGCATGTCTAAGGTGTAACCTTTTGCTCTAAGAAGTTGCCCAACCAGGCCAGGGGTAGAGATTTCCTGATGGACAATGATTAAAACCGGGTTCACGATATTAGTTTGAATTGCCTTGGATATTTGATATTAATGCTTCACTTTAGCAAGCACCGCCGCCTCAGCGCCGATATCAGCGATACGGATCGCCGCAAAGCTGTTTTATTCACCCCCAGCAGCCAGCCGCTTAAACGAGTCATGAATTCTCAAAATAGCTGCCTCTTGCTCGATCGCGGCTGCTTCATCGACCTCATCAGGGCTGACATAGTAGCTGACAATCATCACAGTTTGGCGATCGCCGTAGCCGACAAAGGTTTTAATGGCGTTGGGAAAATCATAGACCAGCCCTCCCAGCCAGATCCGAATGCCCGACTGCTGATCGACGGTAACCACCCGGTAGCGATTTACCTGAGCCTCTTCTGCTTGCAGCTCGTCTAGCTCTCGCTCCACCACCACGGCTGGAGACTCATCAATCAGCCAGACTTCGGTTTTAATTTTATCGCTCAGAGCTGCTGCAAGAGCTATTGGATCGTAGTTCATCAGTCGTAAATACTGGTCGCCAACTCGCTCTATGCGCCAGCCGCTGGGATAATCAATCGAAAAAGTGCTGTCCTCAATGTAGGTGTCGTAAGTCTCTGCTAGCTGAGCCAGTCGCAGCGGTGGGGCTGCCGGTACCGGTAAACCTCTCGCCTGAAGCGCAGAGTTTGCAGCTAGCGAGATTCCTAGCGCTAGGCTCACTATTAAATGCTTGTGTACCATGACTGTTGTGACAATCCATTTCAACTAGCCTAAGCTAGCGTAATCCCATTGGCGTGACTAGTGCATTGCCACAGCTAGAAACTAGGTTTGTAGTGAGCGCTTTAGCGCTAAAGCACTCACTACAAACTATTTAGGACTCTCTCGGCTACGTCAGGGATCTACCACTGCGCCATATTCATAACTCACAGTTGGTAAATTATCATGATGGACTGGGGACGATTGCGATCTCGGCTCTCATTGGGTCTGGCAGTCAGCATTAGTTTAGCTAGCTTCGCTGTGCTACCGCTTCACTCCCTGGCCGAGCGCTTTCAGCCAACCAATGTAGGACGCCCCGGACGGCGCGTCGGCGGAGGGACACGAGGGGGCTGCGCCTTTGGCAATCCGTCGCGGCTAACGGCACTGCTGCCTGAGAGCAACCTAGGGCTGACCACCCAACCCTACCCCACTTTTTACTGGTTTATCCCACAAAACACGGCCCAGTTTGTTGAATTCAGCCTATACCGGGCTGAAGCAGCGGCGACTACAGAGCAGCAGCAGCTGGTTTATCGCAGTACGTTTGCCGTCAGCGGTGCAGCAGGAGTTGCCAGCTTAAAACTACCCGAATCTGCGGGTTTAGCGCCTTTGGAGTTGGGTCAAGACTATCAGTGGTCTGTAGCTCTAGTCTGCAATGCCGACGCCCGACAGCAAGACCTGCGCGTTGATGGCTGGGTGCAGCGGCTCGAACCCACAGATGATCTCGCCGCGCAGCTAGCCACTGAACCAGCCTCATCCCAAGTTGCCCTCTATGCCGCTAATGGCTTTTGGTTTGATGCCCTCGATCAGCTGATCGCCCTGCGCCAGACTTACCCCGCCGCCACCACAGTCCAAACCCGCTGGTCAGAGTTTTTGGCGTCGGTAAAACTAGACGAGATCGCCGAACAGCCAATCTTGCCCGAGGATTTACCTCCAGAATAGAAAACAATAGGACTTACGCAAAACATCTGCAGGCTGGCGGTATCTACCCTGCAGATGAATGCTAAATGGGTATTCCTGATTAAACGTCACTCTAGATTACTAAAAGTATTGTAACCGTCCCTGGAACTCATATTGAGCTTAGTGTCCAACGAGTTTAATAGGGTTTCAGCCTCTACCCTGAGCGGTCTTTAGACCTGGAATGGCTGAAACGACCAATCTTCGTCAGATGCCAGGGACGGTTACTTTATCGAAGGCTAGAGCTAGAAAATAGAAAAACAATAGGTCTGCCAAGCTTGCCAGTAATATCGAGAGGTTCTTGAAAAAATTTCACGGCTAGAAAAGAAAGGTAAAGGACTTTTGGGAGGGTTGTTTTCATGACGATTCGCAAAACTACAATCGGTAAATTACAGCAGCTGCCAGAACCACTCTTGCAACAGGTCAGTGACTTCATCGATCAGTTAATACATCAGTCTGAAACAGCTAATGACAAACCCGAAAGTTCCATAGCTCAGGCTTGGATGCAGTGGTTTGAAGCTGGCGATCGCCTAGAAGTCATGTCCAATGATCCAAACGGTGACTACTCACAACTCCTGCTCACCAAGTATCGGCAACAGGGCTTGGAGCTATGATTCTGTGTGATGCTGGAGTTTTGCTTTGTCTGGTTGACCGGACTCAACCCAAACACAAAGTTTATCGAAGTGTCATCCTGCAACTATCATCGCCCCTCATGACAACTTGGTCTTGCCTAACAGAAGCAATGTATCTTGCCCTTCATCGCGGCGGTTGGCAAATGCAAAAACAGTTCGGGCAGCTTTTGCTAGACAAACTGCTGATAGTTTATGGGGTTGAGGAGCTTGACTACAGCCGTTTGCTGATGCTTATGGAACAATACCGGGACAGACCTATGGATCTGGCAGACGCAACCCTGGTTTTGGCAGCAGAAAAGACAGGGTATCGACAAATTCTCACGCTTGATTCTGATTTTTTGTTCTATCGAATTGGCGAGCGGGATAGTTTTGATGTGGTTCAAGTACAGTGATGAAATGCGTGAGCAAAATCGGCGTATAGCAACCCTCTTGCCGCAGACAGTCGCAAGCTGTGGGTATTGAGTTCAAGGTTATTTGCTGCCGCTGAAGGGGAGTGTTGAGCCACCCCATGCGATCGCCCGTTGCTATCGTAAAAGTCAGGCCACCAATTTTCTGGCTTTTCAGCAGCAGCAGGACAACAGCAACTTAAGGCACTACGCTCTGACCTGGATTAGATCCAGCAGCGAAGCCTGACCTCTTTTGTCAGACTCTAGAGAGGGTCTGCGCCAGAGACCAGAGCCTGACAGGCCCAAAAAATAGACAGACTTAATACAGAACTGTAAGGTATGGGTGGTTCTGAGCTACCAGCCTATTCAATGTGGATAAACATAAACCTTTAGCCCCTCAAAATCGAACTTTAGTTCTGAGCGCAGCCGATCGCCAGCACTATCGATCGCGCCTGTTAACGCTACAGTCGGCGGCATCGCTTGAGGCCGTCACTAACCGCACTCTGCAACAGAATTTTTTAGAGGCGCTGCCCCATCTGCCAGCACAGTCAGTTGATTTGCTGTTTTTAGATCCGCCCTACAACCTGAACAAGACCTTTAATCAGCAGCGGTTTGGCCGCACTTCTTTAGAGGACTACGAACAGTGGCTAGAAAGTTGGTTTGCAAAACTGCTGCCTTTGCTCAAACCTACCGCCACAATTTACTGCTGTGGGGACTGGCAGTCTTCGAGCGCAATTCACCGCGTTATCAGCCAGCATTGCAAAGTGAGAAATCGGATTACCTGGGAGCGAGAGAAAGGGCGCGGCGCTAAAGCTAATTGGAAAAACTGTTCAGAGGATATCTGGTTTTGTACGCTTTCAAACAACTACGTGTTTAATGTTGAAGCGGTAAAGCTCAAACGCAGGGTGCTGGCTCCTTACCGCGATCGCAGCGGTCAGCCTAAAGACTGGCAAACGACTGATTCAGGTAATTTCAGAATTACCTATCCGTCTAATTTGTGGACAGATATCTCGGTGCCGTTTTGGTCGATGCCTGAAAATACTGACCACCCCACCCAGAAGCCAGAGAAGCTTTTAGCCAAGCTAATTTTGGCTAGCAGTGAACCGGACGGCGTGGTGCTCGATCCTTTCCTAGGATCGGGCACCACCTCTGTCGTGGCCAAAAAGCTAGGACGTCGCTACATCGGCATTGAACGAGATGAATATTTTTGCTGTCTGGCAGAAAAGCGGCTGGCTTCGACCTGCGATCGCGCTATTCAAGGCTACTCAGGAGGCTACTTTTGGGAGCGCAATACGTTCAAACATCAGCAATGCCAAGCTTCCCCAAAGTTAGACTGATTGCAGTTGGCAAAGTCAAAAAAGGCTGGCTACGCGACGGCCTTGAAGTTTACTGTAGACGTCTGCCAGAACTCGAAATCACTGAAATTAAGGACTCGACTCCTGAGAAAGAAGGGGATCAGATTTTATCACTGCTCAAAAGCAGCGATCGCCTGATAGCCCTGAGCGCAGAAGGCCAGATGTTTTCGTCTATAGAATTTGCCGATTTTTTAAGCAAAGCTGACTCCCATAGCCTGGTCTTTGCCATCGGTAGCGCCGAGGGACTGAGCACAACGCTGAAGCAGTCCGCCGTCGAGATTTTTAGCCTGTCGCCGATGACTTTGCCCCATGAAATAGCGCGGCTGATTTTAGTTGAGCAGATCTATCGGGCTAAAACGATTTTGCAGGGCAGTCAGTACCACAAATAGGCTCCTGAGCAGACCTGAATCGCGCTACCGCATCTGGAAAATTCAGGAAAGCGCCTGTATTTACCTGCAGAGATGCTCCAGATATGAATAGCTAAAATGATGAAGCAAATCTTGCCAGCTAAATGGCTGAGGTGGCTAGGGCTAACGGTTGTTTTTGCCGGATTGATTATGGCTCTGTCACAGGCCCCAGTAGTGCATCAGCAGAGACCTGCTTTTACCGAGCTGCGCGGAGTCTGGCTGACTAACTACGGTACAGCCCTAAACTACTACACCACGCGCCTAGACAATGCGATCGCCCATCTAGCCCAGCACCATCTCAATACGCTTTATCCCGCCGTGTGGAACCGGGGCTACACCCTACACCCCAGCACCGTGGCCAAGCAGGCCGGAGGCGTCAGCCGCGATCGCCTCACGTCTCTACCGCTGCTGCCTTTTCAAGACGCGCTTTCGGGGCTGGTGCAGCAGGCTCATCGGCAGCATATTCGACTGATCCCCTGGTTTGAGTACGGGCTGATGATGCCTGTCAATTCTGCGATCGCCCGCCAGCATCCTGACTGGCTAACCACCACTGCCAGCGGCGAGTATGTGCAAAACCCACAGCCGCCCGTTGGCCCCGGCTGGCTCAATCCCCTGCGGACCCTGAAGCGAGAGATGACGGGCGTCGATCAGGGCTGGCTAAATCCGTTTCATCTAGAGGTGCAGCAGTTCCTTAGAGATTTAATTGTCGAGATCGTGCAGCGCTACCCGGTTGAGGGCATTCAGCTCGACGATCACTTTGGCTTGCCGATTGCCTTTGGCTACGATCCCTACACGGTTGAGCTGTATCGCCAGACCCACGGCGGCGCTGCCCCGCCAGCCGATCCGGCTGATCCTGGCTGGGTGGCGTGGCGGGCCGAAAAAATTACCCAGCTGATGACGCAGATCGTTGAGGCTGTTAAGGCGACGCGGCCCGATGCGATTGTGTCTTTGTCACCTAACCCCCCCGATTTTGCCCACCGCAGCTATCTACAAGACTGGGGGCGCTGGGTGGAACTGGGGCTGCTGGACGAAGTGATTGTGCAGGTGTATCGCTCAGATCTCAGTGCCTTTGAGGCCGAACTTGACCAGGGGCCGCTGCAGCGCCTGAGTCAGGCCGTGCCGCTGAGTATAGGGCTTTACACCGGGCCTTTTCTCTCAGCCAAACCCATTGAGCAGATTCGGCGCGAAGTGGAAACCGTGCGGGCGGAGGGGTTTCGCGGTGTGGCCTTCTTTTGCTGGGAGACGACGCTGTGGGTGCTTCGCGGCAGCTCTCAGGCCGAGGTTAGCGAGGGGATGCAGCAGCTTTTTTCCCTGGTGCGCTAAGCTCAAACACGAGCTGTTAAGTAGCGCACTGGGGCACCCCATGGGCATTGAAATTGAGCGTAAGTTTTTGGTTAAAGGCGATCGCTGGCGACCCTTGGGCACAGGCGAACTCTATCGCCAGGGCTATTTGACAGCCGCCAAAGACGGCTGCACAGTGCGGGTGCGAGTTGCAGGCGATCGCGGCTACCTGACTGTTAAGGGCAAAACCGTCGGCAACCAGCGCTCTGAGTTTGAATATCAAATTCCGGTCGCCGAAGCCGAAGAAATGCTCAATACCCTTTGCCGTCAGCCCCAAATCGAAAAAACTCGTTACAAAATTCCGCTGGGATCGCTGGTGTGGGAAGTGGATGAATTTGCTGGAGAAAACGCCGGACTGATTGTTGCCGAAGTTGAGCTGAGCGATCCCGAGCAGGCGATCGACCTGCCGGAGTGGATTGATCAAGAGGTGAGCACCGATCCACGATACTTTAATGCTTACCTGGCGCAGGTACCGTTTCAGCGGTGGTGAAGTGTACCCAATTTCTGTCTTGAGAGCCAGGACAAATCACAGCCTGAAACATTAGGCTAGAGCAGCCATGATTGCAAGTCTTCCGAGCAGGAAAAATTGATGCCCCAAGCCGTTATATTCGATATCGATGGAACTCTGGTAGATTCCGTTAACTTTCATGCCGAAGCCTGGGTGCAGGGGTTTGAGAAATTTGGGCATAGTGTTGACTTTGCCACGATTAAGCAGCGCATTGGCAAGGGCGGCGAGTACATTCTGGAAGAATTTTTGACAGAGGCCGAGAATCAGGAATACGGCAGCGACCTCAAGCAATACCGCAAGCAGTATTTTCATGACCAGTTTCTGCCCAAAATTCAGGCGCTGCCCCAAGTGCGAGCCTTGTTTGAACGGATTCGGCAAGACCAGATACAGATTGTTTTAGCCACCTCTGCCGAACAAGAAACCGCCAATCACTATCGTGAAATGTTGGGGATCAAAGATCTAATTGACGGCATGACCTGCTCTGACGATGTCGAGAATGCCAAGCCAGAGCCAGACATTTTTCAAGCAGCTCTCAAAAAGCTAGATCAGGTAGCCCCTGAGTCAGTCATCGTAGTGGGAGACAGCCCCTATGATGCCGCCGCTGCCCAGAAGCTCTCACTGCGGACGCTAGGTTTTCTCAGCGGTGGGTTCTCAACCGATCAGCTCCGTGAAGCTGGCTGTGTTGCCATTTACAAAGATCCAGCCGATCTGCTAGCCCACTACCAAGACTCTCTGCTCAATTCTGCCAGCCTCAGCTAGAGCCAAATTTCTGTTTGGCCTGCTCATAAACCTCAACGGTGATTTCGGTCACACCTGCGGCCTGGGCAAATTTCTCAATTTTTTGTCGGGCAGCCGGACGCACGAAAAAAGGAATTTCTTTTAGCCGAGCAGCGGCGGCGGCTGTCCAGGTGACAGATTGGCTCATTTAGTCCCTATAAAAGTCTCTCTATCATCATAAATAAAAAATCTTTGACAGCCTGTCTTTTGACGCCGCTGGATTGCTGCAGCATGATTGTTTAGAAAACCCGGCCTTGACAATCCGAGAGACATTCCAAATGAAAAGAGTTTTACTTGCTTTTTTAGCGATCGCCAGCAGCCTGTTTATTTTTATTGCTCCGGCAGCGGCTGATATCGCAGAGGGTGCCAAAGTTTTTGCGGCCAACTGTGCAGCCTGTCACATTGGCGGGGGCAACGTGATCAACGGTGCCAAGACTCTAAAGCAAGATGCTCTAGAGCAGTATGAGATGGCTTCGCTCGAAGCTATTCAATATCAGGTAACCAATGGCAAAAACGCCATGCCCGCTTTTAAGGGACGCCTGACTGCTGAAAAAATTGCCAGCGTGTCTGCCTACGTTTTAGATCAGGCTGAAAAAGGCTGGTAGTCAAACAAGGCAGGTAGGGTGGGCAGTGCCCACCTCAATGCTCTCGATCTCTGGATTTAGGACGGTTTTAAATAAGGCAGGTGAGCAGTGCCCACTCTACGTGTAGATATTGATGCTTCAGCCTAGATTGTTGTTTTTGGGTAGTGTTCTGGTTGCCTGTTTGACTCTGCTAGCTTTGCCGACCTGGGCAATTGGTAGCTCAGATCAAAGTTTCTTTCAGCTTGGCGTAGCCTCTCTGCAGGCACAGCAGTATTCACAGGCGATCGCGGCTTTTTCTCAGGCAGTTGAGCAAGAGCCAAATCACGCCGCTGCTTACGGTAATCGCTGTCTGGCCTATTTGAGAACGGGTCAATATGTTCAAGCCGTTGCTGACTGCACCCAGGCTATAGAGCGCAGCTCTAATCATGCAGAATTTTATCTCAACCGGGGCTTAGCCAATTACCGCTCAGGTGATTACCTAGCAGCCATTAATGATTACGATCGGGTGCTTAGCTTAAAGACTCATGACTACCGAGCTTTTTATAATCGGGGCTTGGCTCAGTTTAGTTTAGCTAACTATCAAGCGGCGATCGCTGACTACAACCAGTCGCTGCAGAAGATTCCGCCGCTCCCGGCTGAGCGCGTAGCGGCTATTTATGACGATCGGGGCGTTGCCTATCTTTTATTGCAAAATCTAGCAGCGGCGATGCCTGATTTTCTGGAGGCAATTGATCACAATCCTTTGGATGCCAGGGCCTTTTTTAACTTAGCCTGCGTCTGCCACCAGCAGGGCAAAGTCCCAGCGGCAATAGCGTATTTTGGTCAGGTGTTAACAATAGAGTCTGACCACGCCCAGAGCTACTTTAATCGAGGAATGCTTTACTACCAGATGAGCGACAAACACAGTGCGATCGCTGACTTATATCAGGCTGCTCACTGCTTTTATCAGCAAGATAATCAGGTCGCCTATAGAAAGGTCATACAGGTTTTAACTCAGGTACAGACGAGTCAGGTCACAATTGGTTGAAGCCAGATCTTACCTTAGAGGCAGAAGGATGAAGAGGATGCCGGTCACGTAAAGATTCAGCGATCTGAGTTGTTCTAACCAAGCTGCGGTTTGCTATAGTTTCAGTGGGATCGCTACAGCACCTACCAATCATTGAGGCCGATTTAATGGCAAGCCTCAGTCAATAGTATGTCCGGCTGCTTGAACAGCCTGTTTGATTGAAGACTCGCTCGCTGCGGTTTCAGCTACGACCTGTTTGGACTCAAGATCAATATCAACCGTAGCGCTGCCGTCTACTTTCTTAATCGCTTCAGTGACGGTTTCAACACAGCCATCACAGACCATTGAAGGAACAGTTAGCTTAACGGCCATAAAAATCACTCAGAACAAGTTCTACACGTAGCCTAGCTTGCTACAGCCAGGATGTATTCGGTCGGGCGATAGATTGTCAATAAGCAAACATCACAATCTGGTCAAATCGGGATTTGTGATAAAGTTTACCACTTGGCTGAGAGCGTAAAGAAACGTCCGCCAATGCCCAGGGTTTTGTAGTCTCGACCGGGCGTTGTTGTTGTATAAACACTGAAAATCAGATAGTTGTCTGGTTCTTCTGTGGCTAAGCTGATTAGCTGTTTGAGAACGCCGCGACCTAAAAAGTCAGCCCCTTGGACAAAAGAATCACAGAGTTCGCTGGTGGGCGTCGAGAAGACACTCACCCCAATCTCGGGGTCGAGTTCTTGACAGCCTTGCTCTGAGGCTAGATGAATTTGTTCAGCCGTGTAGCTGAGGTAGTCTTCTTTTTTGGGATTGGTGAAAGCCAGTATCGAAAGCAAGAGCAGCAAACCTCCGGCAAAAACCTGCACCGATCGCTTTTGAGTAAGTGGCATAATCTTCTGGTTAGAATGCTTAAGGTCAGGATATGAACGCATCGTTCTTTGAGGAAACAAGTGAACTCGTGACAATTTAAGATCCAAATTGAACGACTCTGTTTCCGCAAACTCTGTAGCGAATTCCTGGCCCCTGTTCTAATTTTTAATGATTAGCGATCGCGCTGAGATATTACCAAAGTTTGAGTTTTGCGGGTCAGACGACGCCCCCAGCCAGACCAGCGAGGATCGTGCAGCAGGCTATAAAAGCAGGGGATAATCAGCAGCGTCAGCACTGTTGCCAGCGACAGCCCTGAAAACACCACGACGCCTAAAGGCTGCAAAAACTCCGAACCTTCACCAATTCCCAGCGCCAGCGGAAACAAGCCCAGCACCGTCGTGATTGTAGTCATTAAAATGGGCCGCAGTCGCTGAGGAGCTGCCTGTAAAATAGCCGTCTGGGGATCAATGGGAGCAAAAGCCTGGGCCGCGCGATCGCGGAGCTGATTAGCCAGCTCTACCATGATGATGGCGTTATTAACAACGATCCCCACCAGCAGCACCGCCCCTACAATTACCGTCGCCCCGATCGCTGTCTGGGTTATAAACAGTCCCAAAATCCCCCCGGCCAGCGCCAGCGGCACCGTGAGCATAATCACCAGAGGATCAATCAGCGAGTTGTACTGCACGGCCATCACCACAAACACCAAAAAGGCCGCCAGCCCCCCCAGCACTACAAGAGAAGCCTGGAGCTGCTGATTGGTTTCGGCGCTGGAGCTAGGCAAAATGCTCACCCCCTCAGGCAGCTCTAGACCAGCCAATACTAATGCCGCCTCATCTAGAGCCTCCCCCAGACTGGCCCCCTCAGCCAAGCTGCCAGCAATCAAAAATACCTGCCGCTGATTAATCCGCTGAATCTCGCCGGGAGCCTGCCCTGCCTCAATTTGAGCCACGTCTCCCAGCTGGACGAGCTGCCCCTGATCGGTAAATAACGGTATCTGCCGCAGCTGGGCGGGGCGCTGAATCTGACCGGGATTGACCTGTACTCGAATGTCTACTAGGCGATCGCCGCGCTGAAGCTGTGTGGGTACCGAGCCATTCAAAATCGTCTGCACCGTGTCACCCAAGTCCTCAGCCGTCAGGCCCAGGTCAGCGGCCCGTTCCCAGTCTGGGCGAATCTGCACCTCTGGCTGGGCGTCATCGGCATCCGGGCGGTACCGGGCCAGGGTTGCCTGCTCTCCTAGGGCGGCCAGTACCTGACGACCTGCCTGCCGCAGCGCTTCGGTATTGCTGCCCTGGAGGCCAATATCAATTTCAGAGCGCACGGGAGAATTGCTCAAAACCAAACCGCGCACCGACTCTGGACTGATACGAATCAGCGTATCCACCAGATTAAACTGCTCGAATTCCTGACTCATACGCTCTACAAAAGCCGCCACGTCAGCTCCGGGCTTCAGCGTGATCGTGCTAGACCCCCGCAGCGCATTCTCGCTGGTAATGCTGGCAAACAGCGCTCCGCCAGCAGTAGTAAAAGTGTATTCTGTCTCGGGCTGAGCCAGCAGCAGCTCATCGATCGCCTGCATCACCTGGCGGTTGTCAGACAGGGCCGTCCCCGGTGGCAGCTGGGCAAACAGTCGAGCCTGCCCGGTGTCAATTTGGGGCAAAATCTCCTGAGGTACCTGACCCACCATCAGCAGGCTACCGCCGCCCAGTACCAAAAAGGCCAGGGCGATCGCGGCTACGCGCCGCTGTAGCAGCCAGCGCAAAAACCGGATATAGCGTCCGGTCGCGGCCTCTAGCTTCTGGCTGAACTGGCGAATTAGCCAAAACCGCCGCAAACCGCTGGAGCCGCGAATGGCCAGCAGCCGTGCAGCCAGAGCTGGCACAACCGTCAGCCCTACCACCAGCGACGAAGCCACCGCAAAGCTGACGGTCAAAATCAGCTCGTTAAACAGCAGCGAGATAAAGCCGCCAATCAGCAAAAAAGGCAGCACCGCCACCAGATTGGTCGTAGTCGAGGCCAGCAGGGCAGACTCTAGCTCTTGGCTGCTCTGCTCTGCCTGCTGTATCACCGATCGCCTGCTGCCCTTGTGCCCATTACCCGCTCCGTTAGCTGATGGCTCTGAGGAATTTTCTACCCCCTGGGCAATGTTCTCTAGCATGACGATGGAGTTATCCACCACGATACCCACGCCCAGAGCCAAGCCACCTAAGCTAAACACATTCAGCGATAGGCCAAACAGCTTAATCAGCAAAATGGCCGTCAGCGTTGCCAGCGGAATCGCTAGGACGATGATCAGGGTTTGCCGCAGAGAGCCGAGAAAGAGTAAAACTGCGATCGCCGCTAAGGCTGAGCCGGTGAGTCCAGAAATCGCCACGTTGCCAATGGCGTTACGAATAAAGCGCGACTCGTCTAGGGTCGGGGTCAGAGCCATATCCGCCGGCACTAGTCCTGAAGCCTGTAGGGTTTCCAGTCTTTGCTTAACGTCCTCAACCACGGCTACAGTGTTGGCATCTGGCTGCTTTTGAATGCTTACCTTCACAGCGGGCTGGCCGTTGAGCATAACAAAAATACGCGGCTCCTCAGTGCCGTCAATCACCTCAGCAAAGTCTCGCAGATAAACCTGCTGCAAGGGAGTGCGATCGCCCACTGTAAAAATCAAGTTACGCACTTCGTCTGCTGTTTGAAACTTACCCCGTAGCCGCGTTAGCGATTCGGCCTCACCCCCGCGCAGGCGACCCCCGGCAGTATCCTGGTTTCGGGCCTCCAAAGCATCTAAGACATCAGTGAGATCTAGGCCAAAAGCCTGCAGGCGACTGAGATTCAAATTAATCTGCACTTCTTCAGCCACACCGCCAGAGACATCCACGCTGGCAACCCCCGGAATCACCCCCAGCTCGCGGGCCAGTTCTTCCTCAGCAAACACCCGCAAATCGACCCCCTGCAGCGTTTCAGAAGTCAGCGCCAGCTCGTAGACGGGTAGCTGAGAGGGGTCAAACTTAAACAGACGCGGCTCTCCCACCGTATCGGGGAGCGTATCGCGGGCGCGGTTGAGCGTTGCTGTGGCATCATTGAGGGCCTGATCAATATCCCCTCCCGGTCGAAAAAACAGGTCAATACTGATGCGGCCTTCCCGCGTTTGAGAAAAAACCTGCTCAACCCCCTCCGTCGCTGACAGCGCTTGCTCTAGGGGACGGGTGACCTCATCGACAGCGACCTCAGGTGAAATTCCTGGCGCATCTAGCCGCAGGCCAATGCGGGGATAGGTAATAGAAGGCAACAAATCAACAGGCAGGCGAGTAATAAAGAAAAAGCCGAGCACGATGACGGCCAGCGTCAGCATCAGCGTACCAATGTGACGGCGAATGGCCAAACGGCTAACGCTTAGCCCAGCGGGAGGAGA
Organism: Leptolyngbyaceae cyanobacterium RM1_1_2; assembly: GCA_012032345.1. Taxonomy (GTDB): domain Bacteria; phylum Cyanobacteriota; class Cyanobacteriia; order Phormidesmidales; family Phormidesmidaceae; genus Sphaerothrix. The sequence continues at coordinate 58,843 of JAAUQI010000023.1, read as the reverse complement.
AACTGTCATAAAAATCCTGCTACGACTCCGAAAGAATGCTTAAACGAACTACCTGCCCTTGACTCAGCGGGCCACTGCTGCGCACTACAACCGCCTCACCCGGTTCTAGCCCGGAGCGAATTTCAACCTGCCCGTTAGCCCGCTCACCTACTTGAACTGAGCGGGACTGCACTTTGGCCTCGGGGGCGGCCCCAGCAGTCACAAACAGCGTTGCCGTTGCAGCATCGGCTGGGTTTTCACTGATTTCTAAAGCGCTCTGCGGCACTACTATCCCCTGACTGGAGGTAGCCAGGTTGACCCGTGCCAACAGGCCGCTGCCAATTTTTCTATCGGCATTAGGAATCGTCACTTCAACCGGGATCAGTCTGGCAGTGGCATCGGCGACGGGGGAAATGCGGCTGATGCGCCCCGTCAAAGTCTCCTGCGGAAAGGCGTCGAGCCGCACCTGGACTGCCTGACCTGAGCTAATCTGGCTCAGTACCAGCTCTGACACCTGCACAATTACTTTCACAGCGCTAAAGTCTCCCAGACTGAAGACCTCGTTCCCTGGCTGAATCAAGTCGCCTGGTTCGGCAGGACGGGTCAAAACCACCCCGTCAATGGGCGAAGCTAGGGTTGTATAGGCTAGCCGCTGACGAGTCTGCTCTACAATGGCCCGCTGTGAGTTTACCCGCCGCTGAGCTGAGGCCACCGCCTGCTGCTGCGCGGCCACCTGCTCTTGAGCTGACTGTAGGGCTTGGTCTGCTATGCTACGGGCCGTCTGGGCTAGCTCAGCCTCTTGGGCAGAAATGGCCCCGGCCTCGGCGAGCTGCTGTAGACGAACGGCATCAGCGATCGCCTGCTGTAGCTCGACTCTGGCCTGCTCGACCTGAGTTCGGGCACTGCTCACCTGGGATCGCGCCTGGGCTACTTCAGACTGGCGGGCGGCTAGTTCGGCTGCGGCCTCATCCACTTCAGACTGCAGCAGTGACCCATCTAGACGGGCCAAGGGCTGACCCACTGCTACCGTATCGCCTGTATCTACACTGGCGCTGAGCAGCTGCCCTTCGGCCTGAGCGCGCAGAGAAACTGCTTGCAAAGGGGCCGTTGTGCCCGTATACTCCAGCCCCGTCTCGACAGAGCCGGTTTGGGCGATTGCCGTTTCAACCGCTACCGGGCCGCTGTCTTCGCGTCCTGCTGGCGATCGCGTTTGGGCTTCACTGCTGGGCAACCAGCTACAGCCTGTCGTAAAGCCCAAAAGCCCGACTAAAAAGAGCTGGCTGAGCTTGGGTAGCTTTTGAGAACATGACCAAGTCAGCCGGAAATCGAAAAGCGGAATCATAGGGACTCTCTATAAAGGGTGGTCGCTAAAATGGCAGCCTGGGTGCGATCGCGCAGGTTTAAGCGACCCAGCAGGCTGTTGACGTGGTTTTTAACCGTCCGCTCTGAAATAAATAAAGCCACAGCAATCTCGCGGTTGCTGTGACCTGCGGCAATCAGCTGGAGTACCTCACGCTCTCGCGGAGTCAGCTGGCTTAGCTCGGGAGGGGGCACAACAGCAGGCGGCGGCACCGAGGCGATCGCTTTTTTAAACAGCCCTGGCCCTAACTGGGTGTAGCCTTTTTGAATGGCGCGAATGGCCTCGGCTAGCTCCTCAGAAGGCGTATCTTTGAGCAAATAGCCTTTAGCGCCCCCCTGCATCGCCCGAGATACATAGTCGTCGTCATCAAAGGTGGTTAACACTAGCACCTTAATGTCTGGAGCCTGATTTTGCAGATGCCGGGTTGCGGCTACCCCATCCATTGTCGGCATCCGCACATCCATCAGGACAACATCAGGGCGCAGGCTGAGGGCTTGCTCAACCGCAACTTTGCCATTCTCTGCCGTGCCGATGACGTCTAAATCGGGCTTGGCCTGTAGCAGACTTCGCAGCCCTTCGCGCACAATGCTTTGATCATCTACCAGCAAAAGTTTGATCACGCGACTGCCCCCTGTCGCGGCATCACCACCTGAATCTGACAGCCTTGAGCGGGCTGACTCTGGAGATAAAAGCTGCCGCCAAGGGCGGTGGTTCGTTCTCGCATACTTTGCAGTCCAAAGCCTGTGGTATTTTGGCTGGGATCAAAACCCTGGCCGTTATCTTGGATCTGCAAGGTCAGGCTACCTGAGCGATCGCGCAGGCTCAGCTTGACCCGATCGGCCTGAGCGTGCTTTGAGATATTGGTCAGCGCCTCTTGAATAATGCGGTAAAAGGCGGTTGCTACCTCGGGTGAAGGCTCAGTCTCAAGCTGCACCTCAGCCTCAATCGGCACTGCATGGGTCTGCTGAAACTCGTGCAGCAGGGCGGCGATCGCGGCTGAAAGCGTTTTGCCCTGCAGCGGATGGTGACGCAGCGTCGCTACCGACTGCCGCACATGCTGTAGAGCTTCTCGGCCAAGCTGTCTGGCTTTGTGCAGGTGGTCGGCTAAAAGACCGCTGTTGGCAGGCAGCAGCATATCCACATTTTCGAGCTGAATGCTTTGGGCCACGAGAGAATGCCCAACCGAGTCATGAATCTCACGGGCAATGCGGTTGCGCTCTTGCAGAGTGGCCTGATTTTCAATCAGCAGCGCATACTGCCGCAGCCGGTGATTGGCTTCACTAAGCTGCAGGCGGCTGCGAGACTCGGCCAGCACTGCCCCCACCAGCAGCAGCACAAACCCCAGTACTAGGCCAAACAGCAGCGCCGTATTCAGGGTTAGCCCCAGCAGCACGCTCTGTAAAGATTCTGAAGGCATTCGCCGCAGCAGGGCCGGGAGCGATCGCCCCAGCGGTATACCCAAAGGCCGCACTCCCAAAAACGCCAGCAGCAGCATCAAAATGAACGAAGCGTAGGCCAGCCCTGCCACCAGCAGCCGCCCACTCCAGGGAAACAGCAGACAGGCTCGAATCACCACAATCAGCAGCAGTGGCGGAAATACGCTCTGACCGTGGCCCACCAGCAGCACCGCCAGCCAGCTCAGGCCCAGCCCGACAGCGCTGTAAAGTCCCTGACTGAGACGAGACTGAGTTGGCAACCACAGACCCATGAGGCCAAATCCGGCCATACTCAGCAGCGCCGCCGCTCTTAGCGGCACTGCCAGTGCTAGCTGTGGTAGCGGGGGCGAGAAATGTTTGGGGGGATGGGAGAACAGCAGGGGAGAAAAGGCCGCCAGCACGGCAATACTGAGCAAAATCCACTCCAGGTAAAGCAACAGGCGAAAAGGATGGCGATCGCAAACCAACTGCTGCATAGGGGATAAAGGCGAGAGCTGTCTATACTATAGAGCGATCGCCCTAAGCGTGATAGGTACAAAGGTCACGCCTTGAGTCGGCTGCTCTAGTCCTTTAGGACTAGCTTAAAGTTAGTCCCCCCGATACGGGCTAGTTGTGAGCTTAGGCTCAGGTGGCGATCGCGGCAAACTCCCTAAGATGGGGATGTTCGCAAGTTTGGAGGATTTTCAACCATGCCATTACGCCGCACCGTTTTACTCTCAGCCCTGCCGCTGGTGCTGTTAGCTGGCGGCACCTTTGCCCTAGCCCAGTCTCCCGGTTTGCTATCTCAGCAGCCGACCGCAGGTGACGAGAGCTTTTCCCCAGATCTAGAGCAGCGGGGCGATCGCTGGCTTGAGCAGCTCGACCTCACTTCTGAGCAGTCTGAGCAAATCGCAGCTATCAAGGAGCAGGCGAAAACCAACAGCGAAGGACTGCGCCAGCAGTTACAGCAGCAAAAAGAAGCCATGCGATCGCTGATGGCTAGCGATGCCAGCGCTGATCGGCTCCGTCAGCAGCACCAGCAGATGCAAACGCTCAGAGCAGAACTCGGCAATCAGCGGTTTGAAACGATGCTGGCTATCCGCTCAGTGCTCACCCCAGCCCAGCGGACTCAGCTGGCTACCCTAACGCCAGAACACCGAGGCCCACATGGCGAACGGCGATCGCGCTAGGCTGATTTTTTCCCTTAGAGCCTGAGTTAAAGAGCCTGGGAGCTTGCTTCCAGGCTTTTAAGTTTTATCAGCTCAGCAACGGCTCTAGTTGAAAAGCTGCCGTCAAAATCCCTAAAATTTTGTCCAATTCTTTAATGTCATAGTCTGCCAAATCGATAAATACGGTGGCTGCATCCTGTTCTTGTAAGACTGGAATGCACCCTTCAAAAAGTTCAGAGCATGATGATTATTGTATCTGACACCTCTCCAGGTTTCTACCTATTACTCATGATCAGATCGATATGTTACCAGTACTCTACTGGGTTGTTATTCTTCTCCAAGTCCGTCGCAGATGAACTGGAGCATTTAAGTCGCCGCCTGTAGCAAAAAGCTGGATTGCTCAACTTCCTACTTGGCTTAAAATACAACCTCTTGAAGGCACATTGATGTCTCTGCTAAATACTAACGTTGAAAACTTTTGATCTTTTAATTTATTGACAATAGACATATCGAGGATTATGGAGCACAAATTCAGAATATCAGATCGTCCCAGCAAAAAGCATTTGAGCAAGCTTTTGGCCATATCAGCATTTGTTACTTTAATCATGACAATTAGAAAAAAAGTACGAATTCGATGACACAAGCAGATATTTTTGAAGCATTGTTACAAGCCAGAAAAATGTAATTTATTTGACAAAACGCGAAAAGCCTTCACCGTATCCTACTGAGGAAACTTCTTATTTGCTTGTAAAGAAATTAGCCTTCTAGTCTTTAGGGACGGATAGTTATTTGATAGAATCCTGGCAATTTTACTCAAGTTAGTGCTTGTCTGAATCTAAAATTCAGGCTTGCTTTCGCAAGCTTTTAAGCCTTTTTGGTCTGAAGTCTTGCTAGCTAAGTTCATTCTTTGCTGGTAGCTATTTTTTGCTTTCATCTATATTGATGTCTGCAAAAGTTCAGGTGGATTTTTGATTGCTCAAATAGAGTTTTTCAATCAGGGAGGAGTGCTATGAAACGAAGAGATTTTCTTGCTAGCGTATCGGCAGCAGCAGGCTCTGTCTATGCCTCAGCGAAGGTGCTAGGGGCGCTCGACAGTCGAGCTAGGGCTAATGATGGGCCAGGAGACGAGGATGATACTCCAAGAGGGCCGTTAGAAGACCTTGAGGATGGCGACGGCAAAAGCGTGGTAATTCTGGGAGCGGGGCTGGCCGGCATGACGGTTGCCTACGAGTTGATGAAAATCGGGGGCTATAGCATCACGATTTTAGAAGCGCAAAGCCGAGTTGGAGGGCGCTGCTGGACGCTGCGTGACGGGGATACCTACGAAGAAGTCAATGTTTACAACCCCAGCCTGTCCCAGGGCGCAACCATTCGGCAGACGGCTAAACTCAGTGCCAGTGGTCAGAAGGATTATTTTAACCCTGGGCCAGCCCGGATTCCGCAGCACCATATTACGATCGACTACTGTAAAGAACTGGGCGTCAAGCTAGAGGTCTTTGCCAACGCTAATCTTCAGCAGTATTACTACAACGAAAACAGGAGCGGCGGCCTCAACGGTACTCGCGTTCGCGCCCGTCAGGTTCGAAATGATATTCGGGGCTATATTGCTGAAGCTTTAGCCAAAGACTCCAGCCCTCCTGCCGGAGTCGATCAGGCTAGCTGGGACTCTTTTGTGAGAACCTATGGAGCGCTCAATGCTGATTTTCAGTATGCAGGATCTAGCCGACGCGGGTATGATGCCAAGCCAGAGGTGGCAGGAGTCGGCGGCGCGGGCGAAATTTTGCCGCCCTATAGCTACGCCGACTTGATCAACTACGACTTTGACGGCTACGAAGCCTTTGAGTATGGCTATGACCAGCAGATGCTCATGTTTGAGCCAGTTGGCGGCATGGACATGATTGCAAAGGCACTGGCCTCTAAAGTCGGTAATAGAATCAGCCTCAATGCGGTCGTGCAAGAAATTCGCAAAGGGCCTAACGGTCAGGGGACTCGCGTTGTCTACCGTAAAAACGGCAGTACCCAGCAAATTGCAGCAGACATTTGCATCTGCACCATTCCGCTGACGGTGCTGCGAAATATTCCCTCAGACTTTTCGTCCTCTATGCTGGCGGCGATCGCTGGCGTCAACTACGCCGAGACGGGTAAATGCGCCCTTATGTACAAAACCCGCTTTTGGGAAGACGAAGATATCCTAGGCGGCATCACCTCTACCGACGTTGGGGCTGACGAAGGACTCAACATCAACACCATCTGGTATCCTTCCCACGACTTCCTTTCTAGAAGCGGGGCGCTGGTTGGCTACTACAATTTCGGCAGCTCGTCTAACAACTACGGTGCCCTCCCCCCGGCAGAGCGCATTAGAACCGCTCTGAACAAGGGAGAAGTGGTGCACCCAGGCAAATACAAGCGCTTTTATCAGCCCAACAGCGGCGCTACGATCAACTGGAATCAGGTTCCCTACAGTCTGGGCGGCTGGGCCTCTTACTCAGCTCAGACCAGAGAGCAGTTTTTTGAGCAGCTCAATCAGCCAGACGGAGATATCTGGCTCTGCGGTGAGCACCTCAGCTATCTGACAGGCTGGCAGGCCGGGGCATTTGAGTCGGCTCGTTTGGTGTTGGCTAAAGCTTTTGGGGCCAGATTTGCTCGCTAGCGGCAAATTCTCAACCGGACGCACGCTGTACAACTCTGCAAAACAGTGATTTGCAGCACTATTTTCACAACTTGATCACTTAACTAACTGAGGTAAATCTCTGTGTCTACTTTCAACTCGTCCATTTCTAATCAAAGCGCTTCTCGCCGTCAGGCCAGCCCCTGGCTTAGGCAGAGCTGGCGGTTGCTCACAATGGCGGCTTGTCTGGCTATTGCTGGCTTTAGCGCGATCGCAGCTCCAGCGATCGCTGATGACGACGAAGATGACGAATCCAGCCCAGACAACGAAAGTCAGGAAGGTGCTCTGCTGCCCCAGACCGTCACCATTTACGGCAACCCCCTCTCATCCATCTCTAGCGGCGTCGCTATACCCCCTAACACGGCTTTGTACTTCAGCAGCGGCATCGTTCCTCCAACCGTTGATACCAGCTTCCCTAACACTAATCCAGCTCGATATTGCGGTACGGCGCTACCTGAGGGCGTGAGCTGCCTGGAAGCCCAAGCCTTTAATACCCTGATGGCAATTGAGGGATTGCTCACAGAAGCAGGCTTGACCAAAGAAGATGTCATTTACGTCAATGCTTTTCTGATAGCCGACCCAGAGACAGATGTGTTTGACTGGGGCGGCTGGTTTGATGCTTACTCCCGATTTTTCTTCGACGGTACCCCCGCTCAAGATAACCTGCCGCTTAAGCCCTCCCGGACAACTCTGGGCGTGGCCGGACTGGTGCTAGACGGCTGGCTGATAGAAATCTCAGTTGTAGCGGCTTATCCCCTTGAGGAGGGCGGTATGCCAGTGTTCATTGACATTACCCGATAAAGATAGCTTTGGGGGGAGCGCAGGCTCCCCAACTTTTCTAACCGAGTTCGTCAGGCGGACAGTCTACTGAAGTTCACAGCGTTTTGTCATGAAGCATTCCTTTTATCTTTTGCTAAGCCCTTTGCTGATAGTTGGGGGCTTAGCTTATTCAAATCAGCCAGCGATCGCGCAGAGACTAGAACCAGAAGATTTTTTTGAAGTTCGCACCGATGGTTTGATGTCTGACCCGGCAGGAGAACAGCTCACTGAAGTGCGGATGCTGCAGGAGATGATCAATGCTGATGAATACGGTTCGTTTCAGTCATTGCAGTCGCGGGCTAGAACCCTAGCACAGAGCATTGTGACCAGTGGCTTTGCAGAAGACCCCAACGTGATGACTCTAAACGTAACGATCGTCGCTGAGCGCAACGGGCAGCAGATGCCGCTGCTGATGGTGCGGGTTTCGCGGGCCGACTGGGAACAGCAGCCCAGAGTCACTCAGTGGGCACGTGTATTTGAAGACCCGGCTAAGCTTTTGCTGGGCTATGTGCCGCAAGAGCAGCAGTCTACAGAATCGACACCGCGACGTACTGCCAGCCGACGCTCTGCAGGTAGTCTATCTTCACCGGCTTCGGCCTCGTCATCACCTAGCAGCGGGGGCAGTGGTAGCAGTGGCGGCGTGGTTCCTGGGGCTTCTATTGAGGAGTCTGAGTACTACCAGGGCGACCTGCTCAACGAAGACTCTTTTGAATATCGGTAGCAGCGTCCCTCTTTTGCGTGAAATTCTAACCCGGAGGGGCCATTTCTTGCTCAGGCCCAGAATTGGGTGCGCTGGGAACAGTGCCACCGGGAGCGCTTACGGCCTGGGTAAATTCCTGATAGACCGTCTGTGAAACCCTGCGAATCAGTTCTCTAGCGCGGCCATCGTTGTGAGGCCGCTGCACAATGGCCGCGATCGCGTAGCGCTTACCATTGGGCAGATCGACTAGTGCTATATCCCCCAGGGTTGAACCGATGTCTCCTGTCTTGTTAGCCACAATGGCGCTGCTGTCGAGTCCGGCAGGAATCAAAGTTCTGGTATGAGTGCGCTGCATGATCGTTAGCAGCCGATCGCGCGATCGCAGCGTCAGCAGATCCCCGCGATTAACCAGCGCCATCAGCATCACTAGATCTTTTGGACTGGTTGTGTTGGTTCCGTCTATATCTGGCAGCGGGTTACGAATAATAGTGTCCTCTAGTCCCCAGTTGCGAAATTCCTGGTTTAGAACCTCTGCCCCTCCCAAAAGGTCGATTAGCATATTCGTTGCCGTATTATCACTGTCAACAATCATTTCGGTGGCCACTTCCAGGGCACTATACTGGGTGCCAGCAGGCTGAGTTTGCATTTCACCGGAGCCGCCCACAATCTGCTCTTGGCGCATCACCAATGGCTGATCGAGCTGCACCAGTCCGGCATCAACAGCCTGCAAAAAAGCAATTAAGATTGGCGTTTTAAGGGTGCTAGCCGCAGGCATCGCTTCGCCGCCAGCAATATCCACATAAGCGCCGCTGTCTAAATCTAAAAGAAAAACCGACTGGGTTAAACCAGGCGTGAGCGTCCCGAGTTCTTCAATTTTGGCTTTGAGGTGGGTAATTTCGGTGCTGATTTGAATTGGGCGATTGACCAGAGACGCACGGGGTCGGGCCGGACTGGTTACGGTGGGCTGGGCTAGATTACCCTCAGATGTAGCATAGTCAACTCGCTCAGGACTTAGCACCGACAGCAGCGTCCCGGCAATGGCGGCTATGCCGACGCCTAAAATCAGCAGCCTCATTGCATAGACAATCGGTGGCGGCGCGGCTGGTCGCGGTCTATGAGAGCGGCGTACAGGGGCTTCACCAGGCCGAGGACTCGCACTAGAGGGATGGGGTGGCCACACCTGCCGGGGTCGCAGCGGTGTTACCTTGCTTGAGGTGGCATTTAGAGCCTGAGGTTTGCTCTGTCTCGGTACGGGTCTAGCCGAGCGAGGCAGCCGATCGGCTAGATTAGCAGCGCTGGTTCGAGCTGCTTCGCCTGGGTTAGCAACAGGTAGCCTGACCTGGGCTGAAGAGGGCCGAGGCGTAGCAGCCGTTCGGCGATGAACCGGAAGGGCCTCATGACTCAATGGCTGACGACGGCGAGGTGAACCACCAAGCCACTGACGAAGGCTAAAGCCTTCTGGTAGCTTCGGTGGGTTGCCTGCAGGTCGCCTAGGGCGACGCTGAGAATAACCAAGCCCTAGTTGAGGCTGAGAGGGAGGCTTTGCGTCTAGCTTTGAGGCAGGCTGAGCAGCGCTGGCATAGGGATCATCAGAGAACTCATCTGCCTGTCTGTGAGATCCTATCGGACGGGAGCGATCGCCGTAATTAGCCATAGAGTCATTGAACCTTAAATCGACGGCCTTACCATTAAGACTAAACGGTTTATTGAACAGGGGCATCTGGCGAAGAGGCTTGCTCTAAAGCCCACTCTAGCTGCCGCAGCATTCCCCGCAGCATGGCTACCTCCTGATCGCTTAGGGTAGCTCGCAGGAATAATCGCCTAAATTTTCCCATGCGACTTATTGCCGTATGGGGGTAAAGATAGCCGATTTTGAGCAAAACTTCTTCTAAATGTTGAAAATATCCTTCTAAGTTCTCTAGAGCAGCTGTTGAAAGCTGTGGCCCGGTATCAGCCTGCTGCCGTTCCTCAATCCGTTCCGCCCCATTTAGCGTGCTGTCTAAGGCCATCGGAGCCAAAGCAAAACGGTAGAGGACATAACAGCAAACCGCTACCGCCTGCGCCAGATTGAGAGAGGCATAAGCCGGATTAGCTGGGATCATCACGAACCGCTGAGCATAGTTGAGTTCTGTATTGCTCAATCCCCGATCTTCTGGGCCAAATATGAGCGCAGTTGATACCTCAGCAACAGTATTGTGCTCTAGCAGCCAAGGCAAAGCGGCTTCCGGTGTCTCCAGCGGCGTTGATAAGTCACGGGGACGGGCTGTGGTGGCGATCGCCCGCTGACAGCCCCGCAGAGCTTCTGGAATAGTTTTAACCTGCTGAGCCGCTAGTAAAACATCGTCGGCGTGTACTGCCATCTGACGGGCCTGGTCGCTATGGGGATCGCACTGGGGATTGACCAGGATGAGCTGTGACAGCCCCATATTCTTCATGATGCGGGCTACAGAGCCAACATTGAGATCTCCAATCGGCTCTACCAGCACAATCCGAACCGCTCTAAGCTGATGGGCAGTCATGACTTTACACCCCTCTCAAGACCTAACAACGCTGATTCTAAAAGATGTTGCCTGCTCAAGAAGCATCGCTACCGCGACTGTTTCGCCAACAAAATAGACTGCAGCACCTGTTTGGGCCGCTTTAAGTTGAAAGTGGTTTGGTTAAGCTGCACTGCTGCCGCCGGATTAACTTTACGCAAGCGATGCTCCTGCCAGAGAATGCCTACAATCATGGTAATACTCAACATATAGCCTGGTTCCTCCATCTGGCTGAAGACCAGCCCAAAAGCGCCGACGCTGAACACAAAAAACTTTGATAAGTCATCTAGACAAAAATGCTGCAGCGTGATTACCGCCAAATAAAGATAGGCAGCGATCCCCAGCCAGCCCAAATCTCCCCAAATCCCCGCCCAGCCAAACAAAGGCGAAAACATGCTGGATTGGTCTCCTAGCCAGCTTTGGCCCACAGCAGCCCAAACCTGATTGGGAACCGGGTGCATAGTAGCGCCTAAGGGTTCCAGCAAACTCCAGTAGCCGCTAATCATCCATCCGCCCAAGCGCCCTACGGTATGCCCAGGGCCAAGACCAAAAAACCAGTTCAGAGGAGATTCATAGTAAGTTGGAATAATTCGCAGTGCGGCTGATTTAAGTAAGGTGGCTTCACCGTCTGCTCCGTATATTTCAGGTCGTGCCCAGGTGTTGAAGGCTGCAAAAGCCGGAACATTTTGAATGCACCACCACAGCACCGCGCAGAGGATAACCGATCCCAACAGGTACTTAACAGCCTCTCCGATACTTTTAAGTTTAGTAATCAGCAAGCACACCCCTGCAACCAGGAAGGACAACAGAACCTGCTTGGCATCGGCCATTAACATGTGCCAGAAAGCGCCTAGAAAAACAATAGCTCTCAACCAGATAGGTAACGCTCTGGCATTTACAAAGTAGTAAGCTCCAAACGTCAAAGAAACAGAAGCACTCACCACGTGACCTGCACCCGAATGGTAAAACACGCCCTGGACATAGTCTGGGTTACCTGCTTTGGGGTGCATCTTTAAAATCATAAACAGGACATACTGAGCATAGGCAAAAGCAATGTTAGTGAGAAAAAAGCCGACCAGCCAGGTACGAAACTTTTGAATGAGTTCGACTGTAACTGGTAAACTTGCAGTCGTTATCAGTAGAATAAACGGCTCTCCTAACAGTAGAAAGTCAATAATTACATTGGCTAACCCAGCATCGTTTACGATGGCGCTAACTAGCATAACTGCTAGCAGAAGACCTAATCCTAAATAGAGTTTTGTGGCTAGTACGCGCTGATAGCGACTAAGCCCTTTGGCGGTCAAAATAACCTGACCACAAAAGACTGGAATTACCAAAAAGTGTAAAAAGTTAATGGCTGAAGGCGCTCCAGCGCTATCCAAAATGCGTGAGAAAAACGCTGTTGCAAAAGCTAGCAAGACCAAAGTTGAACCTGCTAGGTATGACTTTCTTTGAACTGTGGTTATGGCTGAACTCATCGGATTCAACGTGCTTCTGCTTGAGGGGTTGAGGTTTGACCCACGAATAGCGGCATCATCTTGCCGTATTTCATCGGCTGCGGGGCTGTTTCTGCAAGTTCGCGGCGATCGCCCTGGCGAATTTCTCTAATGAAAGGCTCAAAAGGATGATTGTAGCTAGCAAACACTAGGCTTTGGCTAGAATCTTCGCTAATAAAAGCAGCCGTGCCCTCTGGAATGTCCCGATTGCCGTAGAGAAAGCCGCCTAGTAGCTCAGTGCGCCCCCCTTGATGGGTCGTGATCACGGGAATATCTCGCTCCGTTTTAAGTCCCAAGATCCAGACGTCAGCGCCTTCGTTGTCAATATTGATAGCATTGCTTTCGCTAGAGGCTTCTGTATTAAGCTGCCGCGCCCAAACCTGCTGATGGCGGAAATACCACCGCCAGCCTGCAACATCTTCAATAAACAGCTTGCTGCCCTCTGCCAGGTTGCGGTAGCCACCAGCGCCGAGATGCCTTAACACCAGCGATCGCGCTGCTGCCTGCTCAATTAAAAAAGCCTGACCCAAATCGGTTTCAAAGCCTTCAATCCACACCGTCGCACTGTTGCCCTCAACCAGCCGGAAAATGGGCTGTTCGGATTCTCGTAAAGCGCCAGTCGCTTTTAAGCTGGCCGCGCCAATACCCACTAGAGCTTGGACATCGCCTCGCAGCTCAATCGGGGCGCTGATGGTATATTCTTGCGCTGCAAAATAGACAACTGCTTTACCAGCATCAATGGCCGACTGAATGGCTTCAGTATCGTCCTCACCGGAACCGTCTACTTGAATCCACGCTTGAATTGGCGGCCAGCTCAGCTCGGGGGCTGACTCAATCGGTAGCTGTAAGGCGCTCTCAGAACCTGGGAAAAGGCTACGCACAGGGTGAGAGACAAACTCTGCCACGGGGGCAGTCACTTTGGTTAAATGCTCCTCAACCTGATTGGCGATCGCCGCCTCATAGCCACCTGTTTTGACGTCACGAGCATACAGCCCGCCCCCTTCAGTGTTATCAATGGCTGCGGTGTTGCCGTCGCCGCCTTGCAAATCTGCTTCTACCAGCGTGAGCAGGCCGTGAGCCGGATACCCATCGCTGGCATTTTTAATGGCAGGCACGCGATTGTTGCTTTTGAGGCCGTGAATTGAGATCACCTGTCGCTGATTGTAAAGCCCGTACTGCTGCTGCTGCCGCAGTTCTAAGTTCTCAAAAGTAGCGCTGTGCAGGGCACCTGTAAAATACACGCCGATGTCAAAGCCCTCAACCGTCAGGTTTTTGACCAGCAGCGGGCCGTTGAGTCCGGCACTTAAATCAAGCCCGTAGCGGCCTTGGCGACCCGGCGATCGCAGGGTGACATTTTCTACTGCACCATAGTTGTTAGCGCGAAACCGCAGCGCGATCGCCCCCGGATTGTTTGCTCCTGCCTCAATCGTCAGGCCCCGAATCTGATTGCGGAAAGCAGTAGCATCATTGACTTCCCCTGCCCAAAAGCTAATAATCGGACGCGGCGCTGCTGAATTTTGAAAAGCAGGACTTTGAGCCTGCAGCCGAATCACAGTTTCAGCCTGACTTTCCCCCTGCAAAAAGAAGCGTTTTTGCTTGCCGTCAGCCGCCTGCGCCCGAATGGTATCGCTGACTAAATACGTCCCGTTGGGAAAGTAAATCAGCTTCATGCGATTTTCTGAAATTGCTGACTGAATAGCCGCTGTATCGTCAGTTTTGCCGTCGCCTTTGGCTAAATAAGGAGCTGCTTGAACATTGACAATGTCTGCACCTGTCGGCACAGCAAAACTAATAGCCGGGGTAGCCGCGCTCTCAGAACTACCGCATTGACCAAACCCGGCGACTAAAAAGCCGCTCAGCAAAGTCAGGCATAGCCACCGCAGCCATTGAGTGCGCGTCACCTTGATCACAAAATCATCCATAGTTGCTAACTGCCGAGTCAGCCTGCCATGCTGCTAAAATTTCCACCACCTGATCGATATTGACGGAAAAGTTTTCGCGGTTGTTCGCCTTATCAGCACAGATAAAGCGAAAATTATGGCCTAGCGCTTTGTTGAGGTAGTAATAATAGGTTTGCATTTTTGCCATAATTTGCAGCTCCAAAACATTAATTTTTTCGGAGAATAAAATATGGGTCAAGCCACCGCCATAGGCCCCTACAACAGTCTCAGCGTCGTAAAACAGCTCAATTTTCTCCTCTAGCGAGTAGTCTTCTAGGCAGTAGCGCTGGAAACCAAAACTTTTTAAAGCCGCAAACAGTTCTGGTTCATTGAGAATGTGTCGCTTTTTCTGACCGCTGGCAGATTTAGCCCGAGAGATATAGATGCGATGACACTTTTTTGAGGGGCGCTTTGGTAAAAGCATTTCTCTGACCTTTTGCAAATAAGCAGCCGGTAAGTACCCAGAACCAAACTGAGTTAAAAAGGTGGGTAAAATTAACTTTTCCAATCGATAGAGACGTCCCGGCTCCAGCCTGACGCGCTTGACATTAGCCGGAACCAGCTTCGGCACCATTAGCTGTTCAACTTCTGCTAAGGGTTCTGCATAGAGCAGCTTGATTTCATCTATCTGAGCGTAGGCTGGATTATTCAATAAAAAGCAGCGAGGAACCAGATCAATAATTTTGTGATAGTAGCCATTGGGTAAACCTTGATAAATACTGGAATAGCCAGGGATGGTTTCAACCGGCGCTTCGGTGAACTTGCGGCGAATAAAGCTTTTGTTTAAGAAAGCTCCGGCCACCGTGATCAAATCCATGTGGGGATAGAGCGACTCAGCTAAAATCTGGCGCGATGAGGTAAGAACAACGCCGTTGCCTGGTTCAAACAAAACATTCTCAACCACAGTTGAATAGATATTGGCAGAGGTATAGGTGCCTCCTTTTAGATATTCAAAGGGTTCGTCAAACGGCGGCATTTTCTCGACTTCAGGTGTGACAATTGTTTCTGGAGGTAAGGAGTGCCTGGGATGGTTTGAGCCATACGCCTGACCTACAGTTGTCGTATTGAGCAACAGCTTTACAGAAGGATTTAAAACTAGCTGGCTATACCACGGGCGCACCCAGGGTTTAATCAGGTTGCTAATGCTGTCAACAGCCCGACTGATGGGTAAAGTAGCTGATCCCATGCCTGTTAAAACCTCCTGAAATCACGTTATTTTCTGGCACTTGATCAAATAGTAGAGACTAGCCGCTGGCTAAGAATGGAGCAAAACTCACTCAGAAAGGCGTCAATTGTCTGGCTGGGCCTGTAGAGCTGGCTTAAGTAGCGACTGGTAAAGGTAAACTGCTCAGGTAGCGGCTCGCCTTCAGGCAGCACCAGATCAACGGGCTGACCCAGATCGTTCATGACCCGCTCAACGCGCTGAGCCAGTGCTCGGATGCTCAGGGTTTCTGGCCCAGCTACATGCAGCAGCGGATACGGCTCAATTTGCTCAACAGCCGCCGCGATCGCCGCGCATAGATCCTTGACGGCAATAAAATTGCGCTGCTGGTAGCCCGGCGTTTTTAGCACAATTTTGCCCTGCTCTACGGCTTCCCGACAAAATGCTAGAGGAGTGAGCGTCCAGCGATTACAGCGATCGATATTGGCGGGGATGCCGAAGAAGTTGCTGGGCCGCACCACGAGTCCTTGAAGAGCATATTGTCGCCTGTAGAGGCGCACATAGTCCTCTGCCTGCAGGTGGCTTAGGCCGTAGTCATTAGCAGGCAGTGGCTGGCTGGTTTCGTCAATTACACCCTGGGGATTGCCAAATACGTGAAAGGTTGACAGGTAAACAAACTTGGGAATGTCGTTGTGAAGACAAAACTCCAGAGCGGCTCTGGTTCCGGCCACGTTTTGGCCGATACTGCGATAGGGCTGTTCTCGACAGGTGACTTCGTGAGCCGCTGCCCCATGAATAAACAGATCTACCCTAGAACTTAGCCGCTGCTGTGCCAAAGCTTCAGGCTGATCTAAGTCAATCACCAGATCAGCGTCAGCTCCACGGGTAGCTTTGAGTACCTGCCAGCCCAGCGCCTGAAAATACTGGCAGGCAATACCGCCAAAATAGCCATTCGCACCAGAAATGAGGACTGTTTTGGACATAGGTTCAAGGGTTCAGGGGTTTAGAGGCTAAACGCTAGCAGCTGCCGCAGAATCAGAATAAACAAAGGGACTGGCAAAATTTGAGAAAGCCGGAAAGGTTTGGTCTCGCTTTGAAAGCATCGGGTCTACACTCGGCCAGGGAATGCCAACTGAGTTCCAGCAGATGCCAGCGTCGTGTTCGGGTGAATAGACAGTCGAAACCCGGTAGAGCATAGTGGCCTGCTGGCTAACCGCGTAGAAGCCGTGGGCTAAACCTTTGGGAATATACAGCGCGATCGCGTTCTCAGCGCTTAGGCTAAACGTGGCAAACTGACCATAGGTGGGCGATCCCACTCTTAAGTCCACAACCGCGTCTAGCACCTCTCCGGCAGTGCAGTAGACCAGCTTGACATGATCCTGCGGGGGTAGCTGAAAGTGCAGCCCTCGCAAAACGTTTTGGCCAGAGTGAGAATAATACTCTTCAGCAAAATGAGTATTCAGCCCGTGCTGCTGAAAAATATCCTCGTGGAAAGTTTTGACAAAACTGCCGCGTGAGTCAGTAAAGATCCGAGGATGAATTTCGTAGCAGCCAGCAATGGCAGTTGGTTTGATATCCACGGCAATCGGTTTTTCAGGAGGTGGGTTAGAGGTAGAGTCGCACCGACGTGCGCCTAGAGCTGTATTCCTTCTTTTTACTGACTGCGGCAAAAGTCTCGAATCGTGGCGGTGGTGTAGCGTAGCATCTCTTCGCTTAGCCCCGGATAGAGGCCAATCCAGAAGGCACCGTGCATAACGCGATCGCTATTGGTGAGTTCACCCACAACCCGGTAGTTGAGTCCCGCATAGAGGGGCTGCCGCACCAAGTTACCGCCAAAGAGCAAACGGGTACCAATACGGTTGGCTTCCAGATGCTGCACCAGGTCGTTGCGACTAAAGGGTGCTTCTTCTTTGACGACCAGCAAATAGCCAAACCAGCTAGGTTCGGAATTTTCGGTGGCCTGAGGCAGCACCAGCACATCCTGAAGATCCTGAAGCTGAGCCGAGAGAAACTCAAAGTTTTGCCGCCGCTGCTGAATAAATCCGGGTAGTTTATCTAACTGAGCGCAGCCAACTGCCGCCTGCATATCGGTCATTTTGAGATTGTAGCCGACGTGGGAGTAGGTATATTTGTGGTCATAGCCAGAGGGCAATGTTCCCAGCTGCCAGCCAAAGCGCTTGCCGCAGGTATTGTCTACCCCCGGCGGGCACCAGCAATCGCGTCCCCAGTCGCGGAAAGACTCAACAATTTTGCGCAGGCGAGAGTCACTAGTCAGCACAGCGCCGCCTTCGCCCATTGTCATATGGTGAGCCGGGTAAAAACTAACGGTAGAGAGATGTCCAAAGGTACCGGTTCTTTTGCCGTCATAGAGACTACCGACCGCGTCACAGTTGTCTTCAATCACCCAGAGATCATGCTTTTGGGCAAACGCCATCACCGCTTTGAGGTTGAATGGATTGCCGAGGGTGTGCGCCACCATGATGGCGCGGGTTTTGTCAGAAAGCGCGGCCTCTAGCTGACTGGCGTCAATATCGTAAGTGCCTAGCTGCACATCTACAAAGACAGGCACTAGCTGATTTTGAAAAATAGGATTCACCGTGGTAGGGAAACCAGCGGCTACCGTAATCACTTCGTCCCCAGGCTTGAGCTGCTTATCGCCTAGCTTGGGCGAAGTCAGAGCCGATAAAGCCACTAAGTTAGCAGACGACCCAGAATTAACCAGCAGACAGTGCTTGACACCCATCCACTCAGCAAAACGGCGCTCAAACTCAGCCGCATAGCGTCCGGTAGTAAGCCAGAAATCTAACGACGAGTCTACCAGCTTGAACAGTTCTTGCTCGTCAAAAACTTTGCCTGAAACGGGGACGTAAGTCTGCCCCGGCGCAAAGGTTTTGGCCTGAAATTTATGGTCATAGTAGCGCTGTACCGAGGCCATCACCTCAGCCCGCAGCGCTTGCTCAGGACTTATTTCTACGTTAGACGGGCGCGGAATTGATTGGGTCATGACAGTCTATCTAGAGGAGTAATTTACGTACCAGCCGCGATCGCTGATACTGACTTCAAATCGGCTTCATATTGCTGAATCTGCTGCCAGGTGAGTTGCCGAAAGGCTTCAGTACTTGAAGCCGATAGCTGATCGGCCTGACGATACCAGCTCACAGTTTCTTTAAGCGTGCGCTCAAAGTCCCAAGCGGGCTGCCAGCCCAAGACATGAAAGGCTTTGTCTGTGACCAGATTGAGCAGTTTGGCTTCGTGGACTGACTGGGGATCTGACTGGTCTAGCCAGGTTCCTGGCCAGTGAGCTAAAATTTGCCCTACTAAGTCTCTAACCGGACGGTTAGAAGACAGGGCTGGGCCAAAATTGAAGGCACCTTGCAAACTTGAAGTCGCCTCAGCAGATTGCTCTAAGCTCTGGTAAAGCCGCTGAGCCAGCAGCAGGTAGCCGCCCAGCGGCTCTAAAACATGCTGCCAGGGACGGGTGGCACCAGGATTGCGCACCGGGACAGGCTGCTGTAGCGCCAGCGATCGCATGGCATCGGGCACAATGCGATCTTCGGCCCAGTCGCCACCGCCAATGACGTTACCTGCTCGGGCGCTGGCGATCGCTACGCAGCCATAAGGCTTTTCAAAAAAGGAGCTTCGCCAAGAGGCGATCGCCAGCTCAGCCGCCGCCTTGCTGGAGCTGTAGGGATCGTGCCCTCCCAGGGGATCGCTTTCGCGGTAGCCATAGACCCATTCACGATTGTCGTAGCACTTATCAGTGGTAACAAACACCGCAGCACAGGCGCGGGTGCAGTGCTTTAGCGCTTCTAGGACATGGAGAGTACCCATGACGTTGGTGGCCCAGGTGTCCAGCGGCTGCACGTAAGAGCGTCTCACCAGCGGCTGGGCGGCTAGGTGCAGCACAATATCGGGCTGAGTGCGCTCAACTAGAGCCTGTACCTGCTCGGCGGCTCGAATGTCGCCGATATGGTGGTCAATCTCACGGGCCAGATCGAGCTGCGTAAACAGAGCAGGCGTACTCTCAGGTTCCAGGCTTAAACCGGTGACTTTGGCCCCCAGGCGCAAAAGCCAGAGCGTCAGCCAGGATCCCTTAAAGCCCGTATGCCCGGTGACCAGCACGCGTTTATCTTGCCAAAACGACTTCATTTCCATACCTGCCAGGGAGCTTTGCCGCTGCTGTGGAGCTGATTGAGCAGGCCCAGCTCGCGGTAGGTATCCATGCACTGCCAGAAGCCGTCGTGCTTATAGACGGCCAGCTCGCCCAGAGCCGCCAGGGTTTTTAGCGGGTCGGCCTCAAAGACCGTGTCATCGCCCTGAATTAAATCCAGCACTTTGCGATGCAGCACAAAATAGCCGCCGTTGATCCAGCCTGTGCTGGTTTGAGGCTTTTCTTGAAAATAGGTGACCAGGTTGTCTTCAATTACCAGCTCACCAAAGCGGGAGGCAGGCCGCACCGTGGTCATGGTGGCTAGCTTGCCATGGCTGTAGTGATACTCCAGCAGTTTAGTGATATCAACATTGCAAACGCCGTCGCCATAGGTGCCTAGCAAAATATCGCTGTCTAGCTGATCAATGTGGCTGCCCAGACGCTTTAGCCGTCCACCCGTCATGGTTTCTTGCCCCGTATCGACCATCCAAATTTTCCAGTTTTCTTCGTGGCCGTTGTTGAGCTTGGTAACTTTTTTATCGCCTAGCTCTAGCAGCACATCATTGTGATTCCAGTCGTAATTAAAGAAATACTCACGAATCATCTGCCCTTTGTAGCCCAGGCAAAGCATGAAATTCTGAAACCCGTAGTGAGCATAGGTTTTCATGATGTGCCAGATCATGGGCGATCGCCAACCATCACCATGGGCTTGGGCCGAAATTCAGTCTCCTCTTTCAGTCGAGTTCCTTTTCCTCCACAGAGGATGGCAACAGGAATTTTAGAGATATCGGGTGCGCTAGACATCGTATTAAAACCAATAACAACGGGCCGAACCTTTGCCTTTAACAAGAATTTATTAGCGAGATCGCAGTATGTAGCAATCCCGTTTGGAGGGCGAAAGAACTTTTTTGCAGGAAAAGTCTTTCACAACTCACCTTCCCGTCAGTGGTTTAGGACTGCTATAGAGTTTAGATAAATAGAATAAAACAGAGAACAGCTGCCTCAGTAATTTTCCTCAAATAAACTATTGGGTTTATTCCTGGCTCAGGGACATTATTGAATATCTGCTTGATAAATCTCCACTCTTAGAGATTGAGGTTGCTGAAGATTTATAAATCTACGAAGTCTTTGTAAATTCCAGTCAGCGGCGCACCTGCTGATAAATTTGCATAAGCTGTCTGTAATTGTTGTCTGCCGTGTAGCGGGCTTCAAATTCTGCTCTAGCGGCTCGACGCATCTCAGCCAGCCGTTGAGAATCTGCTAGCATCCACCTGACTTTTTCAGCCAGGTCTGCCGCATCTCCGGGCTGAAATCGAATTCCTGTACGACCGCTTTCAACTAGCTCTGCGATCGCCCCAATATCCGCAGCTATAACCGGAGTTCCCTTAGCAAACGCTTCTGCCGCTACACGACCAAAAGTTTCGTACCACTTTGAGGGAAAGATTAAAAACCTTGCCTGTCCCATCAGGGTATGAACCTCCGACATGGGGCGACGACCCAACCATTCCACATTGGGTAGCGTAGCGGTGACAGACTGCACCTTGTCTGCGAGGGGGCCATCGCCTACTATTTTTAGCGGCATCTTAGCCTGTAGAAGTTCCCATGCCTGTAGCAGCGTGTCTAATCCTTTCTCAACAGAGAGCCGCCCCACATAAAGGGCAAATCCCCCTTGCCCCTGACCTACACCCGGATCTGGATAAACAAAGTTAGGCTTGACGACAATCTTTTCAGGAGGCAGACCACCTTGAATAAACTTTTTGCGGGCAAACTGCGTCAGAGCAATATACAGATCGACTTTTTCATGCCAGGTGCCCATGCTGCGGTGGGTCACTAGCATCGCCGCTGTAGCAGCGGTAGCGGCTCGGCTATTGCGGTAGCAGCTATGCAAAACTCCAGGATAGGGAACAGCTTTGCCTAAGCAATCTTCGCAAACTTTGCCGTCACGAAAAAATAGCGCATTAGGGCACAGCAGGCGGTAGTTTCTAAGAGTTTGAATAACCGGAACGCCTTGTTTCTGAGCGGCGTAGTAAATAGAAGGTGAAATCAGAGGAAAAAAGTTCTGAACGTGTATCAGATCGCAGCCTCTGCTTTGTAGCTTTTGCGAAACAATATCGTAAGAGTCATGTGACCAAACAGTACGCTGAGCCAGCCGCAGCGAGTTAAGCTGATCGGCCCGGTCGTTAGACTCTTCGTAAATTTCAACTTGGTGCCCTTTCTCCTTTAGAAGCCTAACCTCAGCAGCCCAGGATTCATCTTCGCCGCCTCGAATTTGATAGCTGTTGTGAATACTTAAGATTTGCATAAAAAATCAAATTTATCGAGACGTTTCCCTGCACTGCTCAGCCGCAAGCATCTGACATGCAATCGTAATCTAGCTCAACTGAGATAGGCAGGCTCTATGTCGGAATTGATAAAACTTCAAATTTGCAGGGAGTTTCTCAAAGCTCAAACAAAGCTAGCGGTCATCTCAGAATCTGAAAATGACGAGATAGTAAAAATCAGTGGGTTCAAACTCATATAGATCGACAGAGGTATCTTTGGGTATATGTCTGTCACAGTGTAGAGGCAAGATCTGACGACAGGCAGATTTATGGCTGCGCTGGTTGCAAAGATTAACTCCAGTCTTCTCGACCACTGCCGCGCCCGCGATAGACATTCTGGGTTTGGTGAATTTGGCGAGTTTTCTCAAACAGGTTTGCTTCGGTTAGCTGCCACTGCTGGAGCACTTTATCTAGGTCTGCTTGAATGTCTCGTGCTCCTGGAAAGCTCATAAAGCGAATCCGTAAGCGGGCTAGCTCAGCTAGATTTAGGTCTGTAGGTTCTCCTGAAAGTAGCTGATTTACCAGTTGGCGTTCGCTTTTATACTGTGGATGCTGCTGATCTTTTGATTCCGAAGGGTTGGAAGCCATAAAACCTATACTGTTTCAGGGGTTTTAGCAGATTCAATCTGTCGCTGCTGGCTAAAGACTGCCGACGATTTTTGATAACTTTTGACTATAGACCTTTTTAAATGTTAGCGATGTTTGCCGATGCTTTACCGCTCAGTCATTATCCTCTGATTCAGCTCTGCCTGCTGACCGGGTTAGCTATTGTGCTTACTTTTGCAATTAGTCAATTCTTTTCGCTTCTGCTTAACTTCGCTATCAGATGGTTTTTGCCACAGGATCTAAATTCGTTTTACAGCCGGGTGCTACAGCCGCAGCGATCGCTGCTTGGCATTGTCATTGCCCTCGGTATTTTAGACACTGTAGCCCTGGTTTTGCTGCGATTTATCCTGCAGGTAGACTGGTCTGGTCGAGTCGAGCTAACGCTGACGCTAGCTTTCACGCTAGCGCTGGGCTGGTTAGGTTCTCGTCTGTTTCAGGGTTATTTTGACAACTATTTGCTGGATTCGGCGGTACGAGCTGGTCGCAAGGTCAATAGCGAATTTTTAGTCCTGGCTAAATTTTTTGCTAATTTTTTGATCGTCATTATTTTGATCATTATTTTTGGTCAGACCCATGACATCAACGTTTTTGGCGTGGTGGCTAGCTTAGGCATTAGCGGTATTGCGATCGCCTTTGCGGCCCAAAAAGTCCTAGAGCAGATCCTAGGCGGCGTGGTTATCTTTATCGATCGCCCTTTCAGCGTCGATGACTATATTGGTCTGGCTGACGGCACTTACGGGCGAGTTGAGTCTATCGGGCTGCGCTCAACTAAAATTCGCACGTCAGGCAAAGGAACGCTAGCAATTGTGCCCAACAGCTCTATCATTCAGTCAACGGTCGAAAATTTCACCAGCGCCAAGAAGGTGATGTCGATTATCTATCTCACCTTCTATCGCATGATTCCGGCTGACGAGCAGGCACTGATTCGCCAGGTTATTTTAGAAAGCACGCAGGATATTTTTGGTATTGATTCTCGCAGCACAGATATTTTGTTCAAAACGCTGACGGGCGACGGCAAGTCTCAGGCCCAAATCACCTTTTTTATTCTCGGGTCTGGCGAGGTGTCGATGGAAATTCGGCGGCAGGTACTCGATATCGCTAATCAAAATCTGACCCAGCGGCTCAAAACCTACGGTATTGCTTTCGATATCGAAGAACCCACCATCTACGTCGATTCGCCGATTACGATTTAGCCCAACCGCCCGCGCGCTCGTTTCTTCCCTGCTCACGCCCTTATGAATCTGGCCCTTATCTATGAATCTGGCCCTTACAAATCTGGACAGTATTCTCACAACGCTGCAAATCAGCCCAGGCGAAATTCCTAAATGGATTATTTTCCTGGTTTGCCTGCTGCTTTCTATCCTGATTGGGCGCTACACCTCAGCGATTGTGCGCTTTGCCATGCACCGCTTCTCTAGCGGCCAGGTAACTGCCGTCTATGACAATCTGGTCGAGCCAATTCAAGACACGTTTCGTCTGGCCGGTACATTTTTACTGATTTCTCTGTCGATGGCGTGGCTGCAAGGAGACTATGCTGGCCTGTATAATTTTTTTAAGCCGCTGGTGGATCTAGCTGTCATTGCCAGCGTCGCCTGGCTGGTATCGCGCATTTTCCGGCAGGTGGTCAGAATTTACGGCATTGACCTGCTGCGAAGGCTAGGGCGGGAAGTTGATGAACTGCTGCTGGTGTTTGAAACCCTAGCTAACATATCTATCGGCTTTATCGCTGTCCTAGCCTTTGCCCAAAGCCAAAATTTTAATCTCATCGGCCTGATGGCGAGTTTAGGCATTGGGGGCTTGGCGATCGCCTTTGCAGCTCAAAAGATTCTGGAGCAGTTGCTCAGCACGATTGTGCTCTATCTGGATCGTCCTTTTGTGCCAGGAGAGTATATTCGCCTGTCTAACGGGCAGCTAGGGCGGGTAGAGTCTATTGGCTTGCGATCGAGCAAAATTCGCACTTCGGCGAAAAGCACGCTGATTGTTGTGCCCAACTCTAACCTAATCAGCATGGAGATTGAAAACGTCTCACGGGCCAAAAAAGTGATGGTGCTGCTCTACCTCGACTTTCTAAAACCTCTCGACGAGCAGGATGCTGCCCTAGTCAAGCAGGTGGTCAGTCAAAGCACAGATTCGCTGTTTGGTATTGATCCCGGCAGCACCAGCATCTTCTTCTCCAATCCTGATGCGACCGTAGAGAACGGCTTTGTTCGATACACGCGGGCGCGGGTGACGTTTTTTATCCTGGGGTCTAGCGAGAACTCGATTGACCTGCGTAAGCGGCTGCTAGAGCTGGCGAATGATGCGATCGCCAAGCAGCTAATCAGCTACGGTATCGAGTTCCGGGTACAGGAGCCTACGGTTTACGTCGAATCACCCGTGACGATTTAGTACGGTTTTCAGCAGCCAAAAGCTACAGGCGAATAGTCGTCAGACCGATAGAATTAGTAAAGAGCTAAATCAAATTTTTCAATTGTAAACCAAGCATCGGGCTAAACCAGTACGCTAGTCATCTGACAGCTTTGGGCTAGATTATTTTACAATTATTAAGATTGGCTATGATTAGCACTGTGACCACGGGCATAGAAACGGACTCCAAGTCATGTTCCGCGTGATTGAGCTCCAGTCTGCAATGGCTGTGGCAGCAACGCACATAACTTCTGAGTAACCTTTAAAGGTGGCTAAACAACGGTTTGTCGCACTGAACTAGAGAACAGACATGAAGAAAGACATCACGCGCTATCGTAACATTGGTATCTTTGCCCACGTAGATGCGGGCAAGACCACCACGACCGAACGGATTTTAAAGCTCACCGGAAAAATTCACAAAATCGGTGAGGTGCACGAAGGTGCGGCAACCACAGACTTTATGGAACAAGAGCAAGAGCGGGGAATTACGATTCAGTCCGCTGCGACCTCTTGCTTTTGGAAAGACCACCAGCTCAACATCATTGACACACCTGGCCACGTTGACTTCACGATTGAGGTTTATCGCTCTCTCAAGGTATTAGACGGCGGTATCGGTGTCTTTTGTGGTTCTGGTGGGGTTGAGCCTCAGTCTGAAACCAACTGGCGCTATGCTAATGACTCCAAAGTTGCACGGATCATCTATGTCAATAAGCTAGATCGCACCGGGGCTGACTTTTTCCGGGTGGTCAAGCAGGTGGATGCAGTCCTAGCGGCTAAGCCGCTAGTGATGGTGCTGCCGATTGGCACTGAGATTGATTTTCGCGGGGTTGTTGACCTGCTCACTCGCAAAGCCTGGGTTTGGGATGAGTCTGGCGATCCGATGAACTATGAGATTCAAGATGTCCCCGCAGACATGGTTGATCAGGTCGAAACCTACCGAGAGCAGCTAATTGAGCTTGCAGTTGAGCAGGACGACACCCTGATGGAGAAATACCTTGAAGGCGAAGAACTCTCTGTCGACGAGATCAAGCAGTGCATTCGTAAAGGCACTCGTGACCTAGCGTTTTTCCCCACTTACTGCGGCTCTTCCTTCAAAAACAAAGGTGTGCAGCTAGTGCTAGACGCCGTGGTTGACTATCTGCCTGACCCAACTCAGGTGAAGCCTCAGCCTGAAGTCGATTTAGAAGGTAACGAGACTGGTAGCTATGCCTTTGTCGATGCTGACAAGCCGCTGCGGGCGCTGGCGTTCAAAATTATGGACGATCGCTTTGGGGCGCTGACCTTTACCCGACTTTACTCTGGCACGATTGCTAAAGGCGATACCATCTTAGACACGGCCACAGGCAAAACCGAGCGGGTCAGCCGTCTAGTCGAAATGCACGCTAACTCCCGCGAAGAGATTGAGTCTGCCCAAGCGGGGGACATTGTTGCCCTGATTGGCATGAAGAACGTCCAGACGGGGCATACCCTCTGCGATCCCAAGAATCCAGCCACCCTGGAGCCAATGGTGTTCCCAGAGCCTGTGATCTCCATTGCCGTCAAGCCTAAGAAAAAAGGCTCTGACGAAAAGATGGGCATGGCGCTGAGCAAAATGGTGCAGGAAGACCCTTCTTTCTATGTTGAAACCGACGAAGAAAGCGGCGAAACCATCATGAAAGGCATGGGCGAGCTACACCTCGATATCAAAGTAGATATCCTTAGGCGCACTCACGGGGTGGAAGTTGAGGTGGGCAAGCCTCAGGTTGCCTACCGCGAGTCCATTACCAAACGGCTTGTAGACAGCTACACCCACAAAAAGCAGTCTGGCGGTTCGGGTCAGTACGGCAAGATTGACTACGTGATTGAGCCGGGTGAAACGGGCAGCGGCTTTGTCTTTGAGTCAAAAGTTACCGGGGGAAATGTGCCCCGTGAATTTTGGCCCGCTGTTCAAAAAGGTTTTCAGACCAGCGTTGACAAAGGGCCAATGGCTGGCTTCCCGGTTGTGGATCTTAAGGTCACGCTCACCGATGGCGGCTTCCACGCGGTTGACTCATCGGCGATCGCCTTTGAGATCGCCGCTAAGGCAGCCTACCGTCAGTCTTTGCCCAAGGCTGGCCTTCAGCTTCTAGAGCCAATCATGAACATAGACGTTTTCACCCCTGACGACTATATGGGCGACGTTATTGGTGACCTCAACCGTCGTCGCGGCATGATCAAGGCTCAAGAGTCTGGCCCGACAGGGGTTCGCGTCAAAGCCGATGCCCCGCTGAGCGAAATGTTTGGCTACATTGGCGACCTGCGAACCATGACTTCAGGACGCGGTCAGTTCTCCATGTCGTTCTCTCACTATGCTCCTTGCCCCAACAATGTGGCAGAAGAGGTGATTCAAGAAGCAAAAGAGCGTCAGGCGGCTATGGTCTAGCAGTAGCCAAAAGGCTATAGCAAAACCTTAAGACAGTCGAGAAGCAAAGAGATGGGTAGTCTAGCTACCCATCTCTTTTTTTTGGCGAAATTTTTGATTAAAACTGGCAGTGCTGGCATCAAAGCTGTTTTTGGCGTAGTGTCCGCTCTGAACGGCTGAGAAAAGTCACTGCGTTTAACATTTCTGTGTCCGATCAGGCTTGAACAGCTCAAACTGACTCAAAACAGCAGCAACGTTAGGAGCAAGCGGGTGCCCAAATTTAGACAGTATCTTGCCAAAGTCAACCCTGAAAGTTTTCTTCAGCCGATAAAAAAGCTATGGGGTTCAGTGTTTATTTGGACGGCTTTGTTGATTATCGGGCCTGCTGCTTTAGTTGCCCAAGCCCAAGCCACTGAGGAGAGTCCTGCCTACACGTTTGATGATGTTTTCTATGCGTTCATCATTCTGAGCTTTTTGATTTTAGTTGGCAGGTGGATACGACAGCGAATTAGTCTATTGCAGGCGCTATTTTTACCCAGCTCAATTGTGGCCGGGGCGATCGCCTTACTTTTAGGACCGGGTGCTCTAGGAGCGCTGGTTTCGGCGGTAGCGGGAGACAGTGCCTGGTTAGCTAACGGCCTCTTTCCACAGCCAATTTTGGAGGTTTGGTCGGCAGTTCCAGGCGTTTTTATCAACATTGTTTTTGCCACCATCTTTTTGGGCGAGTTTATTCCCCCACCGATTGAGATTTGGCGGCGCGCTTCACCTCAGGTTGCTTTTGGTCAGTCGTTGGCCTGGGGCCAGTATGTGGTGGGGCTAATCTTGGCCATGCTGGTGTTAGGGCCGGTATTCGGTCTGCCCCCTGTGGCGGGTGCTTTGATTGAGATTGGTTTTGAAGGGGGGCACGGCACGGCGGCAGGTATGGCCGAGGTTCTCAGAGAAGTTGGGTTTGAGGCTGGGCCTGATCTGGCCGTGGGGATGGCTACGATTGGCATTGTTAGCGGTATTCTGGCAGGTGTCCTGCTGGCAAACTGGGGCCGTAAGCGCGGCTATCTTGCCAGCAGTTCTGACGCCGAAATGATCCCGGCGGATGCTCAAGAGCGTCTGCCAGCCGAGCAGGAAAGCCCAGAAGTTTCTGAACGTCGCCGTCAGCACTTGAGCAGTTTACTAGTCGATCCGCTATCTGTGCAGTTTGGATTTGTCGGGGTGGCGATCGCCATTGGCTGGCTCATCTTACAGTTGCTAATTTTGATTGAGTCGCTGACCTGGAATCGCGGCGGTGAAGGCTTGGAGGTGATGGGTAGCATTCCGCTGTTTCCGCTGGCTCTAGTCGGGGGCATTATTGTGCAAATTATCCTGGAGCGCTGCAACAGCCACTATTTGATTAGCCGTCAGCTTATGGTCAGAATCGGCGGCGTGGCTCTAGATGCAACCATTGTGGCGGCGTTGGCTTCTATCAGTCTGGCGATTATCGCCCAAAACCTGGGGGCTTTTGCGATCTTGGCGATCGCAGGCATCACCTGGAACGTCTTATTTTTCGTCTATTTTGCTCCGCGTATCATTCCCACCTACTGGTTTGAGCGCGGTATTGGGGATATGGGGCAGTCAATGGGCGTTACCGCAACGGGAATTTTGCTCATGCGCATGGTAGACCCAGAGGATCGCACTGGAGCCTTTGAAAGCTTTGGCTATAAGCAGCTTTTCTTTGAGCCAATTGTAGGCGGTGGCTTGTTTACGGGGGCGGCTCCCCTGCTGATCAATCGCTTTGGCCCCCTGCCTGTGCTGTTGTTGACCAGCGCCCTGCTGGTTTTTTGGCTGGTTTTTGGCTTCTGGAACTACAAGAAAATCAGTCAGGCGATCGCGACTGACGCTTCCCAGCCCTCAGTCGCGGCTAGGTAGAGTAGCCCCGATCGAGTTCCAGCAGGGTTTGCAGCAGTACCGTTGCCCCTTGAGCGCACTGTTCAGGAGAGGTGTATTCAATTTCTGAGTGGCTGACGCCGCCCTCACTGGGCACAAAAATCATGCCCATATCGGTAAAGCGACCCATCTCTTGAGCATCGTGCCCGGCACGACTGGGCAAAGATAGGTGGCTGAAGCCTAAGCGATCGCACACTGCCGTAATGGTCTGCTGAATTCTGGGGGCGGCAGGGCTAGGATCAACGTCTAGAACCGGCTCAATCAAAATTTTAGTTTGAGTGGCAGCCGCAATTTGCCCTAGCTGAGTTTTGAGCTGCTCGACTAGGCCCGTAACCTCCGCTTTTGAGAGATCTCTAACATCCAGACTGGCTCTTACCTCGCCAGGAATCACGTTGGTAGCGTTAGGCCAAACCGTCAGCGCTCCCACTGTCGCCACCTGCTGCCCTGGGCGAGTCTTTGCCAGAGATTCTACGGCTAAGACAACGTGGGAAGCGGCTACCAGCGCATCCTGACGCAGCTCCATCGGTGTTGTCCCCGCGTGGTTAGGAGCACCTTTAATCGTCATCATGTAGCGCTGCAGGCCAACGACGCCCTCAACCACGCCAATGCTTTTACCTGATGTTTCCAGCACCTGACCCTGCTCAACGTGCAGCTCCACAAAGGCACACATGTCGGCCCGGCTGCGACGAGCGCTGGCTATCTGGCTCCAGTCGCCCCCGATCTGCTGTAGGCGAGACTGAATCGGCGGCTGATTTTTGCGGTCGTACTGCTCAGCTGCAGGCAGGATAGTTCCAGCGATGGCTTTGCTGCCAATCATGCTATCTTCTTCATCTGTAAAGACAATCACCTCAAAGGGATGCTGCAGCTGAAGCCCGTTTTCCTTTAAAGTTCTGGCGACTTCGATGCCCGCTAGCACGCCTAGCGTACCGTCATACTTGCCCGCCTTGGGAACCGTGTCAATATGAGAACCTGTGGCAAAAGCCGGAGCCGCTTGTTTCCCTGGCAGCATTCCAATGATGTTACCCGCCGCATCTGAGCGCACTGACAGCCCAGCGGCGGCCATCCAGCGCCAAACGAGCTGTCGCGCCCTAATATCTTCAGGACTGAAAGCCAGACGACGCACACCGCTTCCCGGCAGTTTGCCAATATCAGCGAGATCCATCAGGCTCTGATAGAGGCGATCGCAGTTGACAACGGGCAATAGCTGAACGGTCATGTCTTTAAACCTCTAAGTTTGTACTTGGCTGTGGTGCTAAAAATGAATGGATCCAAACTGTATACTGTATACAAATATAAATGCTGTATATCCTTTAACAGTTGCTTCGACTTTGGCTATATACAGCTAGCTCAATCCTATGGCTGCAGCAGCTAAGCTACCCTAGCGTAAGAAGCGATCAAGGGCGGCTTTGAGTTCTCCAATCTCCGCTTCGATATTGCCTTCAGCCGCAGCCCGACTGACACACTCAGACAGGTGCTCATCGAGAATAATGCGGGCTACGCGATCGAGGGCACCCTGAACCGCCGCAATTTGTACTAAAACATCCGGGCAGGGGCGGCTCTCCTGCACCATTGTTTTGATGCCGCGAATATGGCCTTCTACCCGCGCTAGACGGTTGACAATGCGCTTAAGCGATTCTTCGCTGTGAACGTGGGTGTGCTCTGCGTGAGTATGTACTGACTGAGATGAGGGCGCTAAGGGCAAAGAGTCTAGCGATGGATTCAACGAGGTGCTAAGAGAAATATCGGAAGCCGTCATTAGAGTCAGTTTTTAAGGTGAGTGAGTCGTCTGTGGCTTTATCCAGTCTAACGGTTACTTTGACGATTGCTTTCTTTGGCCATTACCTTGGCTTAGGTTCAAATCCAGAGAGCGTGGCCAGCTCTTCTACCGACTGTACGCCCATGTAAATTTCGCCTTTAATCTCCCAGGTGGGATAGCCCTTAATGCCTTTAGCCTGACAAATCTCAGGCTGGGCCTCTTCTCCTTTAGGATCGCACTCGACATAGGGAATGCGATCGACTGCGTTTCCAAAGCGCTCTTTTTGCTCGGCACAGTGAGGACACCAGTAGGCCCCGTACATTTTGTCGCCTTCCGCAGTAAGATGGTCTGCTAGCTGAGCTTCAAAGGATAGCGGCTCGGTGGTGGCAGACTCTGTTTGACTGCAGCCAATGAGCAAGCTGCCGAGAACAGCCACTCCACCCAAAAAGCTTGGTCTGATGAGCTGCTGAGGTGTGATGGACATAGATTCTTCAGTCACTTAAAAAGTACGTGCCGCCTTGAGCTATGGATGCGTTTGGTCAGCGAATAGTTTCTGGTTCCAGTGATGAGAACCGTACTTACCCTAGTCTAACTACCCCTACTTGAAGTTCTTTGAGCATCTCCGTCACGATAGAAGCACCCAACTAAACAGATGTATTGTTTACTGAAGCCCATGAGATTAACGCAGCGTCTTAAATCAATTACTCACACTTTAGCAAGAGGGCTGGCCTGCTTGAGCATTGGCCTTTTACTGATGGGGCAGTTAGGGCTATTACCTGCTCAGGCAGCGCCTCTGGCTCAGATACCGATTGTCAGCAGCAACGAGAGCTTTGTAGCTGCTGCGGTTCGAGAAGTCGGGCCAGCCGTTGTGCGAATTGATACTGAAAAAACGGTCACCCGTCGTTTACCCGATTCTCTGTTTGAAGATCCCTTTTTTAGAGGGTTTTTCGGCAGCCCGAACGGAATGTCTGGCCTCCCTCCAGAAGAACAGCTCTTGCGAGGACAGGGGTCAGGATTCATTATTGACCCCAGCGGCAACATCTTGACCAATGCTCATGTGGTTGATGGGGCCGATCGGGTGACTGTAACGCTGAAGGATGGCCGTCAGTTTGCTGGCATCGTAGAAGGTGAGGATCAAGTTACAGACTTAGCCGTGGTGAAAATCGATGCGGGTAACGAAGAACTGCCGATCGCGGCTTTGGGTGACTCTAATGAGGTTGCTGTAGGTGACTGGGCGATCGCGGTGGGCAATCCGCTGGGCCTAGACAACACCGTGACGCTGGGTATTATCAGCACGCTGAAGCGATCGAGTGCCACAGTCGGCATTCCTGATAAGCGACTGGAGTTCATTCAAACCGACGCGGCCATTAATCCGGGTAACTCCGGCGGGCCTTTGCTCAGTCAAAACGGCCAGGTCATCGGCATTAACACCGCTATTCGGGCAGATGCGATGGGCATTGGCTTTGCCATTCCTATCAATAAGGCCAAAGAAATCAAAGACCGTCTGGCCCGGGGCGAGCAGATTGTCCACCCTTATCTAGGGGTGCAGATTGCGACGCTGACGCCCGATATGGCCAAACGCCACAACGAAGATCCCAACGCCAGCTTTGTGCTGCCAGAAGTAAACGGTGCTCTGGTTGTGCGCGTGATTGAAGGGACGCCTGCTGCTGAGGCAGGCATACGGCGGGGCGATGTGATCGTAGAGGTTGATGGCAAAGCGATCAATTCTTCTGAGGTGTTGCAAGCTCAGGTAGATCAGAGTGAGGTAGACACGGCGCTGCAGGTCAAAGTTAGACGCGGTAGCCAAACGCAGCGGTTTTCGGTGAAAACAGCCGTTTTGGAAAGCGATCGCTAACGGATCTAGTCAGCACAGCTTGAGCAGACCAGCTTGTAGAACATTAGGCGATCGCTGGAGTCTGGGCGGGATGGCAAGCTGGGATTGAGTTTCAGAAGGGCGATGCCGATACCTTGGCTGAATCTCACCAGCAGCCCTGCAATTAGCAGGCCAGATTACAATGCCATCGACTAAAAATCGAGACATTACAGGGAAGATTTTGCCCGATCTCTTACGCGATCGCTTTAGCGTAGCCATACCGTTAGGCTATGACCCAATCTACATTTGTCTCAGCGTTAGACCAGAGCCGCTGAGTCTGGGACTTCCACCCTTGGGCTTGCAAACCGTTCAAGATTGAGCCTCGGACTACCTGAACCTGCCTAAATCAACAGGTAGTTGTTGCTCAAACAAACCCTCCCCCCTCTGAAGCCTCCCTCCCTGTCTTTAGACCCAGATTCGACTGGTTTGTAACTGAACATACAGGCGATCGCCCGACTAGCTCTTATGGTTCAGGTATTATTAGCTACTGCAAGTCTGGGAGTTATCTATGACCACGCACCATAGCGTTTTGATTGTGGGTGGCGGACAGGCGGGGCTGTCGATGAGCTACTGCCTGCAGCAGCGGGGCGTCAGCCATCTGGTTTTTGAGAAACACAAAATTGCTCATTCCTGGCGCTCTAAGCGCTGGGATACCTTTTGTTTGGTCACCCCCAACTGGCAGTGTCGCTTACCGGGCTATGCCTATGCCGGTAATGATCCAGAAGGCTTTATGCCCAAAGACAAAATTGTGGAATACATAGAAGACTACGCCGCTACTTTTAACCCGCCTGTGAAAGAAGGGGTCGAGGTTTTGCGGGTGAGTCAGAATGACTTTGGCCGCTTTGAGGTGGCAACCTCTATCGGTGACTTCACGGCTGATCAGGTGGTGATCGCCGTCGGCGGCTACCACAGGCCCAAAATTCCCAGGTTGGCTGAGCGACTGCCCCAGCACATTGTGCAAATTCACTCCTCTGAATACAAAAATCCTCAGTCTCTGCCCGACCGCGCCGTGCTAGTGGTCGGTACCGGACAGTCAGGCTGTCAGATTGCCGAAGACCTGCACCTGGCAGGCAAACAGGTACACCTCTGCGTGGGCGGTGCCCCGCGATCGCCGCGCCAGTACCGGGGTAAAGACGTAGTGGCGTGGCTAGAGCAAATGGGCTACTACGACATGCCCATCGATCGCCATCCCCAAAAAGAGCAGGCCCGTCACAAAACCAACCACTACGTCACCGGGCGGGGCGGCGGTCGTGAAATTGATCTGCGACAGTTTGCCTTAGAAGGAATGCAGCTTTACGGCAGGCTCAAAGCGATTCAAAACGCTCAGCTAGAATTTCAGGACGACCTGAAGCAAAACCTAGATCAGGCCGATGCCGTAGCTGAGAGTATTAAGCAAACTATCGATAAATTTATTGCTCAAAACCAGATTGACGCCCCCACCGAGCCACTTTACCAGCCCGTTTGGCAACCGCACGCAGCCGCCCTGACCCTAGACTACAAAACCGCCGACATTGGCGCGGTGATCTGGTCGGTGGGCTACGACACTGACTTCAGCTGGATAGACATCCCCGTATTTGATGGCAGAGGCTATCCCGGCCACAATCGAGGCGTTACCAGCGTCAAAGGGCTATACTTTCTCGGTTTGCCCTGGCTCTATACCTGGGGGTCGGGGCGCTTTTCCGGGATTGGCCGCGATGCTCAGTATCTGGCTGACCACATGGCCCCGGCCTACAAGCGCTTTGAGCCTTCGGCCCACGCTATTCCCTGCCTGATTGGGTCTTAGCGCCTAGATCTAGCGGCTAAATCCAGCCTAAAATGGCTGCTTGATAGACCGCCTGATAGCGGTTTTTAGCCCTAAGCTTGGTAAGGCTGTTATTGATGTGAAACTTGACGGTGCTTTCGCTGATAAAAAGCTGCTGGGCAATGCTGCGATCGCGCAGACCCTGGGCCAAAAGCGCCATAATTTCCTGTTCTCGCTCAGAAAGGGGCGTCCAGTTGCTGGTTTGATGGGATTTTATCCATTTGTCGTCAACTACCTGACTTACGATCGCATATAGAGTCGTTGGCTCAATTGACCAGTCAATCACGGCGCTGACCTGGCTGGGAACAGGGATGCGCTCGTGACGTAGCCAAATTACTTTACTGAGTGTTTTAAGCTGTTCAACTCTATCTGTAATCAGCAGCGCTGATCGATTAGACAAATCACCAACGCTTAGCCCTGCCAGGTGAGCCAAATGCGTAACCACAGACTGCAACAGTGGCTGCTGGCAGTCGATCCGCACAGATGGCCCAATGGGGCAGTTAGGATAGGGCAGGCTCAAGACAAAACGAATAATACTCTGGGCCTGCTGCGCCTGCAAGCTACCCCCGAGGCGATAGGCTGCAAAGCGGAGGTCGCTAAAGTGCGATCGCAGCCAGGTTTCGACTTCTGGCTCAGACAAATCCGGCGACTGGGCGATCGCCTCTAGCCCAATCTCCTCGCCGTAGGTCAGGCGACAGTAGCGACAGCTAAGCTGGCTGAGGCTTTCAGCCGCGCGCAAAAATAAATTAGACAGATCGCTCTTGAGGGGGTATTCGGTACCCACTAGGGTGAGCTGGGTCGGGGCCAGCAGCCCCGCAAGCTGGTCAGAAAGCGCCACTGCCACCGCTGGCGGCGACGGCTGCGGCATCTGCTGAGCCTGAAGCGCTGCCTCTAAGCTCACGGTGGCGGTCATGCACAAAACCTGCAGCACCTCTAAAAATTCTGGGGCCATGGGACGGTGGCTAAACGTCGCTAGGACGCCAATCACGCGATTGCCTGCGGCTAGCGGATACCCGGCAAAGCCCTGAATTTTATTGGCGATCGCCCAGTCCCGGTCTTTTACCCACGGCTCATTGGCTAGCTGATTGCTCAAAAAAGGCACTCGATTTTGAGCAATTTTGCCGACTTTGTAGGCTCCTATCCGCACCCGCGAAAACGAGCCATCAAGGTGGGTATAGAGGCCAGAAGACGCGACCAGTCTGAGGCTGTTTTGGTCTAGCTCAGCTAGCCAGATGCGGGCAAAAGCACAGTCAAACTGCTCAACCAGCGCCTCTGTGATCTGTCTGGCAATGATTTCAGGCACTAGGCAGCCTGAAATTTTCTGCACGATAGTGCTGACCTTTTGTAACTCAAAGAGCAGCCGGGTGGAGTCAAGCAATGTGGGGATTGAGTTAGTCACTCACAGCCTTCAGCGTTGCAACCGCTGGCGCTAGCCGCTCGACAACCGCAAGCTGAGGAATTGTTACACCTTCTCTACTCAGAGACAGTCGATCTCAGCCCGTGTCTTAAGTTGAATATAAATAGCTGTTTAACTTTGTATCGAGAGGTACAACTCCTGATTTAGCCGCCATGTTCTTGATCGGTGTCTGTAAAAAGCTGAGCGATCCCTGGAGAGACAAGAGCTGCTAGACCTCAATTAGTTTTAGAATGGGTGATTCGCTATGGGTAGAATAAAACGATTTTGGCCGATTATAGCTGTGATATGGGCGATCGCTGCCTGCTCTCAGCAGACTCAGGATCTCTACAAAATTGAAATTGAGCGGGCTTGCCAAGGCTGTGACCTGCAGGGGGTAAATCTGGCGGGGCAAAAGCTCAGCGCTAAGTATCGCGTGCCTTTAAGAAACGCGCCCCTCTCTACCGGGCCGGAGGGCTTAAATCAGGCCGCTGCTGTCGATTTAACCGGGTCGAATCTACACAACGCCAATCTCAGCAACGCTGATTTGTACGAGGTTATTTTGAATCAGACCAATCTTAGAGAGGCTAATTTGTCCGGCGCAAACCTAAAGGAGGCTCAGCTAAAAGGGGCTAACCTAAGTCAGGCCAATTTGCAAAAGGCCAAACTACAGGGAGCCAACCTGCAAAATGCTGACCTAACCGGAGCCGATCTGCGTCAGGCTAACCTAGAGGATGCTAACCTGCGCGGTGCCGATTTTACCGATGCCCTAACCACAGGGGCTAAGGGGCTAGGCGCAGAGTGAATAGTCAGCGTGAATTTCTTTCTCTTGATATAAGTCGGCTGCTTCACTTTTTGGCAAGATGGGGTTATGAATACAGTTGATACAGTCATCGATACCAGCGCCCGTCTGAGAAACCTCAACCGCATTCGCCGGATTAGCCGCCTGATGGATACGGCTATTCGCATTCCGGGGATTGGCTTCCGCATTGGCTTAGACCCGATTATTGGCCTAGTGCCAGGGGTTGGAGATGCGATCGCAACGGCTGTCTCTGCCTATATTTTGTTTTTAGCGGCTCGTTTTCGGCTACCTCCCAGCGTCTTGGGCTGGATGCTGTTTAATGTTGGCTTAGAGTTCGTGGTGGGCGCAGTGCCGCTAGTCGGCGATCTCTTCGATGCCTACTATAAATCTAATATTCGCAACCTGGCGCTGCTAGAGAAGCACCTGCAGCTCGAAGAACCTCAGCTTGAAGCCATTGATCCCCTCAGCCTCGCCAGCGTTGCCGATTAAGTGCCAGTCCTGACATTAAAAAATGTGCGCTGGACACCTGCGATCGCACCTAAAATCCATTAGGCTACAAGCCTGTGTGTTGTGGGGTGAAAGAACTTCAGATGGCAACGATTTTAGTCAAGAATATTCATACGCTAGTGACGATGAACGCGCAGCGGCAGGAGATTCGCAATGGGGCACTGCTAGTCCGTGACCAGGTAATTGAGCAGGTCGGGACAACAGAGACTCTACCCGATACCGCAGACGAGGTTCTAGACCTCAAGGGAA
Source organism: Leptolyngbyaceae cyanobacterium RM1_1_2 (assembly GCA_012032345.1). GTDB lineage: Bacteria > Cyanobacteriota > Cyanobacteriia > Phormidesmidales > Phormidesmidaceae > Sphaerothrix. Next base: position 21,437 of record JAAUQI010000023.1, on the reverse strand, counting down.
GACACATTGTGCTGCCGGGGCTGGTCAATACCCATCATCATTTTATTCAATCCCTCACCCGGGCAGTCCCAGTGGCTCAAGACGCTGACCTATTTAACTGGGTAACGCTGCTTTTTCCCTTCTGGGCGCGGTTGAGTGCCAAAGGCGTCCAGGCTGGTGCTCAGGTCGCTGCTGCCGAACTGATGCTCTCAGGCTGCACTACCGCTAGCGATCACCTCTACATCTTCCCCAACGACTGCACCTTGGACGATGAAATTCAGGCCGTACAGGAAATTGGCCTGCGGTTTCATGCCAGCCGGGGCAGCATGAGTATGGGGCAAAGCCAGGGAGGTCTGCCCCCTGATGCTCTAGTCGAGCCGGAGGCAGATATTTTGGCCGACTGCCAGCGACTGGTTGAGCAATACCACGACAACAGCCGTCATGCCATGCTGCGGATTACAGTAGCGCCCTGCTCGCCTTTTTCGGTGTCGCCAGATCTGATGCGCCAGTCAGCTAAGCTAGCCCGGGCCTATCCGGGGGTAAGGCTGCATACTCACCTGGCCGAAAACAACACAGACGTGGAGTACAGTCTGTCGCAGTTTAACCTGATGCCCGGAGACTACGCCGAATCATTGGGTTGGCTAGGCGAGGATGTCTGGCACGCTCACTGCGTCAAGCTCAGCGATCGCTCGATTGAGAAATTTGCTCACACAGGTACTGGCGTCGCCCACTGCCCCTGCAGCAACATGCGCCTTGCCAGCGGCATTGCCCCCATTCGCAAAATGCTGGCTCAAGGGATACCTGTCGGCTTGGGCGTAGACGGCTCCGCCTCAAATGACTCAGGCAACCTGATGCACGAAGCTCGACAAGCTTTTTTAGCCGCTCGAGTGCGAGATGAAGATGCCTCGGCAATGACGGCCCGTCAAGCGCTCGAAATTGCTACCTTGGGCGGAGCGCGAGTCTTGGGTCGAGATGATATTGGCTATTTGGCCCCCGGCATGTCAGCCGATTTTATTGCTATCAATCTCGATCGCCTAGCGTTTGCAGGTGCCCAGCACGATGTCGTGGCGGCTTTAATCTTGTGCCAGACCAACGGTGTAGACTATAGCTTTATCAACGGTCGCAAAGTAGTAGATCAGGGGCACCTGACGACGCTTGATCTGCCGATGCTGATTGAGCGTCACAACCAGCTAGCACAAGCTATGGTTGACAGCTAGCACCCGCCTCTAGGCTCAAGGCAGCATTCACAGGTAGGCGAACACCGCCCACCTCACACACAAGTAGGGTGGGCACCGCCCACCTCACGCTCCAACTCTCTAGGATCTTCCGCTGGCGGCTGGTCGAGCAGGCCCACCCGATCGTCATTAGTGGCTACCGTGATCAGAGCCAAGGCTTTCGGGGCAGGCCCCCGTGTCACCTGGCCCAGGGCATCATAGCGAGAGCCGTGACAGGGGCAGACAAAGGCTTCACCATTCCAGTCTACGATGCAGCCCAGGTGTGTACAGACGGCGCTGAGGCCATAGGGCGCGATCACGGGGCCGTCTGTAATTACGATAAAGGCAGGTTTTTCTAAGCCTTCTGCAATGACGCGATCGCCTGCTGTGTGCTGAGCCAGCAGAGTACTTACCGAATAAGCATTGCCTGCCGGATCCACCGCCACAGTTCCCGGCAGATAGCTAACGCAGCGAGAATTATAGGGATAGCGCAAGCAAAATTGGTCTAAATCGAGCGCCTGTGCCTGACTGGAAAAATCAGCTAGCCAGCCCAGCGCCACGGTACCCAGGCTGCTGCCGATAGCGTAGTGCAAAAAGCGGCGGCGGCTATTGCTCATAGTGAGTTCCTAAACGATAGGGGAGAAAGCTTCAAGGTAGCTTAGAGCACCGTTGAATCGCCATTAAAATCTGTGGTCAACTCCGTCAGCTTATGCTGGGGCAAGATTTTGAGTTCTTCAGATGCAGCTAAAGAGGCACTCCTCAGACGCTGCTGCAAGTTTAGGTGAACCTTAAAGAACTTTGTGGCCTGCACTGTGTTAGAAACGAATGAGACTGAAGTTGACTTAGCTAAAGGCAAGAAAAGCAACTATGGCAATTAATCAAATTGATTTTGAAGCTTCTGCGTCCGAAAGCGCCGACGATAGCGCGGCTATCCCTACCTATATAGACATGATTGAGACGGTCATTTCTAGCCTAGAGCAAGACCAAAGCGCAATGGTCAGCCACACGGATGAAAGTCATCTTTGGAAATTTGCTTACGGCAGCGTAGAGGTTTATGTTCAGCTTTCTGGCACTACCGCTGATGACGTGCTGACGATATGGTCACCTGTGATCAAACTTCCAGTGCAGCAAGAAGCAAAACTGATGCGTCGATTGCTGGAGATGAACTGCGGCGAAACTTTTGAAGCCTGCTTTGGCATTTTGGGCGATGACGTGGTAGTTTTAGCCAGCCGCATTCTAGAAGATATCTCTGCGACCGAAGTTTCCCGCATCATGACCATTGTGGCTACGATCGCTGATGACAACGACGAGGCGCTTAAGGATGAGTTTAGCCCATTGGCCCGAGCGAGCTAAGCTATGGTAGAGGAACTGCTGATGCTAGGTGTTTGACTCTCTGTGGCTAACCCGCCTGACTATGCTCAGCTGATTAAAGCTGTCCGCTCAGTAAAAGATTCCCCCCCCCAGATGGCTGTTTAAGGACGCTCAGGTCTATTCTCCTAAGCTTGGGTTTGGCGTCGTCACGGTACTGCTGGGGCCGCGCCTGCTGATTACCTTTAGAGATCGAGCCGAACCCCTACAGGTTGCTGACTGGTCGGAGGCGATCGCAACGGGTTTTTTGCAGCCCCCTACCGCCGCCAGCCAGAGATTGGAGGCCGTGGATACCGTCTCGATGGCGGAAATTCCTGGCACTGCGTTTGGAGCGATCGCCCAGTCCTGCCGCGATACCCTTGTCGCCGTGGAGGTAGCGCCAGCGGTGGCAGGCGACTGTGCTCCCCTACCACCAGATTTGCCGTTCGAGCTGCAGCAGGCTCTCCAGCAAACTGGCATTACCCAGCTCTACGGTCATCAAATAGAGGCGCTGCGGGCGCTGCGAGAGGGTCAAGATCTCTGTTTGGCGACGCCGACGGCCTCCGGCAAGACGCTCTGCTATACTCCTGCTATTCTGGAGTCTTGTTTGACCCCAAATCTAGCTGCAGATTTAGCGCCAAAGCCCTCATCAGCCCTGTTTCTATTTCCGCTCAAGGCATTGGCCTTTGACCAGATGAGCAAGCTGAGTCGGCTGATAGCGGCCCTACCCTTTGCCTGCCGCCCTAAACTTGGCATCATTACGGGAGACACTCCCCGCGCCGAGCGACAGCAGCTTTTTGAACCCCAGCCGCCTCAGCTTTTAGCTGTCAGCCCAGATCTGCTGCACTATCAGCTTTACCGGGGCAGGCTGACCCTAGACGGCGAGTCGTGGCGGGCCTACCTGCGCCAGCTGCGGTGGGTTGTCATCGACGAGGCCCATACTTATATAGGGGCCTTTGGCGCTCACTTTGCTAACCTGATGCGGCGGCTACGGCTGGCGGTAGACAGTGCCGGCGGCAACAGCGATCGCCTACAGTTTATTTCTGCCTCTGCCACAATCGGCAATCCGGGCGAAATGGCCCTGCGCTTTTCAGGCCGATCCGCCCCCGAAAAACTTCACGTCATCGAGCACAGTCAGGCGGGGACTGCCAGCCGCACGCTGCTGTGTCTGGCACCGAGCAGCGCGGCCAACCCCGATAGCTGCCGAATCATTCTGTCTTGGCTGCAGCAGGGGCTGAGCGGCCTGGTTTTTTGTAATTCCAGGGCAGCGGTTAAAAATCTCAAAAATCTAATTCAGCAAGAATTTAGCCGCCAAGGCGTCGAAAAGCTGGCCCAGCAGGTAGCTATCTTCTACGGTTCTCTCAGTGCCCAGCAGCGGCAGCAGATTATCACTCAGCTCGGCAGCGGTGAAACTAAGGTGATTCTGACCACTTCTGCTCTAGAGGCCGGAATTGACCTGCCAGAGCTTGACTGCTGCCTAATTAGGGGGTACCCTGGCAGCCTCATGTCTTTTCGCCAGCGGATTGGCCGGGTAGGGCGACGGCATCCGGGGCTGGTGATGTTTTTGCCCGTGGCTCAAAACGTGCTGGATAACTTCTATGGTGAAAATACTTCAGAACTGCTGCACGGTCAGGTCGAAAGCGCTGCCTTCAACCCCAACTACCCCACTATCTTGAGCCAGCATCTGTGCTGCGGCGCGGTAGAAAGCAGTCTCTTCGCCACCGAGGTAGAGCAGCGCTTTGGCCCAGCCGCTAACATTTTGGCCAATAGCCTGCTACAGCAAAAGCAGCTACGGCTCTATAGCTCTGGCTGTTTGAGCAGCCAGGGCTATCCCCATCGCAGCGTCAATCTGCGGGGCACTGCTCAATCAGCGATCGCGCTGATTGACACAGCTTCAGGTCAGGTTTTTGAATCTATGAACCGCGATCTGGCCTGCCGCGAAGTTTATCCCGGTGCTGTCTACATGGCTCAGGTTAAAGACGGTGAGCTGGTGAGCTATCTCAGTGAAGCCCTCGACCTAGAAGCCGCAGCAGCGAGGCTCAAGCCGCTGCCGCCTGAGTCAAAGCAGTTTACCCGCTCAGAGATAGCTTTGCAAATAAAGGTATTAGAGCCGCTGGCTGAGCCAAAGCTGGTTGAGACAACCTTCCTCGAAGGACGCCTGCGGCTAACCCTAGCCTGGGGCAAGATTAGCTCACTGGTTACTGGCTTTACCCTGTTTGAGCGAAGATATACTCTAACCTGTGTTCACAAAGGCTGCATCAGCTACCATCGGCCCTTACAGGGCAAGACCTGTCCTCGCTGTCACCACGCACTGCAGGTAAGAGAAATCACCCAGCCCAAAGAGACTACCCGGTTTGAGGTGCCTTACCAAACTCAGTATCAGACTCCGGTATTGGCTGTAGAGATTAATGCAGGGCTGGCTCAGGCTTTGACCCACAGCGTCAGAGCACTACGAGAGCAGATTAAAGGGGGGCTGGACGAGCTGAGCCTAGAGCAGCTAGATCCGATTTGGGAAAAAGCCCCGGAATTTGTGTCGCTGCACAGCCTGGGACACCAGCTCATTTTTGCCGTACCGCTGGTTGTACTCAGCTCTCAGCACGATGTCAACTGGGTGGTGCTGCCAGAGGGTAAGCGCCAAGTGGGCTATTTTTTTGATACGACTGAGGGCGGCAACGGTGCGGTCGAGGCCATTTTTGAACAGTTCCCTCGCTTTGTGGAGCGGGCGGTTAGTTTGGCTAAAGCCTGTCGCTGTCAGTCAGGCTGTCCGCGCTGTCTGCACCAGCACGGCTGTCCTCAGGAAAATGCGGGGCTGCATAAGGAGGCAGGGCTGGTTTTGGCTGAGGCGATTGTAGGTCAGTGTCAAAGCCGTGAAGCTGGGGCCTGATCAGCCTGATCTTCTGATACGCCTGATACTAACGGGCGGCAATCGCTAGAAAGCAACTCGTGATGTGCCTGCCACCAGCGCCAGCCCATCACGAGCTGCACGATCAGCAAACTCACATTGGCGATCGCCAGTAGTCTTTCCAGCCGTCGAGCTGGCAGTGACGCCGTAGGTAGCCGAGCCGTCAGAGGACGAATCTGCTGCAGGATAATCTGAGTGTTAAGGGGTCGCTGTCCCGGAAATGGCGCTGCTAGCTGATCGACTAGGTCAGCAAACCAAGTCGTTACCGATGCTGCCTGCGATCGCCAGAGAATCTGCCCGGTGAGCGTATTTTCGCTCAGGGCCAGAGGCGATTTTCCGGTGAGTAAAAATATCAGCGATCGCCCCACAGCATAGAAATCTGACTGGGGTACGGCTTTGCCGTTAATTTGCTCCAGCGGCGTGTAGCCCGGTGAAACAATGCTGGTAATATCCTGCTGCCCGCCAATTTTGGCCAGATAGGTATGGGTAATCTGGCGTACCGTACCAAAGTCAATTAGCGCCAGTTGGCCAGTGGGTCGCCGCATGATGTTAGAAGGCTTAATATCTCGGTGAAACAGATTTTTTTGATGCAGAACGCCGAGAATCTCCATCAGCTGACACAGCCAGTCTAGGGCCTGAGCCTGCTCAATTGGCCCGTTTCGAGTAACCCACTGCTCCAGAGTTTCACCTTCAATCTTTTCCATCACTAGGCCGTACAGCGGTAGGCCCGTTTTCAGCCTGAGGGTGAAGTAGCTGTCTGGCTCAGCTTTGGGAATCCCAGCGTGGCAAAGACTCTGTAGCGCCTGCACTTCGCGCTGAAACAGCGGCTGTAGGCGAGGATTTTTCAGCAGCTTCAGCACTTTGTGAGTACCGCGATCGGCAACGACAAACACCTCTGTAGGGTTCCAGGTGTCAGGTTCTCGCAGGGGGTACAGCAGCCGGTAGCGCTCTCGAATCAGCAGCGGCGTATCGCAAGCCTGACAGTAAAGAGCCTCATCAGGATTATGGCGCTGAGAGCATTGGGGGTTGATGCAGTAGCTCATCTCTGCATTTTAGTGCGTTGCAGCTAGTGGGCTACACCTATGAGCATAAAAACTATATTCTGGTTCAGCTGGTTGTGTTTGTTGGCGTCATTTACCCTTAGAATCTATAACAGATGAAGAGGCACATCTGAGCTGAACAACTGCGCTCACCCATCTGGCTAACCAGATGGCTCAGATATGCCTGCTAGCTCAAACAGTGAACTCCTATTGTGCTTATGGCAGAAGAGCAGAAGTCGCCCAAACAATCATCCACAAACACTGACGACAATAAGCAGTCAGCTCAGTCACCGCCTACTGAGTCTGCTGATAGCAGTTCTGAAAAAGCAGCTCAGAGCGGTGCCAAAGCTAAGACCAAGAAGGATAAGCCTCCAGCGCCTGAAGAAAAGCCTTTCAGAGATTTTATCCAGCAGGATTATCTACCTCAGATCGAGGCAGCTTTGCAAAAAGAGGGACTCAACGATCTGGCTTTGGAGTTTGAAAAGCATAGACTTGACGTTCTTAAGCAGCAAGATGCTTCTGACTACTGGCAGGTGGTAGGCCGCTGGGAAAAGGGCCAGCGACAGTTTAACGTAGCCTTCCTCCACGAAGATATTAAGGGGCCTAAAATTTTCTCTTACGCTGATGGGGGTGCTCAGGCTAGTACGGTTGAGCAGTTTATGGGAGATGAGCGCAAAATCACTTTAGACCTGATGGTGCTGTACCTTATCCAGCGTCTGAATGCGCAGAAGTGGCTGACTCGCAATTAAGTCAGCTGCTTACGCTTAACAACTGCGCCAACTAGCCCCAGCCCCAGCAGCGCAAGCACGCTTCCCGGTTCAGGTACGTCAGCGGTGTCGGCTGTATCGAATAAACCTTTGACTGCAATAACGACGTCGTTGTAGTCTTGATCGCCGCCATTGTATATATCTTCGTAAGCTAGCACCAGGTACTCACCATACTGATAGGTTGTGACATGCTGTAGGCCATCGCCGTTTTTTGTATTCGCGGCACTCAAGCTGTCAAAGACTTTGTTTTGGGGATTGCGGAGCAGGAAATTAATTGTATTACCTGCGGCTACGTCCCCTATCGTATAGCCTTGGCCTAGCGTCAGTGGGCCGTTGCTCTCAGATATAATACTGTTCTGAGATGCGATATCACTCCAAATGGTTGTGACTTGATCATTCCAGAAGGCCAGCAGGCCCTCATTACCAACCGCAGTTGGTGAGGCAGTGGAGTAACCAAACTTGTTGCGATAGCCAGCGCCTTCGTTGATGAAAAACACTTCAACGTTTTGAGCATCTGCTTTCCAACTGAGATTGTTTAAGTCTAAAGCAACCAGTTCGTTAAGCTTAGCCCCAGATGAACCGTAGGCTGCCTGCTCGTTGTTGACAAATGAATTGATAGCGAACCAATCTTCAAATGCTAGAGAGTGGCTGGCGGCTTGACTGTTATAGGCGTCTACAATACTACTGTAGCTGCTTGCATACTGGCTATTTGTAGGATCTAAGCTCAGCAGACTCACTGACTGTTGAGATAGCGTAGCAGCGCTGGCTGCTGAGGAAGCTGCGAGAACAGCCGTCGTTGCAATGGCAGCTATGCCCGCAACAGAGCCATGATATTTCATAGGGATAATCTTCTGGGTATGACGATTGGAACAAGTAAGGTTTTTAACTCCTTACTTATTCAGTATGGACAGCGTCATACCCGTCACTAACAGTAGATCCTCGAATCTGTGATAGTCCTACGTGTGATGATTTGGCGATTTTTTGCTGGGTCTTATGAACTCTCATCCATCACTGCTAACAGGCAAGACTGTACAGTTGATTAACTGGACTTCACAGCCTCTTTGCTGGCTTAAAAGCCACTAAAGTAGTAGTACTGACCCTTACTGCTTTTCTGGCATTTCATGGTTTCTGTTGCGCGCAAAACTTGCTAAAAGATCTGCCCCGGCTTTTAGTGGCTCAGGCAGGTATTATGTTTGCCGTCAGCCTGGTGACCATTCAAACGGGTATTCTCAAAGGGTTTACACGCTCAACCACGTTGCTAATTCAGCAGTCTAGCGCTGATATCTGGGTCGCCTCAGAAAATATTGTCAACTTTGAGCTGACTGAGCCATTTCCGCTGGTGCAGATACGGGAAGCGCGCAAGGTAGAAGGCGTTGAACGGGTTGAGCCACTCATTATTGGCTCAGGGCGCTGGTATTCCCAGAAAGGTAAGCTTACGTCGGTGAGGATTTTTGGCTTCGATCCCAACGGGCAAATGTTTAGACCAGGAAAGGTTTCTTCAGAAATGCTGGAGTCCCTAGAGCAGCCTTACACGGTGGTTGTAGATAAAACTAGTTTGCGCTCGTTTGGGCTTAATGAAGCTGGCGATACGGCTAGAGTTCGTTCGCTTCCGGCTCGACTCGTTGGCATTACTCAGGGTACACAGTCGCTAGTTTCTAGCAAGTTTGTCTTTGCGTCTCTCGAAAATGCTAATGCCTACACTACATCAGGATTCTCAGCAGGGTTAACCTGTCAGTTGGGCAGTGGGGATATTACCTGCGTCAATTCTTATGAGCGGGAATCTCAGGATTCGCCTATAACTCAAACGCCTGCTGCGCCTGCGGAACTGGGGGCAGATACTCCTGTGACTTTCATGCTGGTGCGCATTAAACCGGGTGTGGATTTGGCTATGGCCAAAGAGCGGATTCAGCAGGCACTGCCTCAAACGCTGGCTTTTACCCGTGATGAGCTGATTGCTCAAACCCAGTCTTATTGGCAAACCCGTACAGGTATTGGTTTTATTTTAAGACTAGGGGCTACGGTCGGGGTTATTGTCGGCGTTGTAATTGTGGCACAAATTCTCTATACGTCGGTATCTGAGAATCTCAAAGAGTTTGGCACACTCAAAGCAATGGGAGCTTCTGACTGGACTCTTTACAGTGTCATTGTAGAGCAGGCATTATGGATGGCAATTTTAGGCTATGTGCCCGGCATGGTGCTGTGTTGGGGACTGAGTGTTTGGGCATTAGCCAGTCAGGGTATTGTAATTTTGATCACACCGCTTTCGGCGGTGGGCGTTTTGGGCGTTACAGTGCTGATGTGTGTGGGATCTGCTGTTTTTGCCATTCAGAAGGTAACGCGAGTAGATCCAGGTATTGTGTTCAAGGCTTAAGTCTAAGCTGGCTGGAAGCAAAAAGAGTTTGATACGCTGAGAGTAAATGTCTGATTAACTGCTGCATCTATGGCTCATCCCCAGATATCTCTACCTGAATCTTTTTCTTTGCCAGAGCAAAGCCAGACGCCTGCTCAATTTGCGATCGCAGCTAAAGGGATTGAAATGGTGTTTAAATCTGGATCAGAGCAGTTTCGGGTATTGAAGGGAGTCGATCTGACAGTCAAGTCGGGGGAGATTCGGCTGCTAATGGGGCCTTCGGGGTCAGGCAAAACAACTTTGCTTTCTATCTTGGCGGGGATTTTGACCCCAACAGCAGGAGAGGTTCATCTGCTAGGGCATGAAATTACTCGTCTGTCGTCAAAAGCGCTGACCCGCTTTCGGCAACAGCATATTGGCTTTATCTTCCAGGGGTTTAACTTATTTTCAGCTTTGAGTGCTGCTGAAAACATTGAATTGTCCTTAGAAATTCAGGGTATTCGAGGGCGAACTGCTAAAGAGCAGGTATCAAGGCTACTGCAGCAGGTTGGCTTAGCGGATAAGGCTAATTATTTACCGCAAGATCTCTCTGGCGGACAAAAGCAGCGAGTGGCGGTAGCGCGAGCTTTGGCTGGCAGCCCTCAAATTATTATGGCAGATGAGCCAACAGCGGCGCTGGATTCCCAAACGGGGCAGGCCGTTGTTGAGCTATTGCAGCATCTAGCCAAAGAAGAGAACTGTACGGTACTGATCGTCACACACGATCCGAGAATTACTGACTACGCCGATCGCATTACCTATTTAGAAGACGGGCTAATTAGTCATCATCCTAGCTGGGAGTAGCAAAAATTTAGAGCCAGGATGTGCTATGAGTGCTGACGGGTTAGGTTTTGAGCCTACAATTATAGTCAAGACGGTATTGAAGCTTGACTGTCTATGAATCTGCAAAATCTTGAGAAACTCAGCGTCGCTATTTTTATCTTCCCGGAGGTAGAAGTTTTAGACTTTGCCGGGCCGTTTGAAGTCTTTTCCCGCACCCGTCTGGTTGCGGGCGTTGAGTCTCGCCGTTCTGATGAAAGCGCCCCTTTTCGGGTGTTTACCGTCGCTAAAACTGCTGATGTGGTGAGCGCAGTGGGAGGGTTACGGGTAGTTCCTGACTATGACTTTGCCACGGCTCCTCAAATTGATTTGCTGGTAGTGCCGGGTGGGTTTGGGACGCGATCGCTGCTGCGGGATCAAGCCTGTCTCGACTGGATTCTGCAGGTGCATCAGCAGGCTACTCAGGTGACTTCAGTTTGCACTGGGGCACTGCTGCTGGCTAAGCTGGGGCTGCTGAAAAACAAACGGGCGACTACTCACTGGGGTGCCCTTGATTTCTTGGAGACTTTGGACAACACCATAGTGGTCGAGCGTCAGCAGCGCGTAGTGCATGACGGTATTGTCACCTCTGCTGGAATATCGGCAGGTATTGATATGTCGCTGTCGGTGGTAGAAGCGCTGTTTAGTCGCGAGGTGGCTGACGAAACGGCCCACTATATGGAATTTATTCGCTCTCGTTAGGTAGCCTAAAGCGATCGCTAGATCAGCTCACGTTCTCGCAGCCTGCCTCGATCATGGGGGCGTGCCAGAGATAGTTGGCGATCGCCCGGTCTGTCTCTACTTCAAAAGTTGCGATGGGGTTGAGTAAGACGCTCTGCTGCTGAATGGCCTCATCCGAGCGTCGCTGTACCCGATCGGGAATACCAAAGTTATAGATTACATGTCCCTGTCCGGCCAGCACCAGCACTGGCCGGTTGTGAACCTGGCGAAACTCAGCGATCGCCGCTGCCATGGTCTCATCCCAGAGGATTTGAACAGCAAAAAAGCGATCGAATCCTTGTCCTGCGCCCAGACCTTGGTGAATTTCTTTATAAATCGTCAGCATAAACTGGCGGTAGTCAGGGGGGCCAAGTACCCAATCAGCCGCCGCAGGCACATAGCGCCGATCGCCTGTCTGAATTGCCTCTGGCCCTTTCATCGAGACTCGCTGGGTCACCTCAGCCGGGGCCGTTAGGGCGATGACAGGAATCTGGTGGGCTTGGGCAAAGCGCAGAATGGGGGCGTAGTAGGCCCAAGGGTAGTTCCAGCGGGTATCGTACTCGCTTTGCTGACGTAGAGTGGCTTCGTCAATTTCACCAGACAGATAGCGATCGATCACGGGCTGAAACGGACGCTGAAACATTTCTAGTGCGATCGCTATCTGCGGATTTTCAGCATAGAGAGCCTGCAAAATTGCCAACTCTGCCAGGTGATCGGCTACGCTCGTGTGGGTTTCACCCAGGTAAACGACATCTGCAGCCGCTAGCGCTGTAATGAAGGGTGCAGCGGCATAGGTTTCTCCGGCAGCAGACTCAAGGGTAGCACCAGCCTCTAGCAAAAAAGGTAGCCCTTGGGCGATCGCAGGCGATGGAGCAATCACCAGCCAAACCACTAACACTGCCCAGATATATCCTGCCATACCCCTTGCTCCATGACATCAATTTCAGTTTAAGCTAGCAGCTTTGCTAAAGCTGCTAGCTTAAACTCTCAGGCTCTGCTACCGCAGCAGATACAAAAACAGTTTCATCTGCCTGATGCCATGCCGGGTCAACGATGCAAATAAACACCAGCGGCTCACTGCCACAGTTGCGAATAAACTGTCGGGCGTCAGGAGGGATGTAAATGGCGTCTCCCGGTTTGACTAACTGTGTTTCCTGTTCAATGTGCATTTCTCCTCGACCGCTGAGAATGTAGTAGACCTCAGAAGTCTTGAGCGCATGGGGCGCTGAAACTTGCCCTACTGGAACAGCCGCATGAGCCAGGCTGTAGCGCAGATTGAGAGGCTGTTTATCGGGGTGCAGCAGCTCCCGCAGCAGAGTTCCGTCTCCTGCGATAAACTCTTCACAGTCCATTAACTTTTGCACTAGCATGTCTGCGTTAGTTCTCGGTTGAGCAAGACACCATCACAGACTCAAAGTCAGGGCAGCCAATGGCTGCCTCCGAGAGTGCCTGAGAGGGGTGTACCGGACACTTTAGCTGGTACTGATTTGTAAAGTATCGGCAATCTGAGCAGGGAATTTGATGCATTCGCCTAGCGTTAGCAAGACTATCACGTCCAGTCGCCCACAAACTCCACAGCCCTAAAATCACAATTGTCCAAGCCAGCACAAAACACAAAGGAACCATGAGAGGCTCAATCGTCTGAATGAGCCTTTGCAGAATAAGCTGTAAAAATAGGAGAAACTGATACACAGCGCCAGCCGTCGAAGGGAAACAAGCTGCTCAAGCAGCATTTCAGAAGCTTACAAAAGACTCCTTTGCCCTTGAGTAAAGCGGTGCAAACATGGTTTGTCAAGCCTCACCAGGCACTTAGCAATAATCACTGATGCTTCGTTATCTCTAGATACTTTTTGTGGCATTCCTTAAAATTTGGCTAGATAGGGTGCTCTAAACCTGTTCTGTGTACTGGCTTAGTCCGTAACTCTGATTCAACAACGCAGCTAACCCAGCCCAAATTTTCGCGCTAGGATCTAGACAAAGCTCCTCAAGGAATAGCAAGCGTCATGTTTTTAGATGAACTAACTCCCCTAGCCCGCGAAATGTTTGGTCGGCCTGTTGCGTTTTTAGGTGGCTTTTGTTCAGGGTTTTTGCGTCTTAGCTTAGGAGAAGACCCGGTCAAAACCTGGCTGACTCAGCAAACCGGACAGCCTGTGACCCCAGTAGCTACTCCCCAGAACGGCAAAGGCAAAGGCCCTACGACTATTTCAATCGATTAGTGACTTATGTGAATCAGCTGTCTGTATCAGCGAATCTGGGAGGTTATAGACATCGATTGAGCCGTCCGTTCGAGTCAGGATTAGCGCTTGTTTTGCCTTTGAGGGCCTGAGGCGCAGTCTTCTATGACCTTGAATGGCTAACCGCTAAGCGGCTCCAGAAACCGTTTTTCGAGCTAGCTGCTGTTTGAGAGAATCGCGGCCTAGATTGGGCAAGAACTTTTCGGCTAGCTCGTGACTCTCTTCCATCAGATATTGTAGAAAACTCTCTGCTACCACAGAAAGCTGTTTACCAGCTAGATGCGTAACATACCAGTGGCGCTCAATTGGAAAATGCTCAACATCCAAGATGGCAAACTCACCTGTGGTTCCCTCAGAAATGATGGTGTGCTGAGAGAGTACAGAAATACCCAGTCCACCTGCGATCGCCTGCTTAATTGCTTCGTTGCTACCCAGCTCTAAGCGAACTTTGACATCAACTTTGTGAACCTTTAAAAGTTTTTGTACTGCCTGTCGGGTTCCTGAACCTGGCTCTCGCATGATGAAAGACTCATGATCGAGTGCTGAGATCGGGATATTAGACTGCCCCACCAAAGGATGACTTTTAGGCGCTAAAACCACCAGCGGATTTTCTAAAAAAGGATGAATTTTGAGTTCGGGCTGCTCAGGCGGCTGGCTCAAAATGTACAAATCATCTTCATTGTTCGCCATCCGCTCTTGAATATGCTGGTGATTAGTCACTTTTAAAGAGATGTCAATTCCCGGATAGCGCTGGCAGAAAGGACCTAAAAGACGAGGTACAAAGTATTTAGCAGTTGTGATCACAGCTAAGCGCAGTTGGCCCTGCTTCATGCCCTTCATGTCAGATACCGCCATCTCAAACTGCGAAAGCCCCTCAAAAATCCCCTGACAGGTTTCTAGGAGCTTTTGGCCTGCCTGAGTTAAAAAGAGGCGTTTGCCAATCTGTTCAAACAGCGGCAAACCCACTGCTTTAGTGAGCTGCTTGACCTGGATTGAGACAGTTGGCTGAGTCAAATAAAGCTCTTCAGCCGCACGCGTGAAGCTACCGTGTCGGGCTGTTGCTTCAAAAACTTTGAGCTGGTGTAGCGTTGCGTGAATCAACGGAACTTCTCCTCACAGGGCTTGATGTTGTTAATAGATTAGATTCTATCAAACTAAGAGCTTACCGTGCGAATATTCTATGATTCTTCAACATGAACTTGAAAAGAATCGGCTATTAAATCAGCAATCAGTGGCTCCTCTAGGGTCTGGTACTTATTGCTCAGGAGCAGGTTTAGATGATGCCTTAGGCGATCGCCTTGAGCTGCATTCGGTATGTAAATCTGATTTCCCTGCTTGGCGAAGAGCGGGGCGGCTGTCAGCGCAGCGTACCCTACTCGCTGAGCTGAGTCTGCTGCAATCAAAGGCGCATCTGCTTCTGTGGGTACTAGCCCTGGCGGCAGACGACCTTCTAAAAGGGCGAGGATATGCATCTGACAAGCCTGGGTGTTGATGCCACGCTCTTCTAAGCGATGCATAATGCCGCTGACGGGCAAAGGATGATCGGGGAGGATCCGTAGGAGTTCAGCTAGCAAAAAGTAGTCGCTGTACTGCTGACGGGTCACCTCCAGCACTTCGGGATAACGACAGAGATTTGTTAGCCCGTAAGCAACTCGGCTACAGCTTGGGGGGCGATCGCTGGGATAGGTATCTTGAACAATGGTGGCGTTGGGAAACTTTTGCCGCAGCCAGCGTGCAAACGCCGACAGGGAAGCTGACCCGCCTGTGCAAACTACCTGATTGACCGCCTGAGCTGACATTCCGGCTTGGCTCATTAGCATATTGAGCTGCTGGTTGAGGCGTTGGATGTAGGGCAAGAAAATACGGCTTTCTAAGTCTCGGCGTTTGATGCTCCAGTATTGATTGCCGAGACTAAACTGAAACTGTCCCTGGTGCTGCAAAATCAGCTTTAGGTGACGGGCAGCTTCTAGAAGGCTCTGGCCTAAAAGAGAACTGTGTAGCCGCTGCTGTAGGCGATGTCGATTACCCCAGTCAGGCTCACCAGGGCGCGGTATTTGCAGGTCACCTAGCTGCAAGTTTTGCCAGTCGGCTGCAGTAATCAAAGAGGCGGCCTGCCAGTTCCACTCACCGGGCGTGTCACCTGCTACGCGAAGCTGGGTGCTGCGATCGCGGGTTTGCCGCAAATGCTCTGGGTAAAGCAGCTGACAAACAATGTCTTGGTCTATGGCATCGCCACCGTAGGCAAAGCTGCGCAGAGTAAAGTCTTGGTGCTTGAGGGTGGTCAAATCTGCCGGTATTGACACAATAGCCAGTTCGCTCAGGGTTGCGCCCCCGCTAATAACCACGGTTCCCCCCTGCCAGCCAGCCTGATACAGGGCTTGCTGACGGGCAATTTCTGGCTCAGCTGGCTCGGTTGCTGCTAGGGGTTTGGGTAGCCCAGAGAGAATAACCGCGATTGCGTCTTCCACAAAGAAGATCTGCTCGGGCTGGCTGACAAGCTGCGCCGCCAGAATAGCTTCTCGAATATTGAAGCTGTAGGTGTCCGGCCAGTTAGCTGGATAGCCTATAATCACGCCCTGTAGCTGTGGCAAGACTGTGGCTAAAGGTAGGGTTAGTCCCAGCGCAGCACAGTGTTGCTCTGACAAAAGCCCCAGCAGCGCCTGCAAAGCCGCCTCTACTGTCTGCAGCGGTAGCTGGTGCCGCTCAGACCACTGCAGCCAAGGTTCTGAGTTGGCTTGGGGAACCGCAATTTTCAGCAGTGGTTTTAGGTGGCTCAGCAGCAGCCCGGGTGCTGCTGTATTATCCGCAGGTTGAGAGTGCCCCAGTGCCGATAGCCCCACTGCCTCAATGTGCCACTGAGAGGACTCAGATGCTGCTGAAAGCTGAGCGATCGCAGGTAACCGAAAAATCCGCTCAGCCTCTACGGTTGAGGCTGTATCTGTCAGCCAATACAGAGGATATACCTGATCGCTAACGCGATCCATCAGCACGGCTGAGAGTCCCGTTGTGCCCAAATCGATGCCTAGAAACCACTCATAATCTTGGATCGCCTCGTCTGGAGTAGGCGGCAAGTTTACAGAGCGATCGGCAGCAACAGCAGATGGCAGCGACGCTGCTAAATCTGCGTCTGCGCTGCTCACCAAAGCGGGGGAATTCGCATCTGTTTCAGCAGGCTGATTCGGCCAGCCTGCGGGTAGCTCAGTTAGTAGATCAGCTTCATCACTGGGCAAATCAATGAGCAAACCTGGTGAATCTTCTCTCTCTGCTAGCGCTTCTTCAAAAGGAGCCTCTGGCAAGGGGTAATCTGCCACTAGATCTGAAAGTAAATCTTCTTCAGCATCTGGAATATCTGGCCTGATCGCAGATTCTGGTGTTTCGAGATCCTCATCTGTATCCGGCACTGTGTCGGGCAAATCTGGATAGGGCAGGGCCGCAAACTCCAATAGTTCTGGCTCCAGGCTATTCCAGTTGGTCTCGTCGGCAGTGGCCGATAGATTGTCTGCTGACGGTAGCTCAATATCTGTTTTAGAGTCTGGTAGGCTCGGCGGCTCAGCTGGATCTGCTGCTCCTAGACTAGCTTCAGTATCCCAGCTAATTTCCAGGTCATCCGGCAGATCAATTGAGAAATCGGTTTCAAGCTCTGAAACCGAACGTTCCTCAGTTGGATTGGGAGAGCCGCTTAGTGCCTCTGGTTCTGCCCTTGATAAATTCTCAAGACTGCTCAAGATATCCTGACTGCTCTCTTGAGGTAGGGCCTCTGGCCGAGCGGTTTCAGTTAACAAGTCCTCAAAGGACAAATTTCCCAAGGCATCTAAAAATTCATCAGATTCATCCGCTACTGGCCCAGAGCCTTCCAGGTTTGGCTCAGGCCGTAATGTCCCTGCGTTAGTCGTTATGTCGTCTGAATCGGCTGAGAGGTCTGCTGTTAGAGATGAGGAGTTAATATTCTCTAAATTAAGCCCCTCTAGCATCTCAAGTGAGAGCGTAGCTGCTGTTGAAGTTTCTTCGGCTGAATCTATCAGGGCCTCAGTGCCAGTCAGATCTTGTAGGGTTGCGCCTGTCTCTTCTGCCTCATCGCCATTGCCAAACTCTAACTCATCGGCTAGGATATCCCAGTCGCTCAGGATGGAGGAGTTTAATGCTGCCGGAGTGCCAGCAGAGATTTCAGTAGAGGTATCAATGGCTGCTGCGCTTTCTGCAGAACCAGCTTCATCCAATAAACCCGCTAGATCATTCATAAGCGGGTCGGTGTCATCAGACGTTTCCGAGGCGGGTTCAGCCGCGCGATCGCGCTCGAAGCTGGCAAAATCGCTCAGTATGTCTGGCTCCAGTCCTTCCAGGCTGGAAAGGTCAGCGCTGAGCTGCTCCAAGACTGCTGAATCTAAATCGAGGCTTAGCTCAACGTTTTCTGCTGGCTCCGCGTCTACCAGCAAATCTTCGTTAGCAGGTGCCGGAATGTAAGTATCTTCTGCTAATGCATCTGTAGACAGGCTTAGTTCTCCATCTAGCTTCTCTAACAGCTCCTCTGTGGCTCGTGAGTGTGTCGCCCGGTGATCTGGCAGTAGATCTGATAGAGAAGCAATTGTTTCAGGAATGCTATCAGGTTCCTGGCTCTGATGCTCGCTCTCAGCCCCCTCAAAGAAAGACTCTAGCGTCATGGCCGCAGGAGGTATTTCTGCAGGGACAGCCAGTTCGCCTAGTAGGAGGGCGTCGAGAGCTTGAGTCTGAGCTTGAGCGATCGCCTCGTCCTCGTCTTCGTTTTCATTGATGGATGCTGCTGAAGCTGACCTATTTGTAGCCACTATTGCGACATCCAAATTCTCGAAGTCTAGCTCTGGTTCTACAGCGTCTACATCATCAACCGTGTCCATCCAGGACTGTGCTGATTCAGCAGTCGCCAACGCCTGAGCATCCGCATTAGTCAGGGTGACATCTTCTAGTCCAAACAGGCTCTCATAGAGCGTATCAATATCGTTTCGATATTCACCTGGGGCGGTCGTGTCAGCATCACGCTCAAGCGGAGCCAATAGTTCCAAAAGATCGGGTTCAGAGGTGGCAAAGGAATCTGCTACAGTTCCCTGAATTAGAGTACGGTCTTCATCATCTAGCTCCTCATCTGGCTCACTGTCTAGCTGGTCGTTTGGCTGATCTAGCTGTAGCTGAGTAATCTCTTCGCCTATCTGCAGTAGGGTAATGTCTTCGTCTTCCTCAAAGTCAAAGTCCAGGTCGAGGGATTCTAAGTCAAGAGACAATTCAGCTTCGTCAACGGCAGATTCCGTCGTAATTGCTGACGCACTATCATCAACTTCTGCAGCCTCAGGTATTGACTGTGAAGTCAACAGGCGGGTTTGCAATTCCGGCGATCGCGCCTCCGCGCTCAAATAGGCAGATGCTTCTTGACTGAGCTGCTGAGCCAGATGATTGATCAACGCTGAGAAAATGACTTCTCCCTGCTGGCCCAGGCTGTGCATTTTCCCAAGACCTTGTGAAAGAGACTCCTGGTAGCTGGTAATACTGCTTTGCAATGCTTCAAAAACAGTTGTCAGCGTAGAGTCAAGCTTTAATAGGAGCTGATCGCTCTGCTCCTGTAAGCGCTGGAGCTGGGCTAGCTGTTGACTCGATGAAGCATTTAACAATTCTGCGGCAGCGGGACTGCTTCTGGCTAGGAGGCGATCGCTGTTAGGGATCTGCTGCACCGTTTGGCTCAGCTGCTGGGCCAGGGTTTCCTGCATTTGCTCAATCAGCGCCCGCAAAAAATCTGCCACAGGTGGCTTTAGCTCTCTGTCTTCCGTGCCGCGTAAGCGCTCTATATCTAGCAGGCGAACTTCTTGCAGCAGGCGATCGCGCTGCTGCTGTAGCGCGTCTACCTCCATTCTCATCGGCTGCAGCATTTGAGTGCGCAGGTAGCCCATTTCCTGTAGCAGGGCCTGCAACACCTGTTGAGCAGAATTTTCTGACGCTGCGGGTACCCTCTGTGATGTTTCAGTTAAATGAGTTTCTTGAGAGACAGGCGCTTCGAGAACGCTCAGGTAGCCTCGAATTCTTTCTAAAACGCGGCGCTGCTGGCTGGTCTCGTTTGATATCACCCAAGGCAAACGTGGGCTTGCCTTGCCAAGAACAGCGTCAATTTCAGCAATCAGCTGTTGGATTTGGTTCTGCTGAGAAGTCACACCGGAAACCCTGAAAATGTCGTCAGAAAGGACTATTCAATGGCGATCGCCCTATGTGCGGCAGATAATCGCCCTATGTGCGGCAGATATATGCTTAAATATGCCCGCTTAACAAAGGTTAGCGCGCTGTTCAGTAAATCTGTTGCTCAAGTGTAAAGCAGGCTACCGCTAAAATGACGCGTCTCTAAGGATTTGTTGGGGTTTTGGGGAAGATTTATGAGGTTGAAGGTTGGCTCACTCACCTGTAGTCCAGTTTTCTGCAGGGTGCCACATCTGGGTTGAGTTTTAGCATTTGCCTTGGTTTTCATTTTTACTAGAAAGACTAGAGCATAGCTGTAGATTCTCTGAGGTGATGCCTTTAACATTTGTATCAGTACCTGCTTAGCTGCCAGATAAATACTCTGACTAATCAATCTAATCAATTTCAGGAGTGCTCAGGTATGTTGGGAAGTGCTGTTTGTCGGAAAGGGGATGCTATAGTTAGTAACTCCGCTAAGATCAGGGAGCAGGGCTGAACTCTATAAAAACAAACAACTGTCAAATGTCTTGAACCTTCTGGGACTAATACGTTTGCGATATGACTGACTGCGAAACCGCAGTTCGCTGATCTGAAGGGGAGCGCTCTACCCCTACCCTCAGACCTCTACAGTCTTGGGCTATGTGACGTAAAAGCTGTTCTTCAAAGCTGCATGGACGTTCGATATACCTCTCGGGATCATCACACGGATAGCGCCCTGATTCAGGCGGCTCCTTTTTTTGCGGAACTCCCTCAAGAGGCCGTTGAGAAAGCGATCGCTCAGGTCGTCACCCGTCGTCATCCAGCTAATCAGGTGATTTTGCTAGAAAACGACTGGGGCAGTTCGGTTTATTTTATCCTGGAAGGCTGGGTCAAAATTCGCACCTATAACCTGGATGGTAAAGAAGTTACGCTCAACATCTTAGGCAAAGGAGAACTCTTTGGCGAAATGGCCTCCTTAGATGAGGTGCCGCGTTCAACCGATGTGATTACTCTGGTGCCAACGGTGATTGGTAACATGCCTGCAAATGATTTTGTCTATTTAATCCAAAGTGAGCCGATGGCCGGTATTCGTTTAGCACAGCTCATGGCTCGACGGCTACGTCAGGTCAATCGCAGGCTCAGGCTGCGCGAGTCTGATAGCATGTCACGGGTAGCCGATATTATTCTTTTTCTAGCCGACGGCCAGGGCACTATGGGAGAGGGCGGCGTTGAGATTCCTAATCTGCCCCATCGGGAGCTTAGCAGCCTCAGCGGCCTAGCTCGTGAAACTGTAACCCGAGTGCTCAGTAAGCTAGAGAGGAAAGAGCTGATTACCCGCAGTCGTGACACCGTTTGCATTCCAGACATTGATGCTCTAGAGCGTCTGCTGGTGTAGCTATCGGGCTGTTTTATTAGAAGCTATGTCAAATTTGCCCGATGCCAGGCAGCCTTCATCTAAATCAAATGCTTCTGACTGGGAAGATGATTTGGGCTTAGAGCTAACGCCGATGTCAGCTGATAAGTCAGCTAGGCGTCTACGTCCGCTACCGACCAATGGCCCTGTGGCTATGGTGGAAACGGCATTTCTTGCCAGTACGGCCAGTCTAATCTGGCTGGTAAACTACTATTTCCCTCCCGGCCCTCTCCTGCGCATCTTTTTTCCGCTGCCAACGGCTTTAGTCTACCTACGCTGGGGGAGCCGTGCTGCCTGGATGTCGGCACTGGTGTCAGGGCTGCTGCTAGCTGTTTTGATGGGGCCACCCCGCAGCGTTCTTTTGTGATGCCCTACGCGATTTTGGGGGTACAGCTGGGCTTTATGTGGATGCGTAACGCCACCTGGTACAGCACCATTTTTATC
>JAAUQI010000088.1 GCA_012032345.1 Leptolyngbyaceae cyanobacterium RM1_1_2 | reverse complement strand
TTGACTTTCTCTAAACAGCGACAACTTGAGCTGGGTGTATTCCCGAGACGGCCAAGAGCTATTCCAACTGCAGGGGATTGAGCCTAGCATCAGCGCCGATGGCGATCGCATCGTGACTAGCTCAGACAGCGATCGGATTGTTCGCCTTTACGATCGTGACGGCACTTTATTGGCTGAATATCCCGGCTATGATGCTGAATTTACACCCGACCAGCAATACCTAATTCTAAAATCCGCCGTAGATGATGAGCTGGAGCTGTGGCCGATCGACGATGGCCTAGACGACCTCCTGGCCCAAGGCTGTCACTGGCTACGCCACTACTTCGCCAGCCATCCCAACGAAAAACTCGAAATTTGTTCTCAGCTGGCGCTGTAGGGGTGTTTTGTTCAAAGTTGGTTTCGACTCCGCTCAACCAACGGTATTCCCTGAGTAAAGACGTTTTGTTCAAAGCTGGTTTTGACTCTGCTCAACGCCACTATCTGCTGAGTCTTGCCGGGGGAGTCGAGCGCTCTGCCCTAGCCCCCCAGCCCTTGGCTCTAGTCAAGTCGGCAGCGCTTGACCAAAATCACCATCACCTCGTTGGGTAGCCCGGTGGAGACGGGACGGCTCCAGTCGTTAGCTTCCACACAGCCTTTAGCGTGCATACGGTGAATCTCCTAACGCACACAGGGCAGTGAGCCAAAAATTAGCACTCGGATGTTGCCATCAGGGCTATCAAACTCTGTGGCGATCGCATTAGTGCGATCGCCCGAATTGGGGTCTTGAAACATGATTTACTCCTTTTGTGGTTTTGAGGTCTGGCCCTCTCTCTAAGCGCTAACCCCCCCTGGCTAAGCCATCTCTCTGACAAAAGAGACTGAGCGGGGCTAGAAGCCTTAGTCGAGTTGCCAGAACCCAAAAACTTAGCCACCCCGCGACTTTGCAGCGCAATACGAGGTGGCTAAGGGGTAAAATTCCCCTAGACCGACCCGAACTGCCTTAGAGTTTGGGGGGTTTAGGCTTCTGTTGGTGCTAGGAACACCTTCAGAAGCTGCTAGGTTTTTGAGTCCTGTTTGCGAAAAAGCTGCAACATTTTAGCGTCACAACCTAGTGAGAGATCTTAGAACATTGGGCGATCGCCGTCAACTATAAAATTTGAGGCCGTTTGGATGAAGGGAGGTGCGATCGGCACCTCAATCGGGAGCTTCACTGCTTTGGTAGCGGGTAGCGCTTGAATCATGAGATGTAGTGAGAGGGGGAAGGCAGAAGGCAGAAGAATGAAGGCAGAAGGGAGAAGGCAGAAGGGGGAAGGCAGAGGGAGGAAGGCAGAAGGGGAGGCTGGTCATGTAAAGATTTAGCGATCTGAGTTGTCCTAACCAAACTGCGGTTTGCTATAGGCTTTGGCAAACCATCAGGCTGTGAGCCTATCATAGCTAACCTCTGCCTGCCAGCTTTGACATAGAGAAGCGATCGCGGCGTTCTAGCAGGGTGTGAATAGCACTGACGTAAGAAGCCAGAGCTTGAAGGATGGGTATAGCCTAACGGTATGGCTACGTTGGGTCAAAAAACGGCATCATGTAGGACGGGCCATTCCGACTCTTTAATGCCACAGCCCCGCAGTAAATCAGCCGTTGCCCAGATTTTTGATTCGTACTGGAGAATATTTTGAGTTGTCATGTAGCCTTTATCACTCAAGGGTTAGCCATCAATACTCGCTATTGCAACTTGAGTAAATGGCAGAGCACACATTCTTCTGCAACCAGCAATCGAACCGAGAGGAAACTGCTAGATTCCGCTTTCTTAAGGTACTTGAAAGCAAGCGTCAGCTCTGGTGATTCCACTGGGCTTTCATTCTAGCAATCCGCTCTAAGAGTGTTTCGTTTGACAGGCGCGAACTAAGCCGTTCTACCAGCAGTGGAAAAGCAAAAGGCGAGGGCCGCTGCGTTGTTTTCCAGATTATTGTTAGCTGGCTCAGTCGCTCTAGCGTTTGGCCCAAACGGTCGGCTTCAAGCTGCTGCTGTAGTACTTCCTGTTCTGCCTGCTGCAAAAGCAGGTTTTCAGGCTCATACTTAGAAAATACATCATAGATTAGCGAGGCACTGATGTGTAGCTGGCTCACCGTCTTTTGAGATGAGGGGTATCCTTTGAAAACCAGGCCAGCTATCTGGGCAATGCCGCGAAACTTACGCTGGGTTAGCTCAGAAATATTAAGGCTGGCCTTGAGGTCGTCAAATAGCCGATCGAGGGCAAAAAAGCGATCGCTAAAAAGTTTTTCAAAGGGATAGCCTTTAGGCCCAAGAATCTCAAAGCCGTAGTCATTAACTGAAACTGTGAAGGTAGCTTTTTGCTGATTGGCAAAACGGTAGCCCCAGAGAAAGCCGAGGCCCTCATGAACAAAGCGGCCCTCAAAAGGAAACACATAGAGATGCTGACCTTCACGAGATTTGCAAATTTCAATCAGCAATTCGTGGCGGGCAGGTAGATGAGAGCAGGTGTCCTGCGCCGCTAAAATAGGTAAAACACAGGTTAGTTCAGCGTTGAGATTAGCAAAATCTTTGACCTGGTCGATTTCCTGGCGTAAATACAGACTCAAAGCATCAGAAATGGCTAGACTGCTGCCGCCCCAGATGGGGGTAACCGTCGATTTTTTCTGAGTGCTTTTGACATAGAGCATCATATCTTTGAGCTGAAAGTATTCTAGCTGCCGTCCGGCAAAGAAAAAGACGTCGCCTCTTTTGAGCTTAGAGACAAAATTTTCTTCGACTGTGCCAATCTGCTTGCGGTTCGTATAGACAACTCGCACAGCCTGATTAGACGTGATGGTGCCAATTCCCATCCGGTGCATACGGGCAGTTTGAGGATTTGATACCTGATAGAGTCCCTGATTGTGAACAATTTTTTGATAGCGCGGGTAAGCCTTGAGACACTGGCCCCCCTGCACCAAAAAATCCAAAATCCAGTCAAATTCAGCCGCGCTCAGGTGGGCATAGGCTACCGTTTGGCGAATGTCTGTCAGAGTTTTTTCAGCCTCAAAGCCGTCACCGCAGGCTAACGTTACCAAATGCTGAATCAAGACGTCATAAGGCTTGGAGCGAGGGTGGCGAGTCTCGACCTGTCCCTCGGCTAGACCCCGACGAAAGGCTGAGATTTCTATTAGCTCTAGCGCATTGGTGGGTAAGAAGAAAACCTCCGAAGTGCCTTCCGGTACATGGGCCGATCGCCCGGCCCGCTGCAGCAGCCGGGCTAGATTCTTAGCGCTGCCAATCTGCACGACTCGCTCAACCGGCTGAAAATCTACGCCCAAATCGAGAGACGAAGTGCAGACTACCCACTTAATGTCTCCTCGTTTTACCCCAGCCTCAATCGCCTCGCGGGTTTTGACATCAATTGAGCCGTGGTGCAGCGCCATGCGATCGCCGTGTTCTGGTAAAGCAAACTGCAGTGCTTGAAACCAGCGCTCTGACTGCGATCGCGTGTTGGTAAAAATCAGCGTCGATTTTTCAACATCCAGGGCCGCGATCAGATCTTCATAGAGCCGCAGGCCCAAATGCCCGGCCCAGGGAAAAGTATCCACCGACTCTGGCAAGATGCTTTTGATCACCGTTTGACGGTTCAGGCTAGACTGCACCACCACGGGTTCACAGCCCAGCCCGACCGCCACCTGAGCCGCTTCCGCTAAATTGCCCAGGGTGGCCGAGACGGCCCAGGTTTTAAGCTGGGGATTGAGGCGGCGCAGGTGAGACAAGCACAGCTCGCTTTGAGTCCCTCGTTTAGAACTGATTAGCTCATGCCACTCGTCTAAAATCACTGCCTGCAATTCTCCAAAGCGCTTAGCCGTATCTTTGTAAGACAGCATCACTGCCAGAGATTCTGGCGTTGTGATCAAAATATCAGGCATGTTTTTGAGCTGCCGCGATTTGCGCGAGGAGCTGGTGTCCCCGGTGCGAGACTCGACTTTTAGAGGCCAGCTCATCGCCTCAATCGGGCGGCAAATGGCCTGCTCAATATCTCGGGCTAGCGATCGCAGGGGCGTAATGTACAAAAGCTGTAGTCCCTGACCTGGCTTTTGCAGCAGATCTGCTATCGGCCCCATTACTGCCGCGTAGGTCTTACCTGAGCCTGTAGGTACCTGAATTAAACCGCTGCGGCCTGCTAGATAGGCATCCCAGGTGGCCTGCTGAAACGGTAGTGGCTGCCAGCCCTGCTGTCGAAACCAGGTGAAGATGGGGGTCAAGTTAGGGGGCATTGCCGCCATAGGTTCAGCGTCTCAGGATTATTCTTGCTTCAGCCTAGTACAACTCTTAGGTACCCTGGGCGATCGCTTGAAACCCCGAAGCAGTTAAGCGTTTGTGCGATGGTAAAACGTATTAAACACAACAAAATACATCTTCCAGTAGATGATTCTGACGACGAAGCGCCCTAGGGTTTGTGAGTGCAGGGGCAAAACTTAACGCTTAGGAGAATTTTATATGCCGATCAACTTAAGAGATGACGTTGCTTATATTTTGCTTAAAAAAATTGGTGAAGGTGAGCGCTCAGCCACAGGTAAGCACGAAGTAAATTTTACAGAAACTGATTTTACCGGACGTCAGCTCTCCAAGTCAGATTTGCTAGGCCATCTTGACTACCTTAATCAAAAAGGATTTATTGATGCTAAGTTTTCAGGTAATGCCTACGCCAATCAGGAAGACGTCCCCGACCTGATCAACTCTGACGAGGTAGATGTGCGAATCGCCAATACGCTCGGGGCTGAAGATGGCCCCCTGCCTCACCTGATTGAGTTTGAAAAGGCAGAACTGACCGAAAAAGGTCAGCGCCTGCTCGAAAAAATGAATGAGAATCCGCCTGAAGCGCTTAAGGGTGGCCCAGCTACGCCAATTGCAACCGAAAACATGGACTTTTTAGAAAAAGTCATGCTCAAAGGTGAGCTAGAAGATATCTTTGATGCCCGAGACTTGGCGGAAGTTGTCTTTCGCACCATGCGCGACCTGATGACCAAAGAAGCTTCGGGGCGAGTAGCGAGCGAACTGCACGAAAAAGCCATTAGCACCGAGGACAAAGCTCTGCAAAACGAGGTAGCTGAGCTTTGGCAAGACACCAACCCGATTGTGCGTTTCCTCAGTCAGGTGCGTCCACCGCTAGAGTTTGACGGGGATACTTTCTTCTTCCGGGTCAAGCAGGAAGGCGGCTTGTCTAAGTTTGTCAGTCCTGAACAAGCCACCAAAGCAGTCTTTTCAGCCACTAAGGATGAGCTGTCACAGGAGCGAGTCAGCGAGATTGCAAAGGTGCTGCCTGACAAAGTCCGTACTCTGTGGGAAGAAGCCTGAGCGGTACCCACACTGGCTGTCGGCCCGTAGACAGTAATCCTCTAGAAGGCTTAAAGGGTTTCTAGAGGATTTTGCGTTAATCAGGATTGCAGCCTGCAAAGGCAGGACATAGCGACTGCTACATCACCCCAAATAAATAAAGTCGAGCTGATTCTATAGAGCGGTGCGCCAGACTGGGCCATGACGCACTCTACGAACTGATTTACTAGAGGGGTTTGGTGTTTGAGAGCTTAGCCGACAACGACTGACTTAGCCAGTTCTTTTTCAGTCAGCCCGGTATACTCGCTTACGATCTGACGGAATTCTTCGCCCGTTAGCGTTTCTTTTTCGAGCAGAAGGTCTACCAGGCGATCGATTAGCGAACGATTTTGGCCTAGAGTTTCACGGGCTTTTATATAGCAGCTTTTGACTAAGTCGCGTACCTGATGGTCGATTTGAGCCGCCATCTCTTCTGAAAATTCGGAGCGGGGCATTAGGTCACGGCCCAAGAAGACTTCGCTATTGGAGTTTTCTAAAGCAAAAGAACCCAGCTCTGACATGCCAAACCGGGTGACCATTTGACGGGCAATATTAGTCACCTGCTGAATATCGTTACTGGCTCCCTGAGTTACCTCATCTTCGCCAAAAACAATGGATTCTGCCGCTCTACCCCCCAGTGCCCCCGTAATCATATCGACCAGCTCAGCATAGGACATAAGGCCGTCATCGCCACGATCTTCTCTAGGCAGGTAGCTGGCAAAGCCGCCAACGCCGCCCGATCGCGGAATGATAGTTACCTTGTCTAGCGGACTGGAATGCTTTAGCAGCGTCATCAGCAGCGCGTGCCCCAGTTCGTGGTAGGCAATCAGGCGCTTTTTCTTGCTGTCCAGCAGCGGTGTCAGGCTGAGACCGATGGTGATGCGATCGATCGCGTCGGTAATTTCTAAGGTTGTAATTGAGTCTTTGCGACGTCTGGCGGTTAAGATTGCCGCTTCGTTGAGCAGGTTAGCCAGCTGCGCTCCCGAAAATCCGGGCGTGCGACGGGCGATCGCATCTAACGATACCTCCGGGTCAATTTTTTTGTTACGAGCATGAACTTCTAAAATCCCCAGCCGCCCTTTATAGGTCGGCAAATCTACCATAATCTGGCGATCGAAGCGACCGGGACGCAAAAGAGCTGAATCCAACACGTCAGGACGGTTAGTGGCCGCAATCACAATGACGCCGCTGTTGCCCTCAAAGCCATCCATCTCGGTGAGCAACTGGTTGAGGGTTTGTTCGCGCTCATCGTTGCCGCCGCCAATGCCGGTGCCGCGCTGCCGCCCCACTGCGTCAATTTCATCAATAAAAACAATGCAGGGGGCGCTTTCTTTGGCTTTCTTAAACAGGTCACGTACCCGAGAAGCGCCCACACCAACAAACATTTCCACAAACTCAGAGCCGGAAATGCTAAAGAAAGGAACGCCTGCTTCCCCGGCGATCGCCTTGGCCAAGAGCGTTTTACCCGTGCCCGGTGGCCCAATCAGCAAAACGCCTTTAGGAATGCGGGCACCCACAGCCGTAAACCGCTCTGGCTGCTTTAAGAAAGTCACTACTTCCTGTAGTTCTTCTTTGGCCTCTTCAATCCCGGCGACATCGTCAAACATCACGCCGGTTTTGGCCTCCATCTGAAAACGGGCTTTGGAGCGACCAAAGCTCATGGCGTTGCCGGAGGCGTTGGCAGAGCGCCGCAAAATCATCAGCAGACCCACAATTAAAATCAGCGCCAGCAGAGAGTTGGTGGCTAACCAGGCCAGCGCCCCATTATCTGCTGCCTCAACCACCTCAAAATCAACCCGGTTATCTCGCAGGCGCTCAATCAAATCAGCGTTGCGATCGCCAGCAAACAGCATCACCTTTTCCGGTGGTGCGTCTTCAGACTGACCATCAAGCTGGACTAAAGCCAACCGACGGGCTGGATCAATTTCAACTCGCTTAACTTCGCCCTGATCGATTTTCTCCAGCAAGCCGCTGTAGGTTAGCTCATCTGTTTTAGGCTCAGGCGTTTGCGCTAGAGCCGGAGAGAGCGCTGTGAGGCTTTGAAGCAGCAGCCAACCTGCCGTCAAAAGACCTGTTGCGGCTGAGCCAAACCTGGCTTTGGCGGGCTTAGACGAGGACTTACTAGAGCGTTGCGTCATGATTACGATGGCCTTTTATCAATCCAGATTGAGGGAAATGTTGGGGATGAAACACCAGCTTCTTGTCTATCCTAGCTCTCAAAGCCGGACATAGTAGTCAAGGGTTTGAGAAGCATAGCCCCGGCAGCTACCCGGCACCTGCTGGGCTGAATTTGACTGGTCGAATTTTGCGGGCTGAATTAGAATGGGTTTAAGTTAAACTCATAACGAGTACAAGTTAGGCAAACCCAATATAGCTAATTCTGGAGTCTTTAGATCATGATTAAGATTGTCGGTATCGGCGGTAGCCTCAGACCTGCTTCTTACAGTCAGCAGGCGCTCAGCATTGCTGCTCAGCGAATTGAAGCTTTAGGCGGCGAAGTTGAGATTTTAGACTTGCGAGCAATGACTTTGCCTTTTTGTGATGGCTCTAAAGCCTACGCTGACTACCCGGACGTCAAGCGACTGCAAGATGCGGTAAAGGCAGCGGACGGGCTGATTTTGGCCACGCCAGAGTATCACGGCAGCGTCAGCGGCGTGATTAAAAACGCTTTAGATTTAATGAGCTTTGATCAGCTTGCAGGCAAAGTTACGGGGCTGATCAGTGTTCTAGGCGGACAGCCCAACAGCAATGCGCTGAATGATTTGAGAATTATCATGCGGTGGGTACACGGCTGGGTAATTCCTGAACAGATTGCCATTGGTCAGGCATGGCAAGCCTTTGATGAAGCCGGAGAGCTTACCGATGACAAGCTGTCTGAGCGCTTCGATCGCTTTGCTGAAAGTCTGCTATCTAACACGCAAAAGCTGACTCAGGCTGAGGCTAACGAAAATCGGCAAGCAGCTTAGCTGATAAAATTAGCAAGACATTTTTTTGTTTGTAATGGGCCTGTATGATTACCGTTGCTCTGCCTAAAGGAGCCTTGCTCGAAGACAGCATTGCTTTATTTCAATCCCTGGGCTTAGACTTCAGCGGATTTCTAGACAAGTCTAACCGCCAGCTGCAAATTAGCGACCCAACCGGGACGGCGCAGGCTCTTTTAGTCAGGGCGCTAGACGTACCTGTCTATGTGGAGTACGGGCAGGCCCAGGTAGGCGTAGTTGGCTACGATGTGCTGAAAGAGAAACGCCCCAGCGTGGCTCACCTGGCAGATTTGGGCTTTGGCGGCTGTCGGCTGTCTGTGGCGGTGCAGGCCAGCAGCCCCTATCGCTCAGCCCTGGACTTGCCTGCTCACAGCCGGGTGGCTTCTAAGTTTGTTAACAGTGCTAAAGAGTATTTTCAAAGCATTGATTTGCCTGTGGAGATCGTGCCGCTCTATGGCTCTGTGGAGCTAGGCCCGATCACGGGCATGTCTGAGGCCATTGTTGATTTAGTTTCGACCGGGACAACGCTGCGTGAGAACCACCTGATTGAGCTAGAGGTGCTCTATCAAAGCACGGCGCGGCTGATTGCACACCCGCTCAGCTATCGGCTCAATTCAGATGGCCTGCAGCAGCTAGTCCAGGATATTCGCCAACAGACCGCTGCGCCTGCGGTGAGCAAAGCGGGTTAAAAAGCAGATGGGATCTCCTGCTAGTCTGCTGTGATTAGCGGCTATTTGCCAATACTGCTATTTGCCAATACTGCTATTTGCCAATACTGCTATTTGCCAATACAGAAGCGGCTAAAAATCTGATCCAGCACCGACTCGGTGACGTCATCACCCGTGATTTCTCCCAGCGCTTGGATAGCTCTTCGCAAATCGATTGTCCAAAAATCGAGGGGTAATCTGTCCTGAATTGTTTTTTGCACTTGCTCCAGAGCTGATTCGGTCTGGGTGAGGGCAGCCGCCTGACGCTGATTGACGGCTAAATCTAAATCGGCAGCCACCAGTCCGCCCTCAACGGCGCTCAAGATGGCGGCTTCTAAAGCCTCAATGCCAAGATTTTGAGCGGCGGCGGTATATACCTTTTGAGCTTCTATTGTCGGCAGGGCCAGCGCTGTAGGCTCTACTAAATCTATTTTGTTAACCACCAAAACTAGGGGGCGATCGCGTACCTGCTCATAAAGCTGCTGGTCTGCCTCTGTCCAACCTGCTCCAGCATCGATTGTCAACAAGACTAAATCGGCAGACTGAGCTGCCTGAAGCGATCGCGCCACCCCAATCTTTTCGGCCTGATCAGTTGCAGCTCGAATCCCGGCGGTGTCTAGCACCTGCACCGGAATGCCGCCGACGACTAGCTGAGACTCCACCACGTCCCGCGTGGTGCCGGGGAGACTGGTCACAATAGCGCGATCGCTGCGGCTCCAGGCATTGAGCAGGCTAGACTTACCGACGTTGGGCCGACCCACAATCGCCACGCGCAGCCCTGACCGCAGCAGTTTTCCCTGATGGGCGGTTGAGAGTATTTGTCTGACCTGAGCCAGGGCTTGCCCAAGCTGCTGCTCTAGAGCGACTTCATCTAGAGGCGGCAGGTCTTCTTCAAAATCGATGCGGGCCTCGACCTCAGCCAAAATCTCTAAAGCGCCCTGGCGCAGATCTCGCACGGCACGAGCTAGCTTACCCTGAATGCCTGCCAGCGCGCTCTGAGCCGCCTGGGGCGATCGCGCCCCCACCAAATCTGCTACCCCCTCAGCCTGAGTCAGGTCAAGTCGGCCATTGAGAAAAGCCCGCAGCGTAAACTCTCCAGGCTGGGCCAGTCTGGCCCCAGCGCTCAGACAGAGCTGCAAAACCTGCTGGACGGGGAGGATGCCGCCGTGACAGTGAAACTCGACTACATCCTCGCGGGTGTAAGAACGGGGCGCTAGCATCAGCATCAGCAAAGCCTCGTCAATGACCTGCTGGGTCTGGGGATGGCGGATATAGCCGTAAAGAATGCAGTGGCTCTGCCAGGGCTGCTGCCCTAGTGTCTGAAAAAGCTTCTGCGCGATCGCCTGAGCGCTGACCCCAGAGAGCCGAACAATCCCCACACTGCCCTGCTGAGGCACAATGGCGGTAGCGATCGCCGCAATAGTTTCTGCTTGAACAATCTGTGGCACTAACTTAACGGGTTCTCTCAAAATAACGGCTGCGGATACCTCTTCACAGCCAGCATAATAAAAATAGCTGCCGGGACAATAAACTCGCTCATGAGCATGACACCTGAATCACCTGAGCTACCAGACTATCCCAAAGTTGCTTCGCCTCAACCCGCTCAAACGCAAACTTCAAACCCATCAGAGCCTGCGGCAAAAACGGCTCTGACCCGCCAGTCACGACTGGCTCAGGTAAAGAAAAAAAGATCCTGGCAGAGACGGCTAAAGTATTTTTACTACCGCTTTATCCGACTGCAGGGCAGCCCCAAGGCTTTAGCTCGGGGACTGGCAGCAGGTATTTTTGCCGGACTGTTTCCGCTGTTTGGCTTCCAGACTATCTTGGGGGTTGCGATCGCGGCGGTGATTCGCGGCAATAAGATTATGGCCGCTGCCGGCACCTGGGTGAGCAATCCGTTTACCTACGTGCCGATCTACGCGCTCAATTTTCAGGTAGGCCGCTGGCTGCTAGGCGATCGCGGAGCAGCAGTAGCGATTCCAAAAGATCAGTCGCTACAGGTCTGGATGGCCATGGGCAGCGAGATTACCCTGGCCCTTTTTGTCGGCTGCTCTGTTATGGGAGCGATCTGTGCCGTTGTCGGTTATTTTGGCGGTCTACGGCTGATTCAGTGGGGGCATCAGCGGCGCTCAACCCGCAGATAACTTCACTAAGCAAGTCAGCTAACCCCGCCAATAGATAGATGAATCTTGGTGATAGGCGATGGGAGTATATCTGAGGGTAGGCTGCTCCTGCTACGTGTTGCGTCGAGGTCTAAGGCTGTGGTACCGCTCAAAGACGAAAATCCCATTACGATTACGCCCTACGTCACCTACGGGCTAATTGCGCTTAATGTTCTCATTTTTTTGTACGAGCTAACGCTGTCTCAGGCGGGGCTGGCTAGCTTTTTTGACCAATGGGCGATCGTGCCTCAGGAGCTGAGCGTTAGCTTTGAAACAGGTCTGGCGGCTCCTAGCTTCAGCGAGTGGAAAACTCTTTTTACCAGTCAGTTTCTCCACGCTGGATTTTTGCACGTAGGCGGCAATATGCTCTACCTGTGGATTTTTGGCAATAATCTGGAAGAACAGCTGGGCCGAGTTAAGTTTTTGCTGTTTTATCTTTTTTGCGGTGCCCTGGCAGGTCTGGCCCAGTGGTACTTTAGCGAGAGTTCTACAATTCCGTCCTTGGGAGCTAGCGGCGCGATCGCGGGGGTGATGGGGGCTTACATTTTCCGCTACCCCAGGGTGCGAATTTTAACCTTTGTGCCTCTGGGCTTCTTCTTCACCACCTTTCGGATTCCGGCCATTGTCTATCTAGGCTTTTGGTTTGTGCAGCAGGCGTTCTACGGCGTCGCCAGTCTGGAAGCTCCGGCCAATGTAGGCATGGAAGGCGGCGGCGTCGCTTACTGGGCACATGCAGGCGGCTTTATCTTTGGGGCTATTTTGGGGCCACTGTTTGGCCTATTTGACCAGCCCCTAGAAGCAGACGTGTTTGAAACCGTAGACAGTGACTAAGGCAGCCACGGCTCAGCCACAACCAGGTAGCTCAGTGACTTACAAATTAGTGCAGGTACTCTTTCGCTATAGGGCTGCTGCCACGCCGGAAGTGCAGCAGGCCGCTACCGATCGCGCCCACAAAATTGCCTCTGAGGTGCCAGGTTTAGTTTGGAAAATCTGGACTTATGATCCGGCCAGCTTAGAGGCAGGCGGCGTTTATCTATTTACTGATGAGGCTAGCGCTCAGGCGTATTTAGAGGGGCCAATTTTTGCTGGTCTCAAAGCCATCCCTGCGATTGAGCATATGCAGGTGAAGCTGCTGGCGGTAGATTGCGATCGCAGTCAGATTACCCGCGCCCCTTTGAGCGGCTGATACCAAATACTTATAAAGCTGTGCTAAGAAGGGTTTCAAGGATGAAGTCATAGGCAGTCAAGCCTTCTATTCCCAGCTTTCGGTCATGAGAACCGCAGAGAGCGGCTGCATCGTAAGACTCAAGATGATTGAAGTCAAAAACGCAAACAAAGGAGCTAAATCATGAAACGCATCGCCCTGGCTATATCTTCTCTCGCCATCTCGGCTGCTGTTGCATGCTGAAATCAGAGCTAAAAAGGCTGAAACTGATTCAGAGTGAGCGAGTAGACAAAGTAGCGCTGATTTTTAAGGGTTTTAAGAAACTTACTTCTTCAAAAGATGTTTTTGACTGGCTCTAGCAAGTGACTAACAAGGAAAATCACCTTCGCACTTTTGCCAATGACTTTTGCCAGGAGGTTCACGGTCTCCTTTGTCAGAATTATCAAAGTCCCAGGGGTCTGATGAATGAGGAGGTGTGGGTGGAGGCTCGGACTCAGGTGGTATGTCAACTGGCGAGTTATCAGGTGACTCTTCACTGCTATCAAGAGTGCAAACTATATTGTCAAAATCATTAAGAATCTCAATAATTTGATTCCCAGAATTTTGAATTTGTTGAATTTCAACTTCAATATTCCAGAAATCGACTTTCTCGTTAATGTTGTTGGACAGCTCAACGATATTATGAATCAACTGCGTGATATTAGTCTTAATCTCTCCTATGGCAACTGAGTTTTCACCTGTTGCAATTTGGCTACCTTCTATAACTCCAGAATTGTTAAATTCTGGTGAATATTCACTTGAATCACCTTGATGACAGCTCACAAAACAAATGTTGCTATCCCTAAACCACTCAAGTATTGTACTAAAGTCAAACAAAAAATTAAGACTCAAACATATTGCAAAAGTTACCGAAAATAAAAGACAAAGCGATAAAGGATCAGAACGAAACAAATCTATTAAGACTCTTAACAGCTTAGAAAATGCTAGTGGGATGCGCCGCATAGTGTTTGTTTTAGATTCTTGATTAGTAGTAGGTACAAGCACTTACTGCTAATAAGTTTTTACAAGCGTTGTATATAAAGACTACAAACTATCTAGAAATTTTTTTCTTTCAGGATTGGGATAAATAAAATCTTTTCCAAAAAAGTGCTTTTGATAAAGTAACTGTGTTGTTTAGAAAAATTTTATGCAAGGTGGCTCTTCTGGGTTTGCGGTTAAAACCGTATAGCAAGATACGTTTTGTTGTTGCTAAAAAGTCTGAAACCCCTGCCATGCCTGATATAAGCTTGGCTTATTACCAGACACCCAGAAGAGCCTGCAAGGTTATACCTGTAGTTACTTATACTTAATTATTAATAAGCAATAAGCGATTTTCCCCAGGACGTTAGAGAACAGAAGAAAGTTAGCTGTGAGAAGTTCAAATTGTAATTAGTCACTGCAACAAAGCTGACCTATTGCGAATGGAGCAAATGTTTGTAGCATAAGGGGCATGACGATTCAACCGCATCGAGAACCCAACCTCTCGGAAATTGACCCTGAAGAGCAGGGGGC
>JAAUQI010000022.1 GCA_012032345.1 Leptolyngbyaceae cyanobacterium RM1_1_2 | reverse complement strand
TTGGTCGCGGCTCAGGTTACTGGGGTATGCTTTACTCATCTGGCTCTCTCGGTGCTGTGTACTTTCTATTCGCAGCTTACACTGAGTGAGCTTTTTTACGCCCTAACCGACTTTTCAAACATCCTCTTAGAGCGTCTATATCCGAAAGTAGAGCAAGAGCCGAACCTGGAGCAAGAGCCGAACCTAGAGCAAGAGAACTAGGCAAAGTCTCTTTGGTGGACTACTAGCCTACTCACCCTAATCTCTACTGCCTCTGGCAAAATAGCCTTCCGCACTCTCACCACCATTCAAGCTAACTGTGCATTTTATAACTACGATATTGCCCAGTCACCACTATCTTCGCTATCTGCCCTGTCATAATGCATTTCAACACCACTGATACAATTACAACCAGGTTCTTCCAGAGCAATTGAATGATGTAGACTCCCTCTTAGTATTAGGAATAATTAATATGCAAATCACCCTGGAAATTCCCGATAGCATCGCCGCTCAACTAGCTGACAGTCCCGAAACCCTTACCCGACGCTTCCTTGAACTACTCGCTGTTGAAGCCTACCAGAAAGGCTTAATTGGCTCAGGTGAGGTTGGACAAATGTTGGGCTTCACCTCTCGTTGGGACACCTACACTTTCCTTCAGCACGAACAAGCCGAACCACCCTACACTAAAGCTGATTTAGAGAGCGATTGTGCCACACTAAAAAAACTGTTGCCCTGATATATGCTCGTTGTTTCCAACACCTCGCCCATCTCTTATCTGGTCGTTATTGAGCAAATAGAGCTTCTACCTCGTCTTTTTGGAGGCATCCTCATTCCTGAAACTGTCCGGGATGAACTTGCTTCACTCAAAGCTCCGCTCGTTGTGCAGCAGTGGATTGCATCGCCGTCTACATGGCTTACTATTCAATCAACTTCAACTCAACCTGATTCAGATTTACTCAAGCTAGACGCGGGAGAATGCGCCGCTATTTTACTTGCGGAAAGCCTGAAAGCCGATCTTATCCTACTTGATGATCTCGCAGCCCGTCGCCTAGCTGCTAGTCGTGGGCTTGACCTCACTGGCGTTTTGGGCATTTTGGATCGAGCTGCCAGCGAAAACTTGATTGACTTTGCTGTAGCAATTGAACGGCTTCAGCAAACTAACTTTCGTACTTCTACAGCGATCGTGCAGGATCTTATGCAAAAATATGCTAAAAAAACCAATTTCTAGAATAAGTGAATATTGGATGACTTCTATACTCCTGAGAAATCTTGAGCAGACCGCCAGCTAACAAGTCGTTGCAACGGAATTTTGAGAGCGGATTTGCAAATTCTGGTTAAGTCTTGAAAATTATTACCGCTCTCAAAATCCGCTGAACTTGGTCGTTAGACGTCCATAAGACAGGCTTTTTAGGGAATGAGTATAAGTCTCAACTACGAACTTGATATAGCGATCCTATTTGGATTGTGAAAGGACTTTCTCTGTAGGAAAGTCCTTTCACAACTCTCTCTCCCTACAAATGATTTAGGATTGCTATAGCAAAGGCGATCGCGCTAGATGCCTAAACAATGCTCCTGACTCCCCCGACCGCCAGGAACAGGGATCCTAGCAGCCAGCTTGCTAGATTAGTCAGCAGACTCAAACTGCCAGATTGCTGCCAGGTTAGTGCTTTGCGGCTCAGTAGCTTCAGCATAGCGGCTTCATAGGCGATCGCAAAAAATTCCATAACTGCTACAGCTACCGGGCGCGGCCATAGGCCAGACTCAAGGGGTATCCTCGGCCCGTAGGAAAATAGCACGGCGACTACAATACCAGCACCAAATAAAAATATCCACAGCGCCAGAGAGAGCTGCACCAGCCGTCGCTCAGGCGCTTTGCGGGCCGGGAGTAGCAGCAGACCGTACAGCACAGCAATGCCCAAACAAACAAAAGCAAAGACGCGCACAGAAAGGAACTGAAAAGGGCTGGCTATCTCAACAAAATGCCACACCACCGGATAGCTCACAAACTGTACCAGCCCCAGGCTAATGAGCGTCCGCTGAACGACCGCAGCATTAGCCTGCAGCTTTTTCAGATAAGCACTTGCTACAGCTAGCTCTAGCAGCAGCGTCAGACCAAAGCTCCCCCAGTAAAGCAGGCCGCTCCCCTGTTTTGTCAGTAAACCAGAATCCTCAGCAACCCTCAGCTCAGTTGCTGAGACCGTTACCCGCCAGTTGCGCCGGAGAAACCCCCCAAGGGTGTTAACCTGAGCTACAGGACTCTGACGTACCCGGTCAGCAAACTGCCCAATCAGCTTAAACGAGCCACCCTCCGCTAGGATAGAATTACCCGTCATCCCTTCCTCCGCTAGCAGGCAAGTCCTGCCCTGGCATCTAAAGTCTTGGACTGGCTCAGCAGCAGAGAGACAGCCTGAGCGGGTGCATTTTCCGTGCTGAGCTACTAAAGTTGGCTGCTGACAGGCATCGTCATTGCACTGAGCAAGCTGTAGTCCTTCGAGCGCCGCTGGGTTGGTTTCATAGCTGAAAGTTAGCCAGGTCAGCGTTGGCGGCGGTAGTGAGTTGGCGACAGCAGGCCACTGAATCAGCAAAGTCACCAGCAGAGCAATGACTGCAACAGCTATTTGTGTCCTGCTTAAGCGCTGGCCGATGACGTTAATCACAAAACTCGTCAGGGTTCAGTTCAGGAAGCGATCGCCCTAATCTTAGCCCAGATGATCAATTACTCTCTAGACAGTCGCCAGCAGTCGCGGGCGATCGCCCATTCTTCCTGAGTGTGAATGACTAAAACCTGGACGCTGGAGGCGGGTGTGGAGATAATCTGGTCAGTGGGCGATCGCTCTAGCTTGGTCGGATCGAGGGCTATCCTCAAAAAGCCAAAAGCATCTGCAACGGCCTGCCAGATTTGGGGACTGTTTGCGCCCATGCCAGCGGTAAACACCAGCGCGTCTAAACCCCCCAAAACCCCCAGCATGGCCCCAATATAGCGACGTAGCGAATGTATAAATATATCAAAGGCTAGCTGGGCGCGCTCATTGCCCTCGGCGATCGCTCCAGAATCTGTCGCAGGTCTCCCGATGGGCCAAAAACCCCCTTCAGCCCTGACTCTTTATTGAGAATGTGGCTGAGCTGCTTGGCATCGTAAGCTTCCTGCTGTAAAAGCTGCAGCACCAAACCCGGATCGACCGATCCGGATCGACTGCCCATAACCAGCCCTTCCAGGGGCGTATAGCCCATTGTGGTATCGATGCTGCGCCCGTTTTGCACAGCGGCTAGAGAGCAGCCATTGCCCAGATGACAGGTAATCAGCCGCAGATTTTTTAGGGGCCGATCGAGGAGCTGAGCCGTGCGTTGGGCGCAGTACTGATGGCTAATACCGTGAAACCCGTAGCGGCGCATGCCCTGGGAGCACCAGTCGTAGGGCACCGCGTAGGTAAAAGCCGCTGCTGGCATTTGAGCGTGAAAGGCGGTATCAAAGGCGGCAACCTGGGGCACGTCGCCGAGAATGTCAGCGATCGCCTCAATGCCTTCTAAGTTGCGGGGATTGTGTTCTGGGGCCAGCGCTATCAGCGCTTCGATCGTTTGCTTTACCTGCGCGTCTATCCAAACGCTGTCGTGATATTCTTCGCCGCCGTGTACCACCCTGTGGCCGACAAGGGCGATCGCCTCTGGCCCCTCAACTGCCTGGGTGTCGCCGCTCCAGAGAGTTTCTAAAAGCTCAGACAGCCCTTCGCCGCGAGACGATACCAATAGCTGATCTGACTGCTCAGTCCCTGCGGCGGTTTTCACAGTGCGCTCAACTTTGCCCTGCTGATGAGTCCAGTCGAGCTGCCCCTGCCACAGCGGTTCCGGCGGGTCGGCTGGCAGAGAGTCTGAGGACAGGTCATAGAGGCAACACTTGTGGCTGCTAGACCCAGCGTTGAGGACGAGGACTTTCATGTTCTCTGGATTTGTTTGACGGCATCGAAATATCAGGTTCCTGGCAGGTTTGCCAGGTCAGGGGGTAAGTGAGCGCGATCGCCGTGCCTCCTAAGCAAGGGGCCGTGAACGTCAAATTCGACCGTGCTGACGGAGGCGACAGGCATGGCAATGCGATCGCGGTAGCGGCCTAGGTCAATTCCCAGCAGGCTGCACAGAATAATCCGAATGGTGGACTTGTGGGCCACTACCAAGACGTTTCCAGAGGTATGCTTTTCTTCAATCTCGGCCATCACCAACGCGGCCCGACTGCCCACCTGAACGGCGGTCTCGCCCCCGGTTGGCGGGTTCCAGGCAGGTTCGGTTAACCAGCGCACATAGTCGTCAGCAAATTCCCGCTGCACCGTGGGCTTGTCTTTTTCTTCCCACTGGCCGAAGTTCATCTCTTTAAGGCCGTCCCGCAGCTGCAGATCCAGACCTGTGGCAGCGCAGAAGGGCTTAGCCGTTGCCATTGTGCGCTTCATAGGGCTGGCATAAATGGCATTCCATTCAAGTGACTGGTAAGCAGCGGCAAAAGCCTCGGCCATTGCCGTACCAATGTCGGTCAGCTCAGGATTAGAGATACCGCAGAAGCCATCGTTACGGCTCGATTCGGTTTCTCCGTGACGCAAAAAATAAACGATCAGGCTCATATTTGTTCTGATAAATGTTTGTTTTCAGAAACTGGGTTTCTCTAGAAACCCAGTTTCTATTAGTACGGCCATTTCCAGTCGCGGACTGCGGGCATGTCTTCGCCGTGTTCGTAGACGTACTGCTTGTGTTCAACCAGCCTGTCGTGAATCATCTGCTTCACGTAAGCCTTTTGATGAGTAAAGCCAGCAACGCGATCGAGGGCATCGTCTGCCAGACTAAAGCGATCGAGTTCATTGCGCACCACCATGTCAAAGGGCGTCGTTGTCGTGCCTTCTTCCTTATAGCCGCGCACGTGCAGGTTGCCGTGATTGGGGCGGCGATAGGTGAGGCGGTGAATTAGCCAGGGGTAGCCATGAAAAGCAAAAATAATCGGCTTGTCGGGGGTAAACAGGCTGACAAAATCGACATCGCTCATGCCGTGGGGATGTTCGCTAGCAGGCTGTAGCGCCATCAGATCAACGACATTGACCACGCGAACTTTAATATCAGGCAGGTGCTGACGTAGAAGATCTACGGCGGCCAAGGTTTCCTGCGTAGGCACATCGCCGCAGCAGGCCATGACCACGTCGGGTTCGCCGTCTTGGTCATTGCTGGCCCACTGCCAGATGCCCATACCCTGGGTGCAGTGCTTGATCGCCTCATCCATGGTCAGATACTGCAGCTCTGGCTGTTTTCCAGCCACAATGACGTTGACGTAGTTGCGGCTTTTGAGGCAATGGTCGGCCACCGACAGCAGCGTGTTGGCATCAGGGGGCAGATAGACGCGAATCACGTCTGCTTTTTTGTTCACCACATGGTCAATAAAGCCAGGATCCTGGTGGGAAAAGCCGTTGTGGTCTTGCCGCCAAACGTGGGAAGTCAGCAGGTAGTTGAGCGAGGCGATCGGACGCCGCCAGGGAATTTCTTGTTTGGTTACCTTCAGCCATTTGGCGTGCTGGTTAAACATCGAGTCGATGATGTGAATGAAGGCTTCATAGCAAGAAAAGAAGCCGTGACGTCCGGTGAGCAGATAGCCCTCCAGCCAGCCCTGGCAGGTATGCTCGCTGAGGATTTCCATAATCCGACCGTCGGAGCTGAGGTCGCCGCCGTCGCTGTCTGCGGGGAGCTGCTCAGCCACCCAAGTACGCTGGGTGACTTCTAAGAGAGCGCTCAGGCGGTTAGAGGCGGTTTCATCCGGGCCAAAGACGCGAAACGTCTGCATGTTGTTTTTCATCACGTCTCGCAGAAACCCGCCCAGTACCTTAGTGGCCTGTTCGTAGCTAGTGCCGGGCTGCTCAAAGGTGACTGCGTACTGACGAAAATCGGGCAGCTTCAGGTCGCGCAGCAGCAAGCCACCGTTAGCGTGGGGATTGGCTCCCATGCGTCGCTCTCCGCTGGGGGCCAGCGCTTTGAGTGCGGGCATTAGGCTGCCGTTTTCATCAAAGAGTTCTGCGGGCCTGTAGCTTTGCATCCAGGCTTCGAGCTGCTGGATATGCTCGGAGTTTTTGGCAAGGCTGGAGATCGGTACCTGATGCGATCGCCAGGAATCTTCTACCTGATGGCCGTCAACCGTTCTAGGGCCAGTCCAGCCTTTGGGCGATCGCAGCACAATCATCGGCCACTGGGGCCGCTTAATCTCGCCGCTTTGACGAGCCGTCTGCTGGATTGCCTGAATTTCGTCGAATGCCGCATCTAGCGTCCGCGCCATCGCCTGATGCATTTTTTCGG
This sequence comes from Leptolyngbyaceae cyanobacterium RM1_1_2, assembly GCA_012032345.1. Taxonomy (GTDB): domain Bacteria; phylum Cyanobacteriota; class Cyanobacteriia; order Phormidesmidales; family Phormidesmidaceae; genus Sphaerothrix. The sequence continues at coordinate 66,134 of JAAUQI010000022.1, read as the reverse complement.
GGTCTGAGCCTTCGACAAAGTAAGGCTTGTAGCCGTAGCCCACAAAGAGGCTTTCTAACTCCTCGTGGCTTATGCGCGCCAAGACGGTGGGGTTAGCAATTTTGTAGCCGTTCAGGTGCAAAATCGGCAGCACCGCGCCGTCTCGGGCCGGATTTAAGAACTTGTTAGAGTGCCATGCCGTTGCCAAAGCGCCTGTTTCAGCTTCACCGTCGCCAATAACACAGGCCACTACCAGCTCAGGATTATCAAACGCGGCTCCGTAGGCGTGAGACAGCGCGTAGCCCAGCTCACCGCCCTCATGAATCGAACCCGGTGTCTCAGGGGCAACGTGGCTGGGGATGCCGCCGGGAAATGAAAACTGCTTAAACAGATGCTTCATTCCCGCTGCGTCTGGAGAAATGTTGGGATAGTGTTCGCTGTAGCTGCCCTCTAAATAAGTGTTAGCCACCAGCCCAGGGCCGCCGTGACCTGGCCCGGCAATGTAAATCATGCTGAGGTCGCGGGCTTTGATCAGCCGATTTAAATGGACGTAAATAAAGTTTAGACCAGGCGTCGTGCCCCAGTGCCCTAGCAGTCGCGGCTTGATATGCGATCGCTGTAGGGACTCTTTCAATAGAGGATTATCTAGTAAATAAATCTGTCCGACAGACAGGTAGTTAGCTGCTCGCCAGTAGGCATTTATGTTCTGCAGTTCGTCAGCAGAGAGTGGATAGGTATCGGTTGCTTGCGTAGTAACCATTGCTAATTCCGAGAGCTTTGCTTTAGGGACTTTTTGCTGTCTTCTGGTAATTTAGCGCCAATGGCTAAAGTTATCAGATTTTATAACTTTTTTTATAAAGGCGACCGGGCTGTATTGCTTGTAACTTTATGGAGTTTCTGAAGCAGGCGATCGCTGTAACAAGCATAAACGCAGAAAGGTTAACTAACGCTTAAATACGGGCTTGGTTCAAGCATTTAGCTAGGGCTATCAGCTACGTAAATATCCATCGAAATGAAGCCATCGAAATAGAGTTTGTACAGGCAGGTACGCTACCAAATTTAGCCAAGATCATGGCTGAGAAGGCTTTGAAGGCTAACCTGTTGGGGATGACGGTAACAGATGCTTAGCTTGAAAGACTTGCTAAACAGTATCTGCGACCACAGATTTTTTATGAAACCGTTTTGAAAATAAAGTCTAATCTATGACATCCGCCTGAAGAGATAAATGATCTGTCTTTACTTAGCTTTCGGTCAGCCGTTAACTGCTCAATAGCTTTCCAAACTAAGCTCTGTCTCTTGAAAGATGTTTTTAAGTTATGTTTCTACTCTAATAAGGTATGAAGATACCCTGGAACAAAACTCTATGAAAAGCATTAACATCGGCCTTACTGAAGAGCAGCGCAATGGCGTTATAGAATTGCTAAATTGCGACCTAGCAAACTCTTACCTGCTAGTGATCAAAACCAAAAAGTACCACTGGGACGTGATTGGCCCCCAGTTTCGTACCCTGCACGAGCTTTGGCAGGAGCAGTACGAAGCCATCACGCTAAGCATTGATGCGATCGCTGAGCGTGTACGTATGCTGGGCGGATTTCCAGTTGGCACCGCAGATGGCTTTCTGAAGCTGGCCACAATCAAGGAGCATACCAACGATTTGCCTGACGCTACTGAAATGGTCTCTCGCCTAGTAGACGACCATGAGCAAATCATTCGTGATTTGCGTGACCACGTTGACAAGTGCCAGGAAGACTACCACGACGAAGGCACAGCCGACTTCCTCACAGGTTTAATGGAAGGCCATGAAGAGATGGCCTGGATGCTGCGCTCCTTCCTAGAAGGGGGTCGTCTCACTCCGGATGGTGAGGGTGTTAAGTCTCGCACTCCGGTGACCGCGTAGGTTCCTAATTCTAAATAGACTTTGAATCTCAGAAAGCGGGAGTGTGCTAACCTCCCGCTTTTGCTTTAGTATAAAAAGCTCGAATCGGCTAACCAGAGGTAAAACTCGCGCCGTGGGAGAAGCCCGCACCGTATGCTTGCATCGGTGTCGGGAGTACGTCACTGGCCCCAAGGTGTTCAAGCGTGGGTTTGCTTCTTTAGTTTCGAGGAAGGCTCTCAACCCGGTATAGACAAAGAAATGGGCCTCCTGAGTTAAGAGGCCCGCTGAAACATACCCGTTTGTAGCCCAACGAAAAGCTCTCTAGAATTTTTAGAGTCTCCAGGTTGGAGCTTCTAGACCTGTCGCAAGACAGCGGAGTGGACGTCGCAGGTCAGGGGACAGGCCGCATAAATCGCAACATGATTAGCGCTTGCTTCCTGGTTAAGCCAGCCCAACCAGCTCACCTCGTGGGGGTAAACGCCTTTTAGAGTTAAACCTGTTGAGAGCAGTGTTACTCCCAGCAAATTAGCCCCAATTACGACGCTAACAACGAACAGCACGGCATTAATTGGCATAAGCGGCAACAGCGCGATCGCAGCAACGGCTGCACCGGCTGTAATCACAGTCACTACAGGAAAGCCAATGACCAAGAAGCAGACTTCCAAAATCAACATCCAGACTAAAAAGCTCTTCAAGAGAGACAGCAGCACCCAGCTACCGGAGCCTTGAGATCTTGCGATCGCCATAGTCTTTTCTCCTTTATTTTTTTTAATACAACAGCTTGCCTTTTTGCATCAGGCAGATAGAACAAAAACCTTACACCACGTTCTGCTTTGAATGTTTTATCAGTATACCGATGATGCTTTGGCTGGCTTTATATTGTTCGTCAAAGTTTACAAGTGGTCAATTTGTTAAGCAGCTTGAAACATTGACAGGAAAACATTTTAGATTTCGCAGTTTACTAAAAAGGGAAGTAGCCTAAATCTTTATTACTGTCTGAGATCTGGAAAGGGCAGGCGATCCCCAGTTTTGGTCTGATTCTTTGAGAATTGATGTGGAAGTCTAGTTTTAGATTACTGGCATCTATGTTTAGCAGGGGTTTAAGAGAATTCTAAGTCGTAGTGACAGTGCTTTGCATCTCTAACTACACCACACCGAAGGCCAAACAGCTAACGCTTATCAGCACTTCAGGGTTAGCTGAAGTTGCTGGCTTTCCTAGTCGAAAGGCTCCGAACCTAGAGCTGAGTAATGGTAAAAAAGTATCTGATCGGCTATCTTTTCTCTCTCTTGGTTTGGAGATTGTTTGAAAGAGAATACGCTGTCATATTTAGTACTTAGAAATCCTCCCCATTCTCCCTTAAAAAAGAGAAATAGGCTTGGAAGTCCCCCTTGTAGGGAGATTCAGCAGGAATCAGAAAAGCGTAGATCACCTGATTGACTGACAAAACTCTTAAAAACCTCATTCGGCAGTGGTGATTATTTGAGCGTTTATCAATTACCGTTAGAAAAAATTCCATCTTTCGACTCTGCTGTTAGTGACACCGCCCCCGGTATGATCAGCACAGTTGCAGCACAATAGCGATGGCTCCCCAGTCCTCAGGCCAATGGAATCTCACTCAGTTTATAGAAACGCTTAATTTCTTCGGCGAGATTCCACTTCTAGGCAATATTCGATGGTTACAACAGATGTTTGACAGCTTTGCCATAGTCTCTGCCGCTTCGTTTCCTGACCCTGTTAAAGCCGGGAAAATATTAATCGTAGGAGCAGCAACCTTTTGGGGCCAGTCGATCGCTAAAATTCTGCATCAGCAAGGCTATACTCTCACGTTCTGGTTGGAGAGTAGTTCTCAACAAAATTTGCCAGAGTATCTGCCAGGAGAATTCGTGACTGAGCTGTCGCCTGAAATGCTGAACGGCGTGAGCGCCATCTTTATTTGCGATACCGATCTAGACAGTATAGAGCAGTGGACGCAGCGGTTCAGCAGTCTGGCCTCATCCGCTGAAGTGACCTATCCCCTCTTCGATTTTCGTCAGCCTTCTGCAGAAATGAAAATGAAGAGCATCTGGGGCGCACTCGATGATGTGGTCATGGGCGGTGTCAGTTCAGGGGGGCTGACTCAGGGCAACGGGGCGGCAGCTTTCTCAGGAAATGTCTCTACGGCCAACTCTGGCGGCTTTAGCTCCGTGCGCACAAGAGACTTTGACCCCCCGTTTGACCTCAAAGACTGGCAGGGGATTTGCCTGACTCTTCAGGGGGATGGTCAGCGCTATAAGTTCATTTTGCGCGATCGCCAGGGTTGGGACAGCGTCGCCTACTGTCGGTCTTTTGACACTGTCTCTCAGCAAGAAACCACCGTTCATATTCCTTTTGCTTCGCTGCGGCCTACTTTTAGAGCCAAAACGGTTAATGACGCCGCCCCTTTTGATCCTAGCCGCGTCTACTCGTTTCAAATCATGTTGAGCAAATTTGAGTACGATCGCGCCCTCAATCCTCATTTCGAGGCTGGCTCCTTTGAGCTAAAGATCAAAAATATTGATGTCTATGCCAGTCCAAAAGCTCTTAATATTTTTAATCTAGGCCCTCAACCTCATCTACAGTCAGTTCAGTTTGATATTGAACCAGCCGCACTGCATCACGTAAACACATCTGAAACTACGCCGGAGGCAGCCATTACTATCTGCCTCCAGCAGATGAAGGCTAGCTTTCATCTGCTGGAGCAGATAGTCTTTGATTAAAAATATTACTCCAGCTTATACCTAGCGAACTGACTAAACAGGCTCTAGGATGCGGTTGTCTCTACTGTATAAGCTGAGATTCTCTCCCTATACTGGTACTAGAGAATGTTTCCATTGGAGAGATCGCATGGCTCTCAACGCTACGGTCATGAAGGCCGTCGAGCAGCTTGGCTATCGGGTTACGGTAGGAGATGTCGCCACCCAGGCGGGCCTCAACGTTGAGGTTGCTCAGTCTGACCTACTGGCACTGGCTGCCGAAACCCAGGCTCACTTACAAGTTTCAGAAGCTGGGGAAATTGCCTATGAGTTTCCCCGCAACTTTCGCGGCATTTTACAGAGCAAATACTGGCGCTTGCGGCTGCAGCAAACCTGGGAGCGGGTATGGCATGTTTTGTTTTACCTAATTCGTATTTCCTTTGGTGTGCTGCTGCTGGCTTCGATTGCGCTGATCTTTGTCGCCATTGCAATCATACTGATTGCAATGAGTTCTTCTCGCTCAGAGGGTGATGGCGATCGCGGGGGGGGGCTTCGGCAGCGGGGGGGGCTTTGTCTTCGTGCCGCGCTTTTGGTTTGGGCCTGACTTGTTCTGGTTCTTCAACTATGATTACGGCACCCGTCGCTACCCGCGAACCAAGCCTAGAGCGGGTGCCAAAAGCGAACTTAACTTTTTCGAGGCGATCTTTTCATTCTTATTTGGTGACGGTGACCCCAACGCTGATTTAGAAGAACGTCGCTGGCAAACCATTGGTACGCTGATTCGTGATACCGATGGTGTGGTCATAGCCGAGCAAATTACGCCTTATCTAGACAATCTCGGCCAAGGCTGGTCTAAAGAATACGAAGACTACATGCTGCCAGTGCTAAGCCGCTTCAACGGTCTGCCAGAAGTAACACCAGAGGGTAGTATTGTCTATCGTTTTCCAGACTTACAGGTGACAGCCAGCGATCGCCGCCGTGCTTCACTATCAGCCTACCTGAAGGAAATACCCCGTCGCTTTAGTCTGGCAACTTCAGGCCAAATTATGCTGGCGATTGGTCTAGGCGCAGCCAATATCATCGGCGCTCTGGTATTGGGTGGTCTGCTACAGGATCAGGTTTTGGTTGCCGAGCTAGGCGGACTGGTCGCTTTTGTCAATTCTATCTACTGGCTGCTGCTGGCTTATGGGACTGCCTTTTTGAGCATTCCACTGGTTCGCTATTTTTGGGTGCAGTGGCGCAATGGAAAAATTGAGTCGCGCAATGAACTACGGCAGCAACAGGCGATCGCCCTCAACCGGGCAGGAGCGGAAGTACAGAAAAAACTGGCCTACGCCAAGCAGTTTGCCCGTCGCAGCGTTGTCAACAAAGAAAACTTAGCCTACACAACAGAGCAAGATCTCATCGAACAAGAAGCCGCCCAGCGCGACAAGCTAGATGCCCAGTGGCAAAAGCGACTGGAGGAACGCGGTAACCCCTAGCACAGTTCGTAGTTAGTGCTTCAGCGCTAAAGCACTGACTACTAGCCTTAATTTCTAGCTGTACTAAGCAATATCCTGGTTATCTAAATCTGTGATTCTTGACCCTGACTATCCTCATATTGTGCTTGCCTTTGACTATCGAGGCTTTCGAGTTGCCATCGATCAAAGCGAATTCGACGGGTACCTTCTCTACGCCGCCTGGGTAGACCACCGCTGAGGCAGCGCCATGGCTGTCCGCAGTGCTTTCAGCCGCTACGAAGCTATTTGTCAGGCCCGTCGCTGGGTCGATCGCCGGTTGGCATCTTCACAGATACCATAGCTGCTACTTCTCCAAGCGCCAGAGCCATATCATCAGAGCGACCACCCCTACCTGTAGCGCCAGGTTAGGCAGAGCCGTGCTGACATTGCGGCCTGCAAGGGTCTGAGCTAGAAAAACAACGGCCCCAATTAGACCCGACGCGCCGAAAGCGCCGTAGATAAATTTGCGCAGTCCTTTATAGGGCGCTTTTGCTTCAGCTTTCAGCCGTTCGTATTTTTCTCGACTTATACCCTTGGGAGGCTGGTTGAGCTGTTTTTCTTCTGGCATATGAAGGGGAGATTTTTAGAGAAGCAGAGACGCGAGACTGGTTTCAATCAGGGGCTGATAAAGCCTTAATCTGGGGCAGTAGGGCCTTTGCAGCATCATACCCTCTTTGCATGATCGGCTGGGCTTGGTGAAAGTCGAAAATACCAAACTCCATTAAATCCGGCTCAATCAGCAAGTCTGGCTGGTCAGTTTGAAAATTAATCTGTGTGACCTGCTGCTCCATAATGTTCATACAGTTGCCAATAACATCAAATATATTTAAGCCTGTCGTTGGATCGGGTATCCAGTCATCGACTTCGGTTTGCAAAACATTTTTGAGCGTCTCGTAGCGACCAGCAAGGTTTTGAATTAAATCGTTTTGCTGTTCTTGAGTCGCTTCATCACTTGAACCTGAGTTCTCACGGTCTCCTTCAGATGCCGACCGGATAGTACCTGCCTGCTTTGAATCACTGTTTAAGTTAACGGCAATAATTGCTTTTGCACCCATAGCCTCAACCACGCTAACTGGCACAGGATTGACTACCCCGCCGTCAACTAGGTGGGCACCTTCGTGGTGAAAGGGAGCAAAAACTCCGGGGATAGAGATACTGGCCCTGACGGCATCAACCATAAGGCCCGACTCAAACACCATTGCTTCTTTAGACAAGAAATTAGTAGCAACGCATCTGAAGGGAATGGCGGCATCTTCTATTTTTCGATTAGCCAGGTATTTGCTAATAAACTGCTGTATTTGCTCTCCTTTGATCAACCCCAAACCTGGAAAAGAGATATCGATTAAAGCGATCAGCGTTTCTAAGCTTACTTCACTAGCGAAACTTTCTAGCTGATCTAGCGCCCCAACCACGTAAATAGCGCCTACCATTGCGCCGATGCTGGTGCCCGCTAAATAGTCAATCTCAATATCAGCTTCTTCTAAGGCACGCAACACACCTACATGTGCCCAACCTCTCGCTCCCCCCCCGCCAAGCGCTAAGCCTAGTGCTTTAGTCAACTACTTATTCCCAATAGAGCGAAAGAACACTAACAGCTTAACCAAAACAGAGCCGTTGAATCCAGTTGCAGATATCATTTCAGCTAATTTATTAGGGTTGAGAAGCAAAGGTACGGCCCTCAGTCATGTCAGGAAGATAACAAGGAAGGCAGCAATTCTTGTCAGTCAGGAGTAAAGACATAGCAGTCCCAAATAGATCACGAGACACTACGAGAGCTTCTCCTGCAAAAAAACTTTTTACGATTTCAACAGAACTGCTATATCTTTCAAACTATTCTTTGTCTTCAGAAGGTAATTCAACATCTAAAGTCGGTGTGGTGATCGTTTCTTTTTCCTGAGTGACTTCGACGTTGGGAACTATCACTTCTTGCTCCTCAGTGCCCACCTCAACTTCAGGCCCCTCGACCTCATATTCTGGAAGCTTGCCAGGATCAACTTGAACATCAATATCAGGTGCTTCGCCAGCCTCCTCTTGTCTAACTTCACACCCGGCGGCAAAAACGACAAGTGAGGCAATTAGAGAGCCACGTAGGAAATTGGCTCCTAAAGAACGCAATGAAAAATCTAACATCTGCTTAAAGGAAATTACTACACATGAACACGTACATGTCGACTTTAAACAAAACACGTGTCAAGCTCCTCACCCCTAAGTGCCAAATTCTCAGGCTGCTGATTCACACTATTGCCAGATGACTTTCGTTTTACTGCTAACAGTCTGAGGTCTTTTGATGAAGTTGAAATAACGTGCAGTTCAAATGCGCTCGTCACTGTCTGAAAACTTGAATTAGCTCAGAAAAAAGAGAGACCTCCTCGTAACCTCAAAAATGGCTGTATTTATTCTTTCTAGGCTACAGCAAAAATTTCTCGATTGCAGCGGCTACTCCATGTTGCTCAACTGAGGGCGCAATCCAGTCAGCAGCGGCTTTGACTTCGTCGGGAGCTTCGCCCATTGCCACGCCGATTCCAGCATACTGAATCATTTCCAAGTCGTTGAAGTTGTCTCCTATCGTCATCACCTGAGCGGCTGAGAGTCCTAGCAGATCTTCGGCTAAAGACTTTACCGCAGCCCCCTTGTTAGCTTGGGGGTCAGTGGCCTCAAAGAAGGTGGAAACTGAGCTGGTAAAGTAGAGATCAGCGGGGCTGTAATACTGTCTTAGCTCTGAGAGCAGGGTCTGCACAACTTCAGGACAACGGCTGAGGGCTAGCAGCTTTGTAATTTCTAAAAGTGGGTTTTGGTTAATAAAAGTACGTAAGTCTCCAGCTGTAACTGGCTGAATCTGCGATCGCGCTGCGTAGTCTTTTGTATCGGCAATAATTTCGCGTACGTGTAGCTGATCGTCAATATAGAGATGGATTGAAAGCGCCTGCTCTGCTTCTAAAGGAGCCAAATGCTCTAGCAGTTTTAGCGTGTGCTGGCGAGAGAGGGGGCTGTGTCGGTGAATCCGCTGGGTGAGGGGATCTTTAATCAAAGCGCCCTGATAGCTCATTAAAGGCAGAGTAGACCTGACTGCTTGATGAAACCGCAGCGCCGCACAGTACATGCGGCCTGTAGCGATCGCTACCTGAATACCTTTCGCCTGTGCTGCTTGAATAGCCTGAAGCACTACGGGTTCAATTTGATTTGAGCGACCCGATAGCGTACCGTCGATGTCAAGTACCAATAGCTGTATGTTGCTCAAGGCCAGACTCCTACACTCGACTACAGTTGACAGTTTGCATCTTTATTGAGCCTAGCAGCCATGCTTACACTAAGATTGCCCTATCCAACCCAAGGCTGGCTCTGATGACTGGCGGAATTACCCAGCGCCAATTTACGCATCGCCTGCTGATGGTGACACTCTGGATGCTGCTGCTGATCCTGGCAGTAGAAGCAGGTATAGGCTGGGCCAGCCAGTCTTTGAGCCTGCTGGCAGAGTCGCTGCACACCCTGGTAGATGGTTTTAGCACAGTGCTGAGCCTGATTGCGGTGACCTCGCCCCAGCGGACTCTGGGCCGCGAGATTTGGGGGCATGGCCGTACAGAGGTTGCCTGCACATTGCTGCTCGTGTCTTTTTTGGGCTTTGCCGGGTTTAGCCTGGTGATCATTGCCCTGCAGCAAATGGAAACCGCCGCTCAGGGAGACAGTCTGGCTTTTCTCGTCAATCTTGACGTGCGGCTGGTGCAGCTGGTGATGGCGATGATTTTGGTGCAGTTGGGGATGGCTCTGTTCTGTGGCTATCAGGCCAAGCAGCTTGCCAGTGTTGCTTTTAAGCTCAATACTAGCCATATTTTGCAAGATAGCTGGATTAGCCTGACGTTGCTGGTAGTGCTGTTGGGTATTTTGCGAGGCTACCGCTGGCTTGATCCTCTGTTTGCGATTTTGCTGGTGGGTATGGTCGGTCGCAGCGTCTGGCAGGTGATTACCAATCAGCTACCGATGCTGCTGAAGCCAACGGCGATCGCCCCCGAAGCGATCGCGGAGATTGTCAACTCTATTGAAGGCGTGCTGCGCTGCACCCGCATTCGCACTCGGGGCATGGTGGGGCGACAGGTATGGGTAGAAGTCTGGCTGATGCTGCATCCAGAATATCTTGACCAAGCCCATCAGGTGGGAGAGCAGATTGAGGCAGCTATCCGCGATCGCTACGGCCCAGTCCGCGCCCAGATCTGGATAGAGGAAAGCTTTGCCCAAACGAGAGATCTTTCAGAGATACTGCCGACCGATCAGCCTTACCCATCCTCTGAAACAGATTATTGGGAATAAAAGAAACTCCCTAAAGCTCAGCTAAAGCCGACAAGTAACCCACAAGTAGCTCCACAGTGGCTATCAAGCAGCCATCAAACAGATAGACTAGACTGAAGCCACATTTGGTTCAAACAACATGGTTCTGGCTGACCCATCGAGAATATTAGAAACCGAGGCAGGGCCAGTTCTCCTGCCGCCCAGCGACCTGCTAAGTGATGAGCCACCCTTGGAAAGCTATCTTCATTTGCAGCAGATGCTATTGCTACTCAACTGCCTGGACTGGCTCTGGCGAGAGCGCAACGACTATTTTGCCGCAGGCAATCTAACCATCTACTACAGCGCTCAGCAGCAAAAATCTGCGGATTTTCGCGGGCCAGATTTCTTTGTGGTGCTGGATACTAAGAAGCAGCCTCGTAAGAGCTGGATAGTTTGGGAAGAAGATGGAAAGTACCCAAACCTGATTGTAGAGCTGCTGTCACACAGCACAGCCAAAACAGACCGAGGGCTGAAGCAGAAAATCTATCAGGATATCTTCCGCACCCCGGAGTATTTCTGGTTTAGCCCCGATACGCTAGAGTTTCAGGGCTTTGTGCTAGAGCGAGGCACCTATCAGCCAATCGTGGATGAACAGGGCTATCTCTGGAGCGCTCAGCTACAGCTTTTCTTGGGCGTGTATGAGCGGCAGCTACGCTTTTTCTCGGCTGAGAAGCAGCTGATGCCTTCACCGCAGGAAGCAGCCATCGCTTCCAATAAGCAAGCTGAGGTAGAGCGTCAGCAAGCTGAAGTAGAGCGTCAGCAGGCCAAAGCAGAGCGCCGGCGCAATGAGAAACTAGTCGCAAAACTTCGTGAATTAGGAATTGATCCAGCAGAACTGGACTGAGAAGACAATTCTCACCCTGCCAATAGTCAAGACTTTCTACTTAGCAACCATGCGATCGCCCCTTAGCGTACTTGCCGTCCGACTGGTTCCCGGCGCTGACCTCAAGGCCAGCCTGCTTGAGTTTGCAGGTCAACATAGCTTAAAAGCGGGCTGCATCTAACGGCAGTCGGCAGCCTACAGGCCGCACGGCTTCGCTGTGCGGGGCAGTCCGAGGGCACAGCGTGGCGGCAGCGGTTTGAAATTGTTTCCTTAGTAGGCACTTTTTCAGCTAGCGCTGCACACCTGCACATGGCTCTAGCAGACGAGCAGGGGCAGATGCTAGGTGGGCATGTGATGCCGGGCTGCGTGATTTATACGACTGCAGAAATTGTTGTCGGCGAACTGGAGACGCTAGCCTTTAACCGCGCCTTTGATTTGCAGACGGGCTACCCCGAACTACAAATCGATCGGCGCTGATAGCTGCAACTCTAATAGCTGCTCTGGCTGTGCCGGGTATGGGCAAGTCCTCCAGGTTCGACCGAGCAGATTTTACTATCTATCTATATATTTGTTATCTAAACAGGCTCAGACTGACGGCGGACGCTGGCAATTCCCAAGGCGATACCTCCTACGCTGGCCATGATTACCAGCGCCAACGGCGGGACTTCAGCATAGTGGACGTCTGATCCCCACTGGCTAATATTCTCAAACTCAATGCCCGTTTCCCCTACCGGGATAGTCAAAATATCTTCGTGGCCTTCCTGCTGAATTCTGACCGTCCAGCTACCGGAGAGCGCGCGATCGGGGGCAAAGGCGAACTGACCGCTATCGTCGGTTGTGCCTACCTGCCAGGGAGTTTCGGCATCGTTGGGAGCATAAACGCTGACGGTCGCTCCCACAAAGGGCGTGCCATCTCCGAAGCTAGATTCTAGCACTAGGGCAGCTTCAGACTTATCGCTGGCGCTAGACTCAATGTTGATAGCAGCACTGCTCGGCGCAGAAAAGAGCGGGACGAAATAATTAGTTTGTACAGCGTGGGCCAGAGCGCTAGCTGGCAGACCTAGCAGCGCGATCGCGGCTACAGGCATCAGTAGCTTTGCTTTCATTACAGGTAACCTCTGCCCATTAGATAGGCGTGACTATAAAGCTGTGCTCTATCATAGCGAGTAATCTAGTCAAAGCTGCTTAATTTAAGCTTTGGTGAAGCAGTCCTAAATTATCTGTGGCAGCAGAGAGTCGTGAAAAACTTTCTCAATAGCAAAGTCTCTGACAATCTCAACCGGATAGCTAGCGTCGCTGGCGTAATCGCTGACCCGTTAGACCGAGTCCAAGCAGAGCCAAACCCCAAATTGTGCTAGCCTCTGGTACCTCAGTGGAGGCCGACTTGGGTCTGAGGATGACGTTATCCAGCAGCAGTTGAGGGCCAGCAGCTGATTCAGCCCCAGTGATGCCCACACCGAAGGAGTAAGTGCCTGCTGTCGCTACCGTAAACGAGAATGTTTGTGGGCCATCTGCGCTGAGGTCTGGGATCAGGGAGAATAGCTGAGTCTCTGTCGCTTCAAAGGCGCTGCTGAGGCGGCTCAGCGAGATAAAAGCAGAGGTGCCAGAATCAAGCGTCAGCCCTTGGGAGAGTAGCTGCCAGTTGAGGCTGATGACATCTCCGGCCTGGGCCAAAAAGGACTGCCGAATCGCTGAACCTAGTTTGTTCTCAACTGAGCTAAGGCTATCCGACGGCAGTTGCAAAAAAGCTTCCAGACTGGAGCTGCCCAAAACCTCTCCTGAGGTTGAAAGCACGGCTTGAAACTGACCTGCGGCAGGCCCAGCACCTATATCAGCCTGGGCTAGTTGAACGTCTCCTCGCGTTAGCCAGCCGGTAAAGCCTGCTTCAAAACCGCCGTTAACCAACTGAGTCGGATCAAAATCGGGACTTAGCTTCAGTTCGGTAACTTGCGTAGACCAGCGATCTTCTGCTGAAACGTACTCCTGAAAAGTCCAAAACGTCAGCGGGTCAGCGGGATCTACAACCGTTGTGCTGTAGTCACCCCAGCGGTTACGTCCGGCTCCAAACGTGACCTCATAATCACTGACGCCTGCTTTGAGCAGCAGCGGAGCTGTAAAGGTTGTGGTGCTGCCAGTGGTTTGCCCCGTGATAGCATAGGCGCTAACAAACTGGTTGGGGCCGGACGCATTGAAGCCAATTACGACATCTGCGTAGTCGTTGACAGCAATTGAACCAAAGTAAAAGTCATTTTCTGGATCAGCAATCAGCCCTTCTTGCAAAAGCTGACCGCTGAGCGCATCAATCTCAAACCAGCGCAGCGCCGCTTTCCCATCTTGCTGAACCGTTTGAACGCCCCAAATTGCGCCATTCTGGGTGACGGTATGGGTGCTAAGGCGATCGCCGCCAGTTTCTAAATTTTGTTTTGGCCCTGGCTGGTCAGCCGACAGCGCTGGTGAGTAAGGCTTGAGGGCGATCGCAGGCTTTTCTGTGTTCAAAGACGGGCTGGCAATATCCCCCTCAACTACAGAAGGCTTTAGCCCTTTGGCATTTGAGCTAGATAGCAAAATCGCTGCGCTGGAATTGTCTAGGTTAATAGCTGGCTGCAGGCTAAATCCGGTTTGAGTAATAGGATTGTTTTCAAACAGAGTGGCCTGTGCCACAGTCGGGATCGCTCTTAGTAAATCAGCCTTAGGAACCGCCAGGATATGGGTTTCTAACATTAATGCATCTTGACCCATTTGCGGAAACATATTTGCGGCTAGATAGATTCCGTTTTTGTCAAAACCCAGGGTAGGAAAATCAGCCCAGCGCTGATCGTCTGGGTCACTATCTAACGTAAAACCTGTCCAGCCTGATAGCGGATCATCTGAGGTAGAAACCGCTAGTAAAAACTGATTGTCTCCACCAGAGTTATCCACAGCCGCCGCAAACCATCGCTGACTAAATGGGTCATAGACCACTCTTGGATCAAAGGTAAAGCCTTGAAAACGGGTACCCGCATCCAGCCAAAACTGATCTAGAGAACTTGATTTGACTAGGCTACCTGTCGTTTTCTCATAAACTTTGTAACCATCGTTTATAAACTCAACCACATGACTAGACCCAACGCTGCCGCTTGGACTAGGTGGAATCAGATTACTGTCTACAAATAGAGAGCTACTGGTAAAATTTTGACCAATGCCCAGCGTCGCAGCTTGAACTTTCTCAGCAACTGCGACCGGGTAAGTAGCGATTGCGAGTACAGCAGCAGTGAAGACCGTCAGGAACTTAGCTTGTGGGAAGCACTGCATTGTTAACCAAAAGAACTTAACATTTAATCGAGCGCTCAGTAGATCCACCAACCCACTTTCGTCAATTGAGAGGCTAGTGCCAATCTTTTTGAAGCAACTTTTCAAAAAGAAAACATTCTCCGAGGCTATATAAAGGAGTAGTCAATCTTGCAAAGTTACGGAATCCGAAGCGCTAGCAAATCATCACGGGTAGCCTGCAAAAACCAGTTTCCTTAATGCCACCTTTACGTTCAACCCGGTGCCAACCTCGTATAGTAGAAGCCGACTTATCGTATTTCCTCAACAGATGCTGTCAAAATTCCAGGTACGATACGGATACTTGTTCTCTATCTGTGGCCTGCTTGTAGTAGGCTGCAGTGGGCGTGTAGATGGATCTCAGCTAGAGAGCGACATCAAAGCAGGAATTGAGCAGCAGGGTTACCGAATGAGGCTGAAATCGGTTACCTGTCCAAGCGGTATTGACCGACAGCAGGGGGTCGTGTTCAACTGCGTAGCTGAGCTGCTTTCTGATGAAACTTTTGATGTTGAAGTGCGTCAATTGGATAACCAGGGTAATGTGGACTGGGAAGTGCCCTCTTCTAAGGCTGTCCTTGATGTCGCGTCTCTGGAAACGGACATTCAAACGGCACTGGGTCAAGATTTGGGGCAGCGGCCAACTGTAGACTGTGGCCCTCTCTATCGACTGAATTTGCCGGGCGAAAGTTTCGAGTGCGATGTTGTAGGCGATCCGATCGCAGATGGCGATCGCATTCCGGCAGTCACCGCCAGCGTTGACGCCCAGGGAAATCTCAACTGGCAGGAGATTCGCTACCCACTTTCTACGGCAACCTCCCCTAGCCGTCCGCTAGAATCAGATTCAGAAACGACTGAGTTGCGGGCACCTGCTGCGTCTACGGTAGCCAATGATGATTAAGCCTTGACAATTGACTCAGGCTTAACCCTTCATTAATCCAGAGCTTATGTCTTCTTAATAGCCCCTCTGGCCGAGTCCGTTATGCTAGAGCGGCGTCATCTCCTCAACCTTACATTTGCTGCTCAGATCGCTATGACGACCGTATTCGACTTTTTAGCTAAAGGTGGCCCCGTAATGGTGCCGATTTTAGGAGCTTCTGTTTTAACCATTGCCTGTGGATTTGAGCGGGCCTGGTTTTGGACGCAGCTTTTGCGCCGTGAAGGACGCATTGTAAATCAGGTTTTAGAGGCGGCGCGGCACGACTTGAGTGCGGCAGCAGCGATCGCGGAGCGGTCTCAAGATTTGCCAATTGGTCGCTTTTTGCTGGCACCTCTGCGGCTAAAAAGCCCTTCACCCGAGACCTTTCGGCTGGCAATGGAGGCAGCAGGCGACCGGGAGTTTGTCAAAATGCGCAAGGGCGATAAGCTTTTAGAAACGGTCGTTGCGGTTGCGCCACTGCTGGGCCTGCTCGGAACTGTAACCGGGCTGATTGCCACCTTTGGTAGCCTCAACATCGGCGGCGGCGGCAGCACTGAGCAGGCATCTGCAGCGGCCTCAGGCATTGGCGAAGCTCTGATTACAACCGCTGCGGGCATGGTCGTAGCCATTGTGGCACTGCTGGTGTTTCGGATTTTTGTATCGCTGCAGGCCCAGCAGATCGACTACTTTTCAGACGCGGGTAATGAGCTAGAGCTGGTTTACCGGCAATACTGGTACGAACCTGCGATCGCAGCGGCGACCAATGCTCTACCAGAAAGTGCCAGTGTCCAGCCTAAAATGCTTTCGGGCGATCGCTATTGAGTAGAGGTTAGCCAATGCGATTTCAACAGCGAGATGACAAACTGCCGCAGGTAGACCTGATCCCGATGCTAACGGTGATGATGGGGATTTTAGCTTTTTTTGTCATGGTGACGCTGACGCTAACTAGTCAGAAGCTATTGGAAATGGAGCTGCCGCCTAAAGGTGATGATGCCCCTGAAATTACGCCTGAGCAGCTCCGCCAGCTTTTTTTAGTACGCTTAGATCAGCAAGGTCAGCCTCTGCTAAACGAAGAACCGATCGGCCCCGAGCAGCTTAAGCTACGGGTTGAAGCCTATCTCAGCAAAAACCCCGGCAAGACAGTCTATGTGGTTCCGGCTGACAACTTATCCTATGAGGAGGTCATTCAGTTTGTGGAGGAGCTGCGTGAAGTTGGCGGCGATCGCGTTTCGCTAGCGATCGAAGAGTAAACCTCTAAGGGTGGGCAGCTATGGGCTTTAGTAAAAAACGTCCCGGTTCTCAAATTCCAGAAGTCAATTTGATCCCGATGATGGACGTTTTGATGACGGTCTTGACGTTTTTTATCATCATTTCAATGACGCTCACCGGGCAGCAGGTCGTCAATGTTGATCTGCCAGAGTCCATTACCCAGGGGCCAGAAGATGCAAAGCTACCCGCCGCAGAGAGTCAGCCCCTAGTCGTGGGCCTGAGCCAAAACAACCAAATTATTTTAGATGATGAGGCAGTCAATCTAACCCAGCTAGCCCAGCAGGTACGAGCCTATGGCGCGGAGAACCCTGACGGCCAGATTATTTTGAAAGCAGACAAAACGCTGCCCTACAGTCAGGTCGCTAAGCTCTTAAATGATATCCGCGACATGGGGGCTAATCGGGTTTCCCTGGCCGTTGAATAACCATTCTCTAAATTCCAGCTACAGACAGAATTCTTAAAACGCCTCTGCCAGCCTTCTAAAACCCAAAACTGATCTAGCAAACCGCAGTTTGGTTAGGACAACTCAGATCGCTGAATCTTTGCGTGACCGGCATCCTATTCATCCTTCATCCCTCTGCCTTCATCCCTCTGCCTTCATCCTTCTGCCTTTCGCTATACTACGACTGCAAAAACAGAAAAATTCCTTGAAGGCAGCCAATCGTGAAGCCTAAAATGCCCCCTAAATTGACAATTGCCTGTAGCTCATTGCGTACAATGCCCTGAGTATTAGCTTCTAAATCGCGGGGTGAGGTCGCCATAACGCGATCGATAATTACCTGATCAATATCCAGGATAGGAATGACCTGAACCACAATTTTTTCGAGATCTCGCTCCAGATATCGCTCTAGCACCAGCGCCAACTCTTCGCTCACCAGCCCCAAAGAACTGGCGATTACAGAAGACTTTTGTAGTCGGTTCAAGAGCTGAATTGCCAGTTCTTCCCAGTTAATCGACTGGCTTAGTCCCTGTAGCAGCTCAGTACCGTGGGTCTGAGCGTAGCTGCGCACAGTTTCTCTAAGCGTCCGTCGGAGCTGTCGGACTGTTGAGACGGGCAGGTTTTGTAGCGAGAAGTTTTGCAGCCACTCTTTTAGGCGAGTCTGTACGCCTAGAGAAGTGACCAGTTCAACAATTCGTAAATTGCTGGCCTCTCGCTCATCTAAGCAAAATGTGCGCAGCCGAATCAGCGAATTGCGCAGACCAAAAAGGTTGGCCACCACCCAGTAGGTGCCGCTGGTCTTTTCACGAAAGGTTTCGTCAATCACCTGAATGTTGCGATCGGTAAGAAAATCAACAATCAGTTGTCGAATAGCATCAGGCGGCATCACTCCCCGTAGCACCCACTGAGAGAGCTGGTTGGCCTGCTCGTCGGTAAGCTGAAACTCCAGCAGCACCTGATCAAAAATTTGGTTGAGCTGTGCCTCTAAAAAATCTTCTTGTCTGGCCCAGATCTTAAATAGCCGGGGCAAAGACTGCCCCAGCAGATCTTTGAGAATGTTGCCTAAAATTCGAGCCGTTTTGTCCTGAGTTTCAACTTTGACCTGATCGAGAGCTAGCCGCAGCAGCCAGTCAATCGCACTTTGAATCCGCTCAGTTTTAAGCAAGCGCTTGGCTAGAGTTTGTAGCGCCTCAGGGGTTAGCAGCGATCCCATGATCGTTTCTGCAATTCGCTTGGCCAGGCGTTCCTGGCTGCTGGGGATCAGACCTGGGGTAAAGGGTAGCTGGCGACCAAATAAATACAGAGGCCGGTAAGGGCGAAACAGCATCTTAATAGCAATGTCATTGGTAAAATAACCAATAACACCGCCTACTACAGGCGGCCCTGCCAGTAAAAATAAATCAGACCAGGTGGGCGTCATCGAGTTGCAACTAAAACTCCCATCATGCCACCCACAATTGGATAGTGAACGGCATCGCTAAATCCCGACTGCAGTGCTGAAGACACTTGGGCAGAACCGCTCAGGAAGCGATCGAGACTGGGACTAATGTAAGCATACTCTGATCCTAAGCCATAGGCTTCTGCTGTAGGGACGACAATGGTGCTCAAATACCACTGCTGAAATTTTTGCATCAGGCTACTAGCGGGACGATGAAAATCGAGAATAGCAGCGGCTGAGCCAGGTTTTAAGACTCGCCTCAGCTCTTTGAGACTAGCCGGAATATCAGCAACATTTCGCAGCCCGTACCCCATAGTTGCCCCGTCAAAATAAGCATCTTCAAACGGCAGCGCCAGGACATCAGCTTCCACCCAGTCAACTACCAGAGGCGGCCAGACTTTTTGGCTGCGCTGTCGGGCGATCGCTAGCTGTGCAGTGGCAAAATCAACGCCATAGACCTGTCCACTCGGGCCAACCCGTCGGCTCAAAAGTAAGGTGACATCCCCGCTGCCGCAGCAGAGATCTAGACAGGTATCTCCCGGCTGGGCACGGCTCCAGTCAACCGCCATCTGCTTCCAAATCTGGTGTAGCCCGAGGCTAAGCTGCTGATTGAAAGCGTCATAGACCGGGGCAATGCGGTTGAACAGATCTTGAATTTGGGCCGCATCGCCTGAGTAAGCAGAGTCAGCAGAACGATCCATAGCGAATAGCGATAGCGCTTAAGGGGCTGTGACGATCATGGTGACACAATCCTGGGCGTAAGGAAACGGCCAAACAGCAGAGGCTAAACAGCAGAGGCTAGACTCTTAATTGCGATCGCAGACTGTTGAGCAATCGTTTCCAACCAGACAACTGCGATACTAGTTAGGGGGTGAGGTGACTGCCACTGGAGGGCGATCATGCCGATTTGCTCTTGGCGATAGGTCATTGGCAGCCTCACCTGAGTCAATTCCTCAGTCTCAATGATTTCTGTTAGTGTGATTGGCGGCTGAGCTGTTGATGAGGCTAAATCTACAAATTGTCCGTCGCTTACCTGAGGCTCAAACAGTTCTGACTTACTCAGTCGCACGGTACAGCCGCTAGCCTGCAGAGTCTTTCGAAGCACCTGAGCCAGAGCAGGTAGCATGGCCGCTAGGGTTTCGGCGCTGTTAGCCAGTTCGACAATATCGAGCATTAGCTGAGTTTGCTGGCGAGCTTCTAGCAGCTCCTGATTGCGCTGCTGCATGATCTCGTAAGTCTCAGCGGCGCGACTCACCACATTCTTGAGTTCATCAGGATCCCACGGCTTAGTGATGTAGCGATAGACTTGGCCAGCGTTGATAGCTTCAACTAGATCCTCAACGTCGGTAAAGCCTGTGAGGATGATTCGCATCGTGTCAGGAAAGTTGGGCACCGTTTTGCTGAGAAACTCGGTGCCTTTCATCTCAGGCATGCGCTGATCGGAGATGATGATCGCAACTTCGCCACAGTCCGCCAAGAGGTTAAGTGCCTCTTGGCCGCTTTCGGCCCGTAAAACCTGGAAACTACCACGAAAGGTACGGTAGAGCAAATCCAGGTTGTCGGGTTCATCATCGACTACCAGCATTCTAGGCTTTTGAAATTGCTGCTGTTTTAAGGGAGTGTCTGCGATCATCGTTCCTAATCTGAAAAAGCCTGAAGCACTTAGACACAGTTTGCCCAGACATTTGTATCTGGATAACAGTCTGCTAGAAAGACTGACGACTTAAGACTGGCTAAGTTCAATGATATTGCCATCTGGATCACACACAAACAAAGCTGCCCGACCAGAAGCACTGAGCTGATAAGGCAAACCTGCCGCACTTAAGGCTGACTGAGCTGCTCCCAAATCTGCAATCGCCAGTGCCAGGTGGGGTTTGCGGCCCCATTTTTGGGTATGTACGAGTGGAGTAGGAGGTGAATCGGACTCGATAAGATGAAGCTGTAGGGCACCGATTTGATACCAGGTTCCGGCAAAATTTAGCGATCGCTCAGCCTTTGTCAATCCCAATAGGCTGCCATAAAAAGTCTCAGCCTGGGCCAGGTTGCTGACGAGTACGGCTACATGCAGAGGGCGGGTAACCTGAATCATGGCTAAAAGTTACGATTCTTTAGGCTTGGGCTGGTAGGTAGAGGCGACCTGAAGCTCTTTAAGCTGGTGGATATCTACTCCCGAAGGGGCGTTGGTCAGCAGACAGCGGGCCTGCTGAGTTTTGGGGAAAGCGATCGCATCTCGAATCGAGTCTTCTCCAGCCAGCAGCATCACCAGCCGATCTAGACCGTAGGCAATGCCGCCGTGGGGGGGTGTACCGTATTCAAAAGCTTCTAGCAAAAAGCCAAACTTATCGGAGGCTTCGGCCTCAGACAGCCCAATTGCCTCAAAAACCTGCTGCTGCAGGTCTGGCTGATAGATCCGCAGACTGCCGCCGCCGACTTCGTAACCGTTGTAGACCAGATCGTAAGCCTGGGCGCGGGCGGTTTTTAGATCGTCTTTGTCTTCTGGGTAAGGGGCTGTAAAGGGGTGGTGCAGGGCTTCTAGCCGCTTTTCCTCAGCGTTCCACTCAAACATGGGAAACTCGGTCACCCACAGCAGGTTAATTTGGTCAGCGGGGATCAGGTTCATTTCCTGGGCGATCGCCTGTCGCAGGCGATCCAGCGTAGCGTTGACAGTATCGGCTGCATCAGCGCAGAACAGCAGCAGATGTCCCTCTCGCGCCCCGGTACGCTCCAGTATCTGCTGCTTTTGGGCGTCGCTAAGGTTATCTTTAATTGCGCCGATGGTGTCAATATCGCCTTCGCGGACTCGAATATAGGCCAGTCCTCTAGCCCCAGCCTCAGCCGCAATCTTAAACAGATCCCCACCTGGCTTAATCCGTACGTTAGAAACTGTAGCATTGCCGTCGGGAACGGGCAGCACCTTGACTAGACCACCGCTTTTCACCGCGCCTGAAAAAACCTTGAAGCCAGAATCTGCTACTAGATCAGAGACGTCAACTAGCTCCAGCCCATAGCGGGTATCGGGCTTATCGCTGCCGTAGCGATCTAGCGCCTCAGCATAGGTGAGACGGGGAAAAGGCTGGGGGACTTCAACGCCTTTAACGGTTTTGAGAATATAGCAGATTAGCTTTTCATTGAGCGCCAGAATCTCTGCCTGATTCATGAAGCTCATCTCCATGTCTAGCTGAGTGAATTCTGGCTGGCGATCGGCCCGCAGGTCTTCATCTCGAAAGCAGCGGGCAATCTGGTAGTAGCGATCGACCCCCGATACCATCAGCAACTGCTTAAAAAGCTGGGGCGACTGGGGCAGGGCGTACCACTCGCTGGGATTGACCCGCGAAGGTACTAAATAATCACGTGCGCCCTCGGGTGTGGAGCGGGTCAAAATCGGGGTTTCAACTTCGATAAAGCCTTCTTGATCTTCTAGGAAGCGGCGGATGGCCTGGTTGACCTGATGACGCAGCCGCAGATTTTGGCTCATGCGCTCTCGCCGCAGGTCGAGGTAGCGGTAGCGCAGCCGCAGTTCTTCACGGACAGGCTCTTGTTCACCCGTAGAGACCTGAAACGGCATCTGCTTGCGGACGGCGTTGAGCAATTCAATCTGGTCGGCGTAAATTTCTACCTGGCCGGTGGGCAGCTTGGCATTGAGCGATTCGGAGGGGCGCTGGCTAACGCGACCGACAATTTTGACGACGTATTCATTGCGTAACTGCTCAGCTAGCCCATAGGAGTCAGGAGTGCGCACTGGATCGCTGACAATCTGCACGATGCCGCTGCGATCGCGCAAATCCAGAAAAATCACGCCCCCATGATCGCGGCGACGGTCTACCCAGCCAAAGAGGGTGACGGTTTCTCCTATGTGTTCCGCTCTCAAATGACCGCAATAATGGGTTCGCATAGCGCTCGGTGCAGCATCAAAACTTTTTCATTATGGCAGCATTGCTCAAGCAATTGAAATAATTCTAGGGTGCCGTCACCACGACACCCCGCTGATTAAAAACTAACTACAAAGGTATGCTACCGATAGCGATCGCTACTGAAACCAGGTCTGACTGAGCAGTCCGGGCGGCGCTGTAACCGTGCTGTCTTGGGGATGAGGCAGGCAGGGACGCTCTAGCAGCTCTGTGAGCATAGAGGAGGGCTGGCGGTGATGGGGCCAAGCAAAAGCATGGCGAAAGGCGGCTTCCTGACAGGCTTGCAGGCCATCAAAGCCAATCACGTCTTGGGTCAGCAGCGTTTCATACTCAAACGGCAGGCGCACGTTGTGCAGCCCTGCGTTGTCGGTGCAGATAGCAATATCCACCCCGGCATCGAAGCAGCGATCGAAGACTCCCTTGAGCTGGCGAATCTCCTGCAGCGTGCCTGTTTTTAAGTAGGTGGTCGGACAAACTTCTAGGCACTGGCCCCTAGCCGCAACCTCTTTCAGCAGCTCTGGATGCTGCAGCGGGATCTGAATACCATGACCAATGCGCATGAGGTAGGGCAGCAGCTCAGGGTAGCAGCCATCGGTTGTTTCGTAGAGATGTCCGGTAGTGTTTAGTCCCAGCGATCGCGCCTGGGCATAGAGGCCGACAATTTCTTCGAGGCGATCGCGGTAGTGAGCATCTCCCCCAGCTACGTCAATGGCGCAAACGTAATCAGGATACTGGGCCGCCAGCTCGACAATGGCGCGATTGACCTCATAGGGCAGCTTCGAGTGCATGCAGAGAATCTGCCGCGTCACCACCGGATACTCGGTTTGATGACTGGCGCGACCGACTGTTTCTACAATCTCGGCCATTTTCTCAATCCGCTGGGCCTGTGGCAGATGTTCTGGTGTCCGCAGGTATGGCGTATAGCGCAGCTCTAGGTAGGCTAAATTCTCAAAAATGTAGGCTCCCCGAATCAGCCGATAGATAAAATAAGGCAGCGCCTCTTGGGTCTGAACGCTCTCAACCAGGGTGTGTAGCTCCAGATATTCTTCTAGGGTTTTACGAGGTCGGGTATAAAAATCCTCAAACTCGTCATAGAGCGCAAACTGCTCAGAAATATCCGGGCGGTTGCGCTGAAAATAGCGCCAGAGAATTCGGGGGACGACGGAACCCCCTAGGTGACGGTGTAGGTCTGCATAAAGCGTCATAAGTACCTCGGTAGAAGCCAGGAAATAAGCTTAAGAATATAAAGAGTTATCAATTAGTTTTAGCGTAGTTTTTTCTATCTGGAGGGAGTTTCCAAAAGTTTAATCCTTAAAGCCCAGGCTTTAAGCAGACTGATGGCGATAGCAAACCTTGACCCGTTGCTCAAGCTTACGCGGATCTTTTTTCAAGCAGTCTTCAAAATCAATTACGCACTCTTGTGAAACGAACTCACTGGCGAGACGGTAAAGAATATGCTCAGAACGCTCTAGGGACACTGTCTATTGACGAACCAGCATTGCGCTTCGGAGCGACAGTTTTTACAACGCTGCGGGTTTATGGCGGTGATTTAGCCCATCCGCTGACGCAATGGCAAGCCCACTGCGATCGCCTGCGAAACTCTATCTGCGATTTCAACTGGCACCCCCCTGACTGGCAGCGAGTACGAGAGGGCACCGAAATACTCAAGGAGACTTACCCGATTCTGCGAATCACGCTCTTTCCAGACGGACAGGAGTGGATTAGCGGACAAAATCTGCCCCTGGATCTAAGCGATCGCCAGCTAAAGGGAACTCCAGCTTGGGTTGCTGGTGACAGCTATCAGCGATCGCTGCCGGGTTACAAAACCGGAAATTACTTAGCCTGCTGGTTAGCGCTGCAGGCAGCTCAGCGACAAGGGGCCACAGAAGCGATTTTGACCAATACTCAAGGGCACTGGCTGGAAACTAGTACAGGCAATCTCTGGGGCTGGGATAAAAACGGCTGGTGGACACCACCGCTGAGCGCCGGGATTTTACCTGGAACTGTGCGATCGCGCCTGATTCAGCATCTGGAGGCTCAGCAGATCCCAGTCAGAGAAGCGCCGTGGACACCTGAACTAACGCAGCAGCTAGAAGCGATCGCCTACAGCAACAGCGTGGTTGAACTGGTGCCACTATGCACAGTTTTAATGAGAGAGACTAGACTGGAATTCAACCCTTATCATCCGGCTTTGACAGACATGCGATCGCTGTTTGATTTGCCTTAGCGGGGCCTGAGTGAGGGAGATCAGTGCCAGATTCTGAAATTGAGTTAACATTAGTTAATATCCAAGCAATTAAAACAAACAGAGTACTCGTAGCAAGCTATAGAAAGAGTCCTCGCCGACAATGATTTAGGAGGCTAAACCCCGGTGAATAAACGGTGGAGAAATGCAGGGCTGTATGCGCTTTTGATTGTGGTTGTCATTGCCCTGGCAACAGCAGTTTTTGACAACGGCGCTCGGCAAGAGACGCAGTCATGGCGCTATAGCCGGTTTGTGGATGCGGTTGAGAGCAATCGCATAGAGCGGGTTAGCATCAACGCTGAACGGACTCGGGCACAGTTTACAGCCCCCGACGGCAGCGGACGGGTAACCGTCAACCTGCCCAACGATCCGCAACTGGTTAGCATTTTAGAGGAGAACAACGTCGATATCGTTGTCCTACCTCAAAGTGACGACAGCGTTTGGGTCAGAGTTTTCAGCACGCTTTTGATTCCAGTTTTACTCCTGGTTCTTGTATTTTTTGCGCTACGTCGTGCTCAAGGTGGCCCCGGCAGTCAGGCCATGAATTTTGGCAAGTCGAAAGCACGGGTGCAGATGGAGCCTCAAACCCAGGTCACCTTCGGTGATGTCGCCGGGATTGAGCAGGCCAAGCTGGAGCTAACCGAGGTGGTTGACTTCCTCAAAAACGCCGATCGCTTCACCGCCATTGGTGCCAAAATTCCCAAAGGCGTTTTGCTAGTAGGCCCTCCGGGAACGGGTAAAACCCTCCTAGCAAAAGCAGTCGCTGGCGAAGCTGGCGTACCTTTCTTTTCAATCTCAGGTTCTGAGTTTGTAGAAATGTTCGTGGGCGTGGGCGCTTCTCGCGTGCGTGATTTGTTCGAGCAGGCAAAATCCAATGCGCCCTGTATTGTCTTTATCGACGAGATTGACGCTGTAGGCCGTCAACGAGGAGCAGGTTTAGGCGGCGGCAACGACGAGCGAGAGCAGACCCTAAACCAGCTTCTCACCGAGATGGATGGCTTTGAGGGCAACACTGGCATCATTATTATTGCCGCTACCAACCGACCTGATGTCTTAGACGCGGCGCTGCTGCGCCCCGGACGTTTTGACCGTCAGGTAGTTGTGGATCGGCCTGACTACGCCGGGCGACTTGAAATTCTCAAGGTACATGCTCGCGGCAAAACCTTTGCCAAAGATGTTGACTTAGACAAAATTGCTCGTCGGACACCGGGCTTTACCGGAGCTGATTTGTCTAACCTGCTGAATGAAGCGGCTATCTTAGCGGCTCGTCGCAATCTGACCGAAATCTCTATGGATGAGGTCAACGACGCCATCGATCGGGTGCTAGCAGGGCCTGAGAAGAAAGATCGGGTCATGAGCGAAAAGCGTAAGCAACTGGTGGCTTATCATGAGGCAGGTCATGCCCTAGTTGGTGCATTAATGCCTGATTACGATCCGGTACAAAAAGTCAGTATCATTCCACGCGGTCGAGCGGGCGGTTTAACCTGGTTTACGCCTAGCGAAGATCGGATGGAGTCGGGCTTGTATTCTCGCTCCTACCTGCAAAATCAAATGGCGGTGGCGCTAGGCGGTCGTCTGGCTGAAGAAATCATCTTTGGTGAAGAAGAAGTGACAACTGGCGCTTCTAATGACCTGCAGCAGGTGGCCCGGGTGGCTCGACAGATGGTAACCCGCTTTGGCATGAGCGATCGCTTAGGGCCGGTTGCCCTCGGTCGTCAGCAGGGCAATATGTTCCTCGGTCGAGACATTGCCTCTGAGCGCGACTTCTCCGAGGAGACAGCCGCCGCTATCGACTCTGAGGTACGCCAGCTTGTAGACCAGGCTTACACGCGAGCTAAGCAGGTCTTGACTGAGAATAAAGCCATTCTAGACAGGCTGGCAGACATGCTAGTTGAGAAAGAAACGGTAGACGCAGAAGAACTACAGGCTCTTCTAGCTGAAAGTGATGTTCGCATGGCAGCGATCGCCTAAGCGTTTACAATCCAGACAAAATAGTTGCTAAGGCGCTCAGGTTTCTCTGGAGAAACCTGAGCGTTTTGGTTGAGGGCTAAGGGACGGTCTGGCTAATCGCCCCCGGCTCCGGTCGGGTGCGGATTGCGTGAGCAAAATTCCCACAGCTATATCTACGGCATTATCACCAACGGTGAGGGCTGGAAATTTTATCGATTAGCACTCAGCAGCGAGGTCTTTGAATCACTGCTATACGGTATCGGCAAAATGTCAATCTTGCTGGAGTTATTGCAAATATTTTTTGGACTGTGCGATCGCAACTTGCAGAGTCCTTCTATAGCGAACCGCAGTTTGGTTAGGACAACTCAGATCGCTGAATCTTTACGTGACCAGCATCCTATTCATCCTTCTGCCTTCATCCTTCTGCCTTCATCCTTCTGCCTTCATCCTTCTGCCTTCATCCTTCTGCCTTCATCCTTCTGCCTTTCGCTACATCTCCACAGAATCGAAGCAGCTTTAGCTCGATAGGGCCTGTATCGCGTAGCCAGGGTTCCTTTTTAGACGCGAGGCCCATCTCGTGCTTGCTGTAATCGAAGCTGAAGTGAAGCCGCATCAGCCGTTATTTGGGACGTGCCAGAGGGTCAGTGCCTAGAATTCAGAGCGTCAGGAACCAGAATAGATATCTGTTCACTGCTGACTTCGCTTAGCTCGTTGGCTTCTAACACTGCCTGCCAGACCGCTAGGTTGGCGCTGCGATGTTCGATTAGAGATGTGAGCATTTCGTAAATAATGCCAAACTCCGCATAGACGTCATAGTCTTCGTTATCTGGCGCTGCGGCTAGCTGCTGAGTCAGTTCGGCACTGGCAGCTACCCGTTCGATTTCGCAAACACAATTGGATTGCGCGAAGCATCCGCCTCGCTGCATTCTACTGAGAGAAACCAGAGATAGCTTTTGCCGGTCTGCAGCGGCGGAGTGTTTTCTGGCAGCGTAACGCCCACAATGCCAGGGGCCGACGGGATCTCAAAACGGATGGGAGCAGCAAAAACGGGATCTAGAGTATCACCGTCTAGCAGATCAAGCTGAATATGGTCAGCATCAGAGTCTTGCCCCACGGGGATATAAAACCAAAGGGTGGGATAGGCTTCAGTGGTCTTGCCTAAGTTTGTGGCGGGTAGCAAGGCCACCAAATTTTCGGCTGTGCGCCCAACCGGATCGCGCTCGGCGTTGCTGAAGATACAGTATTCGTCACGAATAGCGCCGCCCCGCGATCGCCCGGTTGCTCCGCCTTGCTGATTGCCATCGCCAAAAATCTGACGGATGCGCCCAATCGCATCAACGGCACTGGCTTTAGGCGTGGCTAAACCAAGGGTTGCTATGACCAGCAAAGCAGCCAGTAGCCTGAGCCATAGTTTTTGCGGCAGATGCTTGAGACCAGCCATGCTTTCAGCCTTTAAGATAAATAGCCTTGTTTCCAGTCTACGATTCTTAGCTTAGATTTGACGCAGGCGGGTATTGAGCAGGGCAACGCTCAGCCCCGTCAGACCAAAGGCGATCGCAGGGGGCACCAGCCCCACCCATATAGCGCCTCCCACTAACAAACCATAGCAGACTCCATAAAGCACAGCCAGTCCACCCAAACTGGCAAGTCCCAAGCGCCAGGGATGCACCAGTCGCCAGAATGTGACTCCTCCCAGAGCTGACCATCCCGCAGTCCAAAGCACCTCTGCCCACAGCGGCCACCAGCGCATCAAAGACCGCTCGTTTAGGGCGGCGCTGATCAGCTGACTGGTCATCTGAGCCTGCATAATGGCACCGGGGACATCCTCACTGTAGGGCGTATCCCAAGTGTCGGTGTTGCGATCGGTTTTGTCGGTGTAGCCGATGATCACAATGCGATCGCGGATAATCGCATTAAGTGTCGATTCAGATGTTTCTGTAAGCAGCCGTTCTAGCGTAATTTTGGGGGCAAACTCGTTTAGCGTCCCCTCATGGGTACGAAAGTTAAGCAGGGTCTGGTAGCCATTGAGCTGCACCGGGTCAAGGTAATACGGGCCAGCCCCAAACCGGAGCTGAGGCACGGTCACACTCCCAACCTGAATTGGCTCATAGCGGTAGGTACCATCAGGATTGTCAATCTGAGCAAACGTAACAGGGATATTTTTGGTAGCCAGATACTGGCGGGCTAGCAGCAGGCTGAAGGCTGCATTCGTCGGGCAAAAATCAGGGTCTGCAGGATGCATTATCAGCTGCCGCCGGATGAATTGAACGCTGACGTTGTCAACAAAATCGTTAAATCCGGTTTGCTGAGCAGGAATATCAGCTTGAGGTACACCCGCTTCAGTTTCTGTACTGAGCTTACACAGCCCCACCAGATTGGGGGTTTGCCGTAGTCGATTAGCGACAACGGGATCAGCTGGAAAATCTCGGTAAAAATCCAGGCCAATCAGCTGAGGCTCGTAGGCTGATAGCTTAGCCAGGGTCTGCTCTAGGGCTTGGTCAGGAAGGGTGCCGATACCCGGCTCGTAGGTGCCCTCAATCAGGCGCGATCGCAGCCAAGAGCCGCTCTTCTCATCCACCTCAACAATCAAAAAGCGATCGTCTTGGGGTTCGCTAGGGCGCTGTCGCAGCAGATGATCGTAAGCAGCTAGCTCTGCTCCCTGAAGCAGGCTAAAGAAGCGAGCCAACAGCACAAAGACCACCGCAGCCGCGCTAGAAAACGCCACCGAGCGGCCTTTGATTTTGCGAAAAGGCAGGGCTTGACTGGCCTGCAGGTAAGCCCGCTGTGAATCAGTAGGCTGCGGTACTTTGGTTGTAGCCTGCTCTAGCCAAGCGGCGGCGGCGGCGAGATCTTTACCCCGCAGTAAAAAGCTGTCATCTTGCTCAGACTGCTCCCACTCTTTTGCCTTTACCAGCAGCCGCGTGTGGGTTTTAACGTGCTGCGGATCGCTCTCTAGGGTGCGATAGAGTTCGCCAAAGCTGGTTAGGAAATCTCTGTCCTGTTGCTGAAAGTCAACCTGAGCCACCAGTTCAAGCTCTGATGGCAGGTTAGTTTGCAGCACCGACCGATAGGCGATCGCTATGATGCGCTTGTTGAGTCTTTGGGCATAGCGGAGCTGTTCGAGGCAGGGAGGCGATTTGACTGAGCTAGGAGACAGCACAAACAGAAAGTTTTCGGCATTTTCGATTGCCTGCTGCTGCCCCTGGCGATCGCGGATGTCAGCCTCTCCCGTCTGATCCACATAGGTAGATTTACCCTGCACCTGCAGCGTGTCGTTCAGCCGTCGCACAAAGTCGGCGTCAACCAGAGAGTAGGCGATAAATACATCGATTGTGATGTCGGGCGGCTGCTGACGGCTGGCCTCAATAAATTCTGTCTGCAGGGCTGTGGCCTGATAGCGATCGCGGCCTTTCGCCAGTTTTAGCCAGGCCGTATTTTGCTGCAGCGCCTGTCCCCGCAGCAAAATACTGGGGTTTTGCTTTTGCTGCTGCCATTTCTGCGCCTGTACCAGCAGCAGCTTGTGCTTATAGTGGTAGTCGGCTTCTTGCTGCAGAGTCTTGAGGAGCTGATTTTCGTCCTCCAGATAGTCTGATTCGTTTTGATTGTCTGTGAGATCAATCACTTGCAAATCAGCCAGGGTGGCAGGCAGATTTGCGGCTGTGAGCTGCTGCGCCAGAACTGGAATAATGCGCTTGTTGAGCGCTGTGGCATAGTCAAGCTGTTGTTGGCAGGCGTCAGACTTCAGGGCTACGGTTGAAAGCAAAAAAACAAAATTGTCTGCTTCTGCAATGCCGCGAAAAATGGCCTCTTGCAGGTTTTCACCGGAGGCCACATCCAGGCGGCGGTTCCAAACTGTAAAGCCAGACCGAATCAGGCTGCGATAGATTTTTTGCCCTGCTGAATCAGATGCTTGCAATTGCTTAGGGCGATCGCTGTAAGGACTCTGGGCAGTTTGAGGCATTTCTTCGGCATGGGCGAGAAACACCTGCGACATGAAGTTTTCTGCATATTTAAGGCTGGCTGCAATAAACTCACAGTGCAGATCGGTGGGTAAACAAGGAGGCTGCTCACCACGCCAGCGCTGGGTCAGCCATGCTTCGGCAGCTTTACGTTCTTCACCAACCAGCAGATACTGAGACTGATGCTGATGGCGCTCCCAAGCTGAGGCTTTGGTCAGCAAATCAGTATGCTGATATACGTAATCCTGATGCCGCTCAAATACCGCCACCAGACTCGCTAGCGCCCCCTCAAAATCATCCTCTGCTCGAAAATAGACCCAGTTGATTTTGCCTATCTCTGCAGCCATGTTGGGGAAAATGGAATCCAGCCCTTTTGTCTGATAGCTAGCCCAAGCCTGCTCAGTGCCGCTGGGGTAGCGCTGCTGCCAGGTAGCTCTAGAAATTTGCTCAACATGCAGCAGCGGCACAATGCGTTTGTTATGTTTCAGGGCTAAGCTGACTTCTCTAGCGCAGTAGGGCGAATTGACCGCGTGAGGCGATAGGATGAATAGAAAATTGTGGGCTTTGCTAAGACCTTCATCAATTTGATCCTGGTAGTCAACACCTAAGGGAATGTCATTTTGGTCGAGCCAGATCCGCCAGCCCATCGCCGTCAGCCGGGCGTGCAGCTCAATGGCAAAGGCTTTGCTGTCCACGCGACCATAAGAAATAAAGGCATCAAAATACTGGTTCATCTCCTGACTCGCCAGCAGATAGGCCCGGTGCAAGTCAGTTGGGGGCTGCTTGCTTTCGTCTTGGCTCTGGACTAGCCACTCCTCGGCGATCGCAAATTCTCTCCCCCGCAGCACCAGTGTCTTGGCATGATTTTGTCGATCCCAGGCCAGCGCTTTGAGCAGCAAACGTTTATGCTGGGCGTAGTAGGGAGCTTCCTCCTGGAGCGATCGCAGCAGCTTATCACTGGCTGTAGACAGCGCCGCTTTGTCCTGATACTGAGTGAAGTCGATAAACTGTAGCGTTT
The DNA here is from genome assembly GCA_012032345.1 of Leptolyngbyaceae cyanobacterium RM1_1_2. GTDB lineage: Bacteria > Cyanobacteriota > Cyanobacteriia > Phormidesmidales > Phormidesmidaceae > Sphaerothrix. The sequence goes on along the minus strand of JAAUQI010000022.1, from coordinate 34,477 downwards.
GCAAATCGGGGGGCACCTGAGACAAATCAGTCTCACGCGCCAGCAGCGGAATGATGCGCTTGTGATAGGTGCGGGCATAGGCCAGCTCTTGCTGACAGTAGGTAGACCGCAGCGAAGCCGGTGAGAGCAGGTAAACAATGTTGTCGGCTTTTTCGATGCCTCGATAGATGGCTTTTTGAAAATCCTCAGCCGTTTTAATGTCGTTTTTGTCAATCCAAACTGTGATGCCAGCGCGAATAAGCGTTTTGCGTACCTGCTCTGCGATCGCCCGATCTTCCTCCCCATAAGAAAGAAACACCTGCGTCATACCGTCGCTAAAGTACTTGAGGCTTTCGGTAATCAGCTCACAATGCAGGTCAGTGGGCAGGCAAGGGGGCTGCTCCGACGGAAAGCGCACCTGCAGCCAGTCTGTAGCCACTGGCAGGTTTTCTGCTGACAAAAGGCACTCGACTTGGTTTTGCTGCCGCTGCCACATTAGCGCCTGATCCAGCCAAATGGTGTGCTGCCGCACGTAGTCCTGATGGCGGCGCATAATTTCCAGCAGCCCTTGAAAAGCCTGATCAAAGTCATCTGTTTCCTCACGGAAATAGACCCAGTTAATTTTGCTAATCTCTGGGTGCATATTGGCAAAGCTGGAGTGCAGCTCTTTTTGGGTGTAGGTCTGCCAGTCGGCGTCGCTGCCCTGGGGGTGTCGCTGCTGCCAGACCTCTCGCTTGATCTGCTCAACGTGCAGCAGCGGAATAATGCGCTTATGGTGCTTGAGCGCCAGGTCAATTTCTACTGCACAGTAGGCAGAGTGAACCGCGTGGGGAGAAATTATAAAGATAAAATTGTCGGCTTTGACAATGCCTTCATCAATTTGCTTTTGATAGTCTACTCCCAGCGGAATGGCATCAAAGTCAAGCCAAACTTCAAGTCTCTTAGCCACTAAGCGATCGCTGAGCTTTTTGGCAAACTGCTTGCTATCGGCACGACCGTAAGAAATAAAGGCATCTTGGAACTGAGTCATGGACTTCATGGACTTCATGGCAGAGGCAATGCTCAAACTATATCAATCTGGCTGGTGGCAGGTAACAGGTTTATCAACTCTTTGAGCAGACTGCCTACGTTGTCAGTTACTTGAAAATAGCTTTAGCGTAAAGCCAGTAACAGCGAGTACAAATTCGTGGCAGCTTAATGACCAAGACAGCAGATGTGGTAGTGATTGGCAGCGGCATTGGCGGCTTAAGCTGCGCGGCGCTGCTGGCTCGTTATGGCCTAGAAGTGGTCGTTTGTGAAAGCCATACCTTACCGGGTGGGGCGGCCCACGGCTTTGAGTATCAGGGTTTTTGGTTTGATTCTGGGCCTTCTTTATATTCTGGACTTTCCTACAGCCCGTCGCCCAATCCGCTGCGGCAGGTATTAGACGCCCTAGACGTTGATGTAGACTGGCTGACCTACGATACCTGGGGCTGCTGGCTTCCCGAAGGCAATTTTGAAACAGCAGTAGGGGCTGACCAGTTTTGTCAGGTGCTGCAAAAGCTACGGGGCGATCGCGCGGTTAATCAGTGGCGATCGCTGCAAGAATTCATGGCACCTTACAGCGCAGCGGCAGTGGCGCTGTCCCCTGCGGCAGTGCGCTACGACTGGGGGGCGCTGTTGACGGTGGGGCGCTCTATGCCTTCACTGCTGCAGCACAGCTTGAATAGCCTAAAACTAACGGGCGCTTTTGCGCCGCTGATGGATCAGGTAGTCAGCGATCCGTTTTTGCGCAACTGGCTCAATTTGCTCTGCTTTTTGCTCTCTGGGCTACCTGCAAGCGGCACCAGCGCCGCTGAGATGGCTTTTATGTTTGCCGACTGGTATCGCCCCGAGGTGAGGCTAGACTATCCCAGAGGCGGCAGCGCGGCGCTGGTCGAGGCTTTGGTGAGGGGGCTAGAGCGCTATGGCGGCAAACTGAGGCTAGGGGCGCATGTAGAGCAGATTTTAGTTGAGGGCGATCGCGCAGTGGGGGTGCGGCTGCGACGAGGTGAGACTGTGCGGGCGCGTCGGGCTGTGGTGTCTAATGCCTCTGGGTGGGACACACTAAAGCTACTGCCGACGGGTGCTGTTTCTCAAAAATATACGGCTCAAAAGCGGGCTACACCCGAGTGCAACAGCTTTATGCATTTACATTTGGGTATTGACGGCAGTGGCCTTGCCGCAGATTTACCCTGTCACCATATTGCTGTCAACGATTGGGCAAAAGGCGTAGAAGCGCCGCAAAACGTGGTGCTAATTTCTATGCCTTCGCTGCTAGATCCAGATCTGGCACCGCCGGGTAAACAGGTGATTCACGCCTACACGCCAGGAAATGAGCCTTACGCTCTCTGGCAGGGGCTAGAGCGGAGCAGCTTTGCCTATGAGCAGCAAAAGCAGGCCCGCTCTGAGGTGATGTGGCAGGCGCTAGAGCAGATAATCCCAGATATCCGCGATCGCTGTGAAGTGACCCTAGTTGGTACGCCGCTGACCCACGAACGCTTTTTGCGCCGTCACCGAGGCACCTATGGCCCCGCTATTCGCGCCGGGAGTAAACTGTTTCCCGGCGGCAAGACGCCGCTGGCAGGGCTGCTGTGCTGTGGTGATTCTATCTTTCCGGGCATTGGTCTGCCAGCGGTAGCCGCTAGCGGCATGCTAGCGGCAAATAGCCTGGTATCGGTGTCAGACCACCTGGCTCTGCTGCAGCAGATTGGGCTTTAGCCGACAATCTACTGCCCTCAGGCAGGTTAATAGTCTGAAGATAAGTAGGCGAGCGAATAATTTTACAGACGGGTTTTCTCCTAGCGTAGGCGCAGCCAACCGTCAGGCTTACGACTTCGCTTAACCTCGACTTCCTGTTAGATAGCAATCTAGCTGATTGAGCGGAGTCAAAAAAGAAATGGTACTAGCTTTGATGGAACCCTACCTTGCTCTACTTTTCAAGCTTTTCCTTCCGTACTGAGACCTGGCTATCTATCTAACATTACTCCATATGATAGAGATTTAAGGGAAGAACAATGCTTACACTTACAGCAGAATTTTGCTGTAAGTCCCTCTTTGGAAAGTAGTTCCAGCTCATGAGCACGGAAAAATCCAATAAAAAACTGCTGCTCGTCTGCGGCCTGATCGGACTGTTTGGATGCATCAGTGTAGTAATAACTGACTTAATCGGAATTGTAGTGGTAGATGGTTACAACCCCATTTCACAAACAATCAGCGATCTGGCTATCCATAAGAAGGCTTGGATTCAAGACATAGGATTGAACCTTTTTGCTGCTTCCTTTGTAGCCTGCGCAGTAGGTCTTTTCTCTCTAAACTTAGGCGGATGGAAGTGGAAAACTGGTGCAGGTATTTTGTTGCTGCTCGCTGTGGATATTCTGATTATCTCTGAATACGATCAGTACGCAGATCTGAGCAGCTTCGGCTCGACAGTCCATTTCACCTGTGTCTGTATACTTGGGGTGCTGTTTACCATAGCGCCTGCACTACTGTCTTTCAAACTGCACAAAGTGAGCCGTGGCTGGCAGCTTTTTAGCCTGTGGACAGCAATATGTTGGGGCGTCTTATCGCCCATCTTTTTCTTTACTCCTAATGGTTGGAATGGCGCATACGAACGTTTCCTCTCTGTGATTGTGATTATGTGGGTCGCTTTTATATCTTGGCTGCTCGTTCAAAAAGGACTTAATCAGCGTTTAATATCCCCTTTTACAGATGCTAAAGCGACTAACAATCGCAGTGCATAGGCAGGCATAGATTGGATAGATGGTCTGGTTCTGTCGCAAAAATTCAATGGTGATATACTTGCCCCCTTATCCTCTCAATAAATCTATCCGAAAAATAAAATCTATCCGAAAAATAAATTAGCGATAAAAAAGAGGGATAAACACTAATTTCAGCCTTTACCCCAACCATGAATTGTTACGCGGGCAAAAAGCGCTAGCATACCTAAAAAATCAGTTCATCAGCCTGCCGCAGGGACGTGACATCGTTGATGTAGTGGTGGGTGAGCGCGGGCCTGAAGCGGACATCACGCTATTGCCTCGGCAACAAGTTCGCCTTGCTAGCGGAAGGTTTCAGCGGCGATAAAGCCAATCCTATGTATGGGCTGTGGGGACGCGCACGCCGCAGAAGCAGCCAGGGAAAGGAGAGCTAAACGCGACGCAGCGAGCTTGCAATCGAGAGTTTGCCCAAGAGCGTATTGGCAAAGCGATTTATTCGAGAGTTCTATCGCCCCTGCAAGTCATTCTCCACGGTGAAGGGGGTGTTCGAGTTAGTTTCCCATCGTCAGACCTTTGATTTTGCCAAGGTCTTTATGTATGGCGTGTTTTCATGAATCATTTAGAATTGTTGTAGTTTGCAGCTAGTCTGATACCTACTTGCTTATGCAAACAGACCGGGTGCGTAAGCTTCAATGACGCGGCCTGTGCTAGAGCAGGTAATCATCAAATAGTCGCAGCGAGGGCATTGAGTCCGCACTAAGCGATCGCTCGATAGATAATGTCTTTCTGCTGAACTGCCACAGTTAGGGCAGTAAATGCTCTCAATGCTCTCGATACTTCCTATATTTTCAACAGTCTTCATTTTGGAACTCCTAGTGCAGTACTTTTACTGAGAAAGCGGGTTTTGCATTGCAAAAGTTATCTTGCTGTCTGTCAACAAATACAAGTTATTCGTATTTGTTAAAGAAACTTAAACTCAGGCAACAAGCTTTATTATGTAATTCATTATGTCAAGTTTTTATGGGAATGGCAATCCTGTTTTAGTTAGAAATAAGCTGGGGATCGCTCTCATAAAGGGCGATCCCCAGCTTCGAAACGCTTATGTCGTAAGTACTCAAGACGCTTACTAAGCCTCTCTATGTACCTTTAGATAGATATTAAAAATGTCTTAAGTTTGGCTTAAAACTACGCTTACAGCTAAACTGAAACCTACCAGTTCGTTAGCTGAGGTTATGAGGGTCTGCAATTTCTCTCAAAGCCTCATCAGGCAAAGCGTAAGAACGCTTCAGCCAGTCTGAATTAGCTTCCAATACCTCTGGAAAACAGCTATGACGCAGCACGCTGACGGCAAACACTTCCTGCACACCGCTTTCAAACTTGAGGAAAGCAACCGTTTGCCCAGTCTAAATATTTACAACCCAGACACCACAGGTACGCTCAGTGAGGCGCTCGACCAGAGTGTTGGCAATAATGCTGTCGCTGATGGTGAGATCGCCGCCTTCACTGCGGATGCCGCCGCCTGAGCCACTAAGAGCTCGGCTGTTGTAATCTGTGTAATCTTTAGGGCCGTTATTTGCAATGGTGCTGTTGCTAATGGGAGCATCGAGGGTCAGTAAGCTAGCGCCAGGGCCTTCAATGATAAGGCGATCGCTAATCAGTAACTCACCCCCTGAGAGGTCAATCAAACCGCTGATACCGGGGTCAAAACTGATGCTGTCAGCACCTAAGAGCGTATTCGCGTCTAGGATAGCCTGACGTAGACTGCCTGCACCTGTGTCTTGCAGGTTGGAAACCGTAAAAGTTGCCATAGGTTTAGAGCTTCTTGATAGGACAGCAGAAACTAACTAGCGCTTTTTTAGTGAAGCTTTAGCTTTAGGCAAAACAGCCCTTACCCTCAAACTCAGCTCAATTCAAGGCAGCTTGAATTGAGCTGAGTTTGACAGCAAATAGTATTTTCAGGGAGCCTACCGCTGAAGCGCCTCCTCTGCTGCTAAGGAAACGGCAGCTAGGAGGAAGAGATGCATTTACAGGACAATTAACACAAAAACTGTAAGTAATTCGACCAGAGCATACAAGAATATGTGCCGATATTTACACAAACTTCATTTCTGCTTAAGAACTCGGTACGTTCGGCTTTATCGCTCATCATCTGCAGCTAATCAGCCGGATGAAAATAGTCATAAATCTGCTGGGCCAAACTAGGGCCAATGCCGGGAACCTGGGTAAGCTGCTCTGCTGAAGCTTCTCGGATATAGTCAATTGAGCGAAAGGTAGCTAGAAGCTGCTTCTGCCGGTGATGGCCCAGTCCCGGAATTTCGCTGAGGCGCGATCGCCTCATGCGATCGCTGCGTTTTTTGCGATGAAAGCTGACAGCAAAGCGGTGGGCTTCGTCCCGCAGTCGCCGTAAGAGCTGGACACCTGGCTGCTCGGCTGTGGTTGAGAGCGGCAGAGATTCTCCTGGCAGAAAAATTTCTTCTCGCTGCTTGGCCAAACTCACGACCCGTAAATCCTGTAGCAGGTTCATTGCTTTGAGTTCATTCACCACGGCAGAAAGCTGCCCTTTGCCACCGTCAATCATCACTAGGTCGGGCCAGTCTGGGTTGCCAATCCGCTCTTGGGCTGGCTCTGCCGCGTAGCGCCGAAACCGTCGTCGAATTACCTCGGCCATGCTGGCAAAGTCGTCTGAATGCCCCGCTCTGACCTCAGGATTTTTAATCTTGTAGTGGCGGTAGTGCTGCTTGGCTGGCAGTCCTTCGACAAACACCACCTGAGAGGCTACGGCATCTGAACCTTGAATATGAGAAATGTCATACCCTTCAATCCGGCGCGGCATTTCTGGCAGATCCAGCACATCTGCTAGATCGAGCAGAGACTGAGCCGTGCGATCGGCAAAACGCTGCGTCCGGGCCAGCTCGTGCTGAGCATTGCGCTCAACCATGTCTATCAGCTCGGCCTTGATCTGCCGCTGCGGGGTAGAAATGACCACTTTGCGCCCTTTTCGCTGGCTGAGGTAGTCAGCCAGAATCTCACTATCCGGCAGATCGTGCTGAACGGTAATCTCAGCCGGAATTTCAATGGGTTCAACGCTCTGATAGTGTTCTTCTAAAACTCGCTGTAGGATAGCGCCGGGAGTACCCGACTGGGCGTCGGCATTAAAGCCTAGCCGCCCGACTAAGCGCCCCGCCCGAATCTGAAAGAGCTGAATGCAAGCGTGTTGGTCATCACTTGCCAAAGCGATCGCATCACGAGATACCGTATCGTCAGACAGCGCCGTTTTTTGGTTAGCGGTCAAAGACTGCAGTCCCTGGATCTGGTCGCGCAAAAGGGCTGCTTGCTCAAAGTTAAGCTTTTCCGCTGCCTTCTCCATCTGCTGCGTCAAAATTGACTCTAGCTCTTGAGTGCGCCCCTGAAAAATCATGGCCACCCGCTGTACGGTCTTGTGATAGTCCTCAGACGAGATCATCTGCTGGCAAACACCGGGACAGCGGCCAATGTCATAGTTTAGGCAAGGCCGATCTTTAAACAGTGGCTGAGGCCGCTGCCGCAGCGGAAAAATACGTTTGACTAGGTGCAGCGTCCGTCGCAGCAGCCCCGTATCAACATAAGGCCCGTAGTAGCGATCTTGTTGATTTTTGCGGCGCTTGCGGGTGATGAAAATGCGGGGATAGTCTTCTGACCAAGTGATGCACAGATAAGGATATTTTTTGTCATCTTTAAGCAGCACGTTGAAATGGGGCTGGTGCTGCTTAATTAAATTGGCCTCTAACGCCAGCGCCTCAGCTTCGGTGTCAGTGACAATAAACTCAATCTCTACCACCTGCATCACCATCATGGCAATGCGGGGCGTGTGTCCCTGGCGATCGCGGAAATAAGAGCGAACCCTGGCCCGGAGAGATTTAGACTTACCAATATAGAGAATTTGCTCGGTGGCGTCTTTCATGAAGTAGACGCCCGGTTCTCTAGGAATCTCTTCAAGACGAGTTTCTAAGCGCTCGACGTCTTTAATAAGTGCTAGCGGTGGCGAATCTGCCTTCACAACCTGATTAACCTATTCTCGGCAATCACTACCATAGCTAGAAAAAGGAACCGTCAGCAGCTTAGATTTATCCAAAAAAGGGCCAGAAAAGGGGTAAGTTACCGTACCCAGGCAGTCGTGCTCAAACTACCAGCGCCACGCAGAACTTAAATGTATTGATATATACTTAAAAGGTTTGCGTGGTTTTGGCAAATTTTTCAATAAGTCACTTGGCAAAGTTTGCAGGGAAGATAGATTAGAGCTGCAGCCAGTAGGCTGTCAGTTCCTGTTCCTGTAGATTTGTCACATTATGAACATTCAAGACTTTGAAGGCCGCTATCGAGAAGAAATGGGTGAGATTCTCAACCAGCTTCAGACTGTAGTCCTGCTATCTTCTCAAATCGAAGCCCGGATTACGCGAATTGGCAATTCAATTCAGCAGCTTAGCCAAACGGTTGAGAGCTTTATTAGAGAGCAAAAGCAAAAATAGGTTAAAGGCTTCTCCACAGAAGCCGCTAATCTAAAGCGCTGGCCTGCAAGTGTTAGCTCAGCTTGCAGGCTTGGAGTTAACCTAAATCAGTAAATTTGTATTTACAGAACCATTCACACCTGGGTGACTGACAAAACTCTTGAGCCTGTGATTCTGCTATGGGTTGGGGAAGCTTTGGTGCAGCTCAGGAAAAACCAATAAAACCGTTATAGGCGTTGGGTTTCACTGCGTTCCACCCAAACTATGCAAGAAACTTCTGTCAGTTATTCAGCGTTCAGGAGGTTTTGAAAAACTCAGCCAGCCGCTGTACCGCCATTTCTAAAACTTCAGGAGGATGAACCAGGGCAAAGCGCACATAGCCTTCCCCTGATTTGCCAAACCCTAGACCGGGCGAAACCGCTACGCCTGTGGCCTTGACTAGCTGAGTGCAAAACCCAATAGAATCTTTGCGCCAGGGATCGGGCAGCTTAGCCCAGATATACATTGTGGCAGAGGGGGTTGGCACTGACCAGCCGATGGCATCAAGCGCCTGCACAAAACAGTCGCGCCGCTGCCGAAACGTTTCAACGGCCTGCTGCACTGATGTCTGAGGGCCAGAGAGCGCCGCGATCGCGCCGTTGAGAATACCTCGATACTGATTAAAGTCAACGCAGGCTTTGACCTGCCGCAGAGCGCGAATTACCTGCGGGTTACCAATGGCATAGGCAACTCGAAAACCGCCCATATTGTAAGACTTAGAGAGGCTAAACAGCTCTACGCAAACCTGCTTTTGCGGATCTGCCTGCAGCACTGAAGGCGCATGATCTCGCTCAAAGGTCATATCGGTGTAAGGAAAATCATGCACCAGCACCAGATTATGACGGTGACAAAAATCAACTGCCTGCTCAAAGAATTTTACTGAAGCAGCCGCTGTGGTGGGGTTATGGGGATAGCTCAAAACCATCATGCGAGACTGGGCCAATACTGGCTCTGGAATCTCAGCAAAAACTGGCAGAAAGCCATTCTCAGCCCGCAGCGGCATCGGGTAAATTTGCCCGTTTGCCAGATAAACACCACCAGCGTGAGAGGGATAGCCTGGATCCATCAGCAGGGCAAAGTCCCCCGGATTGAGCAGAGCCAAGGGCAGGTGAGCGGTGCCTTCTTGGGAGCCGATCAGCGCCAGCACCTCAGTTTCGGGGTCAACGTCAATACCAAACTTACGGGTATACCAGTCGGCAGCAGCCTGTCTAAAAGCTCGGGTACTGTGAAACAGCGAATACCCATGCGTCTCAGGGTCTTGAAGCGATTTAGCGATCGCCTCTAGAACATGAGCGGGCGCTGGCAGGTCAGAAGACCCCAGGGACAAATCAATAATGGTTTGGCCTGCGGCTATCGCATCAGCCTTGGCCTGATCCATATCGGCAAAGACATTAGTCTGGAGCGGCTTGAGACGTTGAGCAATCTGCATAAAAACTTTTTGGACTTAAGATTCGGCGGGCAAAGAGACATGCGCTTCAAGCAGCTGATAGATTTGGGGCTTACTGATGGCCCCTTCACTCGCTGCTACAATCTCTCCTGCTTTGAATAGCCGCAGAGCGGGCACGCCTTCTACTTTATAAGTGGCCACTGCCTCTGGATTGGGATCTACTTCCATCTTAACGACTTTGAGGCGATCGCCGTACTCAGTGGCTAAGTTACCGAGAATAGGTGACATCAGTCGGCAAGGGCCACACCAGGTTGCCCAAAAATAGACCAGTACGGGTTCATCGGTCTGAATCACCTCAGATTCAAATTCGCGATCGCTGATTACGGTTATTTCACGGCTCATGGTAGCTAGTTTTTGCAACGACTCGAAAATATCCTAGCTTCTAGCTTATCTTGAGAATGAATTCAGGCCCAGACAAAAACCAGGGCGCTGACAAACAGCCCCCTGATCTCGCAAACCTGACTAAGCAAAAGTGAGTACCGTTGGCTAAATTTGACTAAAGCTGGTCAAGCTGAGTTTTAAGCGCTTCTAGCTCAGCATCGACAGCTTCGTCTTTGGGCGCATTGGCTGCGGAGGTATCGGCTACGGGAGTTTCTGCTGCTGGGAGTGCCTCCTGACTGGGGGCAGAGCCGCCTAGGGCTTGAGCTTTCATAGCAGCCAGTTCAGCATCGACGTCGCCACCGGCTTCGAGCGCCGCAAACTGACTCTCCAAATCAGCCCCAGCCAGTTCAGAGGCCGCCTGAGAGCGGGCCTCCAACTGCAAAATCTTTTCTTCCATGCGGTCAAAGGCACCCATGGCGCTGCTGGTGCTCATCCGGCCCATTGTATTCTGTAGCTGCTCATTAGCCTTGGCCGCACTGACCCGCGCCTTGAGCATATCTTTCTTAGTCTTGGCTTCTGAAATTTTGCTTTCTAGGGCAATCAGCTGTCGCTTCAGCGTGTCAACCGCGCCGTTTTGCTGATCAAGCTGAGCTTTAAGAGTAGCTGCCGTTTCTGCCTGGGCTTTTTTGCGGACGAGAGCCTCACGAGCAAGAGTATCGTCGCCCTTTTGCAGAGCTAGCTGTGCCCGCTGCTGCCAGGTATTCGATTCAGCTTGCGCGCGCTCATACTGCTGCTGAACTCGCTTTTGGCTAGCGATCGCACTGGCAACGGCCTGACGCATCTGCACCAGATCCTCCTGCATATCGATGATGGCCTGATCGAGAATCTTTTCTGGATCCTCAGCGGAACTCACCGCAGCGTTGAGATTAGATCGAACAACTCGGCTGACGCGATCGAATAAGCCCATGACTATGTCTATCCTTTCTAACTCTGAATATGCTCTCAAAGGTAGCTGACAAGCCCTTCTACGAGAGTCTAGCCAGCCAGGTTAAGCCCCAGCAAGAAATCTAAGGCCATGGAACAGTCTTAGCATATTTGCTGAGCGATCGCCGCGATTGTCTGGGTCTTTAGCAACTTGTTTTTTAGTCATTGGCTATCGCCCCAGCGTAGCCGCTTTGATACGGTCATTGTCAAAACAGGCCACCTGGCAGGTATTTCGTAATCGTCTCCAAACAGTCGATTTCAAGGACTGGGCATCACGCCGTTTTCGCTGTATTAAGCAGCTGCAACACAAGCGGCAGCTTATGGAAACAGTTGTGTAGAGGTGGTAACAGATATTTGCAGTCGAGGTATTGTGAAGCTAAACCTTTTAAAAGTAGCTTTAGCTACAAAAACATGATGTCTAAAGATAACGTTTTCAACTTTTTCCGACAGGCTGCTAAAGACGAGCAAGTCAAAGATCGGCTACAAAACGTCGCTAGTCCAGAGGAGCTAGTTGAGCTAGGTAACCAAACAGGCTTTGAATTTTCGACTGAGCATGTAGACGAAGCCATTACCGATTTAAAGGAGCAGCCTGACTTTTTCAAGGCTTTGGCAGAAGCTGTCATCACCATTTTCAGCCCTGCTCACGACGACTATCCCGCCAGTGGGGTTCAGCCTTTTAGCGGCGAGATCGGTCGTAAACCCCATTCGTAGCTGCCCGGAAGCTAGCTAACTCAGTACCCAAAACAAATGACCCAGTTTTCTAGCCTCAGTTTGCGCTAGGGGCATCTCTACGGTGCGAAAGCTGGTTTTGGGTTCGTGGCATGAAATTAATACAAATCGGCGATAATATCAGCATAGAAAAAGGCAAATAGAGAGATTCAAATTAACTTCAACCCGTTCCCTAACAGGCAAATGATTGATGCCCTGCCGCTGCTGTTAGCTGGCCCAATTCTGCGACACACGACACCGCAACAGGTCTCAGTTTGGGTGGCGCTGAAGCAGTCTTGTCAAATCACTTTGCAGATTTATGCGACTGCCGAGCACGGTCAGGCTCTGGCAGAGGGCTTGTTTGTGGGCAAGCAGAAAACCATTACCATCGGTCAGAATTTGCATGTCGCCCTTGTAAGCGCCTTTGCCCCTGCTGGAGCACCTCTAGAGAGCGATCGCCTCTATGCTTATGACCTCAGCTTTACTATCGCCGAGGTGGAAACGCCGCAGACCTTAGCCCAGGTTTTGGGCACGACCCCTGCCGCAAACCTCAGCTATTTTCCGCATCAGCGGCCTACCTTTGCTCTGCCGCCGGAGCACCTGCGGGATCTGCACTTAGTGCAGGGTTCCTGCCGCAAGCCCCACGGCGACGGCGTTGATACCCTGGCTATTTTAGATACCCTGATTCAGCCCACAGCCGCTCAGCCCCGCCAGCGACCGCACCAGCTATTTCTCACAGGCGATCAGATCTATGCTGACGATGTAGCCGATCCGCTGCTGTGGGTGGCCTCTCAGCTAGGTGACGCCCTGCTGGGGTGGGAAGAAAAGCTGCCGATCGGCCCCAACCCGCTTGACCCAGTAGAGTATTACACCCCCGCCCAACTTCCCGTGGGACGACGCGCTGAAGTAGCTACCCGGCAGGGAGGCTTTACCGCTGGACTGGGCGGCAAGCGCCAAAAAGTCACCAGTCATCTGCTGGGCCTGGGTGAGTTTTATGCAACTTATTTGCTGGCCTGGTCGCCTGTCTGCTGGCCGCAGCACATCCCTCAGGGCGAAGAGATTTGCCGCGATCGCACTACTGCTGCTAGATGGAACCAAGAAGCGCCAGATCTGCGCCAGTTCATTCATACTCTCTGGCGGGTGCGGCGGGCTTTGGCTAACGTGCCTGTTTACACCCTCTTTGACGACCATGATGTCAGCGATGACTGGAACCTAAACCAGGCATGGTGCCTGCGAGTACTCGGGCGATCGCTGGGGCGTCGAGCGGTGCAAAATGCCCTGCTATCTTATGCGGTGTGTCAGGGCTGGGGCAATACGCCGGAGCGATTCGGGCCAGATACCTTAGGCGGTAAGCTATTGCAGGCAGCTCAGCACTGGTCTGAGTCGGCGGGAAGCGACAGTGCAGCAGATCAGGCGATCGCTCAGTATTTAGGCATGCCAGCGATTGATCCGCACACGGGGCTGCCCAAATTTGTTGAAACCGAGGGTGTCCTAGTGCTGACCCGTCATTCAGCAGCGCTGACCTGGCACTACCGTCTGCAAGGCCCCTGTCACGAAGTCATTGCCCTAGATACCCGTACCTGGCGGGGCTATCCGGCCAGCAAGTCATCCATTGCCCCGCCGATGCTGCTCTGTCCTAGCGCTTTTGAGCAACAGCTTACCCAGCCGCTGCGCGATAGCACCCTGCCTGACGATGCTGACCACGCCACGCTGATTATTGCGCCCACCAACGTGTTTGGTCTCAAAATCATCGATCGCATTCACAACTGGAAGCTCAAGCGCCGTCAGGTATTCTCTACCGACGTTGGCGATGCCTGGAATATTCATGATGAAGCGCTGGCTCATCTGCTCACCACCCTATTTCAGCAGCGGCAGCGGATTGTAGTTCTCTCTGGTGATATTCACTACAGCTCAGTTGTACGTCTCTCCTATGAGGACGAACAAGCGCGCCGGGTGCTGATACAGCTCACTGCTAGCGCCTTCAAGAACGAAGAAATGCTGACCCGTCTGCTGCATACCCGGCTCAAAGACTGGCTGCTATCGGAGCCGCTGCGTCGCTGGATTGGCTGGTCAGCCCCGCCGGATATGCTGGAGCTGCCGACCTCAGAGGCGCATTCGCGGCCAGACTGGGCCTGCGTCTTGGAGTGGATTCCGCGTCGTCACCAAGAGCCGCTAGAGCGGGATGCCAGGGCTTTCTATCTGCGGCAGCAGCGCTCAGCTCTACGAACCTGGCTGCAACCGCTATTTTTCTGGCAAAGCCGGTGGTTTCAGTCAGGACGAGAGGTGGTAGGTCTCAACAATATTGCGCTGGTTTCTTTTGAGACAGCCACCACCCCACCGACCGTGACCCAGCAAAGCTATTGGTTCTCTCGCGCTACTGCCGCGATCGCTGTTAGCCGCTTTACCAGCGACATTACTCCAAACAACCCCCTGCTAGATCAAATTCAAATAGACCTGACTAAAACGCAAGCTAAAAAGTAATCATAGGGTATGTACCACTAGTGGTACATAGATATAGCAAACTGCGGTTTGCTATACCTCCGATCTCGATGCTCATCCTGATCGAGTAGAGCGTCGGGCTTGCCGTCTAGGGGCTAAAAAGGATAGATCAGCGGCGTCAGGGTCACCGTAATCACCCAAAACAGCAGGTTTAGCGGGATACCAATTCTCATAAAGTCGGTGAACTTGTAGCCTCCTGGCCCATAGACCATCAGGTTAGTCTGATAGCCAATCGGGGTCGAAAAACTAGCCGACGCCGCCACCATAATAGCGATGACAAAGGGCATAAAGCTAACGCCTAACGTCTGCGAGAGCGAGAGGGCAATCGGAAATACCAGCGCCGCTGCCGCATTGTTGGTGATCACCTCTGTCAGCAGCGTCGTGATGCCGTAGACCAGCACCAGCGACACCCAGGCATTGTCTCCAGCAAGGCTGATAAAGCTGTTGGCGATCGCCTCGGCTGCTCCAGTCGCATCTAAAGCCTGCCCCATTGCCAGCGCCGCCCCAATCACCAGCAGCACCGACCACTCGATATTGCGCAGCGCCTGTGCCGGGGAGCAGCAGCCCGTCACCAGCATGGCGATCGCCGCCAAGACTGCCGCCTTCAGCATGCTCAGCCAGCCAAAGGCCGCTAGCAGCACCATTACCACCAAAATGCTTACGGCCAACGCCGCTTTCTCATGGCGCAGCGGTTCTGAGTCGGGCACCCCATTAACTAAGTAAAAATCTCGTGAGACGCGGCGCTGCTCCAGGAAGTTAGGATGAGCCTCCAGCAGCAGCACATCCCCTGGCTGCAAGCGGACATCGCCTAGCTTACCCTGCAGCCGCTCACCGCTACGGGCCACCGCCAGCACCACGGCATTGTACTGAGTGCGAAACTGGCCTTCTCGAATAGTTTTGCCGACAATCGGGCAGGTATTTGACACCACCGCTTCAATCAGGCAGCGCTCGGTGCGGGGCACCTCTAGCTTGAAGCTCTGATCGGTGGCGGGCTGTAGCCCTCGCAGCCGCTGCAAATCTACAATGGAGTCAACCGCCCCAACAAAAATGAGCTGGTCATGCTCTCGCAGAATTTCTTTAGGGCTAACCGCTGGCAGCAACTGCTCACCTCGCACAATCTCTGCTAGGTACAGCTCTGGCAGATGACGTAGCCCAGCTTGCTCAACTGTTTTGCCAGCCAGCGGACTGTTCTGGGCCACCACCATCTCAACCGTATACTGACGGCTATCGTCAACGGCATTAAAACCCGACTGACGATTGGGCAGCAGCCAGCGCTGAGTCAGGGTGAGGAAGACAAAACCCGCGATCGCACAGGGCAGCCCCACCCAGGCAATATCCAACAGCCCCATGCTGGGTAAGTCAGTCGATGAAATCAGCAACCCATTCACGACTAGGTTAGTGCTCGTGCCAATTAGGGTACAGATGCCGCCAAAAATGGCCGCATAGCTCAGCGGAATCATCAGCTTAGAGGGGCTAATCCGTAGCTTGCGGCACCAGTCACTGACCACCGGGATAAACATGGCGACAACAGGAGTGTTGTTGAGGAAGGCGCTCAGCCCCATCACTGGAACCATTAAGCGCCAGAGAGCCGCCCGTTCGCCCTTGGGCAGGCCCAGCACCCGCTGCGAAACCCAGGCTAGCGCTCCGGTCTGCTGTGGCCCAACAACCACCATGTAAAGGACTGCAACTGTAATCATGCCGCTGTTGCTAAAGCCTGCCAGTGCCGCTTCTTCATCTAAGATGCCGCTGAGAAACAGCACTGCCGCTCCCCCCAAAAAGATAATGTCGGCAGGCAGCGAAGTGGTGGCGTTAGCCACAAAGGTAATCACCACTACCGCGATCGCTAGCCCCCCCTGCCAGCCCAAGGGCGTTAAGGCGGCAGGCATCGCCCAGCCAACTGCAGCTATCAGACTCAGACCAAAGGCCGCTAACCCTAGCAGCAGCCAAGCCATAGGAGATTTTGGAGCCAATCGACGCCAGTACAAGCGCTCCGTTGTCATATTGAAATCCTCGCAGTAGAAATGTGATGACCGATCGAATAGTGAGCAAGCTATTTTTATGGCAAATTAATCTAAATTGAAACACAAACCATTTGAAATTCATTTTAGTTTTAATCAAGATTGTGTAAAGCGTCAACTTAGCACGTGTAAAAATGGAAGCAATTGGATTCGAGAGAACTCACATGGCAAAGCAGGCCGAAGGTTCTGAGAAATCCGACCTAGTTGCATCGCTACAGCAAGCTTTTTTATTTAGAGACTGCGATCGCGTTTGGCTAAATCAGCATTTACAGCCAGAGTCTCTGAGCAGCGAGAAGCTGTATTCTAATCGCCCCGTGTTTACGGCCTTTCGCCCTGATGTGTCGCTGGAGTCTCTGTATGTCGTCATCGCTGGGGGGCCGGTGGTGGTGCGCAGTACACCCCTCGATCGCATTATTGCCATGACCTATGCCGGGAGCTGCTTTGGTATGCGCAATCTAATGCTAGACTGCGGCCCGGTGGCGCGAGCGTTTCCTAGCCTGGTAGAGGCTTATAAAACAACCGATGTCATCAAAGTTCCCGCTGCTGACATTCAAGCGCTCTATCAGGTCAGCGCATCTTTTCGCCAGCGCTACGGGCTGCTGTTTGAGCTACGCGAAAAGTTTCAGTATCACCTGCTCAACTGCAGCACCTATCCGCCTCAGGCTGTGGCAGCACTGCTGCGATCGCTGATCTATCAGGAGCGATCTCTGGGCAACCAGCCCCAGCCCAATGGCCTGTTTGTGTTTGACCTGCCTGTAGACCTAATTGCTCGTGCCTGTCAGCTCAACCATCGCACCGTGGAGCAGGTGCTCAAAGGCATGATGAAAATAGGGCTATTGCAGGCCAACAAAGACGCGGATGCCTCGGGCGATCTGGTGATTGTAGCTGACCCAGAAGGGCTAAAAGCGGTCTACGGCGCGACCCGTGACAAAGTCTCTTGGTGGCCGCTGCGCTAAAGCTGTAGCAAATGCCAGTCTCAAAATTGCGCAATAGACAAGCTAAATCCTGGTAGAACAGACTCACCCAAAAGTACGGTTGGCAGCGATCGCACTTCTGGCGGCTGCCCTGGTCGGTAGATTTCTGCCTACTCAGCAGCCTTGGCGCAGTTCTTTGGGGTGGCTGCGTCAGCTGGCGAGACGTCAGCGATGGGTGGCAAGGTTTTACGGGGTTCCTATCAACTCGAAAGCGATAATCCAGACTCGCCGCCACACCCGGCCATCCTCTTGGTCAGTGCTTACCTGGTAGAACGAGGGCTGATTTTGGAACTGTATCAGGTGGAGAGCAAAACCAATGAAATCAAAGCCTTGCCGAAGTTTATCGAGCACCTCGCCTTAAAGGGGTAGTCTTTGCCTTTGATGCGATTATTACTCAAAAAAACCTGTTGCCTCATCGTTCAAAAGCCAGAACCACTACCTGGGGGCGTTGAAAGGTAACCAGAGCACCTTGCATAAGAGCGTTCAAGCCAGCTTTGTTGCACAAGAGAGCTATAGCGAAATCAGCAAGGGGCATGGGCGCATTGAACAGCGAGGGGTGAATCGCTGCACCACCTTGGATAAGCTACCATCATGGCCAAGACTGCAAGCCGTAATCCGAGTCGAGAGACAACGTCACTTTAAGCAAGGGGGACACCCCTGTTTAGAAACCGAAACACGCTACTTAGTAGCCTCGTTTGTTGAGTCTGCAGAGGCATTTGCTCAAAGGATTCGGGGCTGTTGGAGCGTCGAAAATAAGGTTCATTCTGTCTGCGATGTGACTCAGGGAGAAGATGCCTCTCGCATCCGTATGCACCCATTACCTCAAATCTTTGCTGTTGCCCGTAACTTTGCCCCGCCACCTATGCCTACCTATCAATGAACGAAACCCCAATCGGCTATTGCCGTCACAGGCAATCGGAAGGGTGAGCGAAGCGACTTGGCTCCCTCGCTCACCTACGGCATCTTTAGTTGAGATGCGCTATTGCAGCCTGAATCAGTAGGCTTAGCACGGCAAGCTACTAATTCTGCAGATCACCTACATTGAACAAGAAGGGAACGCTGGAGTTTGAGTCACCTCCCATGACCAACACTTTGGGCATTTGAGCGCCCCCCTCACGCCAGGCCTCGATCGCTTCTTTCTGCAATACCAGTTCTCCCCCTTGCGCCTTCAGCGTTTCTGCTAAGAGTCGCTGGGCCTCAGCCCGTCCTTTTGCCCGGTTAATCTCAGCCTGAGCTTCCTGCTCTGCTTCTTGAGCAATATAAACGGCTCGACGGGCGCGCTGCTCGGCAATTTGCTTTTCTTCAACCGCCCGAGCAAACTCTGGCGAGAAGTT
Source organism: Leptolyngbyaceae cyanobacterium RM1_1_2 (assembly GCA_012032345.1). Classification (GTDB taxonomy): domain Bacteria; phylum Cyanobacteriota; class Cyanobacteriia; order Phormidesmidales; family Phormidesmidaceae; genus Sphaerothrix. Next base: position 15,953 of record JAAUQI010000022.1, on the reverse strand, counting down.
GAGATCCACAACGCTGGTATCTAAAACAATGATGCCGTATTTTTCTAAGCGGCTATTGAGGGCAATGTCGAAGTCTTCCTTGAGTTCCGATCTTTTGGTGATGGCTTCTTCAACGGTTCGCCGAGCTGCTGCGATCTTAAAAGACTCCTGCGTTTGAGGAGCAATGATTTTAGACACTACGTTTTGCAGGGTTCCTTGCGTCCGTCGAATTACCACCACCTGAATTGGATCCAGGCGAAAGTTGATGGCAAAGCTGGCAGAGAGATTTTGCAGGTCTTTAGTTGAGCTTTGGGCTGGAACCTCGAATTTTTGTACCGTGACATCATAGATATCAACTTGTGACACAAAGGGAGGCTTGACGTGGATACCCTCTAGCAAGGGGCCATCTTGAGCTTTACCCAAGATGCTCAATACGCCTACCTGCCCTGGGTTAATAATGACAAAACTGCTGGAGGCCAGAATGCCCACAATGACCGCCACGATGGAGATAAAGATTGGCTGCCAGCTTGGAGCTTGGTTTTTCAAGGTTTCTCTTCCTGATAAATAGACATCAAAATTCAGATCAAGATCAGACTCGATCGCCTGCACTGATATAAAATCCGACACATTTCATATCGTTTGGGCCGCTGGTATAGACCAAGACGAATCACCGTTACTCTTGGGGGAGTCCCAGCACTTCGCCTTTGCCTTCGACAACCTCACCAATGCGATAGGCGTCAATCCCTAGCTTTTGAAAGCTCTGGAGCGCTGCATTGGCTTCGGTAGCATCGACTAAAACCACAAGCCCAATTCCCATGTTAAAGGTGTTGAACATAGCAGACGGAGAAATATCGCCTGCGATCGCCAACCAATCAAAAATAAGGGGGATATGCCAGCTACCTAACTCTAGCTGCACCGACTGATTAGCTCCTAAGCAGCGCGGCAGATTTTCGGGTAAGCCGCCGCCTGTGATATGGGCCATGCTGTGAATTGCCAACCCTTGCTGGCGAGCTTTTAAGACAGGTTCTACATAGAGACGGGTTGGCTCTAGCAGTACCTCGCCCAAAGATTTTCCCAAAAGCTGTTTTGGGCGATCGCTCCAGGCATAACCGGGCTGTGTTTGCCCCAAGGGTATACCCTCGCTGATAACTTTGCGCACCAGGCTATAGCCATTGCTGTGTACCCCCTGACTGGCCAGACCAATGGCCACGTCTCCAACTTGAACGCGATCGCCTGACAAAATCTGCTGCTTTTCAACCACGCCCACACAGAAGCCTGCTAAGTCATATGCTCCCGTTTGATAAAAGCCGGGCATCTCAGCCGTTTCTCCTCCGAGCAGGGCGCAGCCCGCTTGCTGACACCCGGCAGCAATTCCTGAGACCACCTGAGTGAGCTGACTCGGTTCCAGCTTGCCGGTTGCTAAGTAATCCAGAAAAAATAGGGGTTCAGCCCCGCAGGTCAAAACATCATTGACACACATGGCCACTAAATCCAGGCCAATGGTTTCATGCCGGTTGAGAGCCTGAGCAATCTTAAGCTTGGTGCCGACGCCGTCTGTGCCCGCAACCAGTACAGGCTCTCGATAGCCTGTCGGTAGCTGAAACAAGCCGCTAAATCCCCCCAAGCTACCCAGCACTTCTGGCCGATGGGTGAGATTAACCAGCTGACGAATTTGTTTGGCAAAATTCTGACCTGCTTCAACATCAACACCGGCGCTGCGATAGTCCATAAGTTTTATCCATTAATAAGCAGATCATATCTGTGGCTTTAACTGAGCTAATACATTCCTTTTGTGCCTGCTCAAAATATTTTATAGAAAAGCAGTCCTGGACTATACACAAAATTGCATAGTCATCCACAATCTGCGGATCAACATCCCCAAAAAGAAGACTTAATCAATTTGTTTTCTCTAAGCAATTGGCTCAAGATGATAAAACTTTGTGAACATTGCAGCGCGCTCAAAAACCTCGAAACCCCCCTCAAAATCATATGAGAACGCCAATTCTTAAGAAATGTAAACTTACAAAAATTTTCTGGAATCAGCTTTTCTCCTCAAAAACACCCTGATCCCGATTACCTGCTCTTCGTGCTAACGTACTCTTCGGCCACTAGCAGAGGGGAAATCGTAATGATTATGAGTTGGAGAAAACGGCGCGAATTATTTGTCGCACTGACTCATATAAAAATCTCTGATCATAATCGCTTTTCGGCACACTTGTTGATGGATTTATGAAACAAAAACTTTTGGGTAGCCTGACAGCAGCTCTAGTCGTGTCCACGCTGGGTTCTGTACTGTCAGCCAATGCCCAACAAACGGATGACCTGGGTCAAAACTTATCGGATAGTGCAGCTTACGCTTCAAATCAAACCCCTAATCAACCTCAACCAGCCAGCCAAACGCAGGTTTCAGCTACTGATTCAAATCCGGCTGAGCGGGACTTTATTCGGGTGTTAGGACATCCCCTTGATACCCGTCAGGCAGCTACACTTTACATTCACAACATTCCGGTACTTACCTTTTGGGAGATACCCTTGATACCGCTGCAAATAAGACTGTCGTCGCTGTAACTGTCTTTGTCGGCACGGACGCCGACGAGCCGTTAGATGTTCCAAGCGCATCAGGCGATCTAGGCGATCAGGCGTTTAGAAACGACCCCGTGATTCGAGCCACAGCAGTAGCAGCTCAGCTTAATCAGCTCACACACCATCTGGACGCAAGCGGCATCACAGCTCATTGGGACGAAGCTGCAAACGCTTATGTGATCAAGGTGGATGGCAATCTCTTGGTCAGCTTTGATCAGAACTTGATGCTGCCGGATACGACGGGTAATCCAGCCGAAGATGCACTCCAGGCAACCAATCGGCTGCGGCGACTGCTGGGTGAATCGACCCCTTTAACTGACATAGAAGGTCGGCCTCGTCCTTCTGCCTCAGCTCAGGCTGTTAGTACAGTGATCTTGGCCAGCGGCATGGCTTCCTGGTATGGCCCCGGTTTTCATGGTCGCCGCAGCGCCAGCGGCGAGGTTTTCAATCAAAATGCGCTTACGGCTGCTCACCGGACGCTGCCGTTTGGTACCCAAGTGCGGGTAACAAACCTCTCCAATAATCGCCAGGTCGTTGTTCGTATTAACGATCGCGGGCCTTACAGTCGCGGACGCATTATTGATCTTTCTGCGGCAGCCGCCCGTCAAATTGGGCTAGCTCAGGCTGGCGTAGGTCGCGTTCAGATTGAGGTCTTGCAGTAAACAATCAGGCCGGTAGCCACTTTTTTAGATTCTGTTTAACTTAGGAGTATAAATAGCCCCAGTCCTTTGCAGTTGGCCCTTGCAGTTGGTGACGGTGAGAAACCTTTGAAGCTAGCTGGCGACATAGCTTATTGGTTGAAGAGTCTGTTTGAGAACTTCGCAAAGCTTGTTTAGAAAAACGGGTTGATACACACTTTAACTGGGGCAAGATTTACAGAGGTCGTTTGTGCAGTTACTCAAAACAGTTGAGGGTTTACGCTGTAGCCTGACTCAGCTAAGCAAAGCGCCGTCAGCGGTAGCGCTAGGTTCACCTGAAAAATCTGTGGGACTGATTCCCACTATGGGAGCACTTCATGCCGGACATCAGAGTTTAATTCAAAAAGCTAACCAAGAGAACGACATAGTCGTCGTCAGCATTTTCGTCAATCCGCTGCAGTTTGGCCCTCAGGAAGACCTGGCCCAGTACCCCCGCGATCTGGCAACAGATCGGCAGCTTTGTGAAGCCTCTGGAGTAGATCTGCTTTTTACACCGACATCTGCCGCTTTATACGGCGAAGAGGGGTTAAATCCTGCCGCTCTGACGCAGGTAGTGCCACCGGCTCAAATGACAGCAGTTCTCTGTGGGCCGTTCCGTCCGGGGCACTTTCAAGGGGTCGCAACGGTTGTGACCAAGTTACTGAGTATTGTGCAGCCCGACCGGGCCTATTTTGGCCGTAAAGATGCCCAGCAGCTGGCTATCTTAAAGCGGCTGGTTCAAGATTTGAATCTACCCAGCCAGATTGTGCCCTGCGCGATCGCCCGCGCAGCTGACGGGTTGGCACACAGTTCCCGCAATCAATACCTCACAGCGGCAGCCCGGTCGCAGGCAGCCGTTCTTTATCGCAGCCTCCAGGCAGCGGCGGCGGCTTTTGCAGCGGGCGATCGCTCTGGCACTGTTCTAATTCACACGGTGCGAGCAGAACTCAAAACAGTTCCTGGTCTACAGATCGAGTATGTGGAACTTGTGCATCCTGAGACGCTGGTACCGCTGGAGACAATCGAAACCGCTGGGCTTTTAGCGATCGCGGTCTATCTGGACAAAACCCGCCTGATTGACAACATCACTCTGCGATCGCGCCTGCCGATTGTGGCCATTGACGGGCCAGCCGGGGCGGGCAAATCTACCGTAGCGCGGCGGGTAGCCCAGCAGCTAGGGCTGCTGTATTTAGACACAGGGGCAATGTACCGAGCCGTCACCTGGCTGACGCTGCAGCGAGAGATTGAACCTCAAGATCAAGTTGCGATCGCTGAACTACTGGCGGACTGCCAAATTCAGCTCTCCAGCTTAGATGCTGGTGATGAGTCAGCAGCTCCCCTGCAAACTCGGGTTTGGGTAAACCAGCAGGAAGTTACCCAGGTGATTCGCTCACAGGCCGTTACCAGTCAGGTCTCAGCGGTTGCGGCTCAGCCCGCTGTCCGGGCAGCCCTGCTAAAGCGTCAGCACGCCTATGGCGAGAAGGGGGGCATCGTCATGGAAGGTCGCGATATCGGCACTCAGGTTTTTCCCCAGGCTGAGCTAAAAGTATTTCTGACGGCCTCAGTCCATGAGCGGGCACGACGGCGGCAGCTAGACCTGAAAGCTCAAAATCAGCCGACGATAGCGCTTGAGTCTCTGGAGCGCTCGATTTATGAGCGCGATCGCCAAGACAGCGAGCGTCCGGTAGCCCCTCTTAGAAAAGCACCGGATGCGATTGAGGTGCAGACAGATGGACTCTCTGTTGAAGCAGTGATTCAGCAGATTGTGCAGCTTTACCAAGAACGATTAAATGCCTAGCGCTCAGGGTCTTATGTCTCGCAAGACAGAGAGGAACCAGAGTAAAAAAGTGCTAGCGGCTCAGCCACGCGATCGCTTCTCGAATCCAATCTTCCGTATCTGCACTTTTGTTTAGGGTTGTACTTCGTCCGACAGCCTGCAGCGCCTGGATAATCTCGCCGGTCGTATAGCCCAAGGCCAGCAGGGTGATCTCAACCTCTTCTTGAATAGCCGTCACCGGGCCTGCTGTGGGAGGCTGTACGAGTCCGGTCTGCTGCCGCCACTCGGCTAGCTTTGTTTTTAGCTCTAGCACAATGCGCTCAGCCGTTTTAGGCCCAACCCCCGGTGTGCGAGCCAAGACTCGGGTATTGCCTGCAACTACTGACTGCACCAGATCCTGTAGCCCTAGCGTATCTAGCAGCGTCATCGCCATCTGTGGCCCAATGCCGCTGACGCTGACGAGCTGCCGAAATAAGTCTCGCTCAGGTCGTGAACCAAAACCAAACAGTACCATCTGGTCTTCTCTGACTTGCAGATGGGTATGGAGCTGCAGCGCATCCCCAATCGGCGGCAGCGATATTAGCAGCCGTGGCGTGATTTGCAGGTCATAGCCAATCTGGTTGACCTCTACCGTGAGTATGACGCGATGATTTCCCAGCTTCTGAACTTCGCTTAAAATTCCTTTGAGATAGCTAATCATAAGTGAGACAAAAGTTTCAGGCTCAACCCTTAATGCTGAGGAGAATGCTTAGGGCCGTGAATCTCTCGTCGTCCGCCACGGCTACCAGGGCGATCGCCCAGCGTAGGCCCGGCTGGAGGTCTAGGCGCAGGCGGCTGCAGCTGCTGACGGCCATTGCGCACCACTCTGAGCATGTCGGTAAACTGGCGCTCCATCTGCTGTAAAACACCATCTGCATAGGCATCTGCCTCTTGCTGAATTGACTGAGCCTCAGCCAAGGCTTGCTGACGCATCTGTTCCCACTCCTGTTTTGCCTGCTGCCTGAGCTGCTCAATTTCACTCAGCGTTTGAGTCTGCAAAGCCTCGCACTCTTGCTTCACCTGCTGCCGCAGTCGCTGAGACTCCTGCTCAGCCTGCCGCATAATCCCCAGCTCATCTAGAGTTTGAGCGGCCCGCTGCTCGGCGGCTACGACAATTTCTTCAGCAATTTGCTCGGCTTCTATCAGCAGTTCCTCCCGCCGCTGCATCACCTGCTTAGCTTCTCGAAAAGCAGTCGGCAAATTCAGCCGCACCATATCTAGCTGGTCGAGCAGCAGTTCTTCATCAACCAGCGTGCGGCGGCTAAAGAGAATTCGGGGGCTGTCTAAAACAATTTCTTCAATTCGGTTCAGAGCCTGCTGCAGGTCTATATTTCCGGCTCCGGGAACGACGAGTTCGGGGGGAGTAGGCTGCTGCTTATCGGCGCTGAGGACACCGGGCTGAGGGACGATACGAGGGGGTTCTGGGCGTAGCATTTGTGAATATCAAGAGCGACATGCTTGGGAACGAGATGATCAACCGGGCCGCTAAATTTGGCAATTTCCTTAACCAGACTGCTGCTAAGAAAACCATATTCAGTGGAGGTCGCCAAAAAAACCGTCTCTATCTCATCAGAAAGCGTTTTATTGGTGTGGGCCATTTGCAGCTCTTTCTCAAAATCAGAAAGAACTCGAAGTCCTCGCAATAATACTTGCGCTCTTCGCATTCTCGCATAGGTTACGGTCAAACCGTCATAGCTATCAATTTCAACGTTCGGCAGATGCTGGGTAGACTGACGGATTTGTTCAATGCGCTTGGCAACTGAAAACAGCGGCGATTTGCCAGGATTGTGGGAAACCACCACGACCACCCGTTCAAATAAGCGACAGGCGCGAGCAATAATATCCAGGTGACCCAAGGTAATAGGGTCAAAACTTCCGGGGTAGATAGCAAGCACAGCGGCCTCAGCCAGACTCAATGAAGGGATTATAGCGAACTTAAGGAGCGCTAATAGATTTCACATAAACAAGATCACATCTCGCTGTGGAAACGCCCTCGGCTTGCTGATAGCCACTGCGTTCGTAAAGACTAACGGCTGCTTCTAGTACGCTGGCTGTTTCAATCCAGATCTGCTGAAATTTTCGACGGGCGATCGCCTGCTCTAGCTGCTCCAGCAAAAATTGGCCCAGCCCCAGCCCGCGCACAGCAGGTAGCAGATACATTTTGCGAATTTCTACCGCTTCTCTGCCGCGCTCAATCGGGTAATAACCCGCAGTGCCCACCACCTGGGCCTGCTGCTCGATCACCCAAAATTCGCCACCCGTTTTCCAGTAGTGGGTTTCTACATCAAGGGCATCTCGATCGGTGCGCTCAGGCTCCCAGCCCAGGCCATACTCTGCCAGCACGGTTTTGATCACGACTGCGGCGGCGCTGCGATCGCCCGGCTGCCAGCCTCGAACTAAAAAATTACGGTAGTGCAGCACCATAGCCTTAGCTATGCACCCGAGGTTGCGGGTGCAACGTAGCTAAAATCTGGCTTTCTGCCGCAGCCAGTTCGGCTAGCCGCTGGTCTACCTGCGATCGCTCAAAGTAGGTCATCGCCAGCATCCAGTAAGTGCCGTAGTGTCGAGCCTCAGAAGCCATTAGGCTGTGATAAAACTGAGCTAGATCAGGTTCTGGGCAGTGCTGGGCCAGCAGACCCAAACGCTCATGGCTGCGAGCCTCAATTAGGGCCGACACCAAAAGCATATCTAACATGCGCTCAGGCTCGTTGTGGCGAAGCTGCGCTTTGAGGGCAGAGCCATAGGGCGGTGCCGACAGGGGGGCCAACGGCACCTGACGCCGCTCTAGCCACTGATTAACCAGCTCAAAATGGCTGAGTTCTTCCTGGGCTAGGGCTGTCAAAGCCTTGACCAGGGCCACACTAGAGGGATAGCGAAACATAAAGTTCAGCGCATTGCTGGCGGCTTTACGCTCACAGTGGGAGTGGTCTAGCAAAACAGTGTCTAGATTGCTCAGGGCCTGCTGCACCCAGGCATCAGAAGTGGGGTCAACTAAAAACTTGATTTTGGTGGAAGGCAAAACCAACATTGAAACCGGAGATAAGGACTGATCTAATTCTACGGCGTCCTAGATACAGTGCCGATTGCCTTCGGCGTCAGGCGCAGCAGCACTAAGGAGCCATTTTTGCTGGGCATAGGGCCGCTTGATTCTTTAGCAGACCTCTGATTTGAACCGAGTGTCAGGGGGAAGATCAAGCTGCCTAATTTAAACGGCAATCATCAGGGTTAGCCTGCCGAAAACGGCCTTCTCTCATTATGAGGCAGGATCTTTTAAGTAAAAAATTTAGATTGATGGGATGTTTGTTATCAGCTCGGTAGCGCGTTTCGTTTGATTTTGACCCTATACGAGCATGGCAGGATTCGAACCTGCGACCCCCAGAACCGGAATCTGGTGCTCTATCCACTGAGCTACATGCCCTCAATGCTTCGGATTGTAGCACTGGATGGCGGCGACTGAGGTAGGATTTATGGAACCTGCCAATTTATCTACAGCCTATGTCTGCCCCCGATATTCGCTCAGCTACAGCCAATGGGCTAGACCAGGCTGCTGAAGCCTTAGATCACGAAGCCGTTCAAAGCGGCCTCAGCCCTGAGCAGTATAAGCAAAAAATGCAGCGGCGCAAAGCCGTCCAGGATCAGCGTTTAGCCGAGCGCAGTCAGCAAAAGGGGCTGATCATTGTCCATACAGGCAATGGCAAAGGCAAAACCACTGCGGCTTTGGGCATAGTCCTGCGATCGCTAGGGCATGGTTTCAAAGTAGCGATCGTGCAGTTTATCAAGGGCGGCTGGGAGCCTGCCGAAAAAGCCGTCCTCAGCCAGTGGCCCGACCAGCTTGTTTTTCACGCTATGGGAGAAGGCTTTACCTGGGAAACCCAAGACCGCGATCGTGATACTCAAACAGCCCAAGCAGCCTGGGAAAAAGCGCTCACCTACCTGCAAAACCCAGACTACAAAACTGTTTTGCTAGACGAGGTCAACATCGCTCTGAAGCTAGGCTATCTCTCAGTTGAGCAGGTTCTAGCCGGACTTGAGCAAAAGCCTGCTAGCTCCCATGCCATATTAACCGGACGCGGTGCGCCCCAACCGCTGATCGAGCGCGCCGATTTGGTCACAGAAATGATGTTAATCAAGCATCCCTTTAAGGAGCAGGGGATTAAAGCGCAGGCAGGAATTGAATATTGACACGAGCCTATTTCACCAGAGGACTGCCATGATGATGCACCATATACCAGCGCTCAGCCATCTGTTCAAAAATATTTGTTGCCATTGACTGAGCTTCGATCCGGCGACCGCTGCCAATTTGTAAAACATTTTCAATCAGCACCACGTAGGCCAAAGCGCCGCTAATTTCAACAGAGATAATTTCGGTATCCACTTCGAGATAGCTGGTGTGTTTAAAAATTTGCTCCCAGGTGTCACGAATGCTGGCCCAACCCTTGAGAGCATCGCGGCCAGGATGAATGCACAGGCTACCGATTCCCTGCGACCAGACAGATTCCATAGCCTCAAGATTTTTCTTCTCAAAGGCTCGATAAAAAGCATCGTTGGCGGCCAGGACGGTCTCGCGCTCATTCATCATCACTAACTCCACCAGGAAGGTAACTCGAACAAAGGGGGTGCGGTCATCAAGAAGCAGTCATTGCCCCAAAAATACAGATTCCTTCTCCATCTTAGAAACTGAATTTTTGAACCGTGGTCTTTCTAGGCTAAGCTACTTTAAACTTTCCCGTTTTGGGTCAGCACCCGTCTTGGGTGAGGAATCTTATGCTAAGGATTGAAGGGCTGTGTAAGGCTTATGGCGATCGCCCCCTGCTGCAGACCTTGAACTTTGAGATTTCAGCAGGAGAGATTTATGGTCTTTTAGGCCCCAATGGGGCCGGAAAAACTACCACAATTAATTTGATTTGCGGCTTGCTCAAAGCCGACGCTGGCAGCGTTTTGATACAGGGGCAGCCCGTTACGACGGCGACAAAGCGGCTGATTGGGGTAGTGCCCCAGGAAAATCTGCTCTACCGCAGCCTCACCTGTGCCGAAAACCTGGCTTTCTTTGCTCAGCTCTACGGCCTTTCTCGCGCTTTGAGGCGTCAGCGCATCCAGGCATGTTTAGAGGCAGTCAAACTCAGCGATCGCGCTAACACTCTAGTAGAAGCTCTCAGCGGCGGTATGCAGCGGCGGCTGAGCCTAGCGGTGGCGCTAGTTCACCGGCCCAAGCTGCTGATTCTAGATGAGCCGACCACCGGGCTGGATATCGAAGCGCGCTATGACCTGTGGCAGCTGATTCGCTTTTTGCAGCAGCAGGGGTTGACAATTTTGCTGACGACCCATCTGCTCGAAGAAGCTGAGCGGCTCTGTCAGCGAATTGGCATTCTCAAGCAGGGGCAGCTTTTAGCGGAAGGGACGCTGGCTCAGCTACGGCAGCAGATTCCGGCCAAAGAAGTTGTAATTTTAGAGACTTCAGATGAGGCTGCTGCCATCAAGCGGGGAAAACAACAGGGATTCACGCCGCGTCGCTATGGTTCAGATCTGGCCTTTTGGATTCCTCAAGTCCTGGATTTACGGCAGATTCTGGACTGCTTCGCTGGCATTCCGATTGACTCAGTTTCCCGCCAGCCCGTGAAGCTAGAGTACATCTATATTGAAGTCACGCAGCCGAACCAGGCAGCCTTGCTTTATCCCACCCGACCCAGGTCTGGCCTGATAGGATCAGATCAGCTCTATTCGCTTTAAGGTCATGATCAGGCTCTCTGCCGCCGTTATTTTAGCTATTTGGATTAGCGCCGTTGCCGTGATTGCCGCTCAGAACGGGGCACCCATTTCGCTTAGGTTTTTGACGTTTCGCTCGGTTGAGCTGCCCCTAGGCATTGCTCTCGCTTTTTGTGTTGCCGGGGGGCTAATCGTAACAGCGCTGCTGCTGAGCTTGTTTGAGAGTTCGGCCCGGTAGCGTTTTCAACTATAATCTGTCCCACATGGCGCGCTCAACTAAACTACTAAGTATGGCAAACTCTGCAATGCCCCCAGACTGGAACGCCTTAGCTAATCTATCACTGGCTGGATCGCTCCTGAGCCGAGAGCAGGCCCAGGCTGTGCTGCGGGCTCCTGAGTCTGAACTGCTGGCCCAGCTTGCAGCAGTTTACCGCGTGCGTCACCACTACTGGGGCAACCGGGTACGGCTACATTTTTTGCTCAATGCCCAAAGCGGCCTCTGCCCGGAAGACTGTCACTACTGCTCTCAGTCTAAAATTTCCTCGGCTGAAATTGAAAAATATCCCCTGCTGGCAGCAGAAAAAATTTTGGCGGCAGCAGCACGAGCCAGTCAGCTCAAAGCGGGTACTTTTTGCTTTGTGATCTCAGGGCGATCGCCTTCTGAGCGAGTCTTTGAGCGGGTATTGGAGACGGTGCGAACGGTCAAATCCCAGTACAATTTCAAAGTTTGTGCCTGCTTGGGCTTGCTCAACGAAGATCAAACTCGTCAGCTAGCTGAGGCCGGAGTCGATCGGGTGAATCACAACCTCAATACCGCCGAAAACTTTCACGGTAATATTTGTACCACCCACGGCTTTGGCGATCGCGTTAGCACTCTAAAAGCAGTGCAGTCAGCCGGAATCACCACCTGCTCCGGTGGTATTTAGGCATGGGCGAGTCGGATGATGACGTCATCGATCTGGCCTTGGCCCTCAGAGCGCTGCAGGTAACCAGCGTACCGATAAACTTTTTGATTCCTATCGCTGGCACGCCGCTGGCTGGTCAAAATCAGCTCACTCCCCGTCGCTGTCTGCGGATTCTGTGCCTCTATCGCTTTTTGCTGCCGACTCAGGAAATTCGGATTGCCGGGGGGCGTGAAGTCCATTTGCGATCGCTGCAGCCGTTAGGGCTTTACGCTGCCAACTCTATTTTTATTGGGGATTATCTGACGACACCGGGCCAAGCGGCTCAGCGAGACTTTGAAATGATCCAGGATGGGGGTTTTGTCATAGAATCCCCAGATGGCTCTGCGCTCATGCCTGAGGAAATAGAGGCTCCGTTGAATACCCTTGCAACCGCTTCATAATCCTCTAACTCTCAAACTCCACACCAAATCTTCAAGTCCCTGTCTACATCAAGAAAACTTGCCACGGTTTTAAGCATAGCAGCGCATAATAGTGAGTAAAGCTGACCTTTTAAAAGCTATACAGAGGGCAACATAGCTACAGGAAGTTCCAGTGGGTTGCTACGAGTGTTCTTATGCGCAATTCTTCCCGTCGTATTTTTATTGGTGATGTCCATGGACACTATGACGGGCTGATGAGATTGCTTGAGGCGATCGCATTAGAAGAAACCGATCGGCTTTACTTCGTCGGCGACCTGATTGATCGAGGTCCCAAGAGCGCTCAGGTCGTCAAATTTGTGAGAGCACATGCGGATGGCTGTGTGTTGGGCAACCATGAGCAGCTACTTTTAGAAGCTTTCCCCAAAGGCAAAACCCATGTACCGGCTCTGCAGGGCTGGCTATACAGCGGCGGTCAAAGCACACTATCTAGCTACGGAGCCAGTATTGATCAGCTACTTGAAGACGTGCAGTGGATTCGATCGCTGCCGCTCTTTATAGATCTCAACAATCTTTGGCTAGTTCATGCAGGCGTAAATCCAAAGCTGTCGCTCTCTGAGCAAACTCATCATGACCTGTGCTGGATTCGGGATCCTTTCCACACCAGCGCCAACCCTTACTTTGCCGACAAACTTATCATCACAGGCCATACAATTACCTTTACGCTGCCCCAGGTAGAACCCGGTCAGCTAGCCCACGGCCAAGGTTGGATTGATATTGACACAGGAGCCTATCATCCCAAGAGCGGCTGGCTGACCGGGGTTGATTTTGATAACGAGCAGGTCTACCAAATCAACGTGTTTGACCACGTTCTCAGAAAACGTAGTCTAGCTGATGCCACCACGCCGATTCAGCCCAACAAAGTTAAACTTCGCTCTCGCTCGGCAACTCGATAACCTGCCAGAATCTTGCCTCAGCGCCTCAAACCGCTAGACACCGTACCTAGGCTAAAACGGTTTTGCCAGCTAAATAGTCCTGTAGCTGCTGAGCATGATCGTGGGCTAGGGCCTGTACTGGCAGCCGCTGAGGATCAAACGCCGAGATTTCAAGTACTTCAGCCGGATCTGCCACAGCTGGCTGACCTGTGACATCAGCTGCCAAAGCCACACAGACCGAATGGAAGCGGGGATCTCGACGAGGCTTAGAATAGATACCCACCAAGCGCTCTACCCGCAGCAGTTCTAAACCTGTTTCCTCTAGCAGTTCTCGTCGAGCTGCCGTCAGGATATCTTCACCCCAGTCAACAATACCCCCCGGCAAGCCCCACAGCCCACTATCGCTACGCCGAATTAGCACAATCTCTCCCGTTGGCAGCACTGGAATCACGCTCGTCCCTAAAATGGGTCTTCTCAAAATTAGGCCCAGCAATACGCGAACAGGACGCCAAATTAGGCTCATAGAAGAGTGTTTAACTAGATAAAGCCGCCAGATCTTCAAGTACCTGAGCTGCATGAGACTCTGGCTTGACCTTGCGGTAGATCTTTTCGATCCTACCATCTGGGCCAATAATGAACGTGCTGCGGCTGATCCCCATATACTCCTTGCCCATAAACTTTTCAGGCCGTAGCTGCCATAGGCGCTAGCGACCTGTCCACCAGCATCAGACAGGAGTGGAAACGGTAAGTTATACTTGGTAGAAAATTTGCTATGAGATTTAGCATCGTCGGTGCTAATTCCTAAAACAGCGACTGATTGATCCTGATACTGAGGGAAAGCATCCCGAAAACTACAGGCTTCTTTAGTACAGCCTGGGGTGTCGTCACGGGGATAAAAGTACAAGACGACTCGCTGACCTGCAAGGTTTGCAAGGCTGACTAGATCGCCGTCAGCATTCGGTAGGCTAAAGCCTGGAGCATAGTCGCCGGGATTGAGGGTCATAGTTTTTGGAGCCAGGAGAATAAGTTCGAGCGAGATTGCGGCATTTTGCATCTTACAGTAAAAGCTGCGGGTCAATTTAATCTCTTCAAGCAGAACACTTCAATCTAATCTCCCTACCTAGCATGATCTTCTAGCGCAAAAAATCGACATAGGGATCAAAGACTGAAACCAGCTCTGGCCGACTAGCCACCAGCGTCGGGAAAGCTCGGCTACAGTAGTTTTGGCCAGGCTGCAGCGGAAAAATAGGCTCGGTCTCCAGCGCTACCCATTGCCCACCAGCGGCTTGAACAATGGCCCAAACCGCCGCAATGTCCCAGATTTTTGGGGTCGCCTCTACACCGCCCAGGCTAATGCCAGCCGCCACGGTCAGCAGGTTATAGGTAGCAACCCCTAACATGCGAATTTTGCAGGGAAAAGCCTGCTTCAGCACAGCGGTACTACGAGCGCAGAGGCTAAAGAACTGATTGGGTGATGGCTTTGCTTGGCTAACCTGAATCGGCTGATGATTCAAAAAAGCCCCTGCTGGCCCGCCTAAGCCTGACTCACCGTACCAAAAGCCATAAAAAGACTGCTGCAGCGGCGGTATTCGTACATGTCCAAAAACCGGGGTACCCCGATAGAGCAGGCCCAAAGAAATGCCCCACAGCGGCACTCCTCGGGCAAAATTGGTAGTGCCGTCAATTGGGTCAATAACCCAGCACCAGTCAGTATCCGGGAAAGTATGGGCCACCTCTTCACTGAGGACGCCGTGGCCAGGATAGGTTTGGGCGATCGCGGCTCTGAGAGCACCATCTGCCCATCGATCTGAGCGCGTCACTAAGCTACCATCTGCTTTCTCAGTGACCTCCCTCTGGCCAAAACCAGCCCCAAAATCAGCCAGAAGCTGCTGGCCTACCTTTGCTGTGGTTCCTTCAGCAAACTCAACCACCTCCTGCCAAAAATCACCCATATCGCGCTTACTCTAACTCGCCTGCTAAAACCGCTGCGATCGCTTTGCTGGAGCGTACCTGAAACTCTCGAACATTCACCCGCCCCAGCAGGCCAAACGCCAGCAGCATCCCTACCATCTCACAGAAAAATACTAGGGCAAAAGCCCAAAAAGTCTGACTAAAGACCTGACGGCCGATATCGAGTAGAGCGCCGCCAATAAGCGTAGCACTGGCCTGGGCCAACGCCTGAGCCAGCCCCCAAGCTCCGACAAAGGTGCCTGCGGTTTCAGCCGCCGTCAGGTCAAGCATGAGGCTGACGGCGCTGTTGGTTAAGATGCCAGAAGCAAGACCAAACAGCATCACCGCGCTCTTGAGCAGTGCCTGATCTTGAGTTAGACCAGACAAAATTACCAGCCCAAAGCAAAAAGAGGTCAACAGACAGCCAACCTGAGCTGTTCGCTGTTTGCCCAGACGCGGCACCACCAGGAATCCTGAAATCCCCATTCCTACCAGAATGCCGTATCCCCAAAATTTATTCAGACCCGCACTTTCACCAATACTCATGCCAAAAACTTCGCGGGCATAGGGTTCTAAAACGGGCTGCTGCAGAAACAAGCTCAGGGTCATCAGCAGGAGAAAACCAAAAAAGAGGCTGGTTTGGCGAGAGGCTAGCAAAATGCGCAAGGCCTGTTTCAGAGTGATTTTATCTTCTCGATCGCTCAGAGCGGAGCGAGAGGCATAGCGAGAATATTTTTTTCAATCCCCAGGGTAGCCGCGATGCCCAGGCCGCAAACGGCGATCGGAAAAGTAATAAACAGGCGGTTGATTGCGTTTTGCAACTCGCCTGGAGCAATGCCTTCCAACATTTTTTTGACCCGCGATCGCCCCCAATAATAATTCCGACCATTAGCATAGCCCAGACAATGCCCACTAGCTGAGAGCGGTTGTCTTCGTCAGAAACGTCAACAAGCAAAGCAGTGAACGGCGTTGCGCTAGCGCTAATGCAA
>JAAUQI010000021.1 GCA_012032345.1 Leptolyngbyaceae cyanobacterium RM1_1_2 | reverse complement strand
TATCCCAGTTGACTGCACAACAAGTGCAATCCCTCACCTCATTTGATTTCATTCTCGATGCCCTGCTTCAAGCCGCCTTTTAGACAAAAGCCCCAATTATGCTTATCTTCATTTTTTATTGGTATTAGTTGCCAAAAATCTTGATACGGCGTCGTTCTGAATAGTAGGTTTTGGTCTACCTGCTCAAAATTAACAGAAATCCCAACAATCACCGAAAAGCCGCGATCGCCAAAGGACGTTCTGCTTGGCCCGCCAAAAGCCCCTGTAGCGACCCACTCAGCTCTGCCGTTAAGCACTGAGCCTGAACTTTAGGCGTTCCCTGAGCGTAAGACTTAACCTCAATAGGCTTGCCAATACGCACTTCAACATCACTGCCCCACTGCGGACATTTCTGGCCACAGGATAGGTCATAATGCAGGCTAACCGGAACGATCTTGACTCCTAGCCCATTAGCTAATGCTTCAGACTGCAAAGCAATGCGGGCCAATCCCGGCTTGAGCTTGTGTACCTGCTGATCTCGAAAGATGCCGCCTTCTGGGAAGACTACCAGCATCTCTCCAGCGCGAAGCAAATTCACACCATGCCGCAGGGTCGTAATCGAGGGACGGAACACATCAATGGGAAATCCACCCAGCCGCCGAATAAACCAGCCCTGAACGCCTCTGACCTCATCTGCTGTTACCATAAAGCGCAGATCCCGCCCGGTAACGCTGCGGCCCGTGGCGTAGGCAACCATTAGCGCATCCCACCGTGAACGATGGGTGGGGGCTAAAATAACCGGGCCGGACAAAGGCAGATTTTCCTGTCCGATGATTTTGATCCGACCAAAATAAAGCGGCATCAAGATCCGATTGCCTAAAAAATAAGCTAGGGGAGTCAGCCAAGGCGACAGGTGTGATGTGCTGGGCTGCTGAATAGCTGATTGCTCCTTCTTTGGATCATCCACCATAGTTATTTTCGAGAGTTGATACCATCGTTTTTAACAACATTTGAGCGTTCTAAGCTCTGCCGTCTCACCGTAAAACGTCTAGATAAAAAATACTGCAACCAGCAGGACAGTTTTAGGGGTGTCATGTTTGTTCAAAAACTGGATGACGTGCTGAAAGCTATCAAAGTGCCTATTCTATAAGTTCAGACGGTAGCTGACGATGCCGTCTGAACCACTGCTGTAGCTGTTGACGACAGGTAGTCTCTAGAATACCCGCCAAAACAGGTAGACGATGATTGGAACACGCACTGTCAGGCAAATTTAAAACTGACTGCACTGCCCCAGCCTTTAAATCATCAGCTCCGTAGACTAAAAGCCCCAGTCTGGCCTGTAGAATGGCTCCCGTACACATAGCACAAGGCTCTAGGGTTACATATAAGGTGCATGAGTTCAGGTACCAGGTCTTGAGAGCTTTTCCCGCTGCTTGCAATGCCAAAATTTCAGCATGAGCAGTGGGGTCATGATCTCGCTGGCGGCGATTGGCTGCTTCTGCAACTACCTGATTGTTTGCACCCACCACAACAGCGCCTACCGGTACCTCGTCCGAACTGCCTGCTGTTTCTGCAAGTTCGAGCGCCCGCAACATCCATTGCCGATGCTTTAGATAAACGGGGTTATTGATAGGGGGTGTGGGCAGTCCAAGCGACATCACTGGCCTTACTTCATTGAGGGTACAAGCTTGTGCTTAGGATACCGTTCCCTTGGGTTAGGCATCAGGGTCATTTGGCGGATATTAGCCTCACCCAAGCAAAGGAAAAGTATGTAAGTCTTCTGCTCTTCTGCTCCCCCATTGCCCAAAAGTGTAGGCACTGAGACGTAGGCATTAAGAGGATGGGGCCGTTAGGTGCGATCGCCCGTCACCTCAGCAAGCTTAAGAGCAAAGTAGCCAAACCTAAAACAAAAATTAAATAAAGCTTAATACTGAGCTGCTAGCGTGCATTCAATCGTGAGGAGTTAGACCCTATGAAAATCGCGTTGAGTGCTTTGTTGCTGCTCTTGCTGGGAGATTTTGTGGCAACGTTCCTCTATCATGTTCCAGAGCATGTTTTCGGTAGATTTCACACTATCGTTCATCACAGTCCCCGCCGCAGTTTTGTTTGCTATGCCTGGCTAAATCGTCAGCCGACGGCTCTGGTTTTCGGTTTTTTCGGCTTTTTCTCTTATTTTTTGTGGGTACCGCTGCTGTGGCCGCTTTCAGCCAAGGGAGTGCTACTAGGGCTTTGTCTGGCTGAGCTGCATGTGATTTGGCGGCATCAGTTTTCGGCAAGCTATAGCACCCCTGCCTGGATGCAGCGATTATGCAGGCTGCTGTGTATCACCACACCTGAGCGCCACTGGCTGCATCATCAAAATGCTAACCTGGCCTATGGCGATATATTCACTTTCTACGCAGTCCCAGCCCAGCACTGGCTAAAACTGCTGCGTAAGCTTAAAAAGAAACTGCACTACCGACTTTTAGCCTGAGCTTAGCCCGCTTTTGCAGGACGCGATCGCTGGCCTTATTCCTAAGAAAGAAGGCTCCTTTGAACAAATTCAGGGGAGCTTTTTGGCTGTAGGCTCTTGCTACAGAGAATAGCCAAAGCAAGAAATTTATGTGAACTGGGGTGCTAGGATTCGAACCTAGGATGGCGGAACCAAAATCCGCTGCCTTACCACTTGGCCACACCCCAATAAATCAGGCTTTTCTATATTAACAGGCTTTCACGATCCCTTGTCAACAGCAGCCAGCTTTTTTTGAAAATCCGTTTGGCAGGTGTTTTCAGCCCTGCTCAGGTTGGCGATGCACCAGCAAAACTGAGTGCACGGGCCGCTCAATAAAGTTTCCCTGAGGGTCAACTCGACCCAGCGAGAGGCTACCCTGGTAGTAAAGTGATGACGAACTCCCGCCGTCTAAATTCAGGGCTTGAACCGCACCTAGCGATCGCAGGAATTCAGCCATCTCGGCCAGTGAAAAACCAGAGCTTGTAGGGGCTTGGGGCTGCTGTGCCGCCACTGTCCAAACCAGACTGCCATCAGCCAAAATCCCTACAGCCGTTCTAGCGTTGCGCTGCTGAGCGCCTAGAGCATCGCGGACTTGCTGCCCGCCGCTGTCGTAGGTGACAAATCCTTCTGTTTCAGAGGTGTCAGCGGGTAAGAGCTGTGGCCCTGCTCCTATGGCTTCGATTAAGCTACAGGATGGGGGTACCGGAGCATCATGGGCAGCAATGTTATATCGGGTTTCAGCAGCGCACTGATAGCGACGAAACTCGGAACGATTCAGAATTTGCGGCAGATAGGCTTGTAAATCAGGATTGTCTACCAGCCGCTGATTTTGCCGAGGATCGGCAACTAGCTCACCGCGATGAACCACGTAGGAGGTTGTTTGACCATTTTGGGGGTCAAAAAAGCCCGCGTTGAGAGCTGCGATCGCTCCGGTCTGCTGAGCTATATCTCGCACAGTCGCCAGACCCTCGGCTAGCGCCACCGTGACTTCGTAGCTGCTAGGTACCGTCAAGACATATAGGGTGGCGTTGGTAAGAGAGACTGTCTCGAAGGCGATAGTCGGACGGAAGACAGACTCTGCTGCCAGCGTTTTTTCGGCTGCCGGCGGCTCAGGCTGGTGATAAATGATTAAAAAGCTGGCGATCGCCACCAGCAATAGGCCCAGCCCGAGTCGGCGATTAACCAGCCGCATTGCGTACCCGTTCGCTGTAGTCCTGCGGACGTACCTGACGAAAGCTCTGAAAACCGTTTTGCGCAGTTCGAGAGGCAAATAAGAAAGCAATAAACCGGCTCTGGCCCGCAGGGAGAGGCCCTGAGTTTGCTGAAGCTCTCGCAGGAGCTGACGACCTCGATGAGTTTCGCCTTGCTCAATCAGTCTGAGGGCCAACACTTGTTTAAGCACCTGGATTTTATCCTGGCGCGATCGCTCCAGCGTAGGTCGCTCAAAGTGATAGCTTTTGAGACAGCCCAGCTTAGCCGACAAAAAATGAATGTCCTGCTTGAGACTAGTCTGCCCGCCGTGAAAGCGATACTCCATCAGCCTTTCTGGAATAAAGTAGCCTATTTTACCAGCGATCGCCAGTCTGACCAGCAGGTCAAAGTCTTCACAGCCATCGGCCTCAAAGCGCATGAAGCCCATTTCCTCCAGACAGCTTCTGCGAAACAGCGTTGAACCCACCTGCAGACTTTGATGTTGGAAAGTTTCGGTAATTAGATCAGCAATCACGCCTAAAGAAAGGCGATCCTTGCCCCATTTGGCCGAATTGGCTGCAGTCGCGGCTTCATCACGATCGCTGTGAGCGTTAATTATCCAGTGGTCAGTGCAGACAAAGTCAACTGCCTTATTCTGGTCAAGTGCGGCTACCGTCTGAGCCAAAAAAGTCGGCGTCAAAGCATCATCATCGTCAAATTTAATAAAATAATCTCCGGTTGAAGCTTCGAACCCAGCCCTCATATTGCGACTGCGCTGAATATTTTGGGGATGGCGGATATAACGAATACGCGGATCTTGCCACTGCTGCACGATAGCTGCCGTGTTATCAGGAGAAGCATCGTCACAAATCAGCAGCTCAAAATCACGATAGGTCTGATTCAAAACGCTGTTGACTGCATAGGGTAGAAGCTTAGCCCGTTTATAGGTCGGGATGCAAACGCTAACTTTTGGCACAGATCACACGTCAGGTCTTTAATGCTCAGAGTACCCAGCTCAAAATAGAAACTTAAAATTCGTTTTTACAACTTAAGAAACAGAAGCCAGAATTGCCGAAAAGTTTCCCTGGCTAGCAAGAGTAAGAACTCTGATATACAGAAATTTTAGTAGAACAGCTCAGGCAACTTCTTGCCCGACTGAGACAATTAGCTGACGTATAGACTCATCTGATGCCTCAGTCTCCACAGTTATTATTTGCTGCTCTAGATCAACAGCGACTGACGCATCCGGTTCGGCAGTCAAAATCACATCTTTCACTTTGTCGGCTGAGTCGGCTGAGAGTCCGGGAACTTTGAACTGATGTTTCATATATGCAAAAATTTCGGCTAAATTTTAGTCACAGTCAGGCTAGGAAAGTTTTTGGTTTCTAGCGTCTATCGCCGGAAGGGTTTGCCACAGCTGTTAAGTAATTTTACTGCTTAAAGCCAACTTTTTGACGTGACCGATTTAGCGCTTCAATGCCTGCTTCATTTGAGCAATCCAGATTTGCCAGGGTAGGAGGCTCGAAGTGGATAAAGACTCAGGTCGTTCACCGGGACTGTGGAGATAGCGGTAATGCTGCCAAAGTTCACGATAAGGCCCACCTGTTCGCATCGGAGTTCCGGCCCAGTGCAAATACCGCAGGGGTGTCTCGCCATCGTAGAGCTGGTAATTTTGAGCTTGAAAGTGGGGTGAGCCGGCCCAGCTGCCAGGTTCATTGGCGATCGCCTTGGTCAAATTCAGCCGCGATGAAATTGCTTTGAGAACCAGGTAGTTGAGCAGGGGCTGATCGGTAGTGCCGCTAGAAAAGTCAAAATATTCTCGATGCTGGGCGCACTCTTGCAAGAGCGCATACATCTGCTCCAGGGAGATAGTACCTTTCTTAGCTCCCCAAAAGCCGCTATTAAAAACGTCCTGAAGCTCTGCCCCAGTGAAAATTTGCTGCTCTAACACCTGCGCAGAAAAAACGTCTGCTAGCCCGCGTCCGGCTGAGTGATAGTCACAGCAGATGAAGTCAGCTTCCGACAGGTAATTGAGCGTTTCAGCGAGCGGTCTAAACAGCAGAATGTCGGTGTCAATATACAAAAAATTTTGCAGCGGGCCAAACCAGGCTGCTAGCTTGCGCATTTTGTTTGGCAGGGCTAAAAAGTTTTTGGGAAAGATAGTGCCGATTGTCTGGGTAAAGTCTTCTAGAAAAGGCAGGTCAGGAAAGAGTGAAACCTGATGCTGCTCGGCCAAGACAGCCGCTGCTCGACCGTAATCTTGATTGAACGGAATTAGAACGACCGGAAGCTGCGGATCGTGTAAACGCAGGCTGTTTAGCAGCGCGATCGCATTCTCAATGACTTTGTCGTTTGCGACAATATAAATCCCTTTTTCCATAGCTAGGCTCTCCTGGCAGGCATTAGCCGTAGTTTTTTGAGAATTTTTTGCCCCAAACCAGGCGGTCTAGGTGGACACTGCTGGGAATGACCGCTAAAGACAGGCTGTGCGGCTGGATCTTGCAGATAGCGATAGTGTAAGAACAAATCCCGATAGGGAAAGGTCAGATTTTCGCCCTGGCAGAGCCGCCGAAAGTACTGGCTAGACAGGCCGATGTAGTGCAGATAGGTGAGCGGTTGCCCCCTGTCATATAGACGATAGTCACGCTGCTCAAAGTGAGGAGAGGTAATACAGCAGCCCGTTCTGGTCTCAGCAGGAGGCTGCTGGGCTAGATTGCACACTGTCAGACCTGTTTTCAGCATCATGTAGTTGAGAATGGACTGATCAGGCCCGTTAGTGTAGAGAATTTCAGCGTCTTGGTCTAGCTGCTCAAGCAGCCAGTCTCGTCGCCCCCGATCAAAAAGCCCCTGCTTAGAAGCGTACAGTCCGGCACAAAAAATATCTCGACTCAGCTTAGAGGTCTCAAAAACCTGGGTCAGCTTCGCAGAGGTGACGTCAAAAACATGGCTTAGATCTTTGTACTGAAAGTCATAAACGCTGATATCGCCCTGCTCAAGCTGCTCAAACAGCGGCGCTAAAGCACCTAACACCAAGATATCCGCGTCTAGGTACAAAAACCGATCAAAAGGGCCATCAAAGCCGCAAAAGCGCCGATGCATTCCCAGTCGGTTCACCCCTTGAATGCCCCGTTGCGTCCACTTTTGGTAGGCCGTAGGGTGCCGCTGCCAGATCTGTTCGGCAAACTTTTCCCAGCGGCTAATAATTGCCGTTTCTTTGAACAACTCGACATTGGGGCGCTGCTCAATCAGCTGCTCAACCTGTGCCGTGCGCTCATCATAAGGAATGACTAGGACAGGATAAGCTTTGCCAGCGTTAACCTCAAGACTGTTCAGCAAAGCGATTAGCTGATCGTAGACAACATCGTTGGCCAAAATGCAAATGCCGTCTGTCATAGCGTTTAGAACGTTGTAAAAAAATCTGCCTGTCAAAAGTCAACACTAAGTATTGCCTTAAGCGCAGGCAGCTTCACACTGCCAGACCCAGAGTGCCCAAAAATAAAATCAGGCTGACTACTGCTAGTTTACTCCTTGGATTGGGTCACCTCGGCTGTTTGCTGACGTTGTTCTAGCCACCAGGCTGTACCTAACCAGGCTAGAACCGCTAGTAGCCCTAAAACCGCAAACTGCGCTGTCCAATGCACGAGTACAGAGAGCGGAATCACCTGTCCTACAAAATAGGCCAGACTCACCATTATCGAAGCCCAGGTAGCAGCCCCAATCAGATTGCAAACCAGGAACTTCGGGTAGGGCATCCTAGCTATGCCGGCTAAAGGCCCTGCAAAAATCCGTAGAAGGGCCACAAATCGTCCTAAGATAACTGCTTTAACCGCGTTTTTGCTAAACTCCTCTCGAACTCTGATTAGCTTTGTTTCTTCGATCCGAAAAAGTTTGCCTAGTCGGGTTAGCAGCGGCCACCCACCATAAAATCCGATCCAGTAGCCAAAATTATCTCCCAGAACAGCGCCTGCGATCGCACAGGCTAGAACATACCAGTATCTGAGTTCTTTTTCCCCAGCCAAAAAACCGCCGACCAAGGTAACTGTTTCTCCTGGAATGGGAATTCCGGTATTTTCCAGCAGTATGCCTAAAAAAACCGCCCAGTAGCCATATTGGTGAGCAATGGCTTGAATGGCTTCTAGCGAAACAATTTCAGACGTCATTCAAAACCTTTTACAGCTGCAATTTCTTTTATCTTGACGCAGATGAAAAACCCCTGTCAATTTTAGTGATGACCGGGGCTACCTGAATTTGTTTAGCTTGTTTTCGCGCTCAGGTTTAGGAAACCCGCAGGTAGAAAATCGGGTAGCTCAGGGGCGATCGCCTTTAAACCAACCCCTGACACCTTCAAATACCGCCAAAGGAAGGCATAGAACCGGGTTCAGAAACAGCGAAGTTGGGCAAATCTAGCCGCTGACTACGGCGAGTACGAACCGCTAGTCGGTAGCTAACGCTCTGTAGCTCAGCCTGGAGCTGACGATTCTCTTGCTGAACTTTGGCGACTTTTTCTCGAACTAGGGTCATGCGCTCGGCAAATTTTTGCCGATAAACTTTGGGCAGCTCTTGTACAACCTGCTCCAGCATTCGAGAGCGATCGGTTAATTCCTGCACTGTCTGACGCAGCTGGAAGATCTCGCCGTCTCGATCTTCAATTTGGCTTTGATAGAAAGCAACCTGCTGCTCTACACCCTGAAGCTGATCTCTTAGGGCGCGGACTTCTGCCTGATGCTGTTCTGACATTTCAGCACTGGGCATAAAGTCGGCATTGCCTTTGACCAACCGAAAAAGCTCTTGAGAAAGTTGCTGAACCAGCTGATCGCGCATTTGTAGCTCTGACTGGAGCTGAGCGACCTCTTGCTGATGATCTGAAAGGTTAAGCTGGGCGAACTGAGTCACAGGGCAACTCCATTTTTGGAACTATCATAATGGCAGTTTCTCAAATAGCCAAGCAATTGCTTGAGAGCTATGCCGATACCTTAAAGCAATTTTTAATAGCTTGGCCCCTACATCTAACGGTTGGGCCGAGTATTTAGAAGAAATTGTTAAAGAAACTTAACTTTTATCATTCAGCAGCCAACCAGCTAGAGGCTTTGAGCGTCAGCGTTGCTAAGCTGATTGACCACTGAGAAAGAAAGGGGACAGAAAGAGGATTAAGATGCTTGTTCTTCTTGTACAGCCAGCTCTTCTTCGACAGGGATAACTTGTTTCACGGTGAGATAGCGGATAACTTCTTCACTGAGGCGCATAGCCCGCTCTAGCGGCGCAATTACGTTGCCAGGCCCCTGATAGTTCATCTGGATGTAGATGCCTTCACGCCGATCTTGAATTTCGTAGGCCAGCCGCCGCTTACCGCGATGCTGGGTTTCTAGAATTTCGGCCCCTTGCTCTTGGGCAATTGACTGATATTTATTAATTTCTTGATCAATCGCCTCGTCATTTAGATCGGGGCGCAGGATGTACATGGTTTCATACATGTAGCTCATTGCTTAAACTCCTTGTGGACAAAAATGGCCTTTCATGTGACGAGGAATGACAAGTGAGGCCGTCAGCAGCGATCGCTGCAAGCCTTTAATTCCCGTTATGAAAAGCAAGGTTTTACAATCATAGCAAGAACCAATCGGATAATATGGCGCAACGTTACGTTCGAGTTCAATCCCAAGGGGGGCAGCTACACTATGGCCTGCTACAGCCTGATCAAAGTGTTCAAGTGTTGGACGCACCGCCTTGGCTGACCGGACAGCTTACCGACTTGCAGTTGGCTGCTGATAGCTATAGCATTCTGGCTCCCTGTGCGCCTTCTAAAATCGTGGCAGTAGGTCGCAACTATGGTGAACATGCGGCTGAAATGGGAGGAGATGTGCCCCAAGAGCCGCTTTTATTTATCAAACCTTCGACCACCATTGTTGCGGCTGGCTCTGCCGTTTTGATTCCGGCTAGTTCTCATCGAGTAGACTACGAAGGTGAGCTAGCGCTGGTGATGGGCGATCGCTGTGTGGACTGTTCGCTTGAGGCGGCTCAGTCTAAGATTTGGGGATATACAATTGCCAATGATGTCACCGCTCGGGATTTGCAGCGACAGGACGGGCAGTGGACAAGGGCCAAAAGCTTTGATACTTTCTGCCCGCTGGGGCCTTGGATTGTGCGTGAGTTAAGCCCCGGTGCTAGATTACAAACTTTTTTAAACAATGCTAAAAATCCGGTGCAGTCAGCGGCGCTCAGCGAGATGGTGTTTTCTCCAGAATTTTTAGTGGCCTACATTAGTCAAATCATGACGCTGCTGCCAGGTGATGTGATTTTGACTGGCACGCCTGCGGGTACCGGGCCGCTGCAGGAGGGTGATCAGGTGCGGGTTGAGATTGAGGGCATCGGTTCTCTGAGCAACGAGGTGCAGATCCGGCCTGCAATGGCGCTGCCCCAGACTGCCACTGCTGAGGCCAGTGCTGAGAGATAGATCTGACAAGCTATCGTAGAGCTATGTCTTATCAACCGCTGCATCACAAATATCGGCCTCAGATGTTTGCTCAACTGGTGGGTCAGGCGGCGATCGCCACAACGCTAAGCAGCGCCCTAGAGCAAAACCGGATTGCGCCTGCTTATTTGTTTAGTGGCCCTAGGGGTACGGGCAAGACTTCCAGTGCCCGAATTTTGGCTAAGTCGCTCAACTGCTTGAGCGCCCCCACCCCACCCCAAAACCCTGCGGCACCTGTGAGGTCTGTCGGGCGATCGCCAATGGCTCAGCCCTAGACGTAGTTGAGATTGACGCTGCCAGCAATACCGGGGTTGACAACATCCGAGAAATCATTGAACGCGCCCAGTTTGCCCCCGTCCAGTGTCGCCACAAAGTTTATGTGATCGACGAGTGCCACATGCTCAGTACGGCGGCGTTTAACGCGCTGCTGAAGACTTTAGAGGAACCTCCGGCTCAGGTTGTTTTCGTTTTAGCCACGACCGATCCGCAGCGGGTATTGCCCACTATTATTTCGCGCTGCCAGCGGTTTGATTTTCGGCGGATTCCGCTGGCGGCGATGATTGAGCATTTAGGCTTTATTGCCCGTCAGGAGCAGATTGAAATTGCCGATGAAGCTCTCCGACTGGTGGCTCAGATTTCACAGGGAGGCTTGCGGGATGCTGAAAGCCTGTTAGACCAGCTCAGCTTGCTGGCAGGGCAGGTGACGATTGAGCGAGTCTGGGATCTGGTGGGGGCAGTGTCTGAGCAGAATTTGCTGGCGCTGGTGCAGGCGATCGCGGCAGATCAGGCGGCTGTGGTTCTAGAGCAGGCTCGACACCTGATGGATCTGGGCCGGGAGCCGATTATTGTCTTGCAGAGCCTGGCGGGCTTTTATCGAGATTTGATGATTGCTAAAACTGCGGCGATCGCCTAGACCTAGTAGCCGTCACGGCTTCAACCTGGAGCGCCATGAAAACCTTTGTCGAGCCGCTGCAGCTGTCTTTTCTTTTAGCAGGGCAGCAGCACTTGAGGCAGGCCGAATTGCAGGTACGCAACACAACCCAGCCGCGCTTGTGGCTAGAGGTGACGCTGATCGGGCTTTTGCCCTCGGCGCAGCAGATGGCCCCAGTGTCGTCTCAAGTAATGCCTCAAGGACTGTCTCAAATGATTCAGCCAGCCGCCGCGCCAGTCACTGCGCCCTCTGTGTCTCCATCGACAGTAACTCAGCCAGTAGCTCAGATGCCGCCTGCTCAGTCCGTCAAGCCTGTCTCTAATAGCTCAGCCTCCCCAACCCCTATCCCTCCAGTACCCGCCGCCAGACCTGCTGCGGTGACCGCCAAGCCAGCTTCTCAACCGGTTTCGCCCGCGATCGCCCCTCCTGATACAGACTTATCAGCTCTCTGGCAGACTGTGATTGCAGCAGTTGAATCAAACGCGACGAAGATGCTACTGCGACAGTGGGGCTGCTTGCTCAAATTTGATGGTGAAAAAGCTCAGATTGGCATTACAGAGCGCTGGTTGAAAAGCACCAAAGAAGATCGACAGCCCATGATTGAGAAAGCTTTTCAAAAAGCTAAGGCTAGAGCTATTACCGTCACGTTTACTGCCGTATCAGCCGACACGATTCGCGCCTTTCAAGAGCAGCGCACACCCGCAGAGGCAGTTTCTCAGACTCTACAGGAAGGCCCTGTAATTGCTAAAACAGCAGCCCCTCCTGCGTCGTCACCTCAGTCTGGGGGTGCCGAGAGCCATGTCAGCGTCATAGTCCCTACCAGTCTGGAGTTTGCTGAAACATCTGCAAAGACTCAGCTCCCTACCTTACCTGTTGAGAGCCTACCTGAGAGCATCATTCCCGCTGTGACGACTCCTGTAAGCTGGCAACCAGAGAGCGACCTCGATCGCGCTGTTAAGAGCTTCGCCCAATTTTTTAACGGTCAGGTAGTGGATCTGGACAGCGCTGAACCTGCTGATACCAGCTCAGGGGAAGGGGAGGAAGCGGCTCCATCTGCTGACCGCGAGGTGCCATTTTAGCCGAATGTGGTGCCGTTCCAGCCCCACATGGCTCCCTGAGCATCGGCAAATTCTATGTAGGTGCGATTCTTAGCAACGCCTAGGGCCTGCTCCACCTTGTCACAGAAGGTCTGGCTCATAGCCGCAGTTTTAGCCGCGCCCATTGTGCCCACGCTTTTAATTTCGATGTAGCAGACCGGGTCGGTCGTGCCGGCGAAGGTCATGGGCATGCTACCCTCAAAGGCGGTCATGATATAAGACTCTGGCTTCCCAAGGTGCTGGGCCAGACTGGCTGATAGGTCTTTCAGCATGGCTTCAAGCGCAGGTTTTAGCGGGGCATCGACAGAGGTTTGAACTTTAATCAGCGGCATAGCAGCAGAACCGTAATAAACAGGCTTATTTGAAGCACTGGCCTAATCACTGGCCTTCGGTAAATTCGGCCTTTGGTAAATTCTACCTTAGGGCTAAAGGACTCTAGCCTTGAGCAGGGCGGTCGGAAGGCAGCGCAGCTTTCGCAGCGTCGGCACATAGGCTCGCTGGGCAAAAACGTCGTACTGATTCTCTTCGATAACGTCTAAAATTTTTCGATACAGCATTAAAGCGGCCCAAACGGGCCAGCGACCATCGGGGCTTAAGACACTGATGCCCTTTTCGGCTTCGGCATAGTATTTGCGAGCACGGCGAATTTGAAACTGCATCAGCGATCGCCAGCGATCGTCAATCACGCCGTTGAGCAGGTCTGCTTCGGTGTAGCCGAATAGCTGTAGGTCTTCTAGGGGCAAGTAGATGCGACCGCGTCTGGCATCTTCTCCCACGTCTCGGAGGATATTGGTGAGCTGATTGGCAATGCCGAGGGCGATCGCTTCCTCAGCTGGACCAGAGGCCGACTGCTGGGTCGTCCAGGGCGCAGAATGATAGCTTGAATCAATTCCCATCACTGCCGTAGACATCAGGCCAACGGTTCCAGCTACCCGATAGCAGTAGAGATGCAGCTCTTTGAAAGTTTCGTAACGAGCGCGGTAGAGATCCATCCGCTGTCCGGCAATCATGTCCCGGTAGGGCTGAATATCTTGAGGAAACTTTTCTAGGGTATCAACCAGTGCAATATCTGCATCTTCAACTGGATTCCCGGCAAATATTGATTCTAGCTGAGCTTCCCAGCGATTGAGCGTCTCTTCAGTCGTAAATCGAGCCTGTGGTCCATCGACTAGCTCGTCAGTCCGGCGGCACCAAACATAAATCGCCCAGATTGCCCGCCGCTTAGATTCCTGCATCAGCAGCGTACCCAAGTAGAAGGTCTTTGAATATTTAGCAGTAATTTGGCGACAAAGCTCATAGGCTTCCTCCAGGGAAGCGAGCGATCGCTGAGAGGGAGATTCAGAAAGTTGCAGCATCAATATCCCGAGCAGGAGAGTGGACAGTGTCGCATTCAGCCACCAGTACTGACAATAGCTAATAAAATCAAGGAATCTGGCACAACTGTCAACACAGGTACAGGTGTATCAGCATAAGCGCTAGCGCTGCCGTCGTTAGCTGCTTAGAGGCTGTAGTTCTGGTTCGATGCCCTCTCCAGAAGCGACTTGCGGGTTCTTTGAAATTGCCTGAGCAGCGAGCTTTCCAGAGAGTACAGCGCCTTCCATGCTGCCTAGATAGCGCTGCAGGGTATAGCTGCCTGCCAAGTAGAAATTGGCAATAGGAGTCTCTTGGGTAGGCCGATAGACCTGCCGCCCAGGAATTGCTTTATAGACCGATCTAGGGGTTTTCACCACCTGATACTTCAACAGTTTAGCCGGATTCTCGCTGCCAAAATGCTGGGGGAAAAGATTCTGTAGCTCTTTGAGAGTGGCTTCGACAATTTCTTCATTGCTGCGATCGATCCAGTCTTGGGCTGGTGCCAGTACCAGCTCTAGCATTGAGCGATCGGGATTAGCATACTCGCGGCAGGTGTTGCTCATGTCGGCGTAGACGCTGAGCAAGTCAGAACGGGAGAACAAGAGCTGATCAATGTCAGTTAGCTTGCGATCAAACCAGAGGTGCAGGTTGATGACGGGTACGCCTTCTAGCCCTTCTAGCTTTTTGAAGAAAGGTATCGCCTTCCAGCTAGGGGGGGTTAGCACTTTCATCACGTCAACCGAGACTGCACCGACATAGATGTCTGCGGTCAGAACTTCATCCTCAGCCCCCTCTAAACCACGAATTAAGAAGCCCCTCACCGTGTCATTAGGGTTGAGCAAAATCTGCTTCAGAGGCTTTTGTAAATGCACTTCACCGCCCCGTTCGGTAATGTATTCCACAATGGGCTGGCAGAGACGCTCAGGCGGTGAGCCATCTAAGAAGGCAATTTTAGAACCGTAGCGCTCTTGTAAAAATCGGTTCAGGGCCGTCAGCGGAATGGTGGCTGAAACCTCGTCTGGATTGATGAAAGTTAGCGCTTTTGAGGCGGCAATAAAGATATCGGTATTGACCTGTTCATCTACGCCCTGCAGCCGCAGCCACTCTAGCAGAGAGTATTTGTCCATAGCCTCGACGTACTTCTGGCCTCGCACAATGGCTGGCAACAGACCTATTGCAAAGCGGAGCTTTTGGTTCCAGGTCAGCATGTCGTTATTTCGCAAAATCGACATGATCACGTTGAACGGGGCCAGAATATCAGGAACGTCAAAACGAGACAGCACCCCTGGCTTGTCTGGCTGATTAAAAATCAGCGTGTGCTCCTTCCACTGCAGCCGATCTTCAATACCCAGCTCTTTTAAGAGCTGCAACATATTGGGATAAGCGCCAAAAAAGGCGTGTAGCCCTGTCTCGTACCAGTCTCCATCTTTATCCTGCCAGGCGGCGACTAGGCCCCCCAGCACATCTCGACTTTCTAATAAAACAGGCGTATGTCCGGCATCCACCAAGTATTTTGCACAGGCAAGCCCTGCTAGACCTGCTCCTGCGATCACAACGCGCATGAACTACTTGACCCCTTCTGCGGCTTTACTTTAACGACATGTATGTACCTCTATTATGTTGCAAAGCGTTACATTCTGCTAGCGGCTTGGCTCAACTGAAGCTCAGGCGGAAGTTAGCAGCCACTCGCCAAGCCAGTAGGATAGAGATATTGTAAAAGACTATGCAAAAATGCTAGAGGGTCTCAGCTGGCTCGGGCTGAGTCAAAAGCAAGGGCGCTCAAAACATAGGAGCAGTACATTGGCAAGCCCAGTAACAGGCTCAGTAAAGGTTGGAATACGGAGGTTAGCTTGTGCAAAAGACTAACTTTGATTTTTTAGTTCACTCAGATCCGGCGATCGCTCAAATTTTGCAGCGCGAACTACAGCGGCAGCAGGTGCATCTAGAACTGATCGCCAGTGAGAATTTCACCTCTGCGGCGGTGATGGCGGCTCAGGGGTCAGTGCTGACCAATAAGTATGCCGAGGGGCTACCCGGCAAGCGCTACTATGGCGGCTGTCAGTTTATTGATGAAGCCGAAATCCTAGCAATTGAGAGGGCTAAGGAGCTGTTTGGTGCTGCCCACGCCAATGTGCAGCCGCACTCTGGAGCACAGGCAAATTTTGCCGTCTTTTTGGCGCTGCTAGAGCCAGGCGACACGATTATGGGTATGGATTTGTCTCACGGCGGGCATCTCACCCACGGTTCGCCCGTAAATGTATCGGGCAAATGGTTTGAGGTGCAGCACTATGGCGTTAGCCCAGATACTGAGCAGCTCGATTACGACCAGATTCGAGAACTTGCCCGCCAGCACCGCCCCAAGCTGATTATTTGTGGTTATTCAGCCTATCCACGCACGATTCACTTTGATAGATTTCGGGCGATCGCAGATGAAGTTGGAGCCTACCTGCTAGCCGACGTTGCCCACATTGCTGGCCTTGTGGTCACAGGGCATCATCCCAATCCGGTGCCCTATTGTGATGTCGTCACCACCACCACTCACAAAACCCTGCGGGGGCCTCGCGGCGGCTTGATCCTGACCCGTGATGCGAATCTAGGCAAAAAGTTTGATAAAGCCGTTTTCCCAGGCAGTCAGGGGGGGCCGCTAGAGCATGTAATTGCGGCTAAGGCAGTCGCTTTTGGCGAAGCCCTGCGGCCAGACTTCAAGGCTTATTCGGCTCAGGTGATCGAAAACGCCCAGGCGCTGGCGGCGCAGCTCCAGCAGCGCGGCTGCAAAACCGTCTCCGGTGGCACCGATAATCATCTGGTTCTAGTTGATCTGCGCTCGGTGGGCATGACTGGCAAACGCGCCGACCAGCTAGTGAGCGCAGTCAACATTACGGCCAACAAAAACACCGTGCCCTTTGATCCAGAGTCTCCGTTTGTTACTAGCGGTCTGCGCTTGGGGTCGCCTGCTATGACAACGCGGGGACTGGAGGCAGCAGACTTCATCGAAATTGCTGACATCATTGCCGATCGGCTGCTAGACCCTGAGGATGAGGCAGTGACTCAAGCCTGTCGTCACCGGGTAGCAAAGCTCTGCGATCGCTTTCCGCTGTATCCTCATTTAACCGGAGCCGTCCCCGCTTTGACCTGAATATTAACGGCTTAAAAGAGCTAGTCTTGCGAATCTTTGGACAATCCAGGTAGCCCATCTGTGCCAGACCCGTTTTCAGGGTTTACAATCTGTCATAGTTTGCCTGGATTTTTTGTATATAACTGTTGAGTTAGGCGATCGCATTCCTGTACACTCTGGCTGACTCGCTGTA
The DNA here is from genome assembly GCA_012032345.1 of Leptolyngbyaceae cyanobacterium RM1_1_2. Taxonomy (GTDB): domain Bacteria; phylum Cyanobacteriota; class Cyanobacteriia; order Phormidesmidales; family Phormidesmidaceae; genus Sphaerothrix. The sequence goes on along the minus strand of JAAUQI010000021.1, from coordinate 55,851 downwards.
AATAGATTCGTAAGCCCTTCTCTTAAAAAGCCGTCAGATGCACTCCCAGCTGTATCATCTCCTAGCTTTCGCTATCTCTGCTGTTGTCGTTTTGATTGTGACGCCTATCGTCAAGCGCATTGGTCTCAAGAGCGGTCGAGTCGATTTGCCCGGCGCACGCAAAGTGCATAGCCAGCCGATGGTTCGACTCGGCGGCGTTTCTATTTTTGTTGGCACCCTGGTCGCTCTCTTGACCGTGTGGGTTACCGGTGGCTTCATTGACGCTCTGGGACAGCCCCTCGGCCCAACTCACGAATACGAAATTTGGGGCGTCACCATTGGTGGCCTTGCTTTTTTTCTAATCGGGCTAATGGATGACCTGTTTGGTCTTTCAGCGATTAGCCGTCTGCTGATGCAGGCAGTCATTGCTGCCTTGGCCTGGCAGGTAGGCGTCAGTATTGACTTTTTGACGATACCTTCTTTGGGGTTAGTCTCGTTGCCTGTCTGGGTGAGCCTGCCCGTCACTATTGTTTGGCTGGTCGGTATGGCCAATGCCATCAACTGGATTGACGGCCTCGATGGTTTAGCCGCAGGCGTTTCTGGAATTGCCGCCGTGATTATGCTGATTACCAGCTTGTTTATGAATCAGCCCGCAGCGGCCCTGATTGCAGCAGCGGTGGCGGGGGGCGCTCTGGGATTCTTGCGCTATAACTTCAACCCGGCTCAGATTTTCATGGGGGATGGGGGAGCCTATTTTATGGGCTTTACCCTGGCAGGCGTGGGGGTAATTGGCCTGGTTAAGAGTGTAACAACGGCGGCGGTTTTCCTGCCCTACCTGATTTTGGCCGTACCAATTTTGGATATGTCGGCAGTAATCTTTAACCGTGTGCGTAACGGTAGTTCTCCGTTTGTAGCCGATAAGCGGCATCTGCATCACCGTTTGCTCAATGCCGGACTTTCCCATCGGCTGACAGTTCTATTTATCTATGCGCTGACCCTGTGGGTAGGAAGTTTGGCCCTGGCTTTTTCTGGTATGCCCAGCGGCGGCGCTTATGCGGCTGGGGCAACGGTTTTGCTGACCTACACGACCTGGAAAGTCAGGCAGTTCTGTCGTTAGGTAGGGCGTTAGTAGGGGTAAAAATAGGGTTGAACCAGTTGCTTAGCCACGAAGAGATTGAAGGTTTCAGTCACCGTACCGCCGCGCCGGATCGATACGGCATCAATCTTTTCTACAGAAGCAAAGTAAGCTCGAAAAGTTTTTAGACTTTCTGGCTGCTGAGAAAATGAGCTGCTGGTAATATACAGCGCTGTTTTTCCGACCCACTGGTCTGGGCTATACCAAAACGCAAAGCCACGGGGATCTTGAGAGAATACAGTGACAGGCACCTGAGTCAGCGGACGCACAGCCATGTCGATATAGCCTGCTAGAAAAAGGTTATCGGTAAAGATGAAATCCGTATTTTTTAGGGCAGCTATGAGAGCCGGAGAGCTTTTGAATGCCTGATGCAGCGATCGCGGATCGAGCAGCTCTGTGGTGGGGTCTTGCTGTGGCGCTAAAAAGCCGCCCAAGAGGGCATACTGGCCCGGTTTTTGAAAAATACCTAGTGCGACGTGCAGCGAGACTAAAAGCATCAGAGTGCTAACACACAGCCCGGTGCCTATGAGCCAGCGGCGCAGCATCAAGGCTTGTCTTTGACTGGCCCACTCTGCCAGCAAGATAGTCAGGCCCCAAAAACCAGGCGCAGGCCACCCCGGCAAGATTGGCTGACTGCCGCCCAGCAGCGTAAAACCCAGCATCACAGGCAAAGAAACCCAGAGCAAAAACGCCTTTTTATCTAAAAGCGCTCTTTTAGCTGCGGGCAATGGCCCCAACTGCTGGCGCTGCTGCCAGAGCGATCGCCCGGCTATCCACCACAGCGGCAGGCCCACAGTCGGAAACAAGTAGCCAATTTCCATTAAAAAAACCCCCAGCAAATTCAGCAGGGAGTAGCGGCTAGGCTCAGCATCTTCAAACCGCATAGAGAGCTGAAACTGAAATGAAATCCAGTTGTGCTGTAGGTTCCAAAACCATAGGGGAAACAAGGTCAGGCCAAACAAAATCAGGGCCGCTAGCAGCCAGGGAGAGCTTAGCGCTCTGCGATAGGGAGCCTGCACACAAAATCCCACCAGCCCCAGCCCCAATACAAAGCCGTGGTATTTGCCCAAACAGGTCAGCCCCAGCAAAATACCTATCCCGGCAATCCGCCAGCTAGGACGGTAGAGAGCAGCGCCATCGCCCGCCGTGGGAAAAAATTCGGCTGCAGCCAGGTAAAGCGTCGCCGTCCAAAAGAAGATCAGCGGATTTTCGGGCGAGGTTAGAATGCCAAAGCCTACAGTAAACAGGGGCGTCACCGTGGCGATCGCCAGAGCTAAGCGCCCACTCGCGGGTCAAACAACCGCTTAGCGCTAAGGTAGAGCAGCCACAGACTGCCCGTATAGAGCAGCAGCGCCCCCAGACGCAGGGTAAAAGGTGAAATAACCCCCGTTAGCTGCCAGCCCAGCCGAGCTGACAGCGCCACCAGCACAGGATGGTCAAAATAGCTCCAGCTTAGATGACGGCTGTAAACGTAGTAGTAAGCTTCATCAAAGCCAGGAAATAAGAGATAGGCACAAAGTCCACGAAAAAGCAGTCCGCCAAGCAGTAAACCCGGCAGGGTCAAGGCAGGCAGTTTGAGTTTTGGTAGAGAAAGATCCTGCATTTTTTTCCTCCGAGAAAGCCAATGCCTGGTTAAGAGGGGAAGCTCACAAAGGCATGGTATAGCACAGGCGATCGCCCTTACCCTAAGCCGAAAGAGCATTGCCTAAAAATATTTAGCATTGTGATTGGCTCCCTCATTGCCGGACAGATGGTCGATCGCATTGGGAGTAAGCCGCTGCTGATTGGCTCAGCCATTTTGTACGGCTTTGCTGGCGGCTCCGGCTTTGTGCTAGATTTCCTGTTTGCCATTCTCGGCGGTCGGGCGCTGCTGGGGCTGGCCGTAGCTGGCATCATGGTCGTCAGGTTGTTGACCTTAATCTACGCCTCGGCTCTGCTAATGCAGGTCGTCTTTTATCTGATCCCGGTGCAGATGCCTTTTTACCTGCAGCAGACAACCGGGGCAGATGCGACTCGCAGCGGACTGGCGATCGCGTTTTCGACCCTGTTTAGCGCCCTAGCCTCAATGAACTATGGACGCATTAAGCGTCAGCTTAGCCACATCAGTATTCTGGCGCTGGCGCTGGGGCTAATGGGACTGGGCTATATCGGCATTGGCCTAGTAGGAAGCTACTGGCTGATTTTAGCTGTACTCATTCCCGCCGGGTGTGGCCTAGGGCTGCTGATGCCCAACCTCAACGTGTGGACAGCCACAGAAGTCCCTGATAGTTTACGAGGACGGGCGCTGGGGGGCCTGACTACGTTCTTTTTTCTGGGCCAGTTTCTGTCCCCCATTGTCAGCCAGCCCATTAGCAGCGTCATTGGGCTGACGGCCACCTACGGGCTAGCGGGTGTGGTGCTGGCGGTTTTGAGCAGTATTTTGTGGACTTCGCGCAAACAGGTTTGTCGTCTAGTGCAAAGCTCGCTTGGGCAGGCTTAAAGCCTGATTTCATCAGCATGGTGCGTTGCCATAGCTAGAAACCATAGTTCGTAGTCAGTGCTTTAGCGCTGAAGCGCCAACTACAAGCACAAACCCTACTTCAGCAGTAACACCAAAAAAGTCTTAAGCCCCCCTCCCTACTCCCTACTCCCGCGTCAGCCAGCAAAGCAGCAGCGCCTCCGTCCACTCAACCACCGCCCCGTAAGTATCGCCCGTATGGCCCCCCAGCTTGTAATTAAACCAAGCTCCTATTAGCAGCGCGATCGCAGACCTGCCAGATGATTCGCTAAAATTCGCCAGCCCAGATCGGGGGCGATCGCCCACTGCGCCAGTCCCAAAAAAATTAGCCCTATCAGTCCGGGCAGCAAGTCCCAGGGATAGCAAATGTTTTGCTTGTGAAAAGCGCCTTTACCCGTGGGTTTAAGATAGGGATAGAAGGCGATCGCTGCGACCTGGCCCCAGCGTCCCCAGCCCGCTACAGCCATCAGAGATAGCCAGCGGCCTGAGTGTAGCTCACTGAGGGCAGCAGCTTTTAGACCCATCACAATCACCGCCGTCATCGCGCCAAAAGCTCCGGTGACGCTATCGGCCATCACGCTCAGGCGTTTTTGCGGATCCTGGACTGCTAAGCCATCAGCCGTATCCATCGCCCCATCTAGATGCAGCCCCCCTGTCACCATCAGCCAAGCTGCCACCACTAAAGCGCTTCGAGGCAGAACGGGCAGACCCAACTGCCTCAGCCCGCTATCGGCCAACCCCAGTCCAGCTCCAATCAGCAGACCAATGAACGGGGCAAATCGAGCAATTCTGGAAAAAGTCAGCGTCCAGCTTTGAGGTAATGGAATTGAGGTGTAGAAGAGAAAAGCACCTCCGAGCTGAGCTATCCACCGCTGTACCCAAAGCATTTTTCTAAAAAATATCAAACTCTGATTTTGTGCCTATACCCCTCTCGCCTTGAACAGACTCTTGATCTACTCTCAGAGATATAAAGCTGACTGGAGTTTCAGTATTTTAGCTGAGTCCACCAGCCTTAAGTAATTGTCACAATGAACGTATTGTGCTTAACAAAAAACTATTTATAAGGGATCAAACGTCAAAATTCGATTATCGTGGATTTAGATTCATTTACAGATCCTCGCCTCTAAATACCGAGTTCGTTTAATAGCTGCATTGCTACAAATTTATGAGTTACGACCCCATTGGCAACACAAGCTTACCCGCACCCTGTTTGGTAGATACAGGCGTTGTAGTCAACAAAATGGATATGCAGAGGTTACTCACCGACCTTGGCCGTGTCCGTTACGTCTATGAGCATGATGCTCAGACGAGTGAGGGAGAAGGCTATGTTTTGGAAGTCTTCAGCGATCCACAACAGTCTACTCTGGTTGCTAACCATACGCTATACATCAACGTCCAAAGTTTTGATTATTTGGAACTAAGACGCTCTGGCGATCGGCAAGCCTGTCTGACCCTGGTGCAAGAAAATCGACGGTTTTGCCTGTTCCCTCTCTCCAATCCGCTACAGGAGCAAACCACGCGTAATCTCAATGCCGCAGCGCTAGAAGCAATGGTGGCAGAAGCGCTCTCAGCCAGCTGGGATGTTTGCCTTGACGATGATAATCTTTCTTCTTAGACGCCTTGTTTCGAGTGCCGCAAAGGGTCTAAACGCCTGTTGTCTGAGCTAGTTTGCAAGCTCTGCTTTTGCAGCATGACTCGTTGTTTTACTCAAGGGCGCGTTTATAAATTTTGTTCTCTTTTCAATGTCAGGCCCGCTGTGGCCATACCCAGGCGCGAGCAGGCGTCTTTTTGACGCCTCATGGCCCAGTACATACGCCTCGCTTTATGCCAGTCGGAACCCTGGCTAATGTTAAAACCGTTACCCCGGCGCATCTACTAGACGCTGGGGCCGAAATGGTGTTGGCGAATACCTATCATTTACATCTCCAACCTGGGGAAAATATTGTGGCGCGGGCGGGCGGACTGCACCGATTCATGGCTTGGCCGGGGCCAATACTGACAGACTCCGGCGGCTTTCAGGTATTTAGCCTGAGCGAGATGCGTACAATTACTGATGAAGGCGTCACATTTCGATCGCCCCGAGATGGCAGCATGATTTATCTAACGCCAGAGCGATCGATGGAAATTCAAAATCAGCTGGGGGCCGATGTGATCATGGCCTTTGATGAGTGTCCGCCTTATCCAGCCGATAAAACGGCGGTAGCAGCGGCAACTGAACGAACCCATCGCTGGCTAGAGCGCTGCGTTCAGGCCCACCGGCAGCCAAAACAGGCGCTTTTTGGCATCGTTCAAGGGGGTGTGCATCTGGATCTACGTCAGGCTTCCGCCCGGGCTGTCACAACGTTTGATCTGCCGGGGTATGCCATTGGTGGCGTCAGCGTGGGCGAACCGCCAGAGCTAATTGAAAAAATTGTGCAGGCAACGACGCCGCTCTTGCCGCCTGACAAACCCCGCTACCTGATGGGCGTCGGCACCTACCGGGAAATGGCCCAGGCGATCGCCGCTGGCATCGACCTGTTTGACTGCGTGATTCCTACCCGTCTGGCTCGTCACGGAGCGGCATTAGTCGCAGGCGATCGCTGGAATCTAAAAAATTCTCGCTTTCGGGAAGACTTTACCCCCTTGGACTCTGAGTGTCCCTGCTATACCTGCCAAAACTTTACCCGCGCTTACCTTTGCCATCTAATTCATGCCCACGAAATTTTGGCGTTTACGCTGCTGTCAATTCATAATATTACCGAGCTGATTCGCTTTACCCAGCAGATTCGAGCAGCTATTTTAGGCGATCGCTTCACGGAAGAGTTTGCCCACTGGCTACAGCCCGTAGCAGGAGATCCTTCTGTTTCGGGTCTCAGTTCATGTTAAAATCTATCGCAATTATTAATTTTGTGTTGAAGAGGTCAAGTCATCTATGGAAGCGGTTCTGCTCTTAGCAAAGTTGCCTGAGGCTTACTCCCTGTTTGATCCTCTGGTAGACGTTCTGCCTGTGATTCCTGTCTTTTTCTGCTGCTTGCCTTTGTATGGCAAGCAGCCGTTGGCTTTAGATAAATTTGCACTGCTTGATAGCTTGATCAAAGCATTCGTTTATTAAAAGCTTAATAGAGAATAATTTCCCCGTAGCTCAGGCTAACTGCCCGAATTATGGGGTTTCTTTGTTTTAGCCCAGGTTTCGAGTGAGCCATGAGATAGAGTCAAGACCGTGCTTAAAGCTAAAACTCTCTATCTTTTAGTTATCAAGACCTGCTTTTTTCTATCTGTCAAATCCATCTTAGACAAGATTTTCTCTTAGAAAAAAGTGACTACCGTGTGGACATACGCTTTTTAGAAACGCGATCGCTACACTTTTGACTTTTGTGTATTCGCAATTGCGCTGATGAAAGAATGTCGTGTTGAAAAAGGTTTTAACTCATGGAAATGGAAGATCGCAGAGACATTAAGGACAATCCCGACGCTAATCCTGACCCCCTCACGGGAGAGCCTGGAGCGCACCCGGTTGGTACGGGCGTTGGGGCGGCCGGGGCAGGTGTAGTGGGAACAGCATTTGGAGCAATCGTAGGTGGCCCGGTAGGTGCAGCTGTGGGTGCCGTCGTCGGCTCTGTGGCAGGTGGTCTGCTGGGTAAAGGCGTAGCCGAGCAGATTGACCCCACGCTTGAAGACAATCACTGGCGGGACAACTATCGGTCTCGTCCCTACGTTGAGTCAGACTACGATTACGACAGAGACTACTCTCATGCCTACCGTACAGGGTACGAAGGATATCCTAACTACGCCAGTCAAAACATGACCTACGCGGACGCGGAACCGCGCCTGAGAGAAGACTACGAAAAGCGGCGGGGAAGCAGTCAGTTGAGCTGGGATAAGGCCAAACACGCCACTCAGGATGCCTGGAATCGAGTAGAAAACTCAGTTAGAGGTCGCCGCGAACAGGATGACTTTTGGCGTAATAACTACCAGTCTCGACATTACACTGACACCGGATACGACTACAACGACTACGCACCCGCCTACCGGATGGGCTATGACAGCTACAGTGCCTTTGGCCTCAACCAAGGCATGTCCTATGAGCAGGCAGAACCCCAGATTCGCTCAGAGTACGAGCGTAACTACGGCAACAGTAGGCTGGGCTGGGACAAGGCCAAGTACGCAGTTCAAGATGCCTGGAATCGGGTCAAAGAGGCGCTGCCAGGTAACGATCGCAGCAGCCAAACTTACCGCACACGCTAAAGCAGCCCCCAACCCGCAAATCGGGGTGTAGCGCAGGTTGGATAGAGCAGCATAGCTCAGCGCCAGCATTGGTTTCATTGGCCCGTACTGGCGCTGTATGCTTGGAGCAGTAAAAGCCTGGGCTGAAATTTGGCATGGTCGGGTGACTAACCGGACATTGCCTTGAGCTGAGAATTAATATCCTCCAGTTGAGCATCTCCTGGGTCAAAGGAGCCTCCAATCCACTCCAGCATCGCCTCGTGTTCGGGATGGTTGGGGTCTTGAATAGCTTCTAGAAAATCCTGATAGCCCCAGACACCCCCGCAGTCTTCCGGAGGACAGGCTCGCTTACCTGTGATGCAAATAGGATAGCTAACTGTCGGGTCAGCTTCGAGCACTTTCTCAACTAAGATTTTGTGTTCCCAGGCGTCGCCAAAGTCGTAAAGATAAGAAAACTCAAACTTTTCCTCTGAGATAACTTTGCTGAGCTTCACTTTTTGCTCATCGCGGATATCATCATCAAAACCAAAGTCAGGCATGGGCACACCATACTCAACCCCTTGGATGCTGAAAGAATGAAGGTGGGAGTTTGTCCAGCCCATAGAGAGCTGAATCACCCAGTGGAGCTGACTTAGCGTTGTCTGGCTGAGTACCTGCACCCGCCGCCAGATCGGCGGACGGTGATCCTTGAGGGTAATTTTGAGCTGATAAACAGGCTGGGGCTTAGCTTGTTTTCGGGGGGGCATTTTAGATGGGAGCTTTTACATAAATTTGGTGATTATGCCATATGGATCGGTGTAAATCCAGATGCGATCGCTAAAATATTTCCTAAAATTCAATATCGCTTACGCTAGAACAGGCGAGTTTTGAAAAATTACGCAGTCCTCATGGAGATCCCCTCAGCCGACATTCAGCAGCGCGCCACCGAACTGCGATCGCTTTTGCAGCAGGCTAGCTACGCTTACTACGTCCTTGATGCCCCGTCCTTAGAAGACTCCGTTTACGATCGCCTCTACCGGGAGCTGCAAGACCTCGAAACCCATTATCCAGCTTTAGTTACCCCTGATAGTCCCACCCAGCGTGTGGGAGAGAAACCTGCCAGCCAGTTTATCTCGGTGCGGCACAATATTGCGCTCTACAGTCTGGAGAACGCCTTTAGCCTGGCTGAATTTGCAGCGTGGGAAGAACGCTGGCGGCGGCTAGAGCCTGATATTGGCGCAGCCCCTGCCGTAGCCGAACTTAAAATCGACGGCAATGCCCTTGCCCTCAGTTATGAAAACGGTATCCTGACACGGGGCGTCACGCGGGGCGACGGCGTCACCGGAGAAGACATCACCCAAAATGTCAAAACTATTCGCAGCATTCCCCTGCGGCTAAAGCTACACAATCCGCCCCCCCAGATTGAGGTACGGGGTGAAGCCTTTTTACCGTTGGATGTCTTTGAGCAAATCAACCAGGATCGAGAAGCCGCTGGCGCTGCCCTATTTGCCAACCCCCGCAATGCTGCTGCTGGGACTCTGCGTCAGCTTGACTCCCGTATTGTGGCTCGTCGCCAGCTCGATTTCTTCGCCTACACCCTGATTATCCCCGGCTGGCATCAGGCCCTCGAACTTGAGCACCCCGCCCCCTCTCATCCCCTGCCCGCTACCCAGCAAAACTCTCTCGAACTGCTGCAAAAGCTTGGCTTTCGGGTCAATCCCAACCGTCAGCTCTGTCAGAGCGCCCAAGAAATTGAAGACTACTATCAGTACTGGGCTACCGAGCGCAGTCGGCTCAGCTATCTCACCGACGGCGTAGTGGTCAAACTTGACTCTCTAGAGCTACAGGATCGCCTAGGCTTTACTCAAAAGTGTCCCCGCTGGGCAGTAGCGCTTAAGTACCCGGCAGAAGAAGCGCCGACGCGGGTGATCAACATCACCGTCAATGTAGGCCGTACCGGAGCAATTACTCCTGTCGCCGAGCTGCAGCCTATACAGCTAGCCGGGACGACTGTTTCTCGCGCTTCCCTACACAATGCCGATCGCCTGAGTGAGCTAGACATTCATATTGGCGACACCGCTGTCGTGCGCAAAGCCGGGGAGATTATCCCTGAAGTAGTGCAAATTTTGCCGGAGCTGCGGCCTGCTGATGCTGTACCGTTTGCCCTGCCAACTCACTGCCCAGAGTGTGGCGAACCTGTGGTCAAACCTGAGGGTGAGGCGGTGACGCGCTGCGTCAATTGTTCTTGTCCGGCCATTGTGCGGGGGGCACTGATTCACTGGGCCAGTCGAGATGCGCTAGATATAAGCGGCTTGGGAGAAAAATGGCTGCAGCAGTGGGTCAGTCAGGGACTGGTAGAGTCAATTGCCGATCTCTATACGCTCACGGTCGAAACCCTGATGCCGCTGGAGCGCATGGGCCAGCAGCTAGCGCAAAAGCTAATTGAGGCGATCGCCCAGTCTCAGCAAAAACCCTGGTCGAGAGTACTCTATGGTTTGGGCATTCGGCATGTAGGCAGCGTTAACGCCCAGCTTTTGAGCGAGCAGTTTCCGACGGCTGAGCAGCTAGGGGCAGCGACAGCAGCAGAGATTGAGAAGGTTTATGGCATTGGCCCTGAGATTGCTCAGTCAGTGCATCAGTGGTTTCGCCTGCCTGCTAATCAAGTCCTGGTGCAGCGGCTTGCAGCAGCCGGAGTGCAGCTAGCGGCTAAGGTCAGCTCAGCTACGAGCCAGCCACAGCCTTTTACCGGCAAAACCTTTGTACTTACGGGTACTCTGCCTACGTTAAAACGCAGCGAGGCCAAGACTTTAGTTGAGGCAGCAGGGGGCAAGGTCACCAGCTCAGTCAGTAAAAAAACAGACTATGTTGTGGCCGGAGAAGAGGCTGGTTCTAAACTGGAAAAAGCCCAGCAGCTCGGTGTTGCTATTCTTTCTGAAGCTGATTTGCGATCGCTGGCCGACTGAATTAGTACTAATGCTCAAACCTTGGCCAAAGTCACTGCCTCTGGCTGATCCTGATACTTGCCCTGTCGGGTTTCGTAACTAACTGCACAGGGTTCGCCTTCAAAAAGAGCAGCTGCACCACGCCTTCACTGGCGTAAATGCGGCAGTCGGCGCTGGAGGAGTTAGAAAATTCTAGCGTTAGATGACCGCGCCAGCCTGCTTCTGCAGGGGTGAGATTGGCAATGATGCCGCAGCGGGCGTAGGTGGATTTGCCAATGCAGATGACGCTAATATTGCTGGGCACTTGAATGCGCTCTAAAGCGACTCCCAAGCCGTAGGAGTGGGCTGGCAAAATGAAGTAGCTACCGCTGGTGTCAGCGCGTAGAGCTGTGGGTTCTAGGTTGTCTGGGCTAAAGTTTTTAGGATCAACAACAGTCCCCGGAATGTGGCGAAAAATTCTGAACTCCGCAGGCGAGAGGCGAATGTCATAGCCGTAGGAAGACAGCCCATAGCTGATGACGTGACGGGTCGAATTTTCTGAGCGGATCTGTCGTACTAGTTTTGGCTCAAATGGATGAATTAATCCATTCGCAGCCATTTTGTGAATCCACGTATCGTTTTTGATCATGATTTAGAGAGTTTTAGCGTATGAGTTTTAGTGTGCAGTCTGGAACACTGCTGGGGCATTTTTGGGGCATTCCCGACGGTCAAATCAAAAAATTGCGTCGTAGTTGCGTCACTTGGTCGGCCATTTCTAAGATTGCCGCTGGCATCTCTGGGCCAGTCAGCACCACGTCTACCTGCGCTGGGCGATCGCGCAAAAACGCTAGCACCGATGATTCAGCAATTAGGCCCAGCTTCACGGCTAGACTCAGCTCATCCAGTACTACCAGGGCATATTGACCCTGCATCACCCGAGCCTGAGTTTGGAGCCACAGCTCGTTGAGCGCCGCCGCTGCCGCTGCGTCTACGGCTTCTGGGTGAACACACCCCGCCAGTCCACAGCGCACCCAGTCTAGATTTTGACCGAGCTGTACGGGGTAGGCTGGCCCCTGCTGAATGCCACCTTTAAGAAACTGAACCACCAGCACTGGCGTTCCCTGACCTGCTGCTCTAAGCGCCTGCACCATGACATTGGTAAAAAAGTTGCGCTGAACCGACGTAAAAACCTGAATTGTACCTTCGAGACTTTGAAAAAGGGGGTGTACGCGATCGCCCGTCTGTAGGGGGACAGAAATCGGCGCAGAAACTCCTAGCTGCGACATAGGGAAGACTAAGTGCTTAATGGGCTAAATATAGCGTATTTTTGCTGAGGCACCCGAATTATTGCGCTACGGGTGCAGAGTCTGCTGGCATAGGCTGCACCTGTGAGTTCATCTTAGTAGCCGCTGTCGTTTGACGCAATTCATCCAAAAGTCTTTAAGTACTAAAAATATTTCCCCTGGCCTTCATCTTCTGCCTGCTTCTGATTCACCAAATAAGTGACTTCCCTACGGTATCCTGAGTGAGGATTTTCAGCGGCAACACCTATGGCTTGGCAACGTCCTGACGGTCGGCAACCCGACCAGCTTCGTCCTATTCGCTTTGAGCGACAGTTTACTCGCTTTGCGGCAGGGTCTGTGTTGGTTCACTGCGGCGACACGCAGGTACTTTGTACTGTTTCGGTGCAGCCTGGAGTCCCCAAGTTTCTAGAAAATTCAGGCCAAGGCTGGCTCACCGCAGAGTATCGGATGCTGCCGGGGGCTACTCCCCAGCGCCATCAGCGAGAGTTTTTGAAGCTTTCAGGGCGGACACAAGAAATTCAGCGGCTCATTGGTCGCAGCCTCAGAGCCAGCCTTGATCTGAGCGCTTTAGGCGAAATGACATTAACGGTAGATGCGGACGTGCTACAGGCAGATGGCGGCACTCGCACAGCCTCCATTACCGGAGCCTATGTAGCCCTCAAAGATGCCCTCAACACGCTATTAGATAAAGGTCAAATTCAGCGATCGCCGCTGGCTCATCAGGTCGCGGCGATCTCAGTGGGGCTAATTGAGGGAGAGGCTTTTCTCGATCTCAACTACCCTGAAGATGTGGCCGCAGATGTAGATTTCAACGTTGTGCTCAACGAGACCCAGCAAATGATCGAAATCCAGGGTACGGCTGAAGCAGGCAGCTTTAGCCGCACTCAGCTCAATCAGATGCTAGAGGTAGCCGAAAAAGGGATTCAAGAAATTATTGTCCTGCAGGCGCAAGCCTTCTCACCTTAGCTTGCGTCTGCTACCTGACTGGCCTGCACCAGCGTTAGCAAAGGCCCGACCTGCTCTTGGCCGCTAATGGCTAGATCGCTGTGACAGAGGTAGAGCCGTTCACTGGCTCGGCCTAGCAAATCTGGCAGCAGCCGCGCCAAACTCGCTTCATTAAACTGCTCAGTATCCTCCGTTGTCCAGGGCCGACCCGACCAGCTTTGCAAAAAGAGGGGTGCCCCTAGCAGCATAGCTGTGCCAGTTAGCCAGCGAGGCGATCCGGCATCTAGCCAAAAGTGACAGCGATGACTGAGGTGTTGTACCCGATATTGATAAACCGTTGTTAGGGTTACCCCGCGTCGGGCTGAGGCCAAGGCTCTAACTGGATGCGGATTTGCCGTCACGGTGCCGCCTCGCAGCAGTTGAACAAAACGTCCTACATCCTGATTTAGCGCCTCTCCCCTAGCTCTAGCGGCTGACGCAACGCTGTACTGCTGGAGACGAGCTTCTACTTCCCAGTAATACTGAGCGGTCTCAATTAGCTCACGCAGCACCGCTAGCTGGTCATAAGACAGATGGTTTCCTCTCCAGAGAAATCGCTGTAGCGCCCGATCGATTAGCGTCACTGCATTTCGTAAGATTCGCTGCTGCTGCTGTTGTTGCTGATCACCAATCCATTGCAAAATCTCTTCATATGCCTGAGCTGCCTGATAGCCCAGGCGATCCCAGCGAGGAAAGCGGCTGATTGGCAGCAGATGAGGCCGCTCTGGATCAGGAGCGAAGCAGTGATCGGCTAGCAGTTCTGCCCGTACCGGGTCAATTCTCACCAGTTCAAACCACGGCTGGTCAATATCTTGGCTGGGTGCCTGGCTCAGGACTACCAGCATTTCGGCTACGTCTTCTCGGCTCACCAGCCTTCCCAGGCCGGTATATACCAGGGTGAGCAGCGTCAGCAGGGCGCGTACTAAAGGCGAACTCATAGGCGGTCGCTGGTCATTCAGCGATTCAACCGCTACGCCTCGCTGGGTCAGAATGTCAATCAGCGTGTAACGGGCGATCGCGTCTAGACCCGGCCCCACCACGGCAATGTCGGCGGCGGCCACCTGCCCTTGGTCAATCACTGCGGCAATGGTTTCTGCGGTTTGCCGCAGGAGTTGTCCCCGCGAAACCGCCTGAATTGACTGAATTGACTCAGGCAAATCCGGGATTGCCAGCGGTTCTTGTACCCAGCTCACCAGCATTTCACCCAGTCTGGCGCTGAAAGCACTGTCGGTGGGGGCAGACAAGGTTTCTGTTTGGCAGCGATCGCTGAGTCCGGCTAGATAATTAGGGTCGGCTCCCAAACCCAGACGGGCCTTGCCGCTGGGGTTGTAGGTAAACAGGCCAGGGATTTCCAGCGCTAAAAAATGCTCAAACCAGTCACGGGCGATCGCCGGATAGTCGTCTACATCATCAGCCAGCACCGCACAAAAACGCTGTTTGAGCTGGGCCTGATAGGCCGGATCAGGCAGCAGGTAGCGCCAGTACAGCTCTGTCATCACCCCGTAGGGCAACAGTCCTCGTGCCAAGCACCAGTCACGCCACTCAATCAGCGCCGCGCCAATGCCTGCCCACAGCTTGGCTGCCGCCATTGCGGGCAGCAGACCCTCCTGTAGCATCGGCGCAATCTCCTCAGCTGGAATCCCCCCCAAAGCCGCTAGCTGCAAAAAATCTAGCGATCGCCGCACCAGATCATACTCCCGCCAGCCCTCAGCCTGCAGCGGCCCCTGCTCTAGCCGATCGCGCCAGAGCCGAGTCGCTAACTCCTGCTCATTCTCAGGCCGCAGCTTTAGCGGAAACTGAGCCTTGAACTTGCGCTGCTCTACCAGCAGCGGCCAAAATAAAATGACTTCGTCTTGAATGAACCCGGCAGGCGTGGTGGTGGTGACCGCATAGCGGCCCTGGGTGGCCCCGGCAATCTGCTCACTTAGAGCCAAACGATTATCCCCAATTGAGGCAAATACCAGCATTGAGGCTCCCGGCTGGGCTGGGTTTGCAGTTGGCACAAATTCTGCCTGCAGCGTTTCTCCCCACTGGGCAATCTGCTCAATCAGGCGGGTAGTTTTGCCGCTGCGGGTAGGGCCAGTAATCCAAAAGGAGGGGAGCATTGGGGTGGGAGAGAGTTTTGAGTTCTTTGACGTGAGCGTAGAGTTTTGAGTATTCATCGGTAGGGTGGGCACCGCCCACCTCATGCTTGATCTTTGGGGCTGAGTTTTAGAGGAGGGACGGGGGGCGGTTTGGGATAAATGGCATACAAGTTAATCATGGTGGTGAAAAATGCATCAGGATTTTTGTCTTGCATCAGCGATCGCAAATAACATTTTGCGATCGCTGATGCTGTATTTTCAGCTTGGCAAACGGGTGCTTACTTTAGCCGAAACTGTACCGCGATTGGCAGATGGTCGGAGGCTTGGGCGGCAGCGGTAGCTACACGGGCCTCTAGAATCTCTATTTTGTCAGGATTGTAGAAAACGTAGTCGAGCTTGAACTGGGGCCGATCAGAGGGGAAAGTGGCGATCGCGCCATCAATAAACTCCTCAGCAGCAAAGACAGGCTGCAGGCGATCGCTTTTGAGCATCTGCTGAATCGACTTTTCGCCTTCTTCTTCCCGGTTGACGGCGCTGTTAAAATCTCCTACTAGCAGCACTGGGCTGGTCGCCGCGTATTTTTCGGCCAGCGCTAGCACGTACTGAGTTTGCTGCATCCGGGTAGCAGTGTTGAAGGCTTCCAGGTGAACATTGATTAGCACCAGGCGCTGCTGGTTGACATTAACGAAGGCCACCTGGGCTAAGCGATCCAGGTAGAGCGCGTTGTAGTAAGCCGGGTTGCTGGCGACTTTGTCAAGGACGATCCGCTCGTGGTCGGTGATCAAATAGCGGCTAAGAATAGCCTGACCCGAGAGGATGCGGCCAAAGTGAGCCGACAGCGGCCAGGACGGAAAGGGCACGTAGTTTTTATCCCAGTTGACGGCGATCGCGCCGTAGCTAAGTTTTAGGTCTTTGGCGATCGCTTCAGCCTGGTTCACATTAAAGGAGCGTTTGGCATCCAGATCAACCTCCTGTAGCGCCACGAAGTCGGCGTCCAGGTGATCTAGAGCTGCTGTAGCGGTAGACTGGTTGGTGTCAAACAAGGCGCGATCGCGGGTGATGGCGACGTTGTTGGTGAGTCCCGACAGGTAGCCAATGTTATAAGACACCAGCGTGAAGGTGTCTTTCTCCGGCGGCACGCCGTTGCCAAAGTCAACAATTTCGGCATAGCGACTTTTGGCATAGGCTCCGGCACTGGCCCAGAGGAAAAAAGCGGCTACGACCAAAGCAGGCAAAGCGACGGCGATCGCTAAAATTCTCAAAAATCCTTTCATAGGCTTAAGTCAGTGTTTTCGTGAAAGCTGTGGTTTGCTGTATATAAGAATAGGAAAAGACCTGTAGAGTTTACGAATCCCATCGCAATAAAGCTGATGTCGGGCCGCCAAGATACCCGCTCAGCTACACTGTTGGGACATTTTTTCTTCTATTTGCCTTTGCTAGAGAGTTAATTCTTGAATGAGTGTCAAAAATATAGTTTTCCTTGGGCTTTTGGTCTTTGTGCCCATTTCTGCAGCAGCCCACTTTTTAGAGTGGGGTGAGCTGGCGGTTTTTATCACAGCGGCGCTAGCGATTATCCCTCTGGCAGGGTGGATGGGAGCGGCTACTGAGGAGATTGCAGTCGTAGCCGGGCCGTCCTTGGGCGGTTTAATGAATGCTACCTTTGGGAACGCCACTGAGCTGATTATTGCTTTGATTGCGCTGAATGAAGGGCTGGTTAATGTGGTCAAAGCTAGCATCACCGGGTCTATCATGGGTAATTTGCTGCTGGTGATGGGCCTGTCTATGCTGCTGGGCGGCCTCAACCGCAAAGAGCAGAACTTTCAGCCCGTAGTGGCCCGAGTGAATGCGTCTTCTATGAATTTGGCGGTGATTGCCCTTTTGCTGCCGACTGCCGTGGATTACACCTCTGAGGGCATTGATGCTGGAGTGGAGCAGACACTGTCTTTAACGGTAGCGGTAGTTTTGATTGTGGTGTACGCGCTGACGCTGCTGTTCTCAATGAAGACTCATGCCTATTTATACGACGTCGGCATGGAGTCGGTAGAGACCTCTTCAGAGGCAGACGCTGATGCTCAGCTCAAACATCGGCCCAACTTGAAACTGTGGATAGCGGTTTTGGTAGGAGCTACTGTGCTGGTGGCGCTGGAGTCTGAGCTACTGGTCGAGGCTCTAGAAGTAGCAACGGCTCAGCTCGGTCTGACTAATTTGTTTACGGGGGTGATTTTGCTGCCCGTAATCGGCAACGCGGCGGAACATGCCACAGCAGTCACAGTCGCCATCAAAGACAAGATGGATCTGTCGGTATCGGTTGCGGTCGGCTCAAGTTTGCAAATTGCCCTGTTTGTGGCTCCGGTGCTGGTGATTGCGGGCTATTTTATGGGACAGCCGATGAACCTCAGCTTTAACCCCTTTGAGCTGGTGGCCGTGTCGGTAGCGGTCTTGATTGCCAACTCAATTAGCTCGGACGGGCGCTCGAACTGGCTGGAGGGGACGCTGCTCTTAGCTGCCTATGCCGTGCTGAGTCTGGCTTTTTACTTTCATCCGGTCGTGTCAGGCATTGGCTAAGTTGCTGAGTTTTGAGTCGGCTGGGAAGTATCAGACCTGGCTGGGTTTAAGTTTGGCGATCGCTCTCCTCTACAGCCTACCTGCTCTACAGCAGCGTTTGCGGCTGAGTACATTGTGCAAGACGATGCTCGACAGCATGTGTTTTGGATGCAGCGGTTTAGCGATGCCGCCCTCTTCCCCCATGATCTACTGGCTGACTATTTTCAGTCGGTGGCTCCCTGGGGCTACAAAACCCTCTACTTTTTGGCAGCTCAGCTGGGTTTACCGCCGCTGCTGTTTAATCGACTGCTGCCTCCTGTTTTGAATCTGGTTCTGACAGGTTACTGCTTTGGCGTGACCCTAGAGCTGCTGCCGATACCGCTAGCGGGCTTTGTAGCATCGCTGCTGCTGAACCAAAATTTGCTGCTGCGGGACGATGTCGTGTCGGCAACGCCCGCCGCTTTTATATATCCGCTGCTGCTGGCGTTTTTGTACTATTTGCTGCGGCGATCGCGGCTACCCTGTCTGCTCAGCATTTTTCTAATGGGGCTGTTTTATCCACAGGGGGTACTAGTCATAGCCGCTATTTTGCTGCTGCGGCTGCTGGAGTGGAAAGACGGGCGATTACGGTGGCACAAGGCAAATCTTGGGATCTGCGGCTGGGGGCTAGGGATGGCTGTTTTGGTGCTGCTGCCGTACCCGCTGGCACCGTCAGTCTACGGCCCGGTGCTGACACTGGCTCAGGCAAAAGCAATGCCTGCTCTGGCTAAAGACGGCTGGTCGAGCTTTTTCGATAGAAACTTTAGTGACTATTGGCTCTGCGGTAAGCGCAGCGGCTTACTGCCGGTGGAGTGGTGCGATGCCAGACTGCTGCTGCCGCAGATCTGGCTGGCGCTGCTGCTGCCGTGGGTTTTATGGCGGCGGCGATCGCTTTTGAGCCAAAGGGGCACTTTGTCTAAAGCTCAACTGCTCATTCAGGTAGTCGTAGCCTCGGTGAGTTTGTTTGCGATCGCCCACTTATTTCTCTTTAGGCTGCATTTACCCAGTCGCTACACTGAGCACAGCTTACGAATGGTGAGCGCGATCGCGGCGGCAATCACGGTGACCCTGTGGGCCGAGCGTCAGCAGAATAAGCCCCGGTTTATTACCGGACTCACCTTTTGGACTGTAGCGCCGCTGGTGATTTACTTTGCTTTTTTGAGCGCTATTTCACCCGTGGGCAACTACACCCAGGGCCAATTTCCTCAGCTCTATCAGTTCTTTCAGACTCAGCCCAAAGATATTCAAATTGCTTCACTGGCCTCAGAGGCGAATAACCTGCCCAGCTTTGCTCAGCGCTCGATCTTCGTGGGAGGTGAGGGCTACGCGCTGCCCTATCACCGGGGCTACTATGCCCAGATTCACCAGCGCACGGTAGATTTAATCAACGCGCAGTACACCCCAGCTCCGGCTGAACTGCGCCGTTTTATTGACCAGTACGGCATTGACTTTTGGCTGCTGGAGTCAGACGCTTTTAGCTTAGAGTGGGTGCAGCGCAGCGCTTGGCTCAGGCAGTATGCTGAGGTCACCCGGCCCCAAGAGGTTTTGCAGTCTGGGGCTACCCCCGCTTTGGCCCAGAGCCGCGATCGCTGCGCTGTCTTTAAAACCCAAAAGTGGCTGGTGCTAGCGATCAAGTGTGTACGTCAGGTACCTTAATCGCGGGCGTTACCTGCTAGGGTTAGCTATTAATTATCTAGATTTAGCAATAATGCGACTGCGAACGATTTTAGGGTTGAGTCTGGGGCTACTAGTAGGCTGTGGCGGCAGTGACCAGTCAGCCCAAACTCCTCAATCAGCGGCTAATGCCCCTGCTGACACGACCCTGCGACTGCTCTACTGGCAGGCACCCACGATTCTCAACCCGCATTTGTCTAGCGGCTTCAAAGATTCAGAAGCCAGTCGTATTACCCTAGAGCCGCTAGCCAGCTTTGACGCTGAGGGCAATTTAGTCCTGTTTCTGGCGGCTGAAGCGCCTTCTACTGAGAACGGCGGCGTGGCCGCAGACGGCAAATCAGTCACCTGGAAGCTCAAAGAAAATATTACCTGGTCAGATGGAACGCCTTTTACAGCGGCGGATGTGGTGTTTACCCATCAGTTCATCTCCGATCCAGACACAGGCACGACTACCGCTGGCACCTACGAAGTGATTGAAAGCGTAGAAGCCCTAGATGACTACACGGTGAAAATTAACTTTAAAGCGGTCAATCCGGCCTGGTTTTTAGTCTTTACCGGCACTGAGGGGATGATTTTGCCCCAGCATCTGTACCAAGATTATCTAGGAGCCAAAGCCAGAGAAGCCCCGGCCAACCTGATGCCAGTTGGAACTGGCCCCTATCAGGTGAGTGAGTTTAAGCCGGGGGATATGGTCATCTACCAGCCCAATCCCAACTACCGCGACGCTGACTCACTGACCTTCGAGCAAATAGAGCTAAAAGGCGGCGGCGACGCTACCTCAGCGGCGAGGGCGGTGCTGCAAACTGGGGATGCTGACTTTGCTTACAACATTCAGGTCGAAGCGGCGATTCTCAAGCAGCTTGCCGCAGCAGGTCAAGGCGAAGTGGTGGCCGGGTTTGGCTCTTTAGCAGAGCGCGTTGTTTTTAACTTCACAGATCCAAACCGAGCCACTGCTGACGGAGAGCGATCGAGTCTAGCGTTTCCCCATCCGTTTTTTACCGATCCACAGGTGCGGCAGGCGTTTAATTTGGCCATTGACCGCCAGACCATTGCCGAGCAGCTCTACGGGCCGACGGGTGAACCTACAGCCAATTTTTTAATCGCCCCAGAGCAGTTTGAGTCTAAAAATACCCGCTATGTCTATGACTTAGACCTAGCGGCAGAGCTGCTGGAACAAGCCGGGTGGCAGGATACCAATGGTGACAGCATCCGCGATAAAGACGGGGTTGAGATGGCGGTGCTGTTTCAGACATCGGTTAATCCGGTGCGGCAAAAGACTCAGGAAATTATCAAGCAGTCTCTAGAGACCCTGGGTATAGAGGTAGAGCTTAAAAGCGTTGACCCCTCGATTCATTTTTCTGGCGACCCAGCCAGCACCGAGACGATTGAGCATTTCTATGCCGATATGCAGATGTTTACAACCGGTAACACCAATCCTGACCCTGGTGCCTACCTGAAAACCTACACCTGCGACGAGATTACCCAGAAGTCCAACAACTGGTCAAAGCAGAATTTCTCTCGCTACTGCAACCCGGCTTATGACAGTCTTTGGCAAGCATCAGCCACGGAGCTAGATCCCCAAAAGCGTCAGGACTTGTTTATTCAAATGAACGACCTACTGGTGGATGAAGCTGTGGTGTTGCCCATTGTGCATCGAGCCGATGCTGATGCTGTCAGCAATCAGCTTACAGGCATTGAGATTACGCCCTGGGACTTGCACACCTGGAATATTGCCGAATGGGGTCGGCCTTGAGCTAGACGGCGGTGCGTTCGGCGCTGGCGGCAATCATTTCCTGGTGCTGGGGATGCAGGCTCACGCCCTGCTGGATGGCAGCGTACAGGCGGTTGAGGGCGTTGATGTAGGCCTGGGTGGAGGCTACCACAATGTCGGTATTGGCTGCATGACCTGAGAAAATGCGATCGCCGTGACGCAGCCGAATCGTCACTTCCCCCATAGCGTCAATGCCAGCGGTGACCGACTGCACTGAATACTCAATCAGCTCGTTGGGGAGATCTACGACTCGGTTAACCGCTTTATAAACTGCATCTACCGGGCCAGTACCGATGGCGGCATCGGTGAGTTCGGTGCCGTCTGGGGTCAGCAGAGTGACAGTGGCGGTGGGGCGGGCATGGTCGCCGCAGGAAACCTGCACCAGCTCTAAATGAAAATGCTCTGGAGCCTGAAGCGTTTCATCATTGACGATCGCTTCAATATCGCGATCGCTGATTTCTTTCTTTTTATCGGCTGTTTCTTTAAAGCGAATAAAAGCCCGGTTGAGATCCTGCTCGGCCAGCTCATAGCCCAGCTCTCGCAGCCGGGTGCGGAAGGCGTTGCGGCCAGAGTGTTTGCCCAACACAATTAGGTTGTCGTTGAGGCCAATAGACTGGGCGTCCATAATTTCGTAGGTGAGGCGGTTTTTGAGGACGCCATCTTGGTGGATGCCCGATTCGTGGGCAAAGGCGTTGGCCCCCACGATCGCCTTATTGGGCTGCACCAGCATTCCCGTCAGGTTAGAGACTAGGCGAGAGGTTTTGTAAATTTGCTGGCTGTCGATATTAGTCAGAGGGGCTTCAGACTCGGCAGGTCGCCCCAAAAACGGGTTGTAAAACTGTCGCCGCACATGCAGGGCCATGACCAGTTCTTCTAAGGCCGCATTACCCGCCCGTTCCCCAATGCCGTTGATGGTGCATTCGAGCTGACGGGCACCGTTCTTGAGCGCCTCTAGAAAGTTGGCGACTGCCAAACCCAAATCGTTGTGACCATGCACTGAAATGACTGCCTGGGCAATATTGGGCACGTTGGCCTTGATGCCGCGAATTAAGTCACCAAACTCGCTGGGGGTGAGGTAGCCCACCGTATCTGGAATGTTGACGGTGGTGGCACCCGCTGCGATCGCCTGCTCCAGCACCTGATAGAGAAACTCTGGATCAGAGCGGCCCGCATCTTCGGGTGAAAACTCAACGTCTTGAGTAAAAGACTTGGCGTAGGCAACCATATCTGCCGCGATCGCTAAAACTTCTGGGCGTGACTTGCGCAGCTTGTGCTGCAGGTGGATATCAGATGTGGCAATAAAAGTATGAATACGGCCTTTGGCAGCCGGAGCGACAGCCTTAGCGGCAGCTTCAATATCCTGCTTTGTGGCTCTGGCTAGACCGCAGATTACCGGGCCAGTTTCAGTGCCTACGGCCTCAGCAATTTTTTGTACAGCTTCAAAATCGCCTGGGCTAGCAAAAGGAAAGCCAGCTTCAATAATGTCAACACCGAGTCGGGCTAGCTGACGGGCAATCGTCAGCTTTTCATCTACATTCAGCGTTGCCCCAGGAGACTGTTCTCCATCTCGCAGAGTCGTGTCAAAAATTAAGATGCGCTCGGGACTCGGTTGATCACTCATAATGCCTTCTTACGGTAAGCAGCTCCGTTTATTCTAGTTATTCTAGTACCTGACTCTGACGCAGGAGCAAACAACTGTTTATTTCTACCACCCTATTTAACCCTGCCTGAGTTGCGCCCCTGACTGCCAAAAGTTCCTCGCGTAGGTTGGATAGAACGCAGTGAAACCCAACACCCGCAGCGGTTTCAGTGGGTTGCGTCAAAGCTTCACTCACCTACAGCAGAATGAGGGTTTCAAGAGTTTTGTCAGTTAACAGGTTGCGCCCTAGCTGTCTGACTTTTCAATGTAGTGTTTGACGTCGTTGAGATCGATGTAGCGATCGGTAGCATTACGCAGCTCTCGGGCAATCATGCCCTCAGTAGACACGACTGTGATGTGAGTATTTTTGGAGCGCAGCAGCTCGATCGCCCGCTCAAAATCCCCGTCACCGCTAAAAAGCACCACGCGATCGTACTGCTCAACCGTATTGAACATGTCAACGACAATTTCAATATCTAGGTTGGCCTTTTGTGAGTATCGGCCCGAGTTATCGTCGTAGTATTCCTTTAAAATTTTAGTGCGAACCGTATATCCTAAGCTGATTAGCGCATCTCGAAAGCCGCGCTGGTCTTGAGAATCTTTAAGTCCGGTATACCAAAAAGCATTGATTAATGTGGTGCTCTCTAGTTCCGTAACGAAGTACTCTAGTACCTTTTTTGGGTCAAAAAACCAGCCGTTCTTTTGCTGGGCGTAAAACATGTTGTTGCCATCAACAAATATAGAAAGACGATCTAACGAATGAATAGCCATAAAGGAAGATAATGAGATTAAAAGTAGGCGACAGGTTAATAAGTTTTAATGCAGATTTGGCAATAGGTTAGAACCTTGCTGTTAAGGAAGCGCTGCTAGACTACTATTTGATAATCGAAAAATGAACCCTGATCAGGCTTTGCTTAGACCCCACTCAGGCTCTACTTAGATTGGACGGAACTAGAGCAGCAGCTTTAAGCATTTTCTCAAACACCTCAAAGTGGCCTAGTAGCCAAATTCAGCTGCTAGCAGCCCAACCATTAACCTGGATAAAGCTATTCTTTAGAAAGAGTTTTTCGATAAGCTGACTGGATTAAAAGAGTGTGCTTTACGCCTATGTGGGTCAAATGTGAATAGTTTTAAACATAACTTTAACTATTATAAGCACTTTTACTCGGAATCCCAGGAATATATCAGCTGTCAGCTATTAATCTCAGTCAAGAGGACACCCAGCCGCTGATGAAAGTTTCTTCTAAGTCGGCCTCTCCCCTAAATCCCAAACACAGCTACTCAACTCGTTCTGGTCTGACTCTGGAGCTGTCTCGCTGGGCTTACTGGTTTGCCGGTTTGGGGCTAATATTTACGGCTGTCTCAGCTTTCTTTGATATTCCGCTGATCAGCCTACTAGAGCATCAGAGTCAAACTCTGTTTTTTGAGCTGAGAGGCCCTGTCGTGTCCCCCAGCGATGTTGTCCTGTTGACGATCGATGATGAGTCTCTCAGCCAAGGCGAACACTATCTCAGCGATTCTAAAGCTTATCCGGCACTAGAACCGATTCAGCAGTGGCCCTGGCAGCGTCGGGCTTATGCGATCGCAATTGAAAAGTTGCTCTCAGCCGGCGCGCAGGCGGTGGCGCTTGATATTGTGCTGTCGCTACCAAGCAGCTATGGCCCAGCCGACGACCAGGCTTTGGCCTCAGTTTTGCAACGCTACGGCGATCGCGTTGTCTTGGCAGCCACCTATGGCGAGATTGACATGGCCCAAGGGCAAATTACTAAGCCCACTCTACCCATTCCTCAGCTCCTAGACACTCCCGTAAAAGTTGGTGCCATTCATTTTCCGATAGAGACAGATAGCCGCATTCATCGTCAGGGGCGAGAGTTTATTGAAGAACAGGCTCGCCGCAATGCTGATATAGACGCCGTCAGCGAATTTACCGACGCCATTACCTCAGCTTTGAGCTTTGCCGAAGCCACGCTAAAAGCGGCTCAGATTGACTACCCGACGACTTCTAAAGGTGATCAAATTTACTTTCATGGCCCTGCCAGAACCTTTGAGCATATTCCTTTCTGGTACGTGATTGATGATGACCCATGGCAAAATGCGCTAGCCTCCGGTGCTTATTTCAAAGACAAGATTGTTTTAATTGGCTCTACAGCACAGCTGCATCAAGATTTCCACGCCGCTCCATTTTCTAAAAGTCTGCTGTATCCACAACCCATGTCAGGGTTAGAGATTTTAGCTAACGATTTAGCCACGCTGCAGCAGGGAAAGAGTGTTTGGGTAGTGGCTGAGCAGCCCTGGCAAAGAAGTCTGAGCATTCTTCTGGTGGGAGCTGCTTTCGGTGTCGTGCTTAGCCGTATACAGCGCCCTCTGATGCGAATTTTGTGTACGGGCAGCACAATGCTGGTATGGGTTAGCTTTGGATTTGGCTGTTTTTTGGCCTTCAACCTGTTTATTCCTGTGGTGCCGCCTGTGTTGGCGATCGCTGTTGTCGGCGGCACTAATTTCTTCGTCAGCCTGGTCAGCGACCAGTTCAGGAAGCAAAAGTTGCGCAGCACGCTGGCCCAGTATGTGACTTCGCCTATTGTGCAGGAAATTATCAGCCAGCAAGATGAGTTTCAAGACCTGCTGGAAGTACGTGAAGCTCAGGTGATTGGTAAAGTATTGGGCGATCGCTATCAGGTTACCAAGCTTTTAGGCTCTGGTGGCTTTGGTGAAACCTACATTGCCCACGACCTACAGCGCCCTCACCAGCCAACCTGCGTGGTCAAGCAGCTCAAAATTGTCAGCGACAACCCCAAGATGCACCACTTGGCTCAGCGGCTGTTTACAGGCGAAGCCGAAACGCTTGAGCAGCTCGGTCAGCACAGTCAGATTCCTCGGCTGCTGGCTTATTTTGAGGCCAATCAGTCTTTTTATCTGGTGCAAGAGATGATTGAAGGGCAAGTCCTGCGAGATCAACTGGACGAGCGCAAAGTTCTCTCTCAAAGGGAAGTTTATTTACTCCTAACTGACTTACTGCCCGTCATTGCTTTTGTCCACGGTAGAGGAGTCATTCATCGAGACATCAAGCCGTCTAACATCATTCGTCGCTACGATAACCACCTGGTTCTGATCGACTTTGGGGCTGTCAAGCAGATTTCTAATCGCTTAACCAACACCAGCGCCCGCGTCACGTCTACGATCGGCATTGGCACTCAGGGATACATGCCTAGCGAGCAGTCAGCTGGCATACCCAAGTTTTGCAGCGATATTTATGCGCTTGGCATTACCGCTGTCGAAGCATTAACCGGCATCCCACCCCAGATTTTGCAGCGAGACGCAGCTGGGGAAATCGTTTGGATGCACAAGGTAGAAAACCTGAATATTCGTTTAGCAAAAATTCTAAGGAAAATGACTCGCTATGATTTTAGCCAGCGCTATCAGTCAGCTCAGGAGATTCTACAAGATCTGGCTCAAATTCAGCCGGAGCAGCTCCTCCACAGAGAAGAGATTCGGCCTGAGCAAGCCTTATCTGTCTTTCCGCCTCGCCAAGTTCTCATCGAAGCCTATGCTTCTAATCCTGACTCTCAACCACTCGATGAACCAGCCACAGATATACTGCCTTCGGGCTGGGTTCAGCAATGCGAGGTAGATGATACCGAAGATGGTGAAGAGGTTTCTTGATGAGCTGACGGTAGCTTTATGGAGTTGAAGGATTCATTTGACTATCTGAGCTACTCCCTGTGGTGGGTGAAACAGACGGCTGATTTGTTGTACCTTCGTTTTGCGCTGATGTAGCAGATGGTCGATTGCTAGGATCGTTGACGACTGGATTAGGCGCTGCTACTGGGGCAGTCGGGGCAATGATTGGGGCAGTTGGGGCAATCACTGGAGCGGTTGGAGTAACTGTTGGCGTAGTTTGCACAACAGGGCTGGTAGCAGGTGGCAAGGTCACAGGGGTAGGGGCTGCCGCTGGCGTCGGGGTTGAGGGCAAAGTGACTGACGCCCCAGTATTGGTTGGCGGCAGTGATACGGGAACACTCGTCGATGTCTGCACAGGGACAGAGATGGTTACAGAACCTGGCTGCTGAGGAGAGCCTGACGGTGGATGCACGCTAACGGGTGTAGAAGGACTAATTGGGGTCGAGGGACTCGGGCCAACGGGTGTTGTTGGACTGATTGGAACTGAAGGATTGGGATTGGTCGGCGTGACCGGGACGTCAGGCAGGCTGATAGGTGTTGTCGGACTGGGGCTAACGGGCGTTGTTGGACTAATTGGGACTGAAGGACTGGGGCCAGCAGGGGTTGTGGGGGTGGGAGATCCTGGGAACTGCTGGGGTGGGTTACTAATGCCAGTCGGAGGATTGGGGGTTTCAGAGGATTGTTCGTTTTGAGCGCTTTGCCGGGGCTGTTTGCGACCAATCAGACCGGAGGGAATCTCAGAACGTGCTTCACTTTCTGTTGTTTGTTCAGTGGCTACACTAGAAGCGATCGCGCTGACGCCTACCGACGCCACAGTTGTAGCTGCGTAAGCGCTAAAAGGATCAGTCGGAATCACTGCAAACTCGCCCTCAATGTCAGCCCCTGCTGCATCAATCAGGGGCTGACCATCGCTATCAGCTACATCCGAAGCAGCAGGCGTTTCGGCCCCGCTTAAGCTAGTGAAGTCAGGGTTTTCGATGACTGCAACATCTTCACTAAAGTCTTGAGATTCGAGTGCTTCAGATGTTTCTAGCCGAACGGCGGCGAGAGAACTTTCTTCTGAGCCAGTTGGGACTTCAGTGAGGTTTAAACCTGAAGCTAGGCTGCTGGTTTGATAAAAAGCGTCAAGGTCAAACTGATATCGACGAATTGGGCGATCGCCTTGAATAACTGCTAGCTGACCTGCATTGAGGGGTACAAACTCAGTAGCATCTCGATTAGAGGCCACCATTGGCCCCAGCGGGTTTTGCGTTAGCGCGCCGATAATCGTAGTGTCTGTTTCGGGATCATAGCGAACGAACAAGGCCGAACCTTGGATACCCGTTACCGCATTGGGGGTTTGAATATTGGTACGACCGCGCCCCGGAGGGATCAGTAATAAAACGGTTCCGTTCGACAGCCGGAAATTGCGAGTATTAGGAACGAAACGAAAAGTTGCTCGTTCTCCAATTCGGGCCAAAGAACCATCGTTGAACCGTAGCTCAGCTCGGGCTGAAACCTCAGTACGCAGGGCATCTCCAACTCCTAGGACGTCAGCTACCTGAGCGAGTCGCGCCGATCGCCCTTGGGGAATCAGCTCAACTCGATTACGAATAGCCTCCACCTGAGCACGAGTCAGGGGTACTTGGGCCATTGCTCGTTCAGATAAGCCCCAAAAACCTAGACTCCAAGCTGCGCTCATTAGCAGTAGCATCGACATGCGGATCATTGGAATCGCCCCTGGCTTTAACAAAATGGTTAATTGGCAGATGGATCAACGGAGAAAGATGCAACACGAAGTAGTATTAGGCCCCTGGCAGTGTAGTCTAAGTGAGCAGCCCGCGTTTGTATTCGACACATCCTTTCGCTAAGAAATCAGCGCTGAGTCAATAAAATTTACAAAAGTTCGTTAGCGATCGCCGCAAAACTGATGCTGTGTGAGGCTGTCAGGTATCCAAACATCTAAGATACTCTCTTGTCTCGTGTAGCTCTTCCCTGGTGTAGAGGCCAACGATAAGTTCTAAGCCTTAACTGTACGAAGCGGACGGCTGGATGGAGTTTTTCCCTTTGACAATTCTTTATAAAGCCACGAGGCCCGCTAGCTAAATATAGCAACTTTTAGAAAATGCGCCTCATGGTAATACCAGCGATAAAAACTGTGCGATGGGTGGGCATATTAAGAAACGGCTTAGTGACTTGGCCAATTTTTACGGGATGCCTACAGACCAGACTGTTGTAGATTTCAGGCATTGCTTGGTCTGTCACAGGTGTTCTCATTACTTGAGAGGTTCTATCAGCGAGTTTCTACAATCTGTCACTCTAGTCTTTCTCTCTAACTATGCCTAAATTAACGCTAAGGGCCAGCGTTTTCTTATCAGCAGGTAGCTTCTTTGCTTGTCCTTGGGCAGCGATCGCAGCTAATTTAAACTGTCCTACCCGTACCGTCCAAATGACGGATGAGGTAAGTTCACCCCTAGCTCAATTTTCCTGGCCGGTGGAAAAACCGTGGCATTCTTTAGAGGTAAAAAAAACTTCTCCCCCGGCAGATAAAGCCTGCCTGAGAGAGTTTGCCGATGGGGGGCTGCGTCTTGAGTCAGGCGAGGTTTTGGCTGCGATCGCAGCAGAGCCGGGTCATGAAGCAAAAGAATACCCCGGCTTTGCAGAATTAGAGTCTGCCCAAAACGGCGTTAGAGACCCTGAAATCTTGGATGATCTCACCAGTCCAGATTTTCCTCATCAGCTACCCTCAGACGTCAACTCTGAGCAGCTTTCAGAACCTGAAACTGAGCTACCTCCTAGTGAAATCGAGGTTGGAGATGCAGAGCTTGGCATTTTACGACTGCGCGAAGATCCTTTGCCATCAGAATCTATCTTGCCGTCGCCACCTGTTTTATATCTGCTGGGTCGGGTTGACTACCTCAGCAGCGACAATATATTTCTCAACGAAGTAGACCCCATCGGTGACGCTTTTGTCCGTCCTGGGCTGACGCTGCTGGCAGTTCCCGCCGTTGGCCCGCGAACGGCGCTGATTGCTTCAGCCTCTGTAAATCTGCTGCGCTATCGGCAAGTAGAGGCTGCTAGCTATGACGAACTATCGCTACAGGTGGGTATTCGCCATGTGCTTAATTCTAAAACTTTTGGACAAATTAGCTGGACTAATCAGCAATTGTTTCGATCTGACTTTACAGATCAGTTCTTCGACAGTCATTCTTTAGATCTGTTGATTTGGCGCTATGATCAGCTGCAGCCAAAGCTAAGCCTTAGCAGCTACTATCAGGCTCGGTTTAGCTTCAGCGATCCAGACGAATTCAGCCGAATCATCCAGTCTTTAGGAGCCTCTTTGTTTTACCAGATCAGTCCTAATCTGCAAACCGGACTGAATTATCAGCTCACGCTCTCAGACTTTACTCAGCAGGCTCGTTTTGATGCCTATCATCAGCTGACCGCTCAGGTAACTTACGGTCTCTCGGCTTCAGCTCGGCTCCGTCTGTTTGGAGGGATTAGCTTTGGGGGTTCTTCAGAAAACGTGGTGGACTTCAATGATACCCTGATTGGGGTCACCTTTGATTTTGATTTGCCCCTGTTTTAAAGCTTGAGAGGCCAGTAGCTGTCAGAACGCAAAAAACTACAGTCAGGCTTGGGGCACTAAACTCTACTGCTGGCTATCTGAGCTATTGAAAGCTACGAGGATGGTCGATTTGCTGAGAAGCTTTAAGAATTTCAATACCGACAACAACACCATCTTGATCAAAATTGATGACAATGCCGGGAATCTCTTCCGCCGTTTCTTCAACAAACACATCCCGGAAAACGATGCGGACAATATCGGCCTCTGCATCATACTGAACTTTCATAAAAGCGCACCAAACCAGTGGTAGGAGAATTTATCGTGAGCGATTAACCATAGATAGTTTGAAGCTTGATTGTCAAGACAATAGGCTGCTGTGAAATCTTGCTCTATACCTGTGCCCATCACTACAGATAGCCAGAAAAAAAGACGCAGCAGGCGCGTCTCAAACAAAAGTTGCAGGTTCAATTAGCTATTTTCTCAGTTTCAAAATCTGGGTTGTCATTGCCAAACTTTCCTCATAAAGGGCATCTTGCCCCCATCGCTGGAGCTGCTGTCCTAAGAGAAACTCTGCTTTTTGATCAGAAAGCGCTGTTACCTGCTCAATTCGGCAAGACTGGGCGCTCCCCCCTGCTTCCATCCGCATACAGCCCGTGGTTTCAGAGCAGAGGATTGTACAGCAATCGGCAGCTTCATTGCTTGAGGTCAGGCGCAAACCTGTGAGATCACCCGTTACCTCACCCCAGTCTGCGGTCGGAATAGCCGCTAGCTCAGCTTCAATCCTTTTGCCGTTGGCTCCGTTGAAGTACACCTTTTTGATGTCGTAATCGCCGCCTTCTTCAACAAAGTCAGCTGGCTCCCACTCTAAGCGACTGGCGAACCATCCCAAGAACATGAGAGCCTGTGAGGCATTGCCTTTCTCGTAGTCGAGGCTGATGTTGTCGATTTCGAGCAGGTTGGTCCGGCGTTCTGGTGGATCAAAAGCTGCAGCCGTTAGCTCTTGCCAGGGAGATAGGCGGTGCCAGTTAAGATCGGCAATGTAAGTGCCTTTCTCGGTTAATACCTGCATTTTGAGTAGCTCAGCCTCAGCTTCGCTAAAGTAGCTAGAGTCCACAACAATACAGTTGCAGGCTTTAGAAAGCTGGTTGAACAAAGCCTGTTCTGGATTGGGTGTCGCTTTCCACCAGGCAAATTTAGGCAGGTCGGCAACCATCAGTGAGGTCACTAAGTCACCTGTCTGATCTAAAGCAGCTTTAGTCCCCTGCAGCGTAATGTATTCGGAGCACACCAGATTGCTGCCGCTGCTCTTTTGCACTGGGCAGTAAGCCGAAACCTGAACGGTAACGCCTGTATCCTCCCCCAAAATGGGAGAGAGGGTAACTACGCGACAGGGGTTGTGAGCGGCGATCGCTTCACTGAGCGTAAATCCTCGCCTATCCTCATTAGAGATACTTTTTTTGTCAGTCGGAAGCTGCGTATATTCATCCCTCAGCCGCTGCAGGGTTCGTGGCCCTACGCGCCCTGTGACCCTCAACTTATAAACAGTTTGGGCTTCTCGTACAGCCTCTTTAGTCAGCGGCCCGTGAATGCCGTCAATTGGCCCTTGATAGAAGCCCAAAGCTGCCAGCAATTGCTGAAACTCTTCAGGCTCGTAGACTAGCATGCTAAACGTTGTTGCCCGAGTCACCACTGGTGCAGACTTGCCAGAGTCTTGACTGTGCCAAATCTGGCGTAGTTCAGCTTCAATCTCATCTAGAGAAATATCTTTCGGCTTTTGCAGCGCAACAAGAGGAGTTGTAGTCATAAAGTCTAAAAGGGTGGGGATTGGAGATTGAGCATCAAGGAGAAAAACAGTCTAGAGGCCAGTAAAAAGGCCAGTGGAGGCGAACAATCAGGCCAGACATCAGCGGTAAGCAGTTTACAAGACGCTGCTTGTCCAGGTTAACTCCATGCTACCGATTCCTGCTGAATTTAGAATTACAATCGGCGCCAGCGATGACCATCTCGGTTGAGCAGCAGTTCTGCCTCGACCGGTTCCCAAGTTCCGGCCTCATACATCGGAATAGACTCTGTGGGGTCTGGTGCATCCCAGGTCTGCAGCAGCGGCGTCAGGATTCGCCAAGAAGCCTCTACCTCATCTCCTCGCGTAAAGAGAGTCTGGTCGCCTAACATACAGTCCACCAAAAGGCGGCTGTAGGCATCTGTGCTGGCTTTACCAAAAGCAGCATCGTAGCGGAAATCCATGTCTACTGAGCGAGTGCGCAGCGAGTTACCAGGGGTTTTTACCTCAAATCGCATTGAGATGCCTTCATCAGGCTGAATCCGCAGCGCTAAAACGTTATGGTTCATCTGCTTGGCAGCCGACTGAAACATTAGATAAGGCACTTCCTTGAAATGGATGGAAATCTCGGTTATTTTCTTGGGCATCCGTTTACCGGTGCGCATGTAAAAAGGAACCCCTTTCCAGCGCCAGTTATCCACAAGAAGTTTGATCGCCGCATAGGTTGGCGTGGTTGACTGGGGATCAGCCCCCTCTTCCTCCGTGTATCCCGGCACGGGTTTGCCCTTCATCCAGCCAGCCGAATATTGCCCCCGCACCGCAGACAGCTCTAAATTGCTCAGATCGGCCAGCCGAGCTGCCTGAATAACTTTTACTTTTTCAGTTCGAATGCTGTTGGCATCCAGAGAGTTGGGGGCCTCCATTGCCGTCAGGCAAAATAGCTGCATCAGATGATTTTGTACCATATCTCGCAGGGCACCCGCAGATTCGTAGTAGCCTGCGCGCCCTTCCAGGCCGACTGTTTCAGCGACCGTAATTTGCACATGATCGACAAACTGTCGGTTCCAGAGCGGCTCAAAGATGGCATTAGCAAAGCGAAAAACCATCAGGTTTTGAACGGTTTCTTTGCCAAGATAGTGATCAATCCGATAGATTTGGCTCTCATTGCAGACCTGGCGGACTGTTTGATTCAAAACTCTAGCAGAAGCCAGATCGCGGCCAAAAGGCTTTTCGATCACTAATCGCTGCTTGCTGGGATCGCTCAACATTCCAGCATCGCCTAACTGTTGGGCCGCTTCGCCAAAGAAGCGCGGGGCCACTGAGAGATAAAAAACTCGGTTACCTCGGGTTCCTCGCTTTTCGTCTAGCTCTAATAAAAATTCCTTGAGCTTGTGATAGCTTTCAGGCTGATCGATATTGCCAGAGCAGTAAAAAAGCCCCTTGGCAAAGTCATCCCAAAGCGCCTGATTGCCGATACCGCCACCAAATTCGTCAACTCCTTCTTTTAGGCGATCGCGGAAAAAATCATGGCTCCATTCGCGCCGAGAAACCCCTACGATCGTGGTTTCTGGCGGTAAGCGACGTTCGCGGCGCATCTGATAGATAGCGGGCACCAGCTTGCGGTGGGTTAGGTCGCCCGATGCGCCAAAAATAACCAAAATTTGGGCGTCGGGGATCGGATCCTGCTGAAGGCCAACGCGCAGCGGATTTTCAAGTAAGGTGACCATAGACGAATAAGAAGGGGATAGGGCACAGGTTCAGAGCAGAAATGGAAGGCAGGCTGGGGAAAGCAGTCAATTGCTTAGCTGCTTTCCCAACTGCTCTATAAAGCAGGTTTAAGCAGGCGAGAGCTGCTTCACTTTTGTCACTAGAGAATCCATCAGCTTGTCAAAGGGCTGAACAAACTTATCAATTCCTTCTTCTAGCAGCTCATCCATCGTTTGATCGAGATCAATACCTAGCTCAGGCAGGCTCTCAATCAGCTGATAAGCTTGGTCAACATCGTCTTCAATGCGGCTATCAACATCGCAGTGGTCGGCGCAGGCTTCGATGGTGTCGGGCGGCAGGGTGTTGACCGTATCAGGGCCAATCAGCCGATCGACATACATGACATCGCTGTATTCAGGATTTTTGGTGCTGGTGCTAGCCCAGAGTAGTCGCTGAACCTTGGCTCCTTTTTGCGCTAAAGCCTGCCAGCGATCGCTGGCAATAATCTTTTTATACTCCTGATAGGCGACTTTGGCATTGGCGATCGCAACTTCACCCTTAACTTCCTGTAGTTTTGCCTTTTCGCTGAGGTTATCTTCACCCACTAAAAGCTGATCTACGCGATCGTCTATTTTTGTATCAATCCGGCTGAGGAAGAAACTGGCGACCGCAGCAATTTTGCTAACGTCTTCGCCCCGCTCGGCTCTTTTTTCTAAACCTTTAACATAGGCCCAGGCAGCTTCTCTATAGGCTTGAACCGAAAACAGCAGCGTCACATTTACATTAATGCCTTCGCTGATAGCCTGCTCAATAGCCGGGGTGCCCTCAGGCGTGCCGGGAATCTTAATCATCAGGTTGGGGCGGTTGAGTTCCTTAAAGTAGCGGCGTGCTTCTTCTAAGGTGCTTTCGGTGTCACGCGCCAGACTAGGGCGTACTTCTAGGCTAACGTAGCCGTCTAAGCCTTCAGTTTCTTCGTAGATTGGCTTGAGAATATCGCAGGCTCGGCGAATATCTTCAAACACTAGCGCCTCGTAGATTTCTTCTACCGACTTGCCAGCGCGGATTCCCGCCTCAATGTCTTGGTCGTAGACGGCATTGCCCGCGATCGCTTTTTGAAAAATTGCTGGATTAGAGGTAATGCCGTGTACATCCCGGCTTTCGATTAGCTTTTGCAGCTCACCTGATTGCAGAATGTCGCGGCTGAGATTATCCATCCAAACGCTTTGGCCGTAATCTTTAAGATGGAGAATGGGATTATCTGGAGTAACAGTCATATAAAGACTCTTGGTAACAACATAAAGAGAGACTGATCTCTCAAGCAGGCACTAAGCCTGCTGGGTTTAAGAACCCGAGGCAGCCAGTTCAGCTTCTGCTTCTCGCTGCCGCTCGTTCACGAAAGACTCAACCAGCGCCACCCCTTCTACGCTGCCAATAACCAGAGGAGTCCGAGCGTGAATCTTATCTGGCACGATATCTAAGATTGGCTCAGTACCAGTGCTAGCTCGGCCACCCGCTTGTTCTGCCAGATACGCTAAAGGCGCTGTTTCGTAGAGCAAACGGAGCTTGCCTTCAGGTTTTTTCACCGTGCCGGGATAGAGAAACACGCCGCCTTGCATCAAGATGCGGTGAAAATCTCCCACCAAAGCACCGCTGTAGCGGGCTGAGTAACCATCGTGTCTATGAACGTAGCGAATAAAGTCCCGGTAAGAATCCTCCCATTGCCAGAAATTACCCTCGTTTACGCTGTAGGTAGGGCCGTGTTCGGGAATCCGAATATTCTCACTTGATAAAATAAATTCTCCCAGGCTGGGATCCAAGGCAAAGGCATGGACGCCGCGACCAATAGAGTAGACTAAAACAGTGCTGGGGCCATACAAGATGTAGCCCGCAGCAATTTGACCGCGACCATTCTGCAGCAGATCTGCAGCGCTTTGGTCGGCGTCGTCTCCAGCTTGCTGCCGAATTGCAAAAATAGAGCCGACATTTAAGTTGATGTCAACGTTTGAAGACCCGTCAATGGGGTCATAGAGAAGGGTATAGCGACCTATAGGGCAGTTTTCAGGGATGTAGTAAGGCTTCTCCATCTCCTCTGAAGCCATGCGGCAGACTAGGCCGCTTTGCTTAAAAACAGAGATGAAAACATCGTTGGCGTAGACGTCCATGCGCTTGACTGCTTCACCCTGGACGTTAGTTCGCCCGGTGAAACCTAAAGCATCCTCCATCAGCCCCGCCCGGGTGAGTCGTCGGGCAATGATCTTGCCAGCGAGAGCAATACGGTTCATCAGGGCGCTCAGGTCTTGGGCATCTGGCCCAAAGCTCTGAAGCTGCTGCAGAACGTGACGAGAAAGCGTCATGCAGTCACGATCCAAAGCCGCTTCCTGAGCTGGCTGGTAGCCGTCAACCATGTAGTTTTCCTCCTAAAGTTTGCGTACTCCAAGGCAGAGACGCTGTTAATAGACTAGCTAATAAACATATGTAGTTAGCACTTCAGTGCTAAAGCACTGACTACTAACTCGTAGAATGTCTGATTTCTAACAGCCGCTTACCGGGAAAAAGACTGGTTGCGCTGGGGGTTACCTAGTCGATAAGCGTCCTGCTCAAAGTCAACAGTGGGGACAAGGGCATCGGGAAGCGCTGGCGGACTGCCCCAGTGCTGCTGCATGGCTCTGAGCAGATCATCTTGACCCTGACGCAGCCCTTCTAAATTGCCGCCCTGGTTGAGAATAGCGAACCAAACTAGACCGCGATCGCGGGTGGGAAAGACCCCTGCTAAAGAACTCACAGTCGCTAAGCTGCCCGTTTTGAGCGCAGCATAGGCAGGCAGATCTCGATAGGCCAGGGTGCCGCTGTCTCGGCCAGCTACTGGCAGCACGTCAGCCACTGTATAGCCCTCGCCCTGCAACATCCGATCGAGTACTGTCAGCAGCGTCACTGTCAGGCGCGGAGACATCTGGTTTTCGATCCCCAGCCCAGAACCATTGACAAGCTGAATTTCAGCCGATGAGATGCCTGTTGCCGCAGTGACTCTGGCCATTACAGCAGGGGCACCGCCCACAAGCGTAGCCATTTGCTCAGCCATGACGTTGTTGCTGTAGATGTTCATGGCTTTGAGAATGGCAATTAGCGGCAAAGACTGATGCTGCACGACCCAGTCGCTCACTTGGGCCACCGCGTCTATTGGCTGTACCTGCACCCCACCTTGAATCACAATCTCCGGCTGCGGCGTATCCGCAGGGAGCATCCGGTACTGTCCCCAAATTTCGGGCGACCAGAACTGGACTGCGATTGCCTGTTTTAGCAGTTCACCCGCCCGGTAGGGATCGGTTTCAAAGTTCATGGTGAAGTCGCCCAAAACAATCAGGTCGCCCTCAACGCCTGAGATCCCAGCCGTCTGTAGTGCGTTCCCAAGCGCGATCGCTTCTTCCCATACAAAGAAGGGATCATTGCCGCTGCGGATAACTAGATTACCTTTAACCACGCCGTTCTCGACGGGGCCAGTAATACCAACCAGCGTTTCAAATCGGTGGTCGGGTTGCCAGGTAGACAGCGCCGCCAGCGTGGTCGCAATTTTAGTCAACGAGGCAGCGGGTAAAAGCGCTGTTCCCTGGTGATAGGTTTCAGCCGTGATGCCCGTAAAAAAGAAAAAGCCTTGAGCCTCGGCTGCCAGCCCCTGATTTGCCAAATTTGCTAGATACTGTTGGGCGATCGCTCCGGCAACTGGATCGGGTTCAAACAGCTTGGCCACCCAGGGTGAATCCCACTGGGCAACTAGATTGACTGAGGCCAAATTAGAAGCGACTAGCGGCTGGCTATGACTGCCGCTAGACAGGAAAGACAACAGGCCAAATCCTATCAATGGCAATACTGAGATCATGGCTACACTCGTCCAGAGAACAGATGTTTTACTGGGTAAAGATACACTAGAACTGTGAGTTTCAACCGCCGAGCTATGGCAAAGTCTGATCAAAATCAAGTCCTGCGTCGTCTTCCTATTGTAGTCGGCGCGATCGCTGGCACTCTGCTAATGGTGAATCGATTGACAACGCCGATGCTGAGCGATTCTCAGGCGCGATCGGATGCCCTAGGCGTGATTGTCAGCGCCGTTCTGATTCTCACAGGGCTGCTGTGGGAGCAGTTTCAGCCCAAACTGCCCGAGTCGGTAGAGCTGCTGGGGGAAATGGGCTTTGATCTAGACGCAGACCTGCCAGAGTCGGCCCAGACTGAGCTGGCCTGGGCCTCTCATCTACTGTTGACCAATACCGCCACGCGGTCAGTGGTGGCTTACTATCAGGGCCGGGTACTGCTGCGACGCGGGGTTTTAGGCCCTGTTGCTGAGGTCAAGCCGGGGGTCATACTTAGGCGGGTGCTAGAAAAGTCAGCCCCAGTTTATTTAGTCAATCTCAAAATTTATCCGGGGCGGGTTGAGTTTGACTATCTGCCCGAAAATACCCAAGGTGTGATCTGCCAGCCAATGGGCAGCGGCGGCGTGCTGATTCTGGGGGCTAATGCCCCCCGTAGCTATACCCAGCAGGACGAAACCTGGATCGCCGGGATCGCTGATAAGGTCGGCAATACGCTAGACAACGCGATCGCGTCTACAGTATCTATGTCTACGTAAACAAAGCATTAGCTGGTCACCAATTACAAATAGCCTACAGGGGTGAATGAAAGCCTCTAAACGCTAGATGTTGTGACTCCATTTAATTGTTGAATTAGATCACGAGTTTAATAAGGCGTGGTTGACTGCTTGTTATCGCCTTCTTAAGCCAACTGGTACTGTCTAGGTAACAGGCACTTTGCATGTGTTTCATCAGTTGGATTTGCTATGCAGCAAATTGGTTTTCGCATCCTGAATGACATCATCTGGGAAAAACCTGCCCCACCGCCAAACTTAGGGTGTCGCTGCTTTATTCATTCAACAGAGCTAGTATTATGGGCAACGAAAGCACGTAAAGGGAAAGAGCGCTATACGTTCAACTACAAGGAAATGAAAGCGGAGAATGGTGACAAACAGATGAAGAATGTCTGGAGAATGTCTGCTCCTGGCAAAGATGAAAAGCTTTATGGTAAACACCCAACGCAGAAGCCTATCGGCCTTGTTGCACGATGCCTTCGAGCAAGTACAAACTTAGGTGATTTAGTTTTTGATCCTTTTTCAGGTTCCTCTACGACTGGAGTAGCTGCTTTGTCATTAGGCCGAAAGTTTATCGGTTGCGAAGCAGATTTAGGTCATGTTGAACTCTCAATTAAGCGGTTGACTAATCCTGGTCAAATAGAGTTGCCATCTGAACTGAAGCAATTTCATCTATGGAAAGAGTAGAAGCGCTTGAAAGACTTACTACTGGTTAGATCCCACGCAAGAGGCAGGCGGTTATTCACACTGCGGCTACGGCTGGTAATTGCAGTAGCTTAGAGACGGAGAATAAACCACATACAACCGTATTCGCATGACTAGCTTACTGACATTTTTCATTTTTCTCTGGGGCGTTTTGATTGTTTTGCATCAGTTTGGCAGCTTCTAATGGCTGCTCAGCCATAGCACCCACGGCAGTGTCAAAAAGCTAAGCAAAGTCGAAAGCACAATAGTTCTGGCTACCCGCACCGTGTCTCCGCCTAGCTCTGTCACCCAGATCAAAGAGTTTACCGCCACTGGCATAGCTGCCTGCAGTACTAATACCTGTAGGTCTAAGCCCGCTAGACCCAGCATTCGGCCAATAGCATAGGCCAGCAGCGGCGACACCACCAGCCTTAGCCCGGCTCCAAACAGCTCATAGCGCCCGAACACAAACTGCGTCCGCGATAGCTGTATGCCCAAAGTTAGCAGTGCAATTGGAATGGCCCCGCCGCTCAGCAGCGTCACCCCCCGCTCAACTGCCTGGGGTAGAGCTTCACCCCCAGCCTGCAGGGCCATCCCCGCCGTTGCTGCCCAGAATACGGGCAGGCGCAGCGTGAACTGTACACCCGCTCGAACCCCTGTACCCTTGAGCACAATGGGAAAGACGCTGGCAATCATCAGACTTGATCCCACCAGATAAACCACGGCCCGATCTAACCCTGCCTGCCCCAGGGAGAACAGCACGAACGGCAGTCCCATGTTACCAACGTTGGCAAATAGGGTGGTGGCAATCAGGCTTTTTTGCTCGTCGGTTGAAAATTTAAGGCTGCGGCCTAGCCCTATCGCCAGCAGATAGAGCAGGGCAGTATTCAGCAGGAAGGCTGCGGTAATTGCGATCGCGCTCTTCAGCGCCAGCGTCGTCTCAGCCAGACTCGTGAGTACCAGAGCGGGGAGCAGCGCATAAATATTCAGCCGTGCCAGCGTTTGTAAATCTAGCTCAAACCTGCGCCCAACATAAACCCCTGCTAGGGCTACTAGGGCGATCGGCAGCACTGCCGAGATCAAAACACTCATAAAAAGACGAAAGCCGAGATCCTGTGTATCCTAACGCCTCCCCTCGGGCGATCGCTCTCGGGTCAAATCAGCTTTTGGCTGGTACTGCATACAGGTTTCACAGGGCCGATGGGATTGACAGCACAGCGCAAATAAGGCGATCGCGCATTAAACTGACAGGAAATGTCGCCCACGATATAGCCCAGCCCTTCAATATAGTGGCGATCGCGGTTGCGCTCGGCTAATGCGCTCAGTCCTCTAGCCGCCGCCGATTCCATCGCCAGGGTTAGCTGCTGTTGGGTTTGCGCTCCGGCCCTGCGCCCTACCCAAAGAGAAATCAGCGCCGGGGAAATTCCGAGCAAAAGAATGAATGCCACAATCGTCATGTGCCAGCAAAC
Source organism: Leptolyngbyaceae cyanobacterium RM1_1_2 (assembly GCA_012032345.1). Taxonomy (GTDB): domain Bacteria; phylum Cyanobacteriota; class Cyanobacteriia; order Phormidesmidales; family Phormidesmidaceae; genus Sphaerothrix. Next base: position 15,600 of record JAAUQI010000021.1, on the reverse strand, counting down.
CTAAGCTTCTTAACTCATCCTAACCTGGCAGGCGCGATTCGAGAATTGCCCCTGGCCGCCTCACCTACATCCCGGCACAAATCTGCCTGAACAGAGATAGAACAAGCTAGTGCATTGTCACAGCTAGAAATTAGGGTGGGTAGTCAGTGCTTTAGCGCTAAAGCGCTAACTACGAACTATGCATCACCCTAAAATTAAGTGTTGACGCTGCACTAGCCCAGCAAATCGCCCGTTTCCTGCAGTGAGTGCAGACGGTGATACAGTCCGCCCTGCTGCAGCAGCTCAGCGTGGCTACCCATTTCTAAGATTTGGCCTTGATCCAGCACGACAATTTTGTCAGCTTCGCGGACGGTGCTGAGACGGTGCGCAATAATTAGCGTCGTGCGCGTGCCCAAGATGCTGCGCATCGCTAGCTGAATCGATCGCTCTGACTCATAATCGAGGCTAGACGTCGCTTCATCAAAGACTAAAATATCTGGATTCACCAGCAGCGCTCGGGCAATTCCCAGCCGCTGTCGCTGACCCCCTGACAGGCGCACTCCGCGCTCGCCAACTACAGTACGATCGCCCTTGGGCAAAAGATGAATAAACTCATCCACGCGGGCAATATGGCAGGCAGCCTCAATTTGCTCAGGGCTGGCGTCGGGTTTGCCGTAGGTGAGGTTGTCAAGCAGTGTCCCGTTAAAGACATCTACTTCCTGATGCACAATTGCTAGCCGCCGCCGATAGCCGGTGACATCTAGGCGACGAATATCTTCGCCATCAATCAAAATCCGCCCCTGCTGTGGCTCGAAGTAGCGAAACAGTAGCTTCACCAGGGTTGACTTACCTGATCCCGAGCGCCCCACTAGAGCCACTGTTTGATAGGGTTCAATCAGCAGATCTATATTTTTCAGCACCGGGCGATCGGCCTCGTAGCCAAACGTCACTCGATCGAGATGCAGCTTGCCAGTAAACTGATAGTCTGTCACCGCCTCAGGAGCTGCTAAAACGTTCTCTCCCTCCTGGCTCATCGGCATTTCCATGAACTCATGGAAGCGCAGCATTGAGGCATAGCGGCGGGTAAAGACCTCAGCTAGATTGCTGATGGGTTCTAGCTCAGCATAGGCCATGCTAGACACCGTTAGGATGGTGACAAAATATCCCAGAGAAATCTGCCCGGCGATCGCAGCCCACAGCGTCAGGCCCAGCACCCCAAATACGCAGCTCTGAATGATCATCTCTTGGCGGGTCAGGAGCTTTACATAGGCCCGGTGAATGCTGTAGTCCACCATCGTGAACTCTCGCTGTAGCCGTCGCTGCTGCCGCTCAAACTCACGGGCCTCGGTGGCAAAGGCTTTGACCGTTTTGATGTTGGTAATTAGCTCTGAGGTGTGGCTCTCGGTATTTTCCATGTAGCGATCGAGGGCCTGCTCTTTGCGGTTGATTTGCAGCAGGTCTTTGAGGCTGTAGGCCAGAATCACGACAAAAGAAATCAAAAATAAAACGGCAATCGGCCAGGCAATTAGGGCAATCACGCAGAAAATACCCAGCACTCGCACCAGCTTGGGCAGGAGCTGACCCGCAATTTCAGGATATGTCCAAGTATGGTTTGACAGCCCCCGCGCTACCCGTCCGGCAATGCGACCGGGGTTGTTTTCGTCATAAAACTCTAGGGGCAGGGTCAGGATTTTGCGCACAACCTGCTGGGAATGGTCGCGCCGAGTCCTCAGGGCAATATCCCAGTGAAACCAAACGCCTAGCCAGGGTTCAATCGGTGCCCGGACAACAGTGACCAAAAAGATCAGCCCCAAGAGCAAGCCAAGAGCTAAAGGGCGATCGCGAGGCAGTCCCGTTATACTGGCCGTAGCATTGATCAGCCACTGACTGAGGCCATCAACGGGTTGATTAGACACCACGTTGAGAATTTGACCGATCGCATAGGGCACCACCAGATCTAAAATTTCAAACAGGCTGCTAGCGGCAATGCTGAAGTAGGCGATCGCCTGATAGCGTTTGTAGTATTGAATAACGTCTTTAAACTTAGCCATAACAGTCTGTGGTAAATCGCTACTCTGGTTGAGATCAATGCAGTCAGCAATGCCCATGCTGTAGTTAGCACGGGCTGGCTGAGTCGTTGAGGTAAAGCGCTTGCGTAACCAGAGCATAAACAGCCTCAGGCCAGAAACGCAGTTATGCAGATAGCATTGCCCTAGTATATACTACAAAAACTACTTGTGTAGTACGCAGCAAGATTTTTACTAGCAGGTCTGCAATCCCTCTACACTGAGAGAGCTGCCGAGAGAGAAAAGCACATGAAGGTTGCACTCATTATTCTAGGGGTTCTGCTGATTGGGAGCCTGCTGCTAGAAATTGGGCTGCGGCTGTGGGTAGGTTTAGGAGATCCGCCGCTCTATATGGCTGACTCACTGATGGGCTATCGCCTACTGCCCAACCAAAAAGTACGGCGGTTTGGCAATCGCATTGAGATTAATCAGTATTCTATGCGCAACGGCCCCGTCACCCCTGAGCCTGTAACCGCAGGGCTGCGGGTACTGCTGCTAGGAGACTCGGTCGCCAACGGCGGCTGGTGGACCGATCAGCCTCACATCCTGTCAGCTCAAATTGAACGTCATCTGCAGGAGATGCTCTTTGAACCTGAGCGGCCAGTCGAAGTGCTTAACGCCTCAGCCAACTCTTGGGGGCCACGTAATGAACTGGCTTACCTGGTTCGCTTTGGCCTATTTGAAGCCCAGATAGTGGTGCTGCTGCTCAACACAGATGACCTATTTGCGATCGCCCCTAATTCAGTCCAGGTAGGGCGCGATCGCAGCTATCCTGAGCGCAAACCGCTGAGCGCCACAGTGGAACTGCTGCAGCGCAGTTTGATCAAACCTCAGCCTATACCTGAGCTACAGCAGCTCCAAGACGAACCGGGCGATCGCGTCGGCGTTAACCTAGAAGCCATTCGCCAGATTCAGCAGCGAGTACAGGGGGCGGGGAGCCAGCTCATTGTCGCCATGACGCCCCTGCTGCGAGAAGTGCAGCCACCTGGGCCTAGAGACTACGAGCAAAAAGCCCGACAGCGGGTAAAGGCTTTTATGCAGCTTGAGCAGATCGCCTATGTAGACTTTCTGGCTGACTTTCAGACCGCTCAGACAGCCGCAGCCCTCTACCGCGATCATATTCATCTCAGCCCCAGCGGCAATGAATCTGTCAGTCAGGCGATCGCATCGGCTATTCAAAGCCAGCTTAAAGATCCCAACGCCCTCAAGCCCAAAAGTATTCCAGAAGCGATCGATGACGACCTCTGGTAGCCGCTACCTGAAGCCAGCTACAAACTCACCGCTGCGACTTCTAACCCCAGCGTGTGTTCAGAAGCAGACTGCCAGGTTTGCCCCTCTAACGCCATTTGCTCAATCAGGCTGGCTAAGCGCAGCGCCTTGAGCGCCTGCTCTCCGCCGACAGAAGGCTGCTCACCGCCGCGAACGCAGTTGACAAAATGCTCTAGCTCCGCGTGGAGCGGCTCAATATTACTGGTGTAGACCTTCTCGATTAGACCATCTTGCCGGTAAAGCACCTGACCATAGTCGCTGGTACAGTCGGCAATGGTTTGACGGTGGATCAAAATCTCATTATTGAGAAAATCAGCCTCAGTTAGAGAACTCTTGCAGTGCGCCGTAATGGTGCGAATTTTGCGATGGGTTACTTTACTGGCGGTCAGCGTAGCGACAATGCCATTGGTAAAGCCCAAAGTTGCCGTCACGTAGTCAAGATAGCCAGAATCAGCCGCCCGACTGCCACTAGCTGTTAGCTTTGAGACCGAAGCTGTTGCTAGCTCTAGCAGCAGATCAATATCGTGAATCATCAGATCCAGGACAACAGAGACATCGTTGGCCCGCTGAGAATAGGGACTCATGCGCCGAGCTTCTAAAGCCAGTAGCTCTTCAGTTTTAAGCACCTTGTGCAGCTCTTGAAAAGCCGGGTTAAAGCGCTCAATGTGCCCGACCTGAAGAATACAGTTAGAGGCAGCGGCAGCATTCACTAAAGATTCCGCTTCAGCAATGCTGGCGGCAATGGGCTTTTCGATCAAGACGTGAACGCCCGCATTTAAGCACGCCATGCCGACTCTGTGGTGTAACCGGGTAGGAACGGCTACACAAACCGCGTCTACGTGGCTCAGCAGGTCATGATAATCTTCAAAAAAACGTACCCGATACTTACCTGCTGTATCTAAACCTCGCTCTACATTGACATCTGAAATACCCACAAGTTCAACATCTTTGAGGCGGCTGAGCACACGGGTATGATGCTGCCCCATATTGCCAACGCCAATCACCCCCACGCGAATAGCATCTGAAGGGCTGCGGCCTGATGACACACTCTCAAGCTCCAAACTCATCAACTCGTTCTGCACGCCTGTCTCTCCTTGCCTAAAAGGATGACCTAAGGCAGCTTCAGGGCTGTTTTAGCTACGCAAAGTCACCCAGATATTACCACAGCGCCTCTTTTTGTGAAGAATTCACAAGCTATTCAAATCAGTTTGCGCCAGACTGATCTGAGACTGTTCCTTGACTTCTAGTTTGAGAGTAGTAAAGACTACCCACAAAGGCTATGTGTCACTTTTTGAAGCGTCTTGGCCATGCTTAAAAGGCTGAGAACGATCGGCGCTGTCCAAATATGTAGAGTCAGAAGACAGCGTTGCTGATGGCGTCGGTATCAAGATTGAATCACTGGAGTGCTCTAAACGATGAACCATAATTTCTCTCAGACGCGGCCCCTCCGCAGCTACAACAGTCAAATGCAAATCCTGGTAGCGCAGACTTTCCCCCTGCAGCGGAATTTTCTGCATTTGATAAATCAAAAATCCGCCCAGTGTCTGATAGTTTTCCATCAGGGGTAGACTAATGCCCAGCAGCTCATTAACTTCTTCAATGTCGGTCTGGGCGCGGACTAAGCAGGTCTGCTCATCGATCATTTGAACAATTACGTTAGTGTCGTCCTCAGCTTCGTTGGCCTCTCCAATGATTTCAGCCGTCAGGTCTTTGAGGGTAACCAGCCCCGCCGTACCGCCAAACTCATCAACCACAATTACCATCGCCTGACCTGAGCGCTGCATTAACTGCAGCAGTTCGTGAAGCTGCATATACTCAGGCACAAATCGGGCCGGACGGATCCACGACTGCACTGAAGTTCCTGCCTGCAAAGAACCTGCTGCCAGCGGCACCGCTAGCTCTTTGAAGTAGACAATACCGCAGATGTCGTCTAGGGATTCTCCAATTACCGGATAGCGAGAGTGACCTGACGTGGCAATTTCGTCTAGAAGATCCTGAAACGTTGCCGCCCTAGTGATGGCCGCAATACTGGTTCGGGGCACCATGACTTCGCCAGCAGTAACTTCTCGAAATTCAAAAATGTTGTTGAGTAATTCCCGCTCTTCTTCCTCTAGACCCGGTAGTTCAGTAGAGGTGCTAATGATGACCTGTAGTTCTTCAGGCGTAAGGCGGGTATACCAGCCCTGCCCGGTGTATTGAATACCCAAGAGTCGCAGCAGCCAGCGTGTGGACTGGTTCAAAATCCAGATAAAAGGATTGAACAGACGGGCAATTGTCAGGCTAGGTGGCCCCAGAAATCGCGCCAGCTGCTCCGGGTAGAGTAAGGCCAGCGACTTAGGACATAGCTCACCTAGCACAATTTGTAAATAAGCAATTAGAAAGAAAGCAAAGGGAACGGCTATGGAGTGGGTAGCAATCGGCACGACGGTAGCGAGCAGGGGTAGCTGACTGAGCCAGTACGAGATCAAGACGGCCATCGTGCTTTCGCCAATCCAGCCTAAAGCCAGACTGGAGAGGGTAATACCGAGCTGGGTGGTTGACAATAAGCGATCGAGACTGCGCTGTAGGCTCTGTACTGTTTTGGCTTGGGCGTCTCCCACGGCAACTAGCTGGCTGATGCGCGATCGCCGCACAGACACAATTGAAAACTCAGCCGCAACAAAAAATGCGTTAATGCTGATCAGCAGTAAAACTGCTAACACGCGAGTCAAAACATCTGCCCCAGTCAAACGAAAAAAAGGCGAAGCGGAAGCAGCTAGCAAAACAGCATTCAGAAAAATCATCTGCAACAGAGCTAAGCCCAAGCGTGGCTCATAGGGAGGGGCGGATCGTCCTATCTAATGGGTTTTCTGGCATACCCTTAGCGTTGCAGTCCTTTACTGGAGATTACCTTCAATTCGAGCCTTGACGTCATTAAGAATATCGTCTTCTTTTAAGATAACGAGGTTGTGGTGATGGGCTTCACCCCGCTGCACGGGCGTATCGCTAAAAGGGCGTGAATCAGGCTGCCGCACCCCGACTAAAGCCGTACGGCCTAGCGCATATCCCCAAGAGGCACTAACAACGCCCGCGCCAAACATCAGCGATAGCAGAATTAGGGTGAAAACAATAGCTGGATTAATTCGCATACTTGCGCCACTCTTAAAAGCGCCTCTTACAGACTATGCTTTAGATGATAATCTAATCGAAGACTAACGCAACTAGCGCAGCGGCGATCGCAATACAGTTTTTATCTCTGCCCTACACGAAAAAGATTTGAGACTGAACGCTCTTGCACTAGAGTGACTTTAAGAGGCAGTATAGAATATAAACGCAGCCAGGGTTGGCCGAGCGGTTGAGGCAGCGAACTCATAATTCGCGCTAGGCAGGTTCAACTCCTGCACCCTGGATTAACTGATAGCTTGAGCTTTTGGCTGACCTGTAGTAGGTTCTGCCGCCAATCTACCTAGAGCGGCAGAACCTTTTTTATCCTCAGATTTAGGGTAAAGGCAGCCGCTCAAACACAAATTCGCTGCCAACTACGCGGCTGTCCTGCTGGGAAACCGGCAGCAGCAAAACAGAAGAATTGTAGGGATTGCGCAGGTCAGGGGTTCTCAGGTAGGGATCGTTGCGGGTCTGCTCGGCCATCAGGTATTCGTAAACCTGATTGACGGCCTCTGCGTCTCGCTCGATCTCACTCTCAGGAAAAGCAGCACTGCCAAAGCCGCCCGGCCCAAATATGTAAGAGAACTGACGCCAGGGAGTACGATTCTCAAAATAAGTTCCAGAATTACCATAAGAGATCTCGTTAACTGCCTCTGGAATTAAGGCTGACTCAGTCCGAGGGCCGACTTCCTGGGCGATCGCTGCGGTGGCCATCCCCATAGAAGTGCCGATTGTTGCTAGCGCGGCGCTAACTAAAGGCTTGACACGAATACCCATAGCACTTGCTCCTCAATTTTGCCGTCTATATTACCCCATCCTGGTGTCTCTCCAAGTAGGGAATTCGATATAGTTTGCAGGTGCCTCAGGCTAGCCTGAAGAGGTCATAAAAGTTTGAGCGTTGTGCTTAAACTCAGCCTGCTGCGGCCTGCGAGTCCTTTATAGCTCATTTTCTTACGGTTGGTATCGCTCTATGTCAATTTTCTCTTCTCAGTCTGGTTCACTGGCTGCGATCGCCACTGCTAGCCTGAGCGCTATTCGTCAACAGCTACTGGATTTGTTTTGTCAACTGGCCTACCGGGAGGGAGACTTTGTGCTTTCGTCCGGCCAGCGCAGTTCTTACTACATTAACAGCAAGCAGGTGACGCTGCATCCCCAAGGAGCGCTGATGAGCGGGCGGATTTTGCTCTCTCAGCTGCCTGCAGAGGCGCAGGCCGTTGCCGGGTTGACTCTAGGGGCCGACCCCATTGTGACGGCAGTTAGCATAGTCGGGGCTTATGAAAACAGGGCGATCGCCGCTTTAATCGTGCGTAAAGAAGCCAAGGGCCACGGCACCCGAGCCTATATTGAAGGGCTGGACTTACCGCCGGGAACCCCAGTTATTGTGCTAGAAGATGTTGTCACCACCGGGCAGTCTGCCCTAAAAGCGGTAGACCGTCTCAGGCAGGCGGGCTACCGGGTGGAGCAGGTGATTGCTTTAGTCGATCGCCAGCAGGGCGGCGCAGCGCTCTACCAGGAAAAAGGTCTGCAGTTTCAGGCGGTTTTCTCAATTGCTGAAATTCAAAATCGCTGGCAGGAAATGCAGTAGGGACGTTTGGCTAAACAAACGCCCCTGTGCCCCTAGCGACAGAACTTGAGGAGACTAAACGCTAGCGGTTTCCTGAGCGGCTAAGAACTTCTCTAGTTTGCTCAGCGCCTCACTATCTACCTTGGTTTGCATCGGGCAAAACTTTGGCCCGCACATAGAGCAAAACTCTGCGGTTTTGTAGATGTCAGCAGGTAGGGTTTCATCGTGATATTCCTGCGCCCGTTCCGGATCTAACGACAGGGCAAACTGGCGGTTCCAGTCAAACGAATAGCGCGCTTTAGAAAGCTCATCATCCCGGTCGCGGGCACCCGGACGATGGCGGGCAATATCAGCAGCATGGGCAGCAATTTTATAAGCAATCAGGCCGTTGCGCACGTCTTCTGCATCCGGCAGTCCTAAATGCTCCTTTGGCGTGACGTAGCAGAGCATGGCAGTGCCATACCAGCCCGCCATTGCCGCTCCAATAGCCGAGGTAATGTGGTCGTACCCAGGGGCAATGTCCGTCACCAGCGGCCCCAGCACATAGAAAGGAGCTTCTGAGCATTCTTCCATTTGCTTACGGACATTGAACTCGATTTGATCCATCGGCACGTGCCCTGGCCCTTCTACCATCACCTGCACGTCCTGTTCCCAGGCGCGGCGGGTGAGCTGCCCCAGCGTTTTTAGCTCAGCTAGCTGGGCGGCGTCGGAGGCATCATGCTGACAGCCTGGGCGCAGGGAGTCGCCTAGACTAAACGAAACATCATACTTTTTGAAAATCTCAATGATGTCGCCAAAGTGGGTATAGAGCGGATTTTGCTGATGGTGATGCAGCATCCACTGGGCCAGAATGCCGCCGCCGCGAGAGACAATCCCCGTGAGGCGATCGCGCACCAAAGGTAAATGCTCAATCAAAATGCCAGCGTGGATAGTCATGTAGTCTACCCCCTGCTGAGCGTGCTTTTCAATCACGGCTAAAAAGCTCTCGGCAGTCAGATCCTCGACTCGCCCGTGAACGCTCTCTAGGGCCTGATAGACAGGGACAGTGCCAATGGGCACCGGAGAATCCTGAATGATCGCTGAGCGAATTTGATCAAGGTTGCCGCCTCCGGTTGAAAGATCCATGACGGTATCCGCGCCATACTTGACGGCTAGCCGCAGCTTTTCCAGTTCTTTGTCAATGTCAGAAGAGTTAGGGGACGCGCCAATATTGGCGTTGACTTTGCACTTGGAGGCAATACCAATCGCCATTGGCTCTAGGTTGGGGTGGTTAATATTGGCCGGAATGATCATTCGACCGCGTGCCACCTCGTCACGAATTAGCTCAGGCGATAGGTTTTCTCGCTGAGCCACGTAGCGCATTTCTTCTGTGATAGTTCCCTGACGGGCGTAGTGCATCTGGCTGACGTTAGCTTGACCCTGACGCTGGGCAATCCATTGGCTTCTCATGGGTAATTCCTCGTGGGTTAAAAAGACAAACAATTGAAAGCTTGAGAAAACAGTTCTTAGCGGGTTTAGACAGGTTCAATCTCCCTGATGTCGTAGGCAACGGGCCGGTGAAGCTGGCTGTAATCAAAAGGTTTTGTAGAGCTGGTTTGACGGGCGATCGCGTCCAGATTAGGGCTGAGGCCGTAGAGACTACTAGCGCTGCAGCAAAGCTGTTGAGCAAATCTGCCCCCCCCGGCACCGGAAACAGCGGCGTAAAGTCAGGTTTAGGGAAAAACAGCAGGCCCGCTGCAATGCCTAAAAGCGAACTGCAAAAAGCATTGAGGCTGTCGATATGGCGGTTATAAAACCCATACAGCACGGGCACGACCACCGCCGCGCACAGCAGATCAGCCCCAAAAAACAGGTACAGTACGCTGTAGCCCCTAGCGGCAATAAAGACAGCCGGAACCCCCACCGCCACCGTCAGCAGTCGAGTCAGACTCAAAATTCGCTGCGATCCCACAGTTGGCAAAGACCGCCTCAGATCAAGGGTAAAAACGCTAGCAATACCGTTGAGCAGCGTGTCTAGACTACTCATCACCAGCGCCAGCGCCAGCACGATCACGACCATCAGCAACCAGCTCGGAGCCTGCAGCACCTGCAGCAGCTCAAAAAAGGCGGTGTCTCCCGCTAGGTCAAACTGTACCGCCAGCAGACCCAAAAGCCCTGCCAGCAGCAGCAGCGGCAAAATCACTAGAGCCGAGCCGAGAAACGCCCGCCGCACGACCTGATGGCTGCGACAGGCGTAAACCCGCTGCCAGTTGCCCTGGTTAAAAACCTCAGCCGCCACAATCGCAATGATCAAGGTAGCACCAAACCTCAAACCCGCCACGTTTTGCAGCGAAAGCAGTTCTGGAGCCTGGGCAACAACGGGCGCAAAGGCACTGCTCCAGCCCCCCAAGGCCATAACGGTGAAGCCAAAGCAGAAGACCAGCAGCGGCACAATCACCCCAAACTGCACCGCATCGGTAAAATGGCAGTCTGCAAGCCCCCATACAAGGTGTAGGCAAAGACGGCTGTGATTACCACCAAGGCCGTCCAGCCCAGCGGCACATCAGCCACGAGCTGAATCGCTTTGGCGATCGCCGTCAGCTCAGCCGCCAGATAAATGAACATATAAAGGACTATCACCCCCTCGCTCAGCCAGTACATCAGACCACCATAGCGGTGCAGCACATACTCACTTAAAGAGTGACCCTGAGGCATCAGGTGCCGCAGGCGGGGGCCAAAAACTGCAAATACGGCCACGGCAACAGCAGAGCCAACACAATAGCCCATGAGCGCTGTAATGCCGCCAAAGGCCGAACCTGCCTCTGGCGGACTAAACAGTATCCAGGCTCCCATCGCCGAAGCCACAACCGTTGCCAGTGCCATGCCGCCGCCAACCCGGTTACGGCTCACCATGTAGTCTTCTAAGCTGAGGGCCTGACGGCTAGCCTGCAACAGGCCAACCAGGGCAAAAGCAGCAGCGGTTACCAGCATTACCAGCAGGGCAACAGCACCAATTGACATAAACTTATCCCCCTTCTAGTTGCGACAGAGGGCTAGAGGTTGGTTGGCTAGCTATGGAGAACTGTTCTACTGGCTCAGCTTGCGATCGCAAACCGCAGGAGTCTAGAAGTCTCTATAGCTATGGCGATGATCACCCTAAAAGTGTGCGATACGTCCCAACAGCAATGCTCAGATCGCTATCAGAACTTAGCGCTCGTCGTTTTGGCACAGTTACCTCAATCAACGCTTTCCTCCGCTGGTATTAACCAGGTCAGGTTCTGAGGGTATGATCTCAGCCCGATTACTCGGACACCCCTAGCTTGCTGTTGATTGTATCACCTGTGTGGGGCTGGGTGAGGTTGCAATCTGATTTATGCAGCGTAGATTAAACTCAGAGCCGCTTGCATAATCTCTTCCTGGCTGAGCCGATCGGCTAGCTGCTGCGCTTCATAAATACCTTCAAACGCTTCTAAAGCAGCATTTCTGAGGGCGGCTGCGCAGGCATCTCTGAGGGTTTCTGCTATCTCACCAGTTGTCAGGTAAGTACCCCCGGTTTTGTGGCGCTGATTGACCCGCTGGATCTGGCGCACTGCCTTGAAAATTGAGGTTTCCCACGATTTTGTAGTTCGAGCTTCAGCCGTTTTTTTAATCAGAGGCAGCAGCAAAATAATGCCGTAGCTGTAAACTTTGTTGAGCTTATCGGATTTGCTCATTTCTTCAAGTTCTTCCACCAGCACCAGAGCGGCTGCGATGTTGCCCTGCTGCAAAAGTGTCTTTAACTCTAAAAGCTCTTCCATAGCGCCTCTGTTGGCTACCAGGCAAGCGGCTGGCGATCGCGCCAGAACTGGCCGCTAGGTTTATCAGCTTGGGTAGCTAGCCAAACAACTGTATCGGCACCTTGTTCAGGCGATCGTGGCGCTTCTGCCCCACCCATATCAGTTTTAACCCAGCCCGGACAGACTGAGTTAACGCTGATGGCGCTGTCCGCCAGCTCAGCGTCTAAAATTTTGGTGATGCCGTTGACGGCCACTTTAGACAGGCGATAGGCCGTTGCCCCGCCGCCCATGTCTGAGAGCTGACCCATGCCTGAAGAAACGTTGATAATGCGGCCATCTGAGCTTTGCCGCAGCAAAGGAACTAGGGCCTGAGTCACGCGCAAAATACCATAGACATTGGTTTCTAGGGTGGCGCGCACCACCTCCAGATCAACGTTGAGGATGCTGCCGTCAGCTTTAGAATAAATCCCGGCATTGTTGACTAAAATATCCAGCCTGCCAAATCGCTGCCGAATGAACTGGGCCAGCGCCTCAACGCTCTGGGAGTCGCTCACCGATAGCGGCTGCACTTCTACAGCCAGTCCTTGCTGGCGCAGCTTGGCAGCGGCGGCTTCTCCCGGCTCTGGTTCACGGCTGGTTAAAATGGGCAGAATATCGTGTTTGGCTAACTGCCGGACGGTTTCAAAGCCGATACCGCGATTGGAGCCTGTGACCAAGGCAACTCTAGAGTCGGGAGTCATATGTTTCTCAGATTGCTCAACGCTTACCTCATTATTAGAGTAAATCTTTGAGGCTTACAGCCTACTATAGATAGACTCAGCTTTTTTGAGCTTTGCTGGCTCATATCTCTGGTTTTATGCAAATCCTTGTTTAGACTGGCCGAGACATGGTTGCGATCGCCTCCCAAACCATTACCTACAGCCCCGCTTACACCTTAGTGCCCACCTATGAGTGTTTTAATCGCTGCACCTACTGCAATTTTCGTCGTGATCCGGGCAAAAGTCAGTGGCTGTCACTTGACCAAGCGCGATCGGTTTTGAGTCGCCTACAGTCTCAGGGCATCATTGAAATTTTAATCTTGAGCGGTGAAGTTCACCCCAAGAGCCTGCGGCGACAGACCTGGCTGCAGCGAATTTACGATCTCTGTGCGCTAGCCTTAAAAATGGGTTTCTTGCCCCATACCAATGTTGGCCCCCTGAGCTTTGAAGAAATGCTGCACCTGAAGCAGGTCAACGTCTCAATGGGGCTGATGCTAGAGCAGCTCACGCCCAAACTGCTCCAGAGCGTCCATCGTCATGCCCCTAGCAAACATCCCCAGGTCAGGCTACAGCAGCTGACCTGGGCAGGCAAGCTACAGATTCCCTTTACTACCGGGCTGCTGTTGGGCATTGGAGAAACCGAAGCAGACTGGCAGCAAACCCTTGAGGCGATCGCCCGCAGTCACCAGCAGTGGGGACACATTCAAGAAGTCATCTTGCAGCCGCACCAGACCGGGCAAACTCAGCTAGAGGCCAGAACTCCGCTTGACGTTAAAAGATTTCAGGCTGCGATCGCAATGGCCCGTCAGCTGCTGCCAGCCGAGATCACGCTGCAAATTCCCCCCAACCTGATTGACGCCAAAGCTCTCTTAGCCTGTTTAGAACTTGGCGTCCGTGATCTAGGCGGCATTGGCCCCAAAGACGAAGTTAACCCCGACTATCCTCACCTACAGCACCCCCAGCTTTCGGCCCTACTAGCCTCCCAATCGTGGCAGCTGCAGCCTCGCCTCCCCCTCTATCCCAAATACGATCGCTGGCTCTCAGCTACGCTGCGCCCTGCTGTTGACCAATGGCGACAGCAGCTCTCCGAAGCAACAAGATAGCCTCCACACCCTCACTCCCGCGTCTGTGTCAAAATCTGAACCAGATTATCCAGATTACTAAAGGCATTCAAGCTACCAACAATTCTCTTTATCGGCAGTGGCCAAACCCGAATTAACGTTGGCGTTGCTGAAATCTGGTCGGTTTCTGCCTGTTCAGGGTGCTTGTTAACGTCTACAACCCTCAGAGTGTAAGGGTCGTGCATGGTCTGATCTAAAAGCTGATACAGGTTGCCCAAAATAGCGGCTGTCTGATTATCTTGACCAGCGATGTAAAGCCGAAATACAAACCCAGGGGGGCGCGGCGGCGGCGCTTTCATCTGTGATAGATTTGCCGGAAGCCGAGCCAGATGGGACGGGGCTGTCTCAACTCGAAAAATCAGGTTGTGATTGTTCCACAGAGTTGGAAATTTGGGCCGGTAGCTCTCAATTACCAGCGGATTACAAAATTCTTCTGGCCGAAAAACAGGCTGCCAGTCTGCTTCATCTAGACTGAACAAGGCATTTAGCAGGGGGCGATATTTAAGCACCGGAGGATAAGCCTCAGCGCACTGACGCGACTGCTGAGTGTAAATATCTGTCCAGACATCTAGGGTAGCTGTGTAGCAAGGCAGCAAAAAATGCGGAGGTTCTGCTAAATTCAGTAACTCCTGCAGCGCCGCACAGAGGTGCAAATGCCAGTGGGCCTGCTTTTGAGTATCGATGCAGTAAGTCACGTCTCCCCCCGGCGTGAACAGGGCAATGCCTTTAAACGCTTGGGGGGGAGAAAGACCTAGGGAGTTCACGGTAGTTTAGGCACGAGTTTAGACACGACCCCGCAGCATCTGAGCCATTTCGTTCTGGCGTGGCGACATCTCTAAGGCCACCTCTTCAGTAATTCGGCCTGCTTCATAGAGCGCATAGAGAGACTGGTTCATGGTGCACATGCCGTCAAAGCCACACTTTGGAATTAGCGCTTCAGCTTCATCAAGATCGCCCCGCATGATGTAGTCCTTAATGGCGTCGGTGTTGATCAAGATGTCATGAAAGGCGGCCCGCTTGCCATCGGTGGTGCGGCAAAGACCTTGAGCAATCACGGCAACCAGGGATTCAGCGATCGAGACGCGCACAGGGGCCTGCTGGTCGGGTTCGAACAGGTTCAAAATCCGCTCTACCGTTTTAATGGCGCTGTTGGTGTGCAGCGTGCCCATGACTAGGTGACCCGTTTGAGCCGCCTTGAGCGCAGTATTGACGGTTTCTTTGTCGCGCATTTCACCAATCAGGATGATATCTGGGTCTTCCCGCAGGGAGGCCTTGAGCGCACTGTCAAACTTGAGCGTATTAATCCCCACTTCGCGCTGTTTGATCAGCGATCGCCTACTGGTATGAACAAACTCAATCGGGTCTTCAATTGTAATAATATTCCGGGGCATCTCCTTGTTAATGTAATCAACCATAGCGGCCAAAGTGGTTGATTTACCAGAACCCGTGGGGCCAGTAATCAAGACAAGTCCTTTGTGGTAGTGGCAGACGTCTCTAAAGACTGCTGGTAGGTTTAGCTGCTCCAAGGTTAAGATCTTGACCGGAATGAGACGCATAACCAGCGCCGGCCCGTGTAGCGTATCAAAGATGTTGATTCGCACCCGCGTAAAGTCAAACTGGGCGGCACCATCGAAATCTAGAGTCTGCTTGAATCTCTGTACCTCATCTGGCTTGAGAATCTCTTCTAGCCAGGTGTAGAAAGTGTTTTCATCAGTGACTGGATAATCGGTGGCAACAATCTCACCGCGATCGCGGAAGCGAGGTACCTCTCCTACGCCAATGTGCAGATCCGAGAAACCTTTATCAAAAGCCTCTCGCACAATCTTCCCCAGCGTTGGCCCGCCGCTGTTAACCTTGACCCCTGCTGCCGTTGCAGGCATCGGCGGGGGAGCTGCTGCTCGATGTCCGGCGGGGGGGGCAGAGCGCTGCTGCCTGGGCGGGGGA
>JAAUQI010000087.1 GCA_012032345.1 Leptolyngbyaceae cyanobacterium RM1_1_2 | reverse complement strand
TCTCGGGGCCACTCCACTTTGGTGATCGGCTTAACGCCCTTGGCAGTAATCACACGCTGGGTTTCTGTCTTGCGGCCAATGCGACTTTCATCCTGAGCCAGATATCGCAAGGGCGGCAGGTTCAATATTGACGAAACTCTTGAGCCTGTGATTCTGCTGTAAGTTGGGTGAAGCTTTGGCACAACCCAACGAAACCATCGCTGATGTTGGGTTCTATTGCGTTTCACCCAATCTACGCGAGGAGCTTTTATCAGTCGAGCAGGGTCTTGAGTCACTTGACCTTTTGCCAAGCCTGAGAGGCTCTTTTGAGGGCAACTCTGGGGGAGCCTATCACCTTTGCTTGTGTGAGTGGCAGTGCAGTTGCCTTCTTACTCAACCCGAGACTGCTGTAATTAGGTTCGAGGTTGTTCTTAGGGGCAACTCTATGCTGTCCTGGTGATATAGATCACCTGGCAGGCTCTTAGAAATCACTTAGCTGCGGCGAAGAGGGTCACCTCACCAGCTTCACAAACCCTTTAAAGTATGAGCAAGTAATTTGAAGTTAACGTCATGCCCAGGATTTCTCAAAAGCCACTCAAGGCGAATCCCTTCCTCACCTACCGCGACCCTAAAACAGGCAAATGGCTTGTGGTAAAGTCAGTGGCCTAGAGCAATATCCGGCTCATTGCTTGCAGGCCAGTGCTGATACTGCGACGAGGGTTAAACTAATGGGTAAAAGCTAGCGCTATGGGATCGCTCTACCCGCCGATTGAGCCTTTTCGTCAAGACAAGCTGGTGGTTTCTCAGCGCCACACTCTCTATTTTGAAGAAGTCGGCAACCCCCAGGGAAAGCCCGTTGTTTTCTTGCACGGTGGCCCTGGTGGTGGTGTTCATCCGCTCTATCGGCAGTTCTTTGATCCACAGCGCTGGCGGATTGTGCTGTTTGACCAGCGCGGCTGCGGTCAGAGTACTCCCCACGCTGCGCTAGACGAAAACACTACCTGGCACTTGGTTGCAGATATTGAAGTCCTGCGATCGCACTTGGGCGTCAAGCAGTGGGTCGTGTTTGGCGGTAGCTGGGGCAGTACCTTAGCCCTAGCCTACAGCCAAACCCACCCCGATCGCTGCACGGGACTGATTCTGCGCGGCATTTTTATGCTGAGACAAAAAGAGATTCGCTGGTTTTATCAGGAAGGGGCTAGCTTCCTCTTCCCCGATGCTTGGGAGTATTACCTCGCCCCAATTCCGCCTGAGGAGCAGGGCGACTTGCTTGCGGCCTACTACCAGCGTTTGACCAGCTCTGATCTTGAAGTTCGCTACTCGGCAGCGAGAGCCTGGTCTGTGTGGGAGGCCAGCACCAGCAAGCTGCTGCCAGACGCACAGCTAGTCGAGCGCTTTGAGCAGCCCGATTTTGCCACCGCTTTTGCCCGCATTGAATGTCACTACTTTATCAATCGCGGCTTTTTCACTGATGATCAGCTCCTGCAAAATGTCGATCGCATTCGTCATATTCCAGCAGTGATTGTGCAGGGACGCTACGATGTCGTTTGCCCGATGATTTCGGCCTGGGATTTACACCGTGCCTGGCCCGAAGCGGAGCTGATTGTAGTGCCTGATGCTGGACATTCTGCGACTGAACCCGGTATCGCTCAGGCGCTGGTTGAGGCCAGCGATCGCTTTGCCGATCTCTGAGCTTTGTCAAAGCTCAGGTGAAGGAATTAAGCAAACGATGGACTAGCAAGACATACCCTAACATGAGAGAGTCTTGAGCAACTTGGCGATGGTGACTCTACAGCTAGACCAGATTCAGATACCTTTGGGTCAGCGAATAGAGCTGACAAACGTAAGCTGGCTTGAGTTTGAAGCCATTCTGCAAGAGCTGGGCCAGACCCGTAACACTCGCATAGCCTACAGCAACGGCATTTTGTCAATTATGGCTCTCCTGCCTGAGCATGAGAAAGCCAAAGTTTTAATTAGCGACTTAGTTAAAGTTTTGCTGGAGGAACTCAGCGTTGACTGCGAATCTTTTGGCTCGACGACCTTTAAACGGCAGGATATGGCTAAAGGTATAGAACCTGACGACTCTTTTTATATTCAAAACTATGCTCAGATGATCGGCAAAGATCGAATAGATCTAAGCGTTGATCCGCCGCCGGATTTGGCGATTGAAGTTGATCTGACGGCTAAAACTCAGACAGAAGCCTACGCGGCACTGGGAGTACCTGAGCTGTGGCGCTACGATGACAATCAGTTGCAGATTGCAGTTTTACGGCAGGGTTGGTACGTCATCGCTGCTGAAAGTCCGATTTTCCCTGGCTGGCCGATACTAGAGATGACGGCCAATTTTATGGCCAGATCTCGCACTGTTGGCAGCAGCCAAGCCCTACGAGAGTTTCGAGCCTAGATCAGAGAGCGCCTAACTTAGAACCCCAGGTTCTGGGTAAGCATGGGGTTTTGGCGATCGCCGGAAGAACCCAGGGTTCTAGGCGTAGGGTCTACTTAATCGTGGTGGTAAAAGGAATGCGAGTATACAGGCCGTTAGGATCGTCTAGCAGCCCCAGGGTTCGCAGGCGATCGCGCAGTGCATACATTTCCTGCGTTAGCGGATCTTGCGCGCCGGGTAGCCGAGTGGCTATTTGACTAAACAGGCTCTCAAAAATCTGCTCTTCAAAGCTACGAGGCTGGGGATACTCCTTGACCTCCCAGTCTTCTAGCTCAGCTGCGCTGGCTGCCGCTGCGATCGCATCGTTGAGTCCCCCCATCTTATCCACCAACCCTACTTTAATCGCGTCCGTCCCTGACCAGACCCGCCCTTGCGCCACCTGATTGACATCGGCTGGGGTCATATCGCGGGCTTTGGAGACAATGCCCAAAAAGCGATCGTAGAGAGTATCTACTACATCTTGCTGTAGCGCTAGTTCTTGTTCAGACTGAGGCCGAGCGACCGTGCCGATGTCGGCAAACGGAGCCGTTTTGACCACATCCCAGGTAATGCCGTTTTCGTTGGCAATTTCCTTTACATTCAGCAGCAGCCCAAATACGCCAATCGATCCGGTAATTGTGGTCGGCGTGGCAAAAATCTGATCGCCAGGGGCTGCCATCATATATCCCCCCGAAGCAGCAAAGTCCCCCATTGAAACAATTAAGGGCTTGGCTTCGCTGGCTAGTTCAACCTCTCGGGTAATCAGTTCAGAAGCCATTGCCCCGCCGCCGGGACTGTTAATGCGCAGCACGATGGCCTTAGTTTTTTCGTCCTGCCGTAGCTCTCGCAGCAGGCGAGTGAGGGTATCTGCGCCTACCAGTCCGGGGGCCGACTCGCCGCCAACAATTTCACCTTCAGCATAGACTAAGGCGATCGCATTGTCTGAAGTCGTATCATTGGCAGCATTTATGACCTCGCCGTAGTCTACCAGATCAACTTGGGGAAAATCCTCAAAGGTATCAGCCTTGGACTCAGTCAGGTCGCGCAAATCTGACAAGACCTCATCCCCATAGGCAACCTCATCGACTAGACCTGCCTGCAGGGCCTCGTCGGCCATCAGCAAGCCACCCGCATTGGCAATCTGCTGTAGCCCCTGGGGTGTCAGGTCGCGTTCTGCTGAGGCTGTGGTGAGAAAGTCTTGCCACAGATTTGTCAGCAGCGCCTGGGTTTGCTCTCGCTCTTCTGGGCTGCTCTCTGTGCGAATAAACGGCTCTACTGCCGACTTATATCGCCCCACTCGCAGCACCTGAACCCCCACGCCGTACTTTTGCAAAGCACCGGCTAGAAACTGGGTTTCGGCGCTGAAGCCATTTAGCTCCAAAACGCCTGAAGGATTCATCACCAAATTATCAGCCACCGAAACCAGATAGTAATCTCGCTCAGCCCATCTGGTCTCGTAAGCAATAATCGGCTTGCCAGAGGCTTTGAACTCAGCCAGCCCTGCTCTGACTTCTCGTAGGGTAGACAGTCCCTCCAGGGTGTTGCCCTGCAGCAGCAGCCCGACAACGCGATCGTCTTGTGCCGCCTGCTCTAGGGTTTCTAGGACGGTTTTGAGTGAGACTGAGCGCTCGGAATCGCCGGATAGTGCCTCTTGGATTACAACTTCTGGGCCGCTGAGAGGAATTGAGTTGGTAATGTCCACCGAAAGATCAAAGACTAGCAAAGACTTATCTTCGATCTGCGCTTCAGTATCTCGTGAAGCCGTTGCGATTACAAAGGTTAGCAGCCCAACGGCACCAAACCCTAGCAGAATTATCAGCGTTACTAGGCTGATTAGGGTTCCTATGGCGCTGGCCGCTGCGTGCTTCAGGAAATCTCGCATAGTTGAAGTTGAACTTTTGAGGCATTGGCTAGATTCCTCTTTATGGTACTCGCTGCAGTCGGTGAGCGTCTCGTAGTTCTAGCAGATTCGCTGCGCCCGTACAGAACAGCGTGGTGGCAATTTCAGCAATCAGAACTTCAGCTAGCTCGACTAGGGCCGCTTCTGATTCGTCAGCCGCTTTGAGAAAGGGCCAGGCCAGACCAGCTAGGTCAGCGCCGAGGGCGATCGCCTTAGCAACTTCTAAGCCATTGCGCAGGCCACCCGAAGCAACCAAAGGCAAATCTGGAGCGATCGCCCGGATAGTGGTAATACACTCAGCCGTGGGCAGTCCCCAGTCGGCAAAAGTTTGTCCTAAGCGTCGCTGCTGGGGGTCTTCTGCCCGCTGGCCTTCAACTTTAGCCCAGGAAGTACCGCCGGCCCCGGCCACATCCACAGCGGCGATACCTGCTGCCATTAGCTGCTGGGCCATGACAGCAGAAACGCCGTTGCCCACTTCTTTGGCAATCACAGGAACGCTGAGCCGCCGACAGAGCTGTTCAATTTTGGCTAGCAGGCCGCGAAAGTTGGTATCCCCTCGGGATTGAATACATTCTTGCAGCGGGTTCAGGTGCAAAATCAGGGCGTCGGCTTTGAGCCAGTCTACAACGCGCTCACACTGCTCCAAACCATAGTCATAGTTGAGCTGGACTGCGCCCAAATTAGCCAAAAGCAAAATATCAGGGGCGATCGCCCTCACTGAAAAAGTTGGCTTTAGCTCAGGATTTTCGACAGCTACCCGCTGTGAACCCACCCCCATTGCCAGGCCATAGCGCTGAGCGATCGCAGCCAGCCTAGTGTTAATCAATCGCGCCTGTTCAGTGCCGCCTGTCATCGAAGAAATCAGCAGCGGCGCGGCCAAAGACTTGCCCAAAAAATAGGTCGATAGGTCAAGCTCATCGCGGTTGAGTTCGGGCAGACAGCAGTGAGTAAATCGGTAGCGATCGAGGCCGTGAGTTGTTTGATGAAACTGCACATCTTCATCAATACAAATTCGCAGATGATCAGCTTTGCGAATCTGAGTTTCACGGGAAATTAAGGGCGAAGAAGTCACGGTCATTAATGGCTCGGTGCTGGATAGAGTGGCTGTTAACCTGTAGTTTCCCACAGACTAGTGTTAGCCTAAGCACCCCTTTAATAATCTCTATGCTTTAACCCTTAACCAGCTCGACAGCATCTCGCCGATCGATCGCCTGCAGATAAACTTTAACCACTTCTTCACTGGCTGTGGGCAACTGCTTGCCAACAAAGTCTGGATGAATTGGTAGTTGTCGCTGGCCGCGATCGATTAAAACAGCCAGTCTGATTACCTCTGGCCGACCGTAATCACTCACCGCATTGAGCGCCGCTCGAATCGTGCGTCCGCTAAAAATCACATCGTCTACAAGAATAACGGTACGCCCGGTTAAGTCCTTTGGCAGTTTTGTTTTAGCTGGGGTGCGGGTGCTAATTTTATCGAGATCGTCTCGGTAAAAGGTAATGTCTAGAGCACCCACCGCTATCGGTATTTGCTCTAAGCGCTCAATTTGCTGGGCTAGGGTTTGTGCCAGAGGGACGCCGCGCGTGTAGATACCCACTAAGATTAGCTTCTCTAAATCGCCTGTTTTTTCAATAATTTCTGAGGCCAGCCGATTGGCGGTGCGGCGGATTTCTTCAGCCGACAAAATTTCAACGGTGTGAGCAGTCATGGGGCAATTACCTGAGCCACAGCAAAATGACGCCGAGAATAAGCCATAGCCAAAAACTATTGCGGGTAAGCCTCAAAGCCTCTGCGATCGCGGCTGGCGTAATTTTCCGACTGGCATCCCCCAGGTAAGGCTTCACTTTAACCACTCCACCATAGCGATTGACACCCCCAAGCTGAACCTGCAAAGCAGCGGCATAGGCACATTCGCTCCAGCCAGCATTAGGGCTGGGGTCGGCGGCTGCATCTCGAAGACACAGCCGCCAGACCTGAAGCGGCTGCCCTGACTGTAGCGCCACGGTGGCAACGGTGAGGCGGCAGGGTAGCCAGGTGAGGGTGTCTTCTAGCCGAGCGCTGAACCAGCCGAGATATCGGTAGGGCAGTTCGCGGTAGCCTACCATTGAGTCTAAGGTGCTAGCGGCCTTGTAGGCAATGGCAAAAGCAACGCTGTAGACAGGTGAAATCAGCGCACCCAAAAGGGCGTAAAACAGCGGTGCCATGACGCCATCGGTAGCATTTTCGCTCACCGTCTCCAGCACGGCTCTCAAAATATCTGCTGGGTCTAGTTTCTCAGTATCACGGCCTACGTACCGGGCTAGATGCGATCGCGCCGTCTCTAAATCACCTCGCTCAAGCGGCTGCAAAACATCTCTAGCAGCATCGCTTAGGCTGCGCTGGGCAAAGCAGCTCGCCAGCAAAATAACCGCCAGACCCATGCCTAAAAGTCTGGCAGTTTGCAGGCTTAGGTAAATCAATCCGCCCGCGATCGCGCCGCTGCCTACGACCATTACCAACCCTAAAACTATCCCAGCAAAACGCTGCTGCCTGGGACTAAAAAAACGCTGTAAGCTCCACTGGCTGTACATAGCAATCGCAGTGCCCATGACCCTAACCGGATGCGGCCAGTCCCAGGGATCGCCAATCAAGGCATCAGCTAGACCAGCCAGAATCAGAGTAATGGCTGCAGGATCAAACCCTGACATCATAGTGAATTTAACAACAGAGAATTTTGAACAGGTAGCTTTAGGCGCTAAACAATGAAGCTAATATCTTCTCCTTGAGCAGCCTGCCAGCTGCGAGCATCATAGTAAAGATCTTCCAAGGAAATTTCATAAAGCGCCTCTTTAAGCTTTTCATGTAGTCGCTTCCAGAGCGTCAGGGTGACCCAATCTTCCACTTGATGATCGCCAAGCTGATGACGAGATAGCGGCTGAACCGTCTCACCAACCGCTGCCAAAATTTGACCCAGAGAAATCTGATCAGGGGTTAGTGCTAACAGGTAACCCCCTTGAGAACCTCTGACTGATTTAACGAGTCCTGCTTTGCGAAGAGCCATCAACAACTTCTCTAAATAAGCAGCAGGCAGCTTTTGCCGCTTGGCAATAACGCTTACAGGAACAGGTTGGTTCGGTGCCTGCAGGCTCAGATCTAACAGAGCTTTAACACTATAGTGGCCGCGAGTCGTCAGCTTCATTTCATTGTTTGCCGTTTTTATCAGTTTTCTAGCACAATAATTTCATCAATATCTTTCGATTAAATGCAAAAAACTATTTCACTGTAGTATCATTCTTCATGTCAATATTAAAGTTAAAACTATGTAGAGTTCTAGATTCCGTTGGCTCTATGTAGTAATTTTCGCGTCCTGTAGGATATAGAGACTTAGTTTGATGGCTAGTGAAATAAATGCAGATGCCCTGACGGGCAAAGCGCTCCTTAAAAAAGTCAAAGACCTGGAGCATTCAACCAGAGAAGAAAAGGCAAAGGCTTGCGGCTACTACACCGTTACAAAGAACGGGGTAGAGCGAGTCAACATGATGAAATTTATGAATGCCCTGATTGATGCTGAGGGTATTCAGCTCGATAGCACCCAGAGCAGCAATGGCCGAGGGGGGCGTAGCGCCAGCTATAGAATTACGGTACAGTCCAACGGCAATCTTCTGATTGGCTCTGCTTACACCAAGCAGATGGGGCTAAAGCCAGGCGATGAATTTGAAATTACTTTGGGCCGTAAACATATTCGGCTGAAGCAGCTTACCGAAGATGGTGAAGAGATAGACATGGAGGATTAAGGGACTCACCCATGCTGAGGAGGTCATAGAGAAGCTCAGTTCTACGCTTCTCTATACCCATAGCAGTCCTAAATCGTTTTGGGGGCAGAGGGCGTTATGAAAAGCTTTTCCTGCAAAAAAGTCCTTTCACGACCCTATTTCACGACCCTAATAGAATAGCTATATTTTTGTGATTAACCTGGCTGAGAGCAGCGCTTTTGTACCACTTCGCTGTAGCAGTAAGGCAGGTCGAAGCTTGCTGAGAGTGCTCTCAATATGGACTAGCAGCCGACGCGCCTAGAGCGAGTCTACGGGTTATGCCGGCAGCGGCTAATGTCATTTTTGCCAGCAAGGTAGCCGATAAGTTTGATTAAGGGGCAAACTTAGCTGATGGGTTTCGCCTATAAGTAGGCGAGCACAATAATCTTACAGACGGTTTTTCTCCTGGCGCAGACGCGTTGCGTAGGCGCAGCCAGCCGTCAGGCTTACGCCTGCGCTCAGCCCTCGACTTCCGGCTAGGAGAGCAATCTAGCTGATTTCGACTCCGCTCAATCAGCGACCAGTTTGACATTTAATTAGGCTTAGCTACTTATTGCCGAATGCTTAGCGATGCTCACTGTAGTATTTCGCGCAGTTCAGTTAGACAAGATTTATTATGAGTCTTCCCTTAATTCTAGACTTGGCGTTGGGACTGGTTTTTACCTATCTGATTTTGAGTCTCCTAGCCAGCGAAATTCAAGAAATTGTTAGTACTGTTTTACAGTGGAGAGCAGAGCATCTTAAGTATTCAATTGAGCAACTGTTAGCAGGGGACAGTGCTGAGAGCAGAGTAGCAGCTCAGGAACTCGCCAATGAGCTATACAATAGTCCGGTTATCCGCAGCTTAAATCATGAAGCAAGGGGTCGCTTAGCTCATCTGCTGAGGCGATTTTTGCATTTTGTCGGTCAGCTTTACCGGATTGTTACTCGAACCCGGAACGTTTTTGGCAACCAAACAAGTGGGCCTTCTTACATTCCCTCAGAAGCTTTTGCCGCAACTCTGCTGGAAAATTTGCATCTGATTGACCTGCAGCGGTTGCTAACGAAGTCACGATTAGGACATCTGATTGAAGATCGAATTCGGCTACCCGTTAATCAAATTCTTAATGACTTGCGCATCAGCACGGCCAACGAGTATTTGCTAGGGCCTGAGATCAAACAGCTAGAGCAGTCACTACGGCAAATCACCGACGATTTTCAAGCTCAGCATATCAGCCTCACCCAGGCACTCAATCTGCTTTTGAGCAAGATTGATGATTTCATTGAGACGACTCGGCAATCGTTGCCTACCGACAATCATCTTAGCCAAACTTTTTTGAAGCGCCTGACTTACCTGAAGCGAAACCTGACAAATAGCGCTGATGAGTATGCGCTGCTGGTGCGAAAAATTCAGCCAACACTGCGTGAATTGGTTTTGATTTTAGACTCTAAAAGTTCTATCTATCAAGAAGTGACGGCACTGGCGGCCCAAGAAGATGGGCTGATGCGTGAGCTACTCAGTCAAATCAGGCCCCAGCAGGTGCCTACTCGACTCAAAGATAGCTTGCTAACCCTGGCAGAACAGGCTCAGTTAAAGGTGCAGCAGGCGGATGAAGAGTTGCAAAAGTTGCAAAAAGAGGTGGAAGGCTGGTTTGATCGTTCAATGACGAGAGCAGCAGGGGTTTACAAGCGTAATGCTAAAGGGGTAGGCATTTTGATTGGTTTGGCGATCGCGGTAATTCTCAACGCGGACAGCTTACACATTGCCAACCGCTTAACCACCGATCAGACCATTCGAGACAGTATTTCAGTGGCGGCCAGTCAGTTAGCCAACCGCGATTTGCAAGACCTGCAGCAGGAACTAGACCTGATGACTGAGGCAGTTGATAACTCTTTAGAGCAGTTTCCGCTACCGATCGGGCGATCGCCTCGCATTTTAGAGCAGCAGGCCCAAGCAGAGGCCCAGTGGGCTTTTCCAATTCCGAGGCGCTATCTGGGCTGGCTGATTACCGGGCTAGCAATTTCGATGGGATCAACTTTTTGGTATGACCTGCTCAACCGGGTTGTTAACGTTCGCGCTACAGGCAGCAAGCAAGACACCTCGGCAAAAGACTAGGTCAGCCCCACTGATAAAAAACTCTCCCCCGGCGCTGACGCACTCACTTCCGGTAGCCACGCAATAAAAGCCGTACCGGGGCCTAAAGCTGACTTGTGGGCCTGCTGGTTGAGCCAGACTAAGGTTTCTTCACACAGCCACGGACTCTGCTCAACAGGGCTAGCAACCTCAATTCTGCCGTGCATTTGAGTCATCAAAGCCTGAGCGATCGCCAGACCCAATCCGGTTCCAGCGATCGCGCTTTCTGCCTGCACGCCGCGATAGTGCCGCTCAAAAATATGAGACCGATCGGCCATCGGAATCCCTGGCCCGCTATCGGCAATCATGACTCCCTGGTAGCGAACGTCGGGTTTGACCTGAAATAACCCCGTTTGAACATAGACCCAGCTGTACGCCGGGGCGTACTTGAGCGCATTATCAAGCAGGTTGGTAAACACTTCCTGGAGCGCGTAGGTATCTGCTAAAACTAAGGGAAAGTCGGTTTCAATAGCGCTCTCCAGACAAATTTTACGGTCTAGGGCCTGAACAGAAGCTGACAGGAGCAGCGGGGACAAAACCGTTTTGAGACTGCACGGCTCTAGCGTTAGGTTCGTCCCCAGACCAGAGGCAGGCAGCAAGGGTAAAGCAGGGCGATCAGCCGTTTCCCAGGCTGGCTGGTCGTTTCCAGGCTCTCTGGCTGCAACCGGCGCTAGCGACAGAGTGACGACGTCTGTTTCGCTTTGCCGTTGGCGATCGCCAACGGCAACTGCCGCATCAAACTGCTGCAGAAGCTCCTGCAGGCGATCGCTTTCTCGAAGGATGCCTGAAACCAGGGTATAGCTGTTGTCTTCTGGCTGAAAGCGCTTCACCAACAGCTTGCCAAATGTCTTCAGTGCCGTCAGCGGGTTGCGAAACTGATGCAGCAGGTTGTGAAAAACGTCTGACTGCTGGTACTGGCTTAGCCGCTTTTGCTGTAGCGTTTGCCTCAGCCACTGCCCCTGCTGATCGAGAAAACGAGCGATCGCTAGCGTTCGGCTGACCTGGTCTAGCTGCGATCGCTCTTGCTCAGTCCAAGGGCGATTGTTACGAGCGGTTACCAGCAGCCCCATAACGACTTCTTCATGAATTAATGGCAAAACTAGGCGCTCTGCTGACGGATGGGGAGTGCGGTGGGCAGTTGCAGGAAGAGGTGATAAGAGCATAGGATCGCTGAACTCGCCGTTGCCATTTGAAAGCGCTTGATCAGCGCTCCTCAGCAGTCTGTCTGTCTCATCCTTCAGCTCATCTTTTAGGGGCACAGCAGCTCTACTAGCCTCATGGGGTAGCGCACTACGAACAACCTGCTGCCAGGCAACAGCCGCCTCTGGATAGGCCACAATAGGCACTAACTCAGCCTCAGGCTGATCGGCGTAGCGCTCGGTCAGATAAACAACAGCAGAATCTGCCTCAAGTGTCTGAGTCAGTAAGGCAACTTGCAACTGGCAAAGCTCAACAAACTCTGAGCTAACGGGCATTAACATCCGCAGTGATTTTCATTAAGGAGCTAACGAAAATTTGAATTTTTGTCAACATTTTTACAAAAACGGATTCTCTTTACGATTAACATAACGACTTAAATCGCCTCTACATAAGGCATAGGGGCATACTTTAAAGGAGTATTAACAGTTTTAAGAGAAGTTGAAATTCTATGATGAAGTCGGTATACTTTGCTGGGTTGATTAGTTTTGTAACTAACACTACACCTTATTGGCGAATCAAAGAGGAGGTAGGCGATTTGGCAAGGAGACGCAAGCGCAAGAGTCGTCGTCGTTTGGAAGGACGTCGGATTCTAGAGAGCGTACCTCAGTATAGTATCGAGAGTGGGAGCGAAAAGCCAGTTACGGCAGCTCGTAATTTTATTCACTCTGAGGGTATTGCTCCTCCCGCTTTGCTATTGGTAAAGCGGAATGAGCATACAACAGATCGGTACTTCTGGGCAGAGAAAGGGTTGTTTGGTGCCCAGTACGTAGAGGAAAACCACTTTTTATTCCCCAGCCTACGGGTTGAGGAAGACGAAGATGGAACGATTAGCCTGACTATTGGAAATTAAAAATCCAATTTATCTTTGAGTGTCTTAGTCGCCAGCTAGAAAGCAAACGCATTGATAAGTCATCAGTGTAACTGCGCTAGGGCAGTTCTTAAGGGTAACTGCGAAAGCAGTTCTTAAGGTTGAGTTCTCCACAACAAACTTTAAGGCAGCTTTGGATTTGTGCCAGCTATCAGCTTTTTTGCTGAAGCAGCTGTGGCAGCTACTTGGATCTAGAAGTCCGGCTAGTGAGTTCGGGGGTTCAACTCTGAGGCAGGGTTAAAAGGCTTAGGTAATCTAGCCGCTGCCTGTCAGTTTAGTTTTAATTAGGAAGCAGGGCTAAGTGAGTTCTGCTTCCTTTTCTTGCAAGGAGACGTTTTGCCTGAGCTGAATGACTTCATCTCGATGAGCACGAATGGTTAACTGGCTCAGATAGTCTTTGACGCTGTTGGGGGAGGGTTCTACCTTGAACTCAATCTGTTCAACCCGGGCAGCTCGACGCCAGTAAAAAACGCCTGCTAAGGGGGCTAAAAGCAGCAGACCTAGAAAAAAAGGTGCCTGTTCAGGAAACAGAAAAGAGAAGACCAAATCAAAGCAGAGTAGCCCCACAGCAGCTAAACCCGACAGAAATACTGCTAAAAACCGGCTGGGACGAACAAACCCTGACAGCGTGATACGACCGTATTGCGGTTCAATCTTAGTTACCTCATAGGCTCGATCCATAAAATGCTGCCGTAGCTGTTCTAGCAGTTCATCTTCAGGAGCTTTTGACAGCAGGGCGACGGTTTCTGTTCTATCTTTTGCTGAAGCCCGAATGAAAAAAAATAGGCCAACCGCCAACAGCAATGTCAAAAAGAAGGTAGAAGATAAAATTGCATTCGTCATAAATAGTTAGCGCTTTCTAAGCTTTCTGTTCAAGGCAATTTGCTTACCCTTTCCAGGGTAAGCAAAGATGGGGCACTTTAAACAGCAATTATGACTGGGGTCTACCGCTGTTGGGAGCGCACCAGAGTTTCTCCAGTGTGGGAAAGCTCCTGAGTCGAGCGATCGCTCATATAGTGGTGCCAACAATCAGCTAGATTACGCGCCTGTAGCTGCCAGTCAGGGCTAAGCCGATACATGCGCCGAGGACGCCCCCGGCCTTCCACTTTTTCCAATATCCAGCAATAGCGTTTTGATCCTCTAGAAACTTGAGCGCGCTGTAAAGGACGGTATCGGATAGGCGATAGTGAGGATACTCATGCATCAGCAGCTGAATCAGTTCCGTACCATAGGAATCTTGATGAATTAGTACTGCCAGCACGTAGCAAACCGCTAGCTCTTTATTGAGATAAACTGGCGGTGGATCCTCAAAGAACTGATAGATATCCTCAAACTTCATTGGACTGCTCCCAGCTTACTGTTCAACACAGACGAGTTAAGGCAATGGCTGTAAACCAGCTACAGTTAGGCCATAGCGGATTTAATAAGCCAATAAATCGCTAAACACAGTGCTGAAAAACCGCAGCATGCTTAGCGCTGCTAAATATGACGTTCAGCTCAAATTTTCGCAGAGCAGCGTTCTCCAGGGCTGCTAATTTTGACTGTTGACGACTCAACTCAATCGCCCTAAGGTCGTATCTGTCAATTTTAATCACTGAGCGTAGGCTTAGCTCACAAACAGGGTTATATAGTTACTCTCTGCAAATTTTTTTAGAGTTTATTTAACTTCAAGCCTTGAAACGCCCTTATTGCGTCGAGGGGTTTCTATCAAGACGCTCCAAACTATCAGGGGCAGCAATCGTGCTGAACAAAATTTCTCCGTTTTGGGTGGCAACTAGCTCAACCAAAATTGGGCCAGCTACGAAGATAGGTTCTGCTGCGATCGCTCGGATGACAACAGGAGCCTCTGCCTGTTGTACCTGTTCCAAAAACTGAACGACTACGTCGGAGCGGCCTTCTGCAATCTGAACTCGCTCGTCGATTACCCCGTCTTGGCTGCTGCGAAACTGAGTAGCCGTAATTAGAAGCTGGAGCCTAGAGAGGAGTTCTCGATCAGACGGATTATCGGCTTCAATAGCGGTTGCGGCTAGCTGTTCTCCGGCTGATAGATTTGACGATTGATGACCGCATCTGTAAAGACTTCGAGGCAGGGTTCTCCCCGCTCAATTA
>JAAUQI010000020.1 GCA_012032345.1 Leptolyngbyaceae cyanobacterium RM1_1_2 | reverse complement strand
GCATCCAGGCGCGGCCCTCACCGCCGATTGAAATTGTCGATATGCGCCGAGAACTAGGGGCTGGCAACCGCTCAATTTTTAGCCGGACGCTGCTGCGATCGCTGCTGGAAATGCAGGCAGCAGGCAATCAGGGCATTTTGTTTATTCATCGACGGGGGCACAGCAGCTTTGTATCCTGCCGGAGCTGCGGCTATGTGATTGAGTGCCCCCGCTGCGATGTGTCTTTGTCTTATCACCAAATCCACGACCAGGCTCGACCAACGCTGAAATGTCACTACTGCGGCTATACTCAGGCCCACCCGTCCCACTGTCCCTCCTGTGAGTCGCCCTATCTCAAACGCTTTGGCAGCGGTACACAGCGGGTGGTCAGTGAGCTGGCTAAGCAGCACCCGGAGCTGCGCTGCATTCGCTTTGATAGCGACACCACCCGCACTAAGGGGTCGCACCGGACGCTGCTGTCGCGCTTTGCTCAGGGAGAGGCCGACCTGCTGGTCGGGACGCAGATGCTGACCAAGGGTATTGACCTGCCCCAAGTGACGCTGGTGGGGGTCATGGCGGCGGATGGACTGCTCTATATGAGTGATTACTGGTCAGCGGAGCGAACTTATCAAACCATTACTCAGGTCGCAGGGCGGGCAGGTCGAGGAGAGCAGCCTGGGCGAGTGATTGTGCAGACTTACACGCCGGAGCAGCCTACGATTGAGGCTATTCGGCAGCAGGATTATGTGGCTTTTGCTATGACAGAGCTAGACCAGAGAAAGGCGCTGGGCTATCCGCCCTATGGCCGTCTGGTTCTGCTGCGGCTGAGCAGTTTAAACCCGATTGTGGTGGAGCAGACTGCTGAAAAAGTAGCGATCGCGTTAGAAGAATGCCTGTCTGGTCTAAAGAAAGGCAGCGACTACGAAATTCTAGGCCCAGCACCGGCTCCAATTTTGCGCGTAGCCCAGCGCTATCGCTGGCAGATTTTACTAAAAATGTCCCTGGGTGCTGACCTGCCAGATATCACTTCGCTGCGGCAGCACTGCCCCGATCGCGTCAGCTTCGCCATTGATGTAGACGTGCTGAATCTGTTTTGAGGCTGTAATTGAGGGGTATTTTTAGCGACAATAGGGATAAGCTCTTCAGCACAGGCATCATGACTGCAACCCTAAATCTGCCCGCTCAGCGAGACTGGAAACCGCTGCTCAAAGCGCTGGAAAAAGCAATTGGCAAAGACAATGTGATCCGCCGCAAAGAGGAACTGCTGGTGTATGAATGTGACGGCCTCACCAGCTATCGTCAGCGGCCTGCTGTAGTCGTGCTGCCTCGCACTACCGAGGAAGTGGCGGCGGCGGTAAAAGTCTGCGATCGCTTTGAGGTTCCCTTTGTGGCGCGGGGAGCGGGCACCGGGCTATCGGGTGGGGCGCTGCCAGTGAGTGACTGTGTGCTGATTGTTTTGGCCCGCATGAACCAGATTTTGGCTGTAGACCTCGACAACCAGCAGGTGGTGGTGCAGCCCGGTGTGATCAACAATTGGGTCACACAGGCCGTTAGCGGGGCCGGATTTTACTATGCGCCTGACCCCTCCAGCCAGAGCGTTTGCTCGGTGGGGGGCAACATTGCTGAAAACTCCGGCGGCGTTCACTGCCTCAAGTACGGCGTCACTACAAATCACGTTCTGGGCCTAAAGCTGGTGCTGCCTAACGGCGAAATTGTTGAAGTCGGTGGCCTGGTGCCTGAGATGCCTGGTTACGACCTCACGGGCGTTATTGTTGGCTCAGAGGGTACCCTCGGCATTGCCACTGAGATCAGGCTGCGAATTCTCAAAGCCCCTGAGGCCGTGCAGGTGCTTTTGGCCGACTTTACCAGCATCGAAGCGGCAGGGGAAACTGTCTCAGACATTATCAGCTCTGGCATCATTCCAGCAGGGCTGGAGATGATGGACAACTTCAGCATCAACGCGGTCGAGGATGTGGTCTTGCTCGACTGCTATCCCCGTGACGCCACGGCAATTTTGCTGATCGAAATTGACGGCCTCACCGCCGAGGTAGAGGCTATGAGCGATCGCATTCAGAGCCTCTGCCGTCAGAACGGTGCTAGAGACATTGCGATCGCCACCGATGCCGCTGCCCGTCTACGCCTGTGGAAAGGTCGCAAAGCCGCCTTTGCCGCAATGGGCAAGCTCAGCCCTGACTACTATGTGCAAGACGGCGTCATCCCCCGCACTCAGCTTCCCTACGTGCTGCAGGAAATAGAAACGCTAGGGGAAAAACACGGCTACCGCGTCGCCAATGTTTTTCACGCCGGAGATGGCAATCTGCACCCGCTGATTCTCTACGATAACTCGGTGCCGGGTCAGCTTGAAGCGGTTGAAGCCTTGGGCGGCGATATTCTCAGGCTCTGTGTCAAAGTCGGCGGCAGCATCTCTGGCGAACACGGCATCGGCGCTGACAAACGCTGCTACATGCCCGATATGTTCAGCACGGCAGACTTAGAAACCATGCAGTGGGTGCGCCATACTTTCAACCCCAAGGGGCTAGCCAACCCCACTAAAATCTTCCCGACTCCCCGCACCTGCGGCGAGGCTGCTAGGGCACAATCTAGCGAAAAATTTGCAGATGTGGAGCGGTTTTAGCCGGAGTTTGGTTGATCTTGAGTTTTGAGCGCGGCTGACTGCGGTGAGAAAGCGGGATCCTGCAGCAGCCAAAGCCCCGTATAGGTGATGCCAGAGTCATCTGGACGCACTAGCAAAAAGTGCAGCCCCTGACTCTGCTGCTGGCGCTGGGCAAAAGTCTGTGCGGCAGTGGCCATGTCAGCGTCTTCAAAGGTGGTCATAATCCAGCGATCGACCAGCCCTGCTTCTAAAATCAGGCCGTCGGGGCTACCAGAAATATAATTGAGCGAAACGGGCTGAGCTTCCTGCAGCCAGAGCGCTAGCGGCATTGACTGTCGTCCCCCGTCAATGACAATACCGGGCACTAGGGTCAGGCTGGCGAGTCCTAGCTGCAGATCGGGCGGCAGGCTCAGTATCGGCATTGGCTCTTGGATTAAACCGTCAAGATCCCGGACGGCGATCGCCGCAAACCGCCAGCGATCGCCCCAGAGGTTTTCTGGCAGCGGCAGCGGCGGCGGACGCTCAAGCGCTAGGGCATCGTAGGCTTCACCGCTGTAGTTAGCCAGGGTGGGATACCACTGCTGCCGCTGTCGCAGCCAGTGCTGCAGGGCTGGCGTATAGCGAGTGGCGGTGACAGCAAGGCCAAGTGGCTGACAGGCGGTCTGGATCAGACTCAAACACTGGGGCCGAAAAACAGCGATCGCCTCAGGGGCTGTCTCTGTTTTTGCCAGCGCGATCGCCAGCTGATCTTGCAGCCACTGCGCTGTCGCTTCGGCCTGTAGACAGGTCGCTCCAAACGTAAACGAAAAGGTTTCATCACAAAGCAGCAGTTCCCACAGCGGCTGTCCTGCTGGCGACAGCAGCGGTCGTCGATAAAAATCAGCCTGCCAGAGCGTCATAGCTTAAGAAACAGCACTGGCCAAAATTGGCTCTGGCTCGATCGTGGTTTCAGGGGCGTAGATCTGGGTGACATATTCTGCCACCATGCGATCGCTGTTAAAAATAGGCGCACAGGTGCGAACTGAAGCCTTCATCATCCGCACCCAGCCTTTAGGAATGCCTTCTCCGTTGCGATCGTAGTAGAGGCGGGCCATTTCTTTTTGCAAAATTTCATAGAGAGAATCTGCATCCACCTGATCTTGGGCAATTTGGTCGCTGGTACCAATGTCTTTACCAATTGTCCAGCCATTGATGCCGCGCCCGCTAGCGTCTTCCTGATAGCCTTCACACCACCAGCCATCTAGCACACTACAGTTAATCCCGGCGTTGAGGGCTACCTTTTGCCCACTGGTGCCAGAGGCTTCTAGGGGCCGACGGGGATTGTTGAGCCACACATCTACGCCCTGCATCAGCATCTTAGCCGTATACATATCGTAGTCTTCAATAAACGCCACGCGATCGCGCAGCGCTGGGTGACGGCACCACTCTATCAGCCGCTGAATAATGCGCTTGCCCTCATCGTCAGCGGGATGAGCCTTGCCAGCAAAAACAAGCTGAATCGGTCGCTTGGCATTCGATAAAATGCGTACCGAGCGGTGCAGATCCTTAAAGATCAAGTAGCCCCGTTTATAAGGGCTAAAGCGGCGCGCGAAGCCAATTGTCAATGTTTCTGGGTTTAAGAGCTGCTCGACAGCAGCAATGTCAGCAGTAGCCTCACCTCGTGCCTGCCGCGACTGCCGCACTTTGGAGCGGGCATAGGCAACGAGACGCTCTTTCAAAATGCAGTGACGCTTCCACAGTTTTTCATCAGGAATAGCATCAATCTGCGCCCAAATCTCCTTATCAGAAATACGCTGTGACCATTCTTCACCCAGGTACTGATCGTACAAATCCGCCATCAAAGGCGCTGTCCAAGTGCGGGCATGAACACCATTGGTAACTTGACCAATCGGCACCTCTGCGGCACTGCGCTCTGGGTAGAGAATACTCCACATCTGCCGCGATACCTCACCGTGACGCTGGCTGACACCGTTGGCCGACCGGGTCATTCGCAGTGCCAACACCGTCATGCTAAAAGGCTCCCACGGATCGCCTAGCCGCCGCGCCCCCAAAGCCAAAAACTGCTCCCTAGACAGCCCCAGCTGCGGCCAATAGTCGGCAAAGAAAGAGTCCATCATGTCAGCCGAAAACGAGTCGTTCGCGTTGGGAACCGGGGTATGAGAGGTGAAAACAGTCCGCGATCGCACCCGATCTGCGACGTCGTAGAAAGAATAGCTGCTCAGCTCTATCTCGGCACTAGCAATCTCCAGCAGGGCAAAGGCAGCGTGACCTTCATTGAGGTGATAAACCGAAGGTTCGATCTCTAGCACCTGCAAGATCCGAATGCCACCAATCCCTAGCAGCACCTCTTGAGCAATGCGAGTTTCCTGATTGCTGCCGTAAAGATGACCGGTAAGGGCACGATCAGCGGGATCGTTATCTTCACGATCGGTATCTAGCAAATACAGATTGACGCGGCCAATACGGGCCAGCCAAACCTGGACTCTGACAGTCCGCTGGCGAACGCGAAGCTTAATCGTGACAGGCTGGCCAAATTCATCGCGCACCAGCTCCAGCGGCATATGTTCAAAATTGCTGCTGTCGTAATATTCTTTCTGCCAGCCGCTGCGGTTGAGATGCTGGCGGAAATAGCCCTGACGGTACAGCAGACCGATGCCGATCATCGGTACGCCCAGATCAGAGGCCGATTTAAGATGGTCTCCGGCTAAGATGCCCAAGCCACCACAGTAAATTGGCAGCGACTCATGAATGCCAAACTCAGCGCAAAAATAAGCTACAGGCTGATCGAGCGAGAGCTGTGGGGCAACTCGATGACACCAGGTATCTTGCTCAGTCAGATAAGCATCAAACTGTTCAGCCAGAGTTTCTAAGCGCTTCAGGTAGCGCGGATCTTCTGCCACCTGAGACAGTCGCTCATAGGCTACTGACTCTAGTAGCTCAACTGGGTTGTGATGGCAGCGCTGCCAAATGGTTGGCTCAATCATGCTGAAGAGAGAAAGACGCTCAGGAGTCCAGCTCCACCAATAGTTATAAGCTAAATCTGCAAGTCGCCTTAGGGGAAACGGCAACCGAGATCTGAGTTTAGAGATTGGGTTCATCGCGTCCTGACTCCATGAAAAAGAAGGGTCTACTAAGGATAATGAGGGCAGTTGTCTCAGTGATTGTACGGGACTGAGGAAAAGCTCTAGAAATCTCTACAAACGTGAAGGCTGGTTCAAGCGGCTCGGCTATTCACTACTGTAAAGAACTTAAGCCGAGAATTTGAGCCGTCACAGCGATAAATCTGCAGGATCCCGAAAACTCATCAAATTGCCGACAATCTACACCAGTCCACCCCGTAATTCTTGCAGATATCCCAAAATCTACTTAACACAGAGCCTGAGTCGGGTAAAGGAGGAAGTTTTAGATATTGCTTCCTCCCTCCCCTCAGAACCGTGCATACGACTTTCACCGTACAAGGCTCAAGCAATGTCTTGAGATTCAGTGTCTCCGATTCTTAACAGCCCTTACGGATTGTCCTGACGGTTACGTTTACAAACCGAAGCTTGTACCTAACTTTTCCCGCCAGTTAAGTCTCTTCTCACCTGCAATCAAGCGCTCACCTGTCCCACGTCTGCACCCTTTCGGGTTGGGCAAGCGCCCTATCTGCCCCGTTATGGATTCCGGTTACCTTTCGGTTGGCAGCATTCGCGTCTTGGGACATCCTGTGGCCGCTAGAGAGTTCAGCTTTGGTTACCCATTGCTTACCTGACCATGACGGCATGAACAGGACTCCATTGGGGTTGCCTCGTTCCGCACGGGGTGGAGATATAGTTGCCTTAAGACTCCTCTTTACTCCGGAGGCGGGGTGTTCTCAATCAGCATTTAGACGCTGCTGATTCCCATATGCCCCAACATGCTCGTATCAGCCATTTCGAGCACCAAAATTAACGAAGCCTCATCAAGGATTCATTTGCATTATCCCTAGCAACCTTGCCCTAGCCTGCACCCTCGATTTGGCTTCAAAGGTGCTTTGACACTTAACCTCATCTGCTGATACTGCCCTCCCATTACTGGTTGAACATTCTGAGGCGGACATCCGCTTGAACACTAGCGGGGAAAGGCGTTTAGGAGCCTTTCCAACTCCCCCGAACGACTTCGAGTCGCGCGGCTAACTCTTTTGTAGAGGGAAAGTTTCCACCTAAGATCCTAATATGGGATCTTAGGTGGAAATATTTCAGCCTAAGATCCTTTTTGGGGTAGATAGGTGGAATTGCGTCCACCTAAGATCCCTATATGGGTAAATAGGTGGAATGTTTCAGTATAGTTATTCCTCCAGTTCTGGACTAAAAAAGAGTTTATTTATTGTCTCTTTTCAGGTGCTGTACTAATACGAGCAGGGCCTCGTCCCAAGAAGTTACTCGACTAGGTTAGAGAGGCTGTTCGTCTAAAGCATCATTCCTATCGCACAGAGCAAACCTATATGCAATGGATTCGACGCTACATCTTGTTCCACAATAAGCGTCACCCCCAAGAAATGAGTGCTGATGCAAAAACTTGACCTTTGGCTAATAGAGTGCTGAACGTTCGTAAGACAGGCTTTTTGGGGAAAGAGTATGAATACTCGACTACGAACCTGAAATCTAAATGCAATTACGTTAAAACGTGTGGAACGGAATTGTCAGCAGTGGCAGGCCCACGGCCAAGCTGCTGAGCCAGAGCCATTGGAGATTAGACGTACTTTCGGCTGGGGCGACGGCGATCAAAGCCTGAATGCGTTCTTCCAGGCGATCGGCTTGGGTGCGATCGCTCAGCAGCGCCCAGCAGTCAGCAGGGGGGGCAACCGCCGCGATCGCCACCTGCACTAGAGATTCTGCTAGCAGCAGCGGCTCTACCTGACCTGCTGCCCAGCGATCGGCCCGCAGCTCTCGCAGAAAAATTAGCTCTTGCCAGAGGGCGTCTGTCTCAGGTAGCCAGACACTAAGACGTCGCAGACCGCCCAGCCAGAAAAACCAAAAAGTATCTCGATAGTGACGATGGGCTAGCTCGTGGGCTAAGACAGCTGTGAGCTGAGCCGAGGTGAGGGTGTCTATCAGCCCCTGACTCACGACCAGTTCTGAGCGCCAGAGGCCAATCTGAGCAGCGAAAGGAACTGCCGTCTCAAGCTGGCGCACCGGGTTTTGCTGCAGCGTTAGCAAGGGCAAGGCGCGAACCTGCCGCCGCGATCGCCAGCTTTGCCAGCCCAGATATACAAACAGTCCGGCTGTGCCTACTAGCAGAGACACCGCTAGCCTATAGCCCACCATGCTCACCGGAGCGCCCAGCATGTGACCGTGAGCGCCCATGTAGAGAACGGCCAACACCGTACAGGCGACAGCCAGCGGCGGCAGCAAAAAATTAGCCAAGGTTAGCTGCCAGCGGCCCCTCCAGCCCGACGGATAGCAGGTTTGCATCAGGTGAGAAAGCCCCCAGCGCAAAGCCAGCGCCAGCGCGATCGCCATTGCTAATAATAAGCAGTGCATTTAGCTATCCTCCCGGTCTTGGCGAATGGTCTTTAGCCGCTGCATAATTGCTTCGAGCTGGCTGATACTGCTAGCGTCTAACTCATCGGCAAAAGCCGCCACAGTGTCTGGATTGCCGACGGCTAAAAAAGCTTTGAGCTGCTGGTGAGCCAGCAAGGAAGCGGCTTCTTGCTGAGAGATTACCGGCTGCCAGACAAAAGAGCGCTGCTGTCGATATCTGGCTAGCCAACCCTTCTCAGTTAGGCGATTTAGAACGGTAGTGACAGAAGCACAGGCCAGCTCCCGGTCAGGATCGGCCAAGATATGCTCGTGAATTTCGCGTGCTGTCGCCTGCCCCCGCTGCCAGAGGATTTCTAAAATTTCGGTTTCGAGGGAGCCTAGAGACAGCTTTTTGGGCTGACGAGAGGGAAGAGCCATGTGCGAAAACGCCTGGTAGCTTGAAACTAGTGATCCATGTGCCCATCTGGAGACATTTCTGGGGACATTCCTGGGCCGGGTGCTTCAATCGTGTGGGCATGGGGACGCAGCAGCCCCATTGTTTGCTGACCAAAGCTAGCCACGCCCATTGAAACCAGACCCAGAGTAGCCACGCCCATTGAAACCAGGCCCATCGAAAAAACGCCCATCGAAATCACGCCTATCGAGATGATGCCATGAGTCGAGATGCCGATAGCAATCAGGCCATGTGCTGAAACCCCAATGGCTACGCGGCCATGAGCTTCAATGCCGACAGACAGCCATTTTTTCGACTTATTCTTTTTGAGAGAATCCACTGAATTTAAGCGCCTAATAACTGCCCCACTCTAGGGATCTGGTGAAAACTTGTCAAAAGACAGCCCGTAAAACTTGGGCAAAACTTATGGCGTCACAACACCTGCCTTAACCTGCAAAATCTGCGACGAATTTAGCCACTGAGCGTCAAACGAGCCTAAATGAGTTGTGGTGATCAGGGTTTGATAGCGATCTTGAATGGCATCGAGTAGCTGGTTTTGGCGACTGAGATCGAGTTCGGCTAGGACATCATCTAGCAGCAGTAAAGGGGGTTCCCCCACGACTGATTCAATCAGCTTTAGCTCGGCTAGCTTCAGGGCTAATACCAGCGTTCGCTGCTGGCCCTGGGAGCCATACTGACGAGCTGGGGTGTCATTAATTGTAAAGTCAATATCGTCTCGGTGGGGGCCGACTAGGGTTGTGTGCTGGTGCTGCTCTGCGATCGCCCGCTGCTGAATCTTATCTAGAAAAGCCTGCTGCACCAGAGCCGGATCGCCCTCGGTCAGGGGCACGCTGGGCGCATAGCGAATTTGCAGTTCTTCAGTGTGGCCGCTGATGGCAGTGTGCCAGGTTTGAGCAATCGGGGTGAGGCGCTTGAGTACCCGCGATCGCCGTCGAATTACCCGTGACCCCAGAGTCGCTAGCTGAGCATCCCAGATGGCAAGCTGAGTTGTATGACTGGCTGTGCTGTTTTCTCCCCACTGCCGCAACAGGGCGTTTCGCTGCTTTAGCACCGTTGTGTACTGCTGCAAAATGTAGGCGTAGACAGGCTCTAGCTGCATCAAAAGTGTATCTACCCAAATCCGGCGCTCACCGGGGCCGCTGCGCACTAAATCCAAATCTAAGCTAGAAAACTGCACTGCGTTGAGCGTGCCGAGAAAATCCATTTGCCGCCTTAGCTTCTCGCCATTGAGTACTGCCGTGCGGCGGCTACCGTTGCGCAAAATCAGAGCCATCTCAGCCACCCCTAGCTCTCGCTCTAATGCGGCGCTAATTTGCCCCCAGGCTTCGCCATCTTGAATCAAATCGCGATCGCGGCTGGTGCGATGAGACTTAAGCGTTGCCAATAGCTCAACCGATTCTAACAGGTTGGACTTGCCTTGGGCGTTGTCCCCTACCAAAATAGTTTTAGGCGCACAAAACTCAACTCGCTGATCGCTATAGTTCCGAAAGTGCTTCAGATGCAGCGTTTTGAGATACATGAACGGGGCAGTTGAAAACGGCGTATAGCTCAGTCTAAAGGCTATTGGAACCTGGCAAAACCGCCTGTCTGACAGAGTTCTTTGCGCTGAGCCGTTTAGCTCTATCGGGTCATCCTCTGATACCAGTTCTGAGTTTTAAGGGTTGAGTTTTGAATTTCGCAAGTCTTATCCCAAGCGCACACTATCGAACGGTTGGAAAATCTACGGGTTAAGATGCGGGAACAGCAGACTACGCCTGAAACCCAGCCATAGGACTCTGAAGCCAGCTCAATCTAGAGAAACCCGTTTCTCCGTTTAAAGACCTGGAGTAAAGCCGTTTACCGATAGCCATTACCATAGACAGTCTTTAGCTCTCAGGTCAGCCTTGAACTTAGACTCAAACAATGTCCAGACTACAGCAGATTTTAGGAGAATGTCGCACCTACGGCGATCGCGCTGACACCCATACCCATGACTATGCTCAGCTAATTCTGCCGCCGCAGGGAGAGATCTGTATTCATACGCCAAATCAAGCACCTAGTCAATCGCAATCGCAGCCGCTGACCCTCAACCGCGATCGCCTCTTTTTCTTACCGCCTCACTGTCTGCATACCTTCTGGGCCAGCGCTGCCAACCAGTTTTTAGTCCTCGACATTCCGCCTCAGTTTGTCATGTCTGGTATCTCGGCTGATGAGGGCCTGAATCTTACCTGCGATCGCAGATGGCAAGGGCTGCGGCAGTTGCTCTACGCAGAAATTCAGCAGCCCATCACCGAGCAAATCAGCCTGCTGCCGCTGGTTCAATACGCCAACCAGCTCCTGCAACAGCATCATCTGCCAAAGTCAATTCAATATTTACAAAGCCATTACTACGAACCGCTGCAGCTAGCAACATTGGCAAAACTAGAAGGCTACAATCCCACCTACTACTGCGACTGGTTTAAGCGCCTGACCGGGCGATCGCCACAGGACTACCAGCGATCGCTACGGCTACAGCAGGCTCAGGTTCTGCTTACCCAAACCAACCTGCCGATTCTACAGATTGCCCAGCAGGTCGGCTATGAACAGGCCACTTCTCTAACCCGCCTATTTCGCCAGATGCTAGGACTGTCACCCCGGCAGTACCGCCAGCAAACCCGAAAATCAGACAAGTAACCCCTGAAGCACGGCCAGCCATAGACGCAGCAGTTTACCTAAGATCAATCTGCACACAGGTTGCTACTGACCTTGAGAGGCACCCCTCCCTCATTCAAACTCCCCCACTCAAAACCCAAAACTCCTCCCTTCCCCATGTCTCACAGCCGCTTTTCCGCTACGCTGATCGGCTTCAGCGCCGTTCTCATGTGGGCTACCCTCGCCGTCCTGACGACGCTTACCGACACGATTCCGCCCTTTCAGCTCACAGCAATGGCCTTCACGATCGCCTTTGGGATTGGTCTGGTGCTGTGGCTGCGAGACAGTGGGCCGATTTTGCGCCATCTCAAGCTGCCCTGGCCTGTTTGGTGCCTGGGCATTACGGGGCTTTTTGGCTACCACTTTTTGTACTTTATGGCGCTGCGTCAAGCTCCAGCGATTGAGGCCAGCCTGATTGCCTATCTCTGGCCTTTGCTTATTGTGCTGCTGTCTGCGCTACTGCCGGGTGAAACGCTGCAGCGATCGCACCTGCTAGGCGCAGCCCTCGGCTTTGTTGGCGCTGGTCTGTTGGTCACCGGCGGCAAAGGTTTTGCCCTCCAGAGCCAGTACAGCTTAGGCTATTTGCTGGCGCTGCTATGCGCTTTTACCTGGTCTGGCTACTCGGTTTTGTCGCGGCGTTTTGGGGCGATTCCGACCAGCGCGGTGGGTGGCTTTTGCGGGGTGACCGCGCTGCTGGCATGGCTGTGTCACTTTTTGGGTGAACCGACACTCTGGCCCACAGGTCAGGCATGGCTGGCTATCCTGGGGTTAGGGCTAGGGCCAGTAGGGTTAGCTTTTTTTACCTGGGACTACGGCGTCAAGCACGGCGATATTCGGCTCTTGGGCGTGTTGTCCTATGCCGCCCCACTGCTGTCAACGCTGCTGCTGATTCTCTGTGGGCTGGCAGAGGCTACTTGGACTGTGGCGATCGCCTGTTTGCTGATCGTGTTGGGAGCTGCGATCGCCACGCTGCCCCCAACACAATCTCCCCAGCCCAAAAGCTAACCCCTACAGGTGGGTTCGACCCATGTTCATCGGATACAATCACAAAACTCCAATCTCCTAGACAGCTACATTTCTATGACCGAACCTCCCCGCCAGCTCACGTCCGAAGAACTGCAACAATGGCAGCGAGGTATTGCAGAAGCCAACCGCAACAATATCTTTTGTCACTGCAAAGACTGCAATTATGAGTGGGTCGCCTCTGCCGAAGTACCCTGTCAGTGCGGCAGCAAACGGGTGGAGTATATTGCCTGTTGGCAATTTCCTGATGGCTAGCGCCTGTTGGCAATTTCCTGATGGCTAGCGCCTGTTGGCAATTTCCTGAAGCGTCCTAATTTTTGTACAAGTCGCAACTTCTGAGCCGAAGCCAAGGGGTCTTGACCTGTTTTGAGCTGGCTTTCTGAACAGTCCCGATTTTTACTGCCTTGAAAAGATTCTTGCCCACAAGGACTGCTCTCTAAGCGGGGTCACTGCTACGATTTGATCAGCCTGCCTGAGCAGCCATAGAAAGCTGGAGAGATGCCATCATGGTTCAGTCACGGGTATCCAGCCCGATGAGTTTTGAGGATTTTCTGGAATGGTATCCAGAGGATGGTCGTCGGTACGAGCTGATCGAGGGGATGGCAGTTGAAATGTTACCCACAGGCCCTCATGAGGATGTCGGTGGATTTTTGGGCGCAGAACTCAGTTTTGAAATTCGACGACATCAGCTGCCCTACTCGATTCCTCGCACCTGCTTAATCAAGCCTCAGGCAGAAGGCTCTGGCTACATACCAGATATCGTAGTTCTCAACCGTGAGCTGCTGAAGCAAGAACCGCTCTGGCCGACAGTTTCAGTCATCCAGCATGGTCAAACCGTCCCTCTAGCTATTGAGGTGGTAAGTACTAACTGGCGGGATGACTACGGGCACAAATTTGTCGAATACGAGGCAATGGGGATTGCAGAATACTGGCTGGTAGACTTTCGGGCGCTAGGGGCTGTGCGTCATATTGGCAAGCCGAAGCAGCCTACGATTACGGTTTGTCAGCTTGAAG
Source organism: Leptolyngbyaceae cyanobacterium RM1_1_2 (assembly GCA_012032345.1). Classification (GTDB taxonomy): domain Bacteria; phylum Cyanobacteriota; class Cyanobacteriia; order Phormidesmidales; family Phormidesmidaceae; genus Sphaerothrix. The sequence goes on along the minus strand of JAAUQI010000020.1, from coordinate 59,966 downwards.
GCGAAGAGTATCAAATGCGGCGATTTGTGGCAGGCGAAAAGCTGATTTCTGGTGTGTTTCCTCAGTTAGATTTGACAACAGATGCAGTATTTGCGGCGGCAGGTTGAAGCTGCGATCGCCCCCTTTTGAAGATGCACTTATTAAATTCTTATAAGGGAGCACATCATCCGCTGACCAGAGGAAAACGAAGCCTAGAAAACCGTTGCCACAGAGGGACGAGAAATTAAGGTTGATTATTCTTTTTTGAGCGGATGATGTGCTCCCTTCCTATAACGTTCCACAAACAAGGCTTTCAGATTTTTTGGAGGCGCGTATTTCATAAAGAAATGGTATCAGGTCTCGACAGCGCAGAGTTTTAGGCAACCTCTTTAAAGCGGCGAATGAGGCTAATGTGATACCTGAAACTCTAAAATTTTAGAATACAAACTCGCTACCGACTCTTGGGCTAAAAGGTTCGTCCTTTAGTTTTAGATAGTTTCCTTTACCAAGGTGACAATCTATCCAAAATCGAGCAAATACAGACACTTCCATATTGTGCCAAAGAATGTGGACTCCTTCCTGCAAGACTTGTTGCTCACTTTTAACCTGAATTATCGCCAGTCATCTCCAGCACAAAATCAACTGAATTTAGAGCTTTCATAGCTAAATCAATGCAGCGGTTGATCAGCCGTTTGTCGCAGGTGATGAAACAGTCACTTTCAATAGTCTCAGCCCATGCAGTATGCAGCGCATCAAGATTTCAAGCAGCAGCGGTTCCAGAATTTCACATTCGGCATAGGTCAGACTGCCAGAACACGGCATGATGATTAGACTAGAGGGTTTTAGATACAGCGTTTTTCAGTAGGGTTTTAGATTCAGCGTTTTTCAGTCTACTGAGGTGCAAATCTGGGGTTTAAAACCTCTGTGCCCCAAAGAGCAGGCATACCTCACCAGTTTCGGAAATGCTAATTCTTCCATTGTTAAGGATGTTAAATCGGTTCCATAGAATTTGCCAAATTGTGTGAAGCAGCGAGTCCAATGATAGATGATAGACTCATGCATGAAAAGACTTCTGATACGTTTGGAAGCTCAATCACTTCAGTATTGAGAGGAAAAATGAACGAGCGGCTTTAGCCGCTTCACATGAGGAAGCGATTCTGTACTGATTTACATCTATAAAATCTGAGACGTGTTGCGCTCACCTTTTCCCTCGTTTAGCGGTTGGCCACCTCCAGGCACTCTGTCGGTAGCGTTTCTACAGCACAGGTGCTGTAGAAACGAGCGCTTCGTTTCTACGTTCTTCAAAACTTTTAAGGTCTGATCAAGGAGGAATTAAACGTGGATTTCTTGTCCGATTTTTTGATGCGCTTCCTAGCGCAGTTACAGTCCCCGACACTCGGCTTTTTGATTGGTGGTGTGGTTGCCGCCACCCTCGGTAGTCGACTGGCCATTCCAGATGCGGCCTATAAGTTCATTGTCTTCATGCTGCTCATAAAAGTCGGCCTGACCGGTGGCCAGGAGATCCGCGACGCCAATCTGGTGGAGATGCTGGTGCCTGCGGTGTTCGCCGTGTTAATAGGGATCCTGATCGTGTTCATTGGGCGCTACACGTTGTGCAAGCTGCCGAACGTCAAAATGGAGGATGGCATTGCAACAGCGGGCTTGTTCGGTGCCGTGAGCGGCTCTACCTTCGCCGCTGGCCTGACGCTACTGGAAGGGCAAGGCATCGAATACGAAGCCTGGACCGCTGCCCTTTATCCCTTTATGGATATCCCAGCGCTCGTGACTGCGATCGTCTTGGCTAGCATTTATACCAGCAAGCAGCAAGATAACGCAGACGAGTATCTTAGCAAGCAGGAGTATCTCAGCAAGCAGCGCGTTACTGCGGGCGGGCATCCTAGCAGTCAGCGCATTACTGCAGGCGGGTATCCCCGCGAACAGGCCGATACTGCAGACAGGCGGGTCAAGATCTGGCCGATCGTAAAGGAAAGCCTCCAAGGCTCTGCCCTATCGGCACTGCTGCTCGGCCTCGCTCTAGGCTTGCTAACCCGGCCAGAAAGTGTCTATGAAAGCTTCTACGACCCCCTCTTTCGCGGCCTGCTTTCGGTACTGATGTTGATCATGGGTATGGAGGCAGCCGCAAGACTTGGCGAGCTGCGCAAGGTGGCCCAGTGGTACACCGTGTATGCCTTGGTAGCACCGCTGCTGCATGGGCTCATCGCCTTTGGTCTTGGCATGATTGCCCACGCCATTACGGGATTCAGCCTTGGCGGCGTTGTAATCCTGGCCGTCATCGCCGCCTCCAGTTCAGACATCTCAGGGCCACCCACTTTGCGAGCCGGAATTCCGTCGGCTAATCCTTCTGCTTACATCGGCGCGTCTACAGCCATCGGCACGCCGGTTGCGATTGCCTTGGGCATACCGCTCTACATTGCGCTGGCCCAAGCGCTGGGCGGCTGATTCTAGACGGGTTGCGGCCTGCCGGTGCTCCCTTGGCCCGACGACTAACGCGGCAGCAAGATTCAGTGCGATCGCGCCCAGTGCTGCCGTTTTCTAAGCTTTCATATAATTCAATGAATACACACGTTGAGAGGTACCAACATGACCCAAAACGCTAGCAAGCTCGTCATCGTCACGGAAAAGGTGTTGCTGAAACAGGTCGCTAAGATCATCGACGAAGCCGGGGCGACCGGTTATACGGTGGTGGACGCTGGCGGTAAAGGCAGTCGCAACGTGCGCTCGTCAGGGCGACCCACCGTTTCTGATGCCTTCTCGAATGTAAAGTTCGAGGTGCTCACCCGCAATCGGGAGATGGCTGTGAAGATTTCGGATGAGGTCGCAGCGAAGTTTTTCGATGATTACTCGGGTATCGCCTATCTCTGTGACGTGATGGAGGTACTGCACGCACACCAGTTTTAGCTCCAAAACCCAGCCGATCGAAACCAAAAAGCCGGGGTAATACCCCGGCTTTTTGGTGGCCGTGTTTCGTGACTGTCAGTCACTCAGGACGCGATCGCCCCTCACCCCTTTCCTTCTAGCTACTCCACCCAGACTCGCTCAGTGACGATTGAAAACCAGTTGTTAGGACGTCCGGTAGGGGTCGGTCAAGGGTAAATTTTGCTCAGGCTAACAGGCTGGTGCAGACGGTTCCAACCGGGTAAGGCAGTCCGCTAAGATAAAATAGCAAAGTTTACAAAGCTTCAATACATCACAACCCTACAACTGACAGGGCACGATCACCATGAGCCTATCTGACATCGCCATTTGGACTATTGGGCCGTTTTTGGGCTTGATGACCCTACTCTTCATTTTCCGCATTGTTTTGACCTGGTATCCTCAAGTCGATCTCAACCGATTGCCTTTTAATCTGATAGCTTGGCCCACAGAGCCTTTTCTAATTCCGACGCGTAAACTCGTCGCTCCTATAGGCGGCGTAGACATTTCTCCAGTAATTTGGGTTGCCATTACTAGCCTGCTGAGAGAGATATTGGTTGGGCAGCAGGGCTTACTTAAGATGTTTTAGCCCGTTGGCAAAGCCAGATGCCTTATTACTAACCCAATTACTGGGGCATCATCACCTGGGTAACAAAATTGGTGTAGACCTCGCCCTGCAAAAACTCTGCTCGCTCCAGAACTTTTTGATGAAAGCTAATCGTAGTTGGCAGCCCGGTGATGGCGCATTCTCTTAGCGCCCGTTTCATCCGCCGGATAGCAGTTGAGCGATCGGGGCCCCAGACAATTAGCTTGCCTACCAGCGAATCGTAGTAAGGAGGAATCTCATAGTCAGTGTAGACATGGGAGTCCATGCGCACGCCCAAACCTCCCGGTGCCAGATAGCCACTGATACGTCCTGGGTTGGGCCGAAAATTGTGGTCGGGATCCTCAGCGTTGATGCGACATTCGATCGCATGTCCCCTCAGCTTTACTTCAGCCTGGCTCAGTAAAAGCTTTTCGCCTTGGGCAATACGAATTTGCTCAGCAACTAGGTCAAGCCCTGTAATCATCTCAGTCACGGGATGCTCAACCTGGATGCGCGTATTCATTTCCATGAAGTAAAACTTGCCAGAGCGATCGAGCAAAAACTCAACCGTGCCTGCCCCTACATAGCTGATAGACTGGGCTGCGCGTACTGCCGCATCACCCATTGCCTGGCGCAAACTGGGTGACAGGGCCGGACTGGGCGCTTCTTCTAAGAGCTTTTGGTGACGTCGCTGAATTGAGCAGTCTCGCTCACCGAGATGAATGACGTTGCCGTAGCTGTCAGCTAAAATCTGAAACTCAATGTGGCGAGGCTGCTCGACAAATTTCTCCAGATAGACACCTGGATTACCAAAGGCGGCTTCGGCTTCGCCTTGGGCTGCAAAAAACGCCTTGTTCAGCTCACTGGGGTCGCGTACCAGGCGCATTCCTCGCCCGCCGCCTCCGGCTGTTGCCTTGATGATGACGGGGTAGCCGATATCTTTGGCGATCGCGGCGGCTTCTTGCTCATCTGTCAGCAGGCCGTCGCTGCCAGGTATGGTGGGCACCCCGACGCCCTGCATCGTTTCTTTGGCCGTTGATTTATCCCCCATTGCCAGCATAGCGGCGGGTGATGGGCCGATAAAGGCAATTTGATGGTCGGCGCAAATTTCGGCAAAGCGGGCATTTTCAGCCAAAAAGCCATAGCCGGGATGAATAGCAGTAGCATTACGGGTGAGGGCGGCTGCAATAATATTGGGAATATTGAGGTAGCTTTTGCCGCTGGGAGCTTCTCCAATACAGACCGTTTCGTCTGCTAGCTGAACATGGAGAGCCTGACGATCGACCGTCGAATGAACTGCCACTGTCGCAATCCCCATTTCTTCACAGGTGCGAAGAATACGGAGGGCGATTTCTCCTCGGTTGGCAATCAGAATCTTGGAAAAGCGCATCTGCTAGCTCGGTTTAAATTGAGGACGTGAGGCAGGTCGCCTACCCCTAATAATCTTGCGATCGCGGCTAGACAAGTAAGCCCCTATCCTTATCGTGCTGCGACAAAGCATTGCGATCGCCTTTGCTGGCAATATTCTGCATCATATGACGGAAGCTGATTCTATCATGCAGAAGAGGCCGCGATTATTTTGACATGCCGTGTTTAAAATGCTCTCATGCCGGGCTATAATCTATCCCTGTGGTTATGTTCCGATTTGAGATCTGAGCTATCCCTGGGCGGATGTGGTGGAACTGGTAGACACGCACGCTTGAGGGGCGTGTGGCGTACGCCTTGCGAGTTCGAGTCTCGCCATCCGCATTTGAAACACAAAAAAGCCGTGGAGAAGTCTGCTCTCCCTACGGCTTTTTTGACTGGATTTTTGACCGGGTTTTTGCTGGAGATGATTGCTCCGATGCTTGCTGGCTCTTCCGCAAGCAGGCGTTTGCCCTATGATGAAGGTTGTAATTGAAGTTTTGTAACAACCAGTTTTGACTTCGGCTTATCACCAGATAGAAGATACAACGACACCGTCCACGTGGTATGCTCTCGACCCTCTCTGGCAGGGTGGCGCAGCGACTGTTCAGAGGGGGCTGTCTCACCACCAGCTGGCCCCTGCCTGGCAAATTTTACTCCTGGGTGATGGTTCCCCGACTCGCCACCTGCAGTTGCTGACCCGAGAGCGGACAGAAGTTGACGTGATTGATATGTCCGCCATTGGCTTAGATTTTGACGGTGCTCCGGATCTCATCCGCAGGGTGCCTGGGCCGCGTCTGCGCCGCCAGGTTTGGCTAAGGACGGCTTCAGGACAGCGTTTAGCCTATGCCACTTCCTGGTGGGAGGCCAGCCATGTAGATGACTATCTGCAAAACCGTTCGCTGCCGATTTGGGCTAGCCTTGCCCGCTTGCGCACGGAGCTTTATCGAGACATTCAAGGAATTTACTACGGCCACTCCCGGCCTTTAGCAGTAGCCTTTGGCCAGCAAGGGCCTTTTTGGGGACGCCACTATCTGTTTTGGCACGATGGCAAACCGCTGACGCTGATTTATGAAGTGTTTTCTCCTTACCTGAGTCGCTATCTTGGCCCTACCCAGATTGACAGCGCTGACGTTTGATTGAATCGCTAGCGGCTTAGCTAGGGGTGAGGGGATAGGGAATAGAGAATAGGGATTCTGCTGTAGGTTGGGCGAAAGGAAAGGGAACCCAACAAAACTATTGTGGGTGTTGGGTTTCACTTCGTTCCATCCAACCTACACGAGGAACTTTTGTCAGTTAGTCAGGTGAGGGAGTATTGCACATTGGATGGAGTCTAACTAAGTCAGAGTTCGTTATGCTAGCGATCGCAGAAAACTAGAGAGACAGGCAAATGGCGCTAGGAATGCTGATAGAGGGCCAGTGGAAAAGTAAGCGTGATCAGGAAGACGGCGAGGGGAAATTTGTGCGTCCGTCTACTACGTTTCGAGACTGGATCACCGCAGACGGTTCGAGTGGCTACCCGGCAGCGGCGGGGCGGTATCATCTCTATGTGTCTTATGCCTGCCCTTGGGCGCACCGAACCCTGCTGATGCGCAGCCTTAAGGAACTGGAATCTGCAATTTCGCTGTCTGTGGTAGATCCTTATATGGGAGATGAGGGCTGGGCTTTTTCTAATCGGCCTGAATGCCTGCCGGATACAGTCAACGGCAGCCAGTATCTGCGCGAGGTTTATCTCAAAGCTGAACCCAATTTTACCGGGCGGGTGACGGTGCCGATTTTGTGGGACAAGGAGACAAACCGCATTGTCAACAACGAATCGCGTGAAATCATACGCATGTTAGACACAGCATTTGGGCAGGTGGCTCAGGTGGATGCTAATTTTTATCCTGAAGATTTGCAGACTAAAATCGACGATGCCATCGATCAAATCTATGAACCTATCAACAACGGCGTTTATCGGGCGGGTTTTGCCACTCAGCAGAGTGCTTATGAGAGTGCCTTTAGCGACCTGTTTGAGGCACTAAATCACTGGGAAACGGTACTTAGCCAGCAGCGCTATCTCTGCGGCGATCGCCTGAGTGAAGCTGACTTTTGCATGTTTACTACCCTGCTGCGTTTTGACGCAGTTTATTACAGCCATTTCAAGTGCAATTTGCAGCGCATCATTGACTATCCCCACCTGTGGAACTATCTCAAGGATCTCTACCAGCATCCGGGGGTCAAAGAAACCTGCTACCTCAATCACATCAAAGAGCACTACTACCGCAGCCACCCCAGCGTTAACCCCACCGGAATTGTCCCGGTGGGGCCAGTAATTGACTTTGGAGCACCCCACGACCGCGCTCGGTTTTGAGCCACGCGATCGCAGCCGGTAGCCGTCTTCATAGCTGCTACTGTAGCTGGCTTTGCTGGGCTATGCAGTGAGCGTCTAGCAAAACTCGGCTGTCTGTCTCTAGGGCTGTACAGCTTGCGATCAGGTTTGGCAGCACTAGTTCTGGATTCTCCAAACCCTGGAGAACTCTGTCAGTTTGTGAAAATTCTCGCAGAAGACGATTTTCAGTCACGTACTCGGGCGTGAACGATTGTTTGTCTAGCAGCCAGAAATCGGCCCCAAACTGCCCAATAAACTGCCTTAGCTGCTGCGGATCGCTGCTGTATTGCGCAGCGCTCAGGGCCAGTACTCGCTGACGAAACTGAGTGTAATAGCCCCAGTGGTATGGAAAGGCATATTCTTGGGCAACTAGCGTCGATCGCTGCGAAAAAGTCGGGATATTGTCGGCTTCTTTGTCTAAAGACACGACGAGGCTAGCAGCGGGCTGCTGCTGCAAAACTGGTGTAGCTCTGGCTCTCTGGCTGGTTTGAAGAGCTGATTGGGCAGCGTTAGCCCAGCAGAGAAAGGAACCAGCAGCAGCAAAGCTACACAGCCAATTTGAAAAGCGATCGCCAGTTTGTTGCGCTTAGGCAGACTGGCAGGAGGGCGCAGTAAAGCCTCAAAATAGATGTACAGGCTCATACCCGCCGCGATCGCCAGCACAGTTCGCAGACTGTGATAGACGTATCGGTTGGGAAAATGTAGCTGAAACAGCAGCAGATGGGCCAGAAAAAAAAGTCCCAGCCCAGCCCAAACGACCTGCACCAGCAGGTAAATCTGTGGCGAAACCCGCTTTGCAACCGGGAACTTTTGCGGTTGGTTCAAGAGCACAGGCAGGGCTAACCCGGTTAGCGCCAGCGGCGAGAAAATTCCCCAAAACAGCAGTCCGCTGCGGGGGCCAAACAGCCAAAAGATTAACGGGTTCTCTGAAAAGAAAAACGATCGCCCGTAGTATCCGTCTACGTAGTTGAAGGTAGCAAGCTGCTTAGCCTGAGTCACCGTAATCAAGGGGCCAAACTCAGTAGTTGTGAGTTTATAGGGCAGCAAAATTGCCGCCATAACCAGCAGCCCCGCTCCCCATAGCTGGTAGCTACCCTTAGAATTTGATAGACATAGATGACCACAACGCCAGTCAAAAAGGCGCAGGCTTAAGACGGCGATCGCCAAAAGCGCCATTTGTGGGTAAAACAGGCAAAGCAAAGATAAACAAGCTAAAGTACTCCACCAAGAATGGCGCAGCAGATAGTACAGAAACGCCAGCAACAGCGGGTACAAAAAGGCGCGAGGCGTAGCGCTCACCAGATCATCCTCCATCCACAACCCCTGATTGAGTAGCAGCGTAGACAGAAAAGCAGCTGCCGGCACCGGCAAAAGCTGTAGACTGACTCCAAAACAGTACAGCGTCGCCAAAACGCCTAAAACGGTGGGTAACAGCTTACTTAGCAGAGAGGGACTGAGTCCAACCTGGGCAAACAGGTAATAGAAAGCCGTGAATCCCGGTGGCGCTACCGATTGAAAGTAATCAGCAATCAAATCGTTGGGAAACAATGCCGGGTTGATAAACCGCTGCATCCAAAAAATGTGCTGTCGAGCATCGTCCTGGATCAGAAAATCGCGGCTGAAAGCAAAGTGAAGCGATTGTAGACCCCAAAATAGCGACATGACTAAGCTAAGCCCTAGCCAAACGTATTGTCCTTTGGGAGATTTGGCCCTTAAATGCCCCCAGAGCTGTTTCCAGAACGTCAGCAATACCCTGAACTCCAGATCTATACTTTCAAATCAGGAGCAGCCAAAAATCAGCTATCCTTCATCCGCTGTAGGTACGGGAGAAGCTTTCAAAAAGTCGCCAGAGAAAAGCACCTGAGTGTAGAGCCAGTTAGTAATCAGGCGAGGACAGTTTTTTTGAAACCACCTGAGGGCAAAAAAGCGAAAAGCAGGCTTCGTCATTTTAGCTACTAGCTTCATGACGCGGTTTAAGGGGCGATTAGCAAACCTTTCGTTAATCAGGTTGATTGAGCCAATGTCGTAAAGACAGTCTAGTATTAGCCTGACGGATGTTGCTTCCCGTAAAAAAAGATTTTCCAGAATCAAATGTACGTCGTGCATACGTTCTGCCTCCATCTTTTTCTCAGAAACGGAAACAGGAAGATTTGCCTCTTGGTCAGACAGTGTCAGCATTGCTTAAATCGCTAAACGCTTTTTGATTATATTTTGAAGCTAACAAGAAATAATCGGGCAATTGATATGGCTTTATATCCATCATAAGCCTTAGTCAGCTTCCGCAGCGTGTCAACGGCACAGGTCTCTAAGTGGGACGTAGGCGCTGCTGCTTTAGTACTTCTTTAAGCAAACTGACGGTACTTTAGCCCTAGAGCCTGCTGGCTCAGATCAGCGATCGCCTCGAAAAAGGGATGTTCAAATTCTAAAAAGCATTACAAGTCACAAAAACTCACCCGGTTTTGGGGCAAACCCGATACAGTAAAAGAATGTAACGTTTCTGAGATAGAGCATTTTATGCGCGTCATCCTGATGACTGGGAAGGGAGGTGTGGGTAAAACTTCTGTAGCTGCGGCAACAGGGCTGCGCTGCGCTGAGCTAGGTTACAAAACGCTAGTCCTCAGCACCGATCCGGCCCACTCCTTGGCAGATAGCTTTGATTTAGAGTTAGAGCACGATCCTCTACAGGTACAGCCTAATCTGTGGGCTGCTGAGCTAGACGCGCTGAGGGAACTAGAAGGCAACTGGGGAGCTGTCAAGCGCTACATTACAGAAGTCCTGCAGGCCCGAGGACTCCAGGGCGTCGAAGCGGAAGAGCTGGCGATTTTGCCCGGTATGGACGAAATTTTTAGCCTAGTGCGGATGAAGCGTCACTATGATGAGGGGGAGTATGATGTTTTAATTATTGATTCTGCCCCCACTGGCACGGCGCTGCGGCTGCTGAGTCTGCCCGAGGTCGCTGGCTGGTACATGCGACGTCTCTACAAGCCTTTTCAAGCGGTTTCTGCGGCGCTGCGCCCGCTGGTAGAGCCAATCTTTCGCCCTGTGGCTGGCTTTTCGCTGCCGACAACTGAGGTTATGGATGCGCCCTATGAGTTTTATGAACAGCTAGAGGCCCTCGAAAAAGTGCTCACTGATGCTGCCACCACTTCGGTACGGCTGGTCACCAATCCTGAGAAGATGGTGATAAAAGAGTCTTTACGCGCCCACGCTTACCTCAGCCTCTACAATGTGGGTACCGATTTGGTAATTGCAAACCGAATCATTCCAGATAGCGTCCAGGATCCTTTCTTTCAGCGCTGGAAAGACCAGCAGCAAACTTACCGCCAGGAAATTCACGACAACTTTCACCCCTTGCCGGTCAAAGAAGTACCGCTTTTTTCTGAGGAGATGTGCGGTATGACAGCGCTCTATCGACTCAAAGATACGCTCTATGAGTCAGAAGATCCTACTCAGGTTTACTACAAAGAAACAACGCTGCGAGTGGTTCAAGCCGCAGATCACTACAGCTTAGAAGTGTATCTGCCCGGAATTCCTAAAGATCAAATTGAACTTAGCAAAACCTCAGACGAACTCAACATCCGCATTGGCAATCACCGTCGTAATCTAGTCTTGCCCCAGGCACTAGCCGCTTTGCAGCCGTCGGGAGCGAAAATAGAAGACGACTATCTAAAAATTCGATTTGCTCCTGCTAGCTCAAAATAGCGGGGCTAGGGTGAAAATTCATAGGGGGTAATCTCAAGCTTGCAGTCTGCCTGATCGTTGAGCGATCGCTTAATTTGGTTAACCGCTCGAAAAGCCTCTGCTCCTTGAGTGCTAAGCTGCTGGTTGAGGTTTTGGGCAAATTCAGCAACGCATCTATCCCGGCTGTGGCTAAGGGGTATCAGGTTGGCTTTGGCCGTTTGCAGATCCCAAACGGCGATCGCCTGATGAACCTGTTCCCACTGCTGCTGATATTTGCCTAAGCGGGGGGCAAAGGCCGCTGTGCCCATTAGTTTTTGACCCGCAAAAGCAAATCCTGCCAGCACAATTCCAGCCCCAACCAAAGCCGCAATTCCGGCTTCGTAGCTAATGGTAGCCGCTTTTTCCATGCTGATATCCCTGAGATGAGTAAATGCCTTTGGTCTGACAGCTTAGCATAGGGGCTTTGCTAAGTGCCGGACTCAGCGATTTGATCACTTTTCTGATTGCTTTGAGCCTGCTGTTGCTGGCGCTGCCGCAGGCGATCGCGGCGTTCAGGGGTGAGGCGATCGTAGCAGGCCGGACAGGAAATTCCCGCTTCATACTGGGGTGAAGCCTGAGCCGCCTGCTCAATGGGATGACCACAGGCGTGGCACATTTCGTAGCTGCCCGGTTCTAACCCGTGGCCGACTGCCACGCGCTCATCGAAGACAAAGCATTCTCCCTGCCACCGACTCTCTGCAGGCGGGACTTCCTTGAGATATCTGAGAATACCGCCCTGGAGGTGGTAAACCTGCTCAAAGCCTTGACTGAGCAAATAGGCTGAGGCTTTCTCACAGCGAATGCCCCCCGTACAAAACATGGCCACGCGGGTGTGCTTTTGAGGGTCTAAATGGGTCTGGACGTAGCCAGGAAATTCTCGAAAAGAGCGGGTCTGGGGGTTGACTGCGCTGGCAAAGGTACCAATTGAGACCTCGTACTCGTTGCGAGTATCAATCACCAGGGTGGTGGGATCGTCAATGAGCTGGTTCCAATCTTTAGGGTCAACGTAGGTGCCTACCTGGTAGGCCGGATTTGCTGTGGCGTTGCCAAAAGTGACAATTTCTCGCTTCAGCCGTACCTTCAGCCGCTCAAAAGGCGGCGTTTGGGCCTCTGATTCTCTCACTTCGAGATTGTCAAAACGAGAATCCTGCTGCAAAAAGGTCAAAACAGCCTCAATGCCCTGGCGCGATCCGGCAATGGTGGCGTTGATGCCTTCGTCGGCTAGCAAAATAGTGCCTTTGATGCCATTGGCCTCACACTGATCTGAAAGGTTCTTTTGCAGGTTTGGCGCATCGGGGAGAGAGACAAACCGATAAAACGCAGCCACAATCGTCATAAGTCTGGCCGACCGACGTAAATCTAAACTACAGCCGATACTGGAGATACACGCTAGCTGCCGCCCGGTGCAGCATGGCGTGGCGGTTAACCAGCGCTGCCATATCTTCAGCGTACCCTCCTCCAATCACGCTGGCAACGGGATACCCTGCTGCCACACAGGTACTAAGTACATAATATTCTCGCTGGTATAGACCCTGATCGCTGAGTGCCAATTTCCCTAAGCGATCGCCTTTGTGAGTATCGGCCCCGGCATCAAACAAGACTAAATCTGGCCTGAGCTGACTGAGCAGATCGGGCAGGTGCGCCTTGAGGCAGCTTAGATAAGCATCGTCTTCTAGCCCCTCCGCCAGGGGAATATCTAGGTCGCTCTGCTGCTTGCGGCCTGGAAAGTTGACCTCACAGTGCATGGAAAAGGTGAACACGCTGGGATCGTTGTGAAAAATTTGAGCGGTGCCATCGCCCTGATGTACGTCTAAATCGACGATTAAAACCTGGCGCACCAGCCCCTGCTTTTGCAAAACGCGAGCAGCGATCGCTAGATCATTAAAGATACAAAAGCCCGAACCATAGTCAGCAAAGGCATGGTGTGTGCCTCCGGCAGTATTGCAGGCTAGACCCCACTGCAGCGCTAGCTTGGCCGTCAAAATTGTGCCACCCACTGCGATGCAGGTGCGCTGAACCAGAGCCGGACTCCAGGGTAAACCAATACGGCGTAGAGCTTTTTCGCTCAGGGTTCCCTGGCGGTAAGCCTGAGCGTAGGCAGCCGTATGCACCCATTCAATCCAGTCAGGCGGGGGTGGCCCTGGCTGATAGATCTGGCTGGGGCCGATTACCTTTTCGGCCAGCAACTGCTCACAGAGCAGACTAAACTTCGCCATCGGAAAACGGTGTTCAGCAGGCAAGGGAACCACGTAATCTGGATGGTAGATGACGGGTAGGCAGTTCAAAAGTGACTTAGAAAAGCGCTAGAGCAGAGAAGACAGCGATCGCTGCTGGCGGATATCAAGCTGATGGGCCAAGCTACCTCCAGGCCAGTCGAGCGGATGATCGGCCTCTGCGGGTAAAACTGTCACCACAGAAGTCGCTTCGTATGCTGTTGGCCTAGGGGCTACGGCAGTAGAGGCTGGCCAGGACGCAGGGCCAATTGAACCGGTGGCAGCAGATGTAAACTGAGGCGCTGGCAATGCCTCTTCGTCTGCAGGCTGAGCCAGCTGAGGTTCAAAGGGCCTGAGACGCTTAGGCCCAGCCTGAATCGAACCCTTAGCGGCAATCGGCCTGCGGGAGGAGCGACGGTTGGCCTCAGGGGTACTGGCAGTTGCGGGCTGCTGTAAACAGCGAGAGAGTACAAAACAGCCTCCAGCACAGGCTCCTACCAGTAAAAGCAGCGACCAGCCCGGAAACTCTGCCGTAGAAGACTGAGAGATTTCTGCGATCGCGCTGCTGGACTCTGCCCTGGGCAGAGCGGCGGTGGTGGATGACGGTTGGGGTATAGACTCAGGGGATGAGGACTGCGATCGCAACGGCGAAGGCTCTGCGGCTTGAGGAGCAGGATCGGCACCCGGATCGGTCAGCCCTCCAAAGGCCAATAGCGCAATCAGCACGGAGACTAGCCAAATTCCTGCCAGCAGGCCAAACGGATAGCGCCAGATCAAGCGAGTCAGTCGCTCAGGAATGGAAGAAGTTTCTGCTGTCGCCTTTGGGATCTTCGAAGTTTCCGATGGAAATAAATTGAGATCTGCGTAGGCAGAATCGTGACGCTGATTCTGTGTCATAACGTTTTCTATTCCTCAGCAGCGCTGCCACAGACAGCGGCTACAAAAATTGTAGGCGCTTCTGCCAAAGGCGGCACACTTTTACTACCGTAGATTGACCAATGAAAGATAGCGGCTGGGATCTTGGGCCACCCAGCCTGATTGAGAATTCAAGCGTACCTCGAAATACAGGTAAGATGTCTCATTGGCTGCTCCGGCTGCTGCGATCGTAGCAATTTCGCTGCCCGGTTGGATCTGCTCTCCGACTGAAACCAAAAAAGTATCCAGATGAGCGTAGCGAGTTTGCAACCCTTGGGAATGGTTGATCACTACTAGGTTGCCGTAGCCTACCTGCTGCCCGACAAAGGCGACTACGCCATTTCCCACCGCTAAAACCGGAGTTTGAGGCGCTGCAGCCAGGGTAATCCCGTTGTTAAATACCAGCTTTTCTCTTTCAGGGTCGGGCTGCCAGCCATAGTTTGCAACCACGTCAGCCTGACTCGGCAAAGGATATCCTGACAAGATGCGATCGCGCCCCGAGGCAGGCCCTAAATTAGTCGCGCTCAGCTCTGGGAACCAGTTGATGCCCGGAATGAAAATAGTTTCAGGCACCTGAGCCTGACAGCCATTGGCCTCAAATAGCACATCAGCCCGCACGCTGTAGGTAGCAGCAACCTCCTGCCAGGTTTGTCCGGGGGCAACCTGTACCCGAATACCGTTAAAAGGAGGCACTAAAATATCAGTACCAATCGGCAAGCGGCCCTGTCGCAGATTAGGGTTAAGACCTAGCAGTGTTGCTGGCAGCAGGTTATAGCGCTGGGCAATACGCTCTAGCGTTTCTCCAGCAGCCAGCCGGTGGCGTATCACCCGCTCTAGTACTGGCGGAGGGCAAAGCGGCGTGTCTATCTCTGCGGCGGAGACGGCTGTAACCAAAGAGCTAACAGCAGCCAGATTAGCCAAAATACAAATAAGACTACGCTGGCCTATTTTTTGAGTTCAGGAGAAGGGAATCTTAGAATTTGCACAGGTTTATCAATGAACTAAAAACGGTCGCTCTTCTACAATGATCTAAACGCTTTTTAAAGGATTCATCCACCCAGCCTAATTTTCCGAGAGGTTGGGTCTGCTATTTACCAAAAGGACACTCAGCTATCAGAATTGTTGCGGTTGAATTCGTTAGAGTAAGGGTGGGCTTTTAGAACTAGTCTTTTGCAGTTACTCTCTTGGGTATAGGGAAATCGGTATGAGTTTCTCATTTCAACGATTAGGACTGTATACCACTCTTTTAGGAGTGGGCTGCGGCGTGGGCTTTGCAGGTCATTACTATCTCTTAAACGTCGCTAATTCATCGAGAGAACCTGCCGCTGTTGCCTCACCTGAGACAGTTACGACTGCATTACAGTCTCCTCTGGATGCAGCTCAGGCACCTGTCCCCCTAACGCCATCTCAAAACGATCCTAATTTTATTGCTGAGGCTGTCCAAAAAATTGGGCCTGCTGTCGTTCGTATTGATGCCTCCCGTCCGGTTTCTGATGAGCTTTCAGGCGCGTTTCAGCATCCCCTCTTTAAGCGTTTTTTTGGCGAAGATATGCCACCTCCGTCTTCTCTACCCGAGAGGGTTGAGCAAGGGACGGGGTCTGGCTTTATTCTCAGCACTAGTGGAGAAATTATTACAAACGCTCATGTTGTGGATGGGGCAGCTGAAGTTACGGTGACGCTCAAAGATGGCCGTACTTTTGAAGGCAAGGTCATCGGGGCCGACTCGGTCACAGATGTAGCCGTGGTGAAAATCGAGGCCACCAATTTACCTACGGTGACGCTGGGTAATTCTGAAGAACTGGTGCCGGGACAGTGGGCGATCGCCATTGGCAATCCCCTGGGCTTAGACAATACTGTCACTGCCGGCATTATCAGCGCTATCGATCGAAGCAGCTATCAGGTAGGGGTACCCGGCAAGCGGGTTCAGTTCATTCAAACTGACGCTGCTATCAACCCCGGTAACTCTGGGGGGCCTCTGCTCAACGATCAGGGCGAGGTGATTGGCATCAATACAGCTATTCGAGCCAACGCCCAAGGCTTAGGCTTTGCTATCCCCATCGAAACGGCCAAGCGTATTGCCGATGAACTCTTCAACACAGGCGAAGTGCAGCATCCCTACTTGGGCGTTCAGATGGTTACCCTGACGCCAGAAATGCGCCAGCGCATTAACGCAGATGAAGAACTCAATATCGAAGTAAACCTGGATGAAGGGGTACTGATCGTTCGCGTTATGAAAGGTACTCCCGCCGAAGCCGCAGGACTTCAGCAGGGGGATGTAATCAAGCGCGTTAACGGTCAGGCTGTGAGCGACGCTACTGAAGTCCAAACGCAGGTTGAAGCCAGTAAGATTGGCGAGGCTCTTGTGGTTGAAATCGATCGCGCTGGCAGTCAAAAGCAGATAGATGTCAAGCCCACCTCACTGCCCCAGAATCTACGCGATTAAAGAGATCTCTAGAACTACTCAGGGCAGCTTTTAGCGGCAAAATCACAGCTGTAGATATAGGGTTCCTGCCAGCTTAAGGGAATTTCTAGCAAATCGCGGGTTCCTGTGATCCCTTGCACCATAAAGAAAACTAGGGCAATGCAGTTGAGAATAATATGAGTTCGTCGCCACGACAGGGATTTGTAGATCTCTGGCAAAATTGCTAAAGAAACAATCATCAGCGTCGCCGCTGCCATGCCGTAATAGTAGTGAGAGATATACCATTCAGAGGTACGGCGGAAAACCCCATCCTGAGATCCCAAAATCCATAAGCCTGCAATCGTGAGCGCGGCAAAGACAATTCGCCACGTTTTGGAGCGAGCGCGATAGAGGAAAACCAGCGTAGCCAAAGTCAGGACAAACATAGCCACAATGAAGGCGACCCTAAAGGGCGCTTCAGCCCAGACCTGATTGGTGACAATGTGCTTAAAAATGGGGTGCCCCACTCCCAAGATTGCCAGTCCGGTGACTGCCCCTGTCAGCCAGCGACCCAAATTAACGTGCTCTGAGCCTACGGTCGGTGGAATCTTGGTTTTCTCCTTGGCTTTTGTTTTCAGGCGGCGCTGCCGAGTTTGCCACGCGAAGTAAGTTACCATGCCGATGCTTGGGAAAACAACGACCACCGCAAGGATAGGATGCATTAGTCTCAGCCAGTCAGCAAACTCCATAAGTTCTCCTGGTAAGTAATTAAATTTATATCTAGATTTGACTGACCCACACGGGTTTGATTTTGGTCTTGCGATCAAAGACAATGCGGGGTTTCAGCACTGTCTTTAGAATTAGCCAGAGAGACTGTAGTTCGTTAGGCGCACAGCGACTTTTCCACTGACCAGGACGACAAAACAGCAGCTCTATCAGATGTCTCTCTTGAGGTAAGGTCAGGTGATCAAAGAAAACTTTTAAGGTTGGCGCTTCTCCCTGGGGCTGACAGTTTGCTAGAGTTCCCGATAGCGTTAGCCCTTCGTCTAACAGCGTTAGCTCAGCAGGGTGCTGGCTGAGGGCGGCTAGGTTTTCAACACTCGACGCAGTCAAAACAACTTCGGCCCCGATTTCCGAAATCATACGGGTAAAACCCCACAAGGTACCAGTTTCTGCAACATCAATTTTGACAATGCGCTGCAAATTAAACCATTCGTAGGGGCTAGGCCGGGGCGCATCCAGTAAAATCAGCAAAACAATGCTCAGCATCAGCAGGTTGTAGGCGCTCCAAATCCAGCCGATGTTGAGGCCCGCGAGCGGCTCGACCGGGTCAGCCATGCGGGTTGAAAACTGGCTCAGGCTGATCCAAAAGCTGAGAGCCATCAGCAGAAACACCAGAATTAGCGGCCACGCTAACTCCCAGTTAAATCGATAGCGATCGCTGGCAGTCCCCTTCGGTGTCACCTTGAAGCCTGAACTAAAAGGCCGCAGCATAACTTGAATCACCGTAGCCATGAGCGGAAAGGCCAGCACCAGAGAATACACATCTGAGAGTAGCGCCGACCGAGAGCGATAGTTAAGCCAGGAAAAAACGCTGAGCTGTACCAGATAGAAAGGCAAAAAGAAATACAGTAGCTCAGCCCCAGTGGTCTGCAGCGGTATGACGCCCAAAAAAGAGTAGGCCAGAGGCATGAGCAGAAATCCCACCCGAGCCACACTGCTAAACCAGTGCAAAAGCCCTTCTAGATAAGCCAGCCTTTGTAGGAGACTGAGGCCCGGAATTGTGAGCGGATTTGACTTGACAAAAAACGCCTGCAAAGTCCCTTGTGCCCAGCGTATTCGCTGTAGAGCGTGAGCGGCGATGTTCTCAGCGGCGAGTCCAGCACTGAGCTTTTCATTTAGATAGATTAGCCGATAGCCCTGAGCCGCTAGCCGAATACCGGTAAAAAAATCTTCGCTGACGGCTTCAGTGACAAAACCTGGAATCGAGTCCAAGGCTGAGCGCCGCACCACAAAGGATGTCCCCGCACACACCACTGCGCCAGCCCCATCTCGGACTCGTTGCACCTGACGGTAAAAGACTTCTTCCTCTGGAGTCAAAACGTCTTCAAGCCCCAGGTTACGGGCAATAGGATCGGGGTTATAGAAACTCTGAGGCGTTTGTACCAGCCCCACCTGAGGGTCTTGGAAAAAGCCCACTGTGCGGGTCAGAAAATTTTTAGTGGGGATAAAGTCGGCATCAAAAACGGCTACCAGTTCGCCGCCAACCTGAGGCAAAGCGTGGTTAAGGTTACCCGCTTTAGCATGTCGGTTATCCGGGCGAGTCAGGTACTGACATCCCAGCCTTTCTGCCAGCAGCTCAATTTCAGCACGGCGGGTATCGTCAAGGAGATAGATAGTTTTAGGGCCATAGGTCATGGCCTGACAGCCAATCACAGTGCGCTTGAGAATGAACTCAGGTTCATTGTAGGTCGGAATGAGAATGTCTACCGTGGGCAAAAACTCGCCTGCCAAGACACTCTCAGATAGCTGATTAGCGATTTTGCGCCGATCCTTAACCCGCAGCATTAAAAATAGCTGTAAGATACCGTTGCTGAGGATGAACAGCTCCAAGGCAAATAGCCCCAGGCTGAAGATGCCGTTCAACGGCGTGCTGAGGTTCAAAGTTGACAGCGATCGCCACAGCAGATAGCGAATAGTCAAAACGGCTAGAATGCTAATGACAGCTCGTCTAGGCCAGGTAGTTGGGCGAGGCCAAATTTTCATGATGGCGAGTACTAGCACCATCAAGAACAGCATCGAACCTAGAAAATATTTCCCAGCGTCGCAGGCGGCATGAGCCAAACAGGGGGATACTGCTGCAGGGCATAGAGCTGCTTAAAAAAGCCTGTGACCGTATTATCGCCAGTGAACCAGGCAGTAATTACCAGGCTCACTAGGCCGGTCATGCCAACTAGCATCAAAGTAGCCAGGCGTAGTTTAAAGCTGTGCTTGTAAGACACGGGGGAAGCGATCATAGTTGGCTTTGTAAAATGATTGAGAACCGCAGTTAGCACGACACCGCTAAACAAAGTCTGAAGGGGTGTTATGGGTACGGCGTGAAACTCAGGTTAGAAAATCATGAGGGAAAATGTTGGGAAGGTCAGTAAATATTTTTGGGGTTCTCTTCCCGGTTCTAAACTTCAGTGAAGGTGGGCGATGCTTACCCTACGCTGAATGCTCTACCGGAGTTGCTTGCTTAAAGAACCTCTATTCTAAAGCGGTCAAAAATCATACTAAAGTGCAAAAAGGGCGAGACAGGTCTCGCCCTTTTTAAGCTAAAAGTTGCCCAATGCAGGTTTGGCTATGTTTAGGTAGGTAAAAGCTTTAATAGCGATCGAACTATTGGGGATCTTTCAAATCGCTTTTGGTTTCTCCTAATGAAAGTGAAGAGGCTAAGCTTTCTTCTAGCTCCATGCGCTGCTCCATTTGGCGTAGAAAGTAGCCTGTCATCATGGCCGAGGCTAGCAAACCCGCTAGGTTCTCTCGGTCGGTATTAATTTGAACGTTAAAGCCTTCAGTCGGTAGAACGCCTACCAAGCCCTGAACATTTTGGGAAATAATCTGCTTAATTTCAGCGCTAACCGATTGAGCGACTCGGGTTAAGACTTCGGGTGGCTGATGCTGAAGATATTTCAAAAGCTGATTGGCCTGAGTGCTCTCGGCATTGACACGCATGAAATCGGCATTTTCAGGGTTGAAGACCATAGAAACTGTGGTTAACTTTCTTCTCTACCTTAGATCCAATACTGGATTTTGATCCACCGTCTAATTAAGGAGGCCCGTTAATGTGGCGGCTTCCTTCTTCAGGGTGGTTGAAATTCAGTCGGCTTTTGCTGTGGCCCTGGATGATTAATCATACCTTAATGATTTGGTGAGGGCTGAGTGAAGTGTGCCAAATTCTCAAGAGTCTGAAGATTCAATAGGAAGGGCCGACACGACGGTTGACAGGCCAGCTGAGGCATTTTGCTGCAGGGGGGGTAGCTGATCGATTTCAAAGTGGCGATGGAATTTATCTGTAACCTGTAGCCAGAAAGAGCGCCCGTCTGACTGTCGCCGCTTGCGCACAAAGCCTAGGTTGACAAGTTCTTGCACCTGCTGATAGACGCCAGATCCCCTCAGATCGACTAGGTCAGTCTGGCTGAGCGGGCCTTTTAAGGCGATCGCGGCCAGGGTTCTCAGCGCCCCCACGCCAATGTCGAGCGGAATCAGGCTATCAACCAGATATTTGAAATTCAGTCGGAGCTGTAGGCTATACCCCGCCTTGGTTTCTGCAATCTCCAAAGCACTATCGCGGTGGGCATAGTCAGCCATCAGCTCAATTAGACCTTCCTCGGCTGCGTCTTTGTCACAGCCAGCATATTCAGCAATCTGTGCAATTGAGAGCGGCTGACCTTTGAGATAGAGAATAGCTTCAATTTTGCTGGCAAGCAGAGACATAAGACAAGCACATCAGACAAAGTCAGAACTCGGGTTAGTCGAGATTGTGCCCGGTGAGTTCTACAAAGATATCTTCTAAGTTGGAAGCTCTCACCATCATGCCTGTTTTGTCAGGCTGCTGGTTGAGGTGGGCATTGGCAAGCTCTAAAGTTGAGAAAAACTGGTACTGCCAGCGATCGCCTTCCTTTTTCATCACAATCCCTTGTCCGTGGCGGTTTCGCAGTTCGTTGAGCGTTCCGGTTTCGATGAGGCGACCCCCATCCATAATGCTAATGCGATCGCAGAGATATTCTACCTCCTCCATGTAGTGAGTCGTCAGCAGCATCGTTACCCCCTGCTGAGTGTTAAGCCCTTTAATAATTTCCCAAAGCCGCCTGCGAGCTTGGGGATCTAGCCCTACAGTGGGTTCGTCTAAAAACAAAATTTTGGGCTGATGCAGCAGCGCTCGAGCAATTTGCAGCCGCCGTTTCATGCCGCCAGAGAGGGTTTTTGCTTTGCTGTCGCGGCGATCGCTCAGCTCAACATACTCTAGCCACTGCTGAATCCCTTGGCGACGTTGAGGATTAGGAATATGGTGCATACGTCCATGAAACTCCATATTTTCCCAAACCGAGAGATCGCCATCGACGCTAATCTGCTGCAAAACTACACCAATCTGCCGCCGAACCTCTTGCTGCTGCCGACTGACGTCGTAGCCGGCTACTACGATGTCCCCCTGTGTAGGCTGGGTCAGGGTTGTTAACATGCGAATTGTGGTAGATTTTCCTGCACCATTTGGGCCTAACAGACCAAAGATTTCGCCTGATTGAATCGTCAGCGACAAATCGTTGACAACATGAACGTTGTTGTAAACCTTATGTACGTTCTGCAGCGATACAGCGGCGATCATGGCAATCTTGGATATAGCAGTCTCTCAATCAGAGCATAGATCGTAAATCTTTTTTGGGCAGGTTACTAATCTATCGCTTTGAACTGTAACCTTACATCAACATGAGAGCCAGGATCAGCAATCAGGTTATTTACCTGCACCCAGAAGACGTGCCTCAGTACAACAAGCAGGGCAGCACCGTTCGCAATACCTACTTTTGGGCTTTGCGCTCAATAGCAGCTCGAGCCTATCGAGGCAAAGATTGGGAATATGAGGAACAGGTTTGGATAGCCCTAGTGCGAATGCTGATCTCATTTGCCGAATCTGGCTACTTGGGCTATCGAGAAACCACCTTAGAATTTTCTCCAGACGCCGAAATTCCAGCGCTGTTACGGGCGGTATCTACCTGGGGATCTGTGTCCTAGCGTCTCTCAATAAAAAAGGTGAGCACTGCTCACCTAAACGTTAGCTTAATCAAAGATTGACGGCTTATAGAAGCATCGATTCAGCGCTTTTGTAACAGATAAAGCTGTGACGAAACACTGAATCTAGTATAGATTCTTTGAGCCTGATTACATCAGGCCAATCTGCGACAGGATACCCTGACCCGTGATCATCTCAACAATGACGCCAGCGGTGAAGCCTATCATTGCCAAACGACCATTCCAAACTTCAGCAAAGCGAGTGAAACCAAACTTCTGTTGCTCTTCCATGACTGTACCTCTGTTAGTTCATTGATATCGGACTTCAGTCAAGTCCTTGTATATAAATCGTAACCAAAAAAAATCAAAGGTGCAATAAGTCTTTTGGAAGATTAATCATTGCCTTGACTCAATTTTGCAGCGCTCGATCAGAATCAGGGGCGATCGCCTCTGACTGCTGACGTTCTTTGTCTAGGCGGCGCTTTTTGGCATATAGCTGAATCGTCGCTAACATAAACGCTACCAGCCCCACCACCAGCCAAGTCGCTGCGCTAGTAGGAAAACTATTCTTGAATACAGCTAGCATAACGATAATTACCAACAGCAGCGTTGGTGCCTCATTTAGCCCCCTGAGCTGCTGTCCCGACCAGCGACACTCTCCCTGCTGCAGCTGCTTCAAGAGCCGCCCACAGTAAAAGTGATAGGCCAATAAGAGCGCAACTAGTCCCAGCTTTGCGTGTAGCCAACCGTCATGTAACAGATCTGGCCGTAGCACTAGCAAGCCAATCGCCATCGCTACGGTTACGACCATACCAGGCATCGTAATGATGTGGTACAGGCGCTCCTCCATGATCTGATACTGCTGCTTGAGAATGCTTTGAGCGGGTTCAGGTTCTGCCTCAGCTTCAACATGGTAGATAAAAAGACGCACCAGGTAAAAAAGCCCCGCGAACCAAACCACGACGCCAACAATATGAAAAGCTTTAAACCAGTAGTAAGCCATAGATGTTCTTGAATGCTTTCATCAGCGACTCCTATAGGTAACGGAGAAGCTGCATCTATTGTGAAGCAGTCACTGACTGATTTGCAGCCAATCTTAATTTTTAGCAGCAGTTCAAGCCGCTGCCATAGCTATCTTATCTGGATCGGCAAAGAACCCTTGCTACGCTCACGTCGATTCAGCTAAGAAAGCTATTGATGTACGCTATTGATCACTCAGCTGTCACACAGCTGTCGCAGTGGACGTTTAGCCCGATGGCGCGATCGCAACTTTTATGGAAACTAACTGGCAAACAGCCAAATCCTACGAAGATATTTTGTACGAAAAAGCAGCAGGGATTGCCAAAATTACCATCAACCGCCCCCACAAGCGCAACGCGTTTCGACCCAAAACCGTGTTTGAAATGTATGATGCCTTCTGCAATGCCAGAGAAGATACCCGTATTGGTGTGGTGCTGCTCACGGGGGCAGGGCCGCATACAGATGGCAAATATGCGTTTTGTGCTGGTGGAGATCAGAGCGTTCGCGGCAAAGCAGGCTACGTGGGTGAAGACGGCGTACCCCGGCTCAATGTTTTGGATTTACAGCGGCTAATTCGCTCTATGCCCAAGGTCGTCATTGCGCTAGTGGCAGGCTATGCCATTGGGGGTGGACAGGTACTTCATGTTGTCTGCGATCTGACGATCGCGGCTGAAAATGCTGTTTTTGGACAAACAGGACCTAAAGTGGGCAGTTTTGACGGCGGCTTTGGTAGTGGCTATCTGGCTCGTATTGTGGGCCAAAAAAAAGCTCGGGAAATATGGTTTCTTTGTCGCCAATATTCTGCTCAAGCAGCCTTGGATATGGGGCTGGTTAACTGCGTAGTTCCGGTGGATGCGCTGGAGGCCGAGGGCGTTCAGTGGGCACAGGAGATCTTACAAAAAAGCCCCACAGCCATTCGCTGCCTAAAGTCAGCATTTAATGCTGACTGCGATGGTCAGGCTGGAGTGCAAGAACTCGCCGGTAACGCCACCTTGCTGTACTACCTGACCGAAGAAGGGGCAGAAGGTAAACAGGCTTTTCTGGAAAAGCGAGATCCTGACTTTAGCCAGTATCCGTGGCTACCGTAAAATGCTCTTGTGAGCATAACTTGTGGGCATAAAAGGTCATAAAAAATCCCTGGCAATCGGGATCACGGTTTTGCGTCTGTTACGAGCAGGTAGGAGAATAGACCTTACTTAGCTGCTTGAACTTGGGGATCTCCGCAGGAGCCCACAGGAAGTCTTGCGACCAAAGCTCGATTTTTTGTTTCAAAGGAGTCGCCGTTGAGAAAGCTGGGATCGCCAGGCAACAGGCTTTCCAAGAACCACGTACAGGAACATTGAGCTTGTCGCAGTGGCCGCCTCGTCGCCCTTCTGGGGTATAAAAGCGGCAGCAGTAGCAGCTGGAGGTTCCAACCTTTGCAGTTCTCATATAGCACCTACAAAAAAGATGAATTCTGAGAACCATTCTTAACTAAGTTGGAGGACTCTATTTTTTTCGTTAGCAGTCTCAAACCTTTGCCTCTGAAGTGATCTAATCGGCTTTAGCTTCAAACTTACCTTTAGAGTTTCTTTATATTCTCGCAAGCTTGTGTTACCAAACCCGAGCGGTTTCCTCTCAGCGGGATCAAAGAATATTTACAATCGCTCGGGATCAGGGGCAACCTACCTAAAAAAATACTGAAATAGACGATTTATGAAAAGTTTTGCCTCTCTCTTGCGGTTGAAAACAGTTTTTATTCAGATAAAAAGTAAATTCTCGGGGTTGATTTTTACAACCGTTAAACCAACAAGGTAGAAAATTAAACCCATAGAAACTGTCTTACAAGTCTCAATGAGTGCGATCGCCAAGAGCCGCTGAAAAGCGCAGATTAAAAACCAGAGACTGTCAGTTTGGGCCATGTTGGCTTTGCACCCTCGGCCTGAGTTCCTTGCCCAGGCTGGGCAGGGAACTTTAAAAATCTGCCTTCTTTGTTCTCTCCTATTCCACAGAAGGGGCTGGGGGATAAAGGGCTTTGCCGAATATTTGCCAGCCTGAGAGCGTTCTGTCTGCTTGACTCTAATCGTAGCGATCGCTTTGACGCTTTAGCATTAAGCCTGCTGCTCCCAATGCTGTTGCAAATCCTAGAATGCTCATCGGTTCAGGAACGGATTTTGCATTAACCCGATCAATAAACTCGTCGAGTATCAGCGTGTAGTTACGAGTCCGCTCTTCGATTAAGCCAGGGAAAACTTCGTTGATGAACTCACGATTATCGGTTGCTGGATCGTGCCAGGTTGCCCCACCCGGTACGTTGGGGTTGCTGGTCTGTGTGTAGCCGTCTTTGTCTCCAATATCCCAGTTGGTTGCCTCGGCAGCAAGCACTGGCATCAAGAAATCAAACGACTCCAAATCGCTACAGCAGCCAGTTCCCTTGGGGTAATCGTCATTAAAACCGGGATTGCTTTCTGCGGCAATGCCGTTTTCTGCGGCAATTTCCAGAGCAAGATCCCGATACTCAAACCAGGATGGATTGGTAGCGGCCCCACGTCCGGCGTTGAAGTACATTTTGTCACCGACTACTAAGCTGTCAAGATTGACCATCAAGAGCGTATCGTCGATGTCTTGCTGACTCAGGCTGCTGGCATAAAACTCTGAACCGACTAGGCCAATTTCTTCTGCTCCAAAGAAAACAAATGTGACAGTATGCGCTGTCTCAGCCTCAAGTCGCTGGGCTAGCTCTAATAGGACACCTACCCCAGAAGCATTGTCGTTTGTGCCTTCAAGGTTGGTTCGATCTAATGTACTGTTGCTAGGGGCGCTGTCGTAATGAGCGCCTAGTAGAATCTGTTTGCCTGATGTGCCGGGACGCTCAGCTACAACATTGTAAGAGGTCAACTCTTGTCCTCGGAACTGGTAATCAAACGGCTGCAATATCGGCGAATAATCGTATCCCTTGAGCTGTTCTACTAGGTAATCAACCGTTTCCGCTTCTTTCTGAGTGCCGACGCTGCGGCCCTCTAAATTTGCAGACAAGTAGTTGAGAGTCTCAACCGCAGTGCTGCCAAAGTCAAAGTTTGCGGCTTTGGCTGGCAAGGGCAATAAAACTGGAGACGCGACCGTTAGCACTGCCAAAACG
Organism: Leptolyngbyaceae cyanobacterium RM1_1_2; assembly: GCA_012032345.1. GTDB lineage: Bacteria > Cyanobacteriota > Cyanobacteriia > Phormidesmidales > Phormidesmidaceae > Sphaerothrix. Next base: position 33,536 of record JAAUQI010000020.1, on the reverse strand, counting down.
AGGGTCGATTTAGGTATTGAAATCATTGTTACCACCAGCCTCAAAAGTATCTCTACAAGGTATGTTTACAAAGCGTGTAGCTGGCCTGATCAGAGCGATCGCCAGGTAAGCCATTCGATAGAATGCAGCTAAATCCTCCACGGAAGTTGTAACGAGTAATACATTTGTTGGGGACTCAGGCGGTGATTTTATAGGTGGCTAAGAAGGTGTTTTGAAAGTCCTCTGTGAGGCATCGCTATTCCAATCCCCCTAAATCCTCCTTGAAAGGGGGGACTTCCAAGCTGATTTCCCCCCTAAAAAGGGAGCTAGGGAAGATTTCCGGGTGCTAAACATGACACCATATTTCTTCTCAAATAACCTCTAAAGCCAAGTGGCTCAACTCTACCAGTGCTTAGTTGCGCAAAGGGCACAGGCTGACCAGCGTTTGAGTTCGCCAGGTGGGGTCGGACATCCGCATTTAGGGCAAAGCGGACAGTCTTTTGTCTGCTGCTGCCTCAGCTCCGCCCAGCGCTCAAATGCTGTAGCCTGTGGCAGTTCAAAAGCCGCAAGGTGGTTTTGGGCATGACTCATAGCAATGAAGCTGGGGTGCTGGCGGAGTGCTTGAGAGGGGGCTACGATCGCCTGTGCTTGATTTTCTAAAGTTTTCCACTGTGCTGCCGAAAACCGAATATCTGTTAGATGCAGTGCCAGCTGCTGATTGAGTTTTCGTAGAATGCGATGGCGCTCGAACACCAGCGTTTGTGACCAAGCTGGCGTTGACGTGGCTACCTGCAAAACCTGCTGGGTCATGCCAGTCGGGCGCGTTTGTTGAGCCACGGCAACGCCTACGGCTTCGGGCCAAGCCTTCAAAACCTGGTTGAACTGCTGCTGCTGCCGCCAGCTTTTCTGCTGCTTTAGCTGACCAATGAGCTGGTTGAGAGATTGAAATGTCATGGCGTAGGGTAGCAACAAATAAAGTTAATGAGCCGTGGCGGCGCTGCACAATACCATCCGTTCAGGTCTGCATCAGGGCCCAAATTTTTGAGCAATGGCGAAACTCAGGTTTAGGTCAGCCGATCGCCTATCAGTTTAAGAAAATAACCCAATTTATTCGTTCCAAAGTTGGCATATGTGAAATAAAGTAATGTAGCCTATGCTGTATTCCGGGTGCCAATTGCAGTTTGAAACGGTTCACTCGCAACAGGCTAGAGTCTGCGGGTTAAGCCAATCAAGAGGTTCACACATTATGCTAAGACACTCCTCAGTCAACGGAGCTGGGATTGAGACGGCTACCACACTCAAGGCACCGCTAAAAAGTGCTTTGGGTAGCCTGAGTATTACCCTCGACGAAGAACTAACCCGCTATCGACGGCAGCGGCAGGGGCATCCCATGCCACCCGCACGGCGTTTAAAGGTAAAGACTCAAAAGCCGCTCAATCTAATCACAGTTAAGCCAGATCCCAGTCGGCAGCCAGCGACTGCTTCACCGAGCATTTCTGGAGCCGTTAGCATTCCGCCGCCGCCGCCGCAGCCGATCCCTGAGTCTGAAGCAGCCAATGCGATCGCCGAATCTGCTCTTACAAAATCGGCTCAGGTACCTGTGATCGCAGCTCTGGCTACTCGGCACGATCTCAGTCCAGAGGGTTATCTGGCCTCTTCTGAGGCGCTTTTGCAAAGTTTGGCTACAGATGAGATCCCTACGGATGCTGACTCAGCCCTAGAGCCAACTGCTGATACCTGGATAGATAGCTGGTCTACGCCTTTAGGGCTGGGTGCTCTGATGCTGCTGCTGGTTAGCAGTGCTGGCATCGGCTACGCGTTGACCAATCCTGCTGCGGTCAGTCACATTCCCCTGATCAACGGCTGGTCAGAGGCTTCAGAGAACGAAAAGACTGTCTCTGCCGACAGCAGTACAGCAGCTACGTCCGACTCTGCCTTTTATTCCTTTGGCCCCAATCTCTCATCACAGGAGTTTGTCGAACTCAACTTAAGCAGCCTTAGTACGTTGCACGCTAGCCAGTCAGCGCCGCTAAATCCGTCTGCTACCTCTACGGCAACCACTAGTGCCCCTGTCACCACGAGGACTCCTGCTGCTGCGGCCACCCCTGCACCTGTGGCCACCACACCTCTACCCGCCGCTCCCCTCGCTACAGCCCGTCCTGCTGAGCCAACAGCTCCTGCCGCTCCAGCAGCGCCTGCGGCCAGTCGGCCCGCCAGTCCTGCCCCGGCGCGAACTGCACTCCCACCTGCTGCCAGTCCGTCTGCGCCTCCTGCGCGTCCGGTTCCAGCGGCGGCAGCGCCTCCTACTTCCCGTCAGTCTCCACCGCCGGCGGCCAACTATTATGTAGTAACTGACTATACCGGAGATCAGTCGCTCTCTGAAGCGAGGACTGCCGTAGGAGACGCCTATGTGCGTAACTTTTCTGAGGGAGCACGCATTCAGATGGGAGCTTTTAACAGCGCTGAGGCGGCAGAAAGCCTGGTTGAAGATTTGCAATCCCAGGGAATTTCAGCTAATGTTCGCGCAGATTAGTCTCCTAGGGGTCTGTCAAGTCTGATATCCCCCTGCTATGCTCTATGCATTAGGATCTTCAGATGTGGAGAAGAGCATAATGGGATTGCTAGATCGCATTAGCCGGGTGGTTCGCGCCAACTTAAATAGCTGGATTAGTGGTGCCGAAGATCCAGAAAAAGTGCTAGAGCAGACGGTCACTGATATGCAAGAAGACCTGATTCAGCTACGTCAGGCTGTGGCTCAGGCGATCGCGACTCAAAAACGCACCGAACGGCAGCAGTCTCAAGCAGACGCGACGGCTCGTGAATGGTACAACCGCGCCCAGCTAGCCCTGCAAAAAGGCGAAGATGGACTGGCCCGCGAAGCCCTGACCCGGCGCAAAGCCTATGTTGAAACGGCTAATTCTATGAAGGCCCAGCTAGACCAGCAGGCTGGTATTGTGACTCAGCTCAAAGACAATATGCGGATGCTAGAGTCTAAACTGTCTGAGGCGCGAACTAAAAAAGACATGTACATTGCCCGTGCCCGCTCAGCTAAAGCTTCGCAGAAAATTAACGAGATGCTAGGCCAGGTAGGCACCAGCGGCGCGATCGCTGCCTTTGAGCGCATGGAGGACAAAGTACATCAGCTTGAAGCTCAGTCTGAGGCGATCGCTGAGCTAAACACCGATAGCTTAGAAGCTCAGTTTGCCGAACTCGAAGGGGGCAGCGACGTCGAAGCTGAACTGGCGGCGATGAGGTCTCAGATGATCACGGGCAGCAGCGATCAGGCTCTACCCCCGGCGGCAGAAGACCGCTCTTAAGAATTACGGCAGTACTAGAGCATCAAGCTGCTTCATCCTTTGCCCCACTCTCTATAAACGGGCAGGGTAAAGTGGAAATAGCTGCCCTGATTAGACAGTGAGTCAACCCAAATCTGACCGTAGTGGGCGCGAATAATCCTTTGGCACAGGGCTAAGCCCAAGCCATAACCATCTTTGGCGCGATCGCGCTGCAGCCGGAAGCTTTCTTCAAAAATTTTTTCGCGGTTTTCGCGGGGAATGCCGGGGCCAGTGTCGTGAATGCTGACCTGGACTTTCTGGGTCGTGCGGTGTAGGGCAAAAACGTCAATTTTCCCGCCTGAAGGCGTGTACTTAATAGCGTTATCTATCAGGTTGACAATGACCCGACGCACCTGCAAACGGTCAGCATAGACTCGAGGTAAATCCTGCGGAATATCGGTCGTCACGGTTTGTTGCTTGGCCTCAAACTTGCTGCTTAGGGATTCTACTGCTTCCAGGCATAGCCCTTTAAGCTGCAGCGGCTGCGGCTGTATGCTCAGTTCTGCAGAAGCTCCCTGTGCCGCCTGCAGAATATCTGTAATCATCCGATCGATAGCACGAATTTGGGTCTTGGCGTGGCACAAAAGCTGGTTTGTCAGACTGGGTGTAAGCTGGGCGGCTCGTTTGGGATTGTTGTAGCCCATTTCTAAAGTTTCAATAGCGATTGAAGCTGCTGTTAAGGGGTTGCGTAAATCGTGAGCCATCATAGCAATAATGCGGTCTTTGAACTGTAGCTGAGCCGCTAATGCCTCGTTGCTCTGCTTGAGCCGAAAAATCTCGTCTGATAGCTCAATCACTCTGGCAGAGTGACTCACAGAGCTAAAGGTAGATGTACTCAAAGCCAAATCTACTGAGTCCAAGTCTGCCGAGTCTAAATCTGCTCTATTGAGTTCTGCGGCAGCGGATGTATCGGGCTGCTGATCGACCTCCTGCTGCCATTGAGGCCACCAGTAGTCCAGCTGGGGAATGATGTCGCTGCCAGTTAGGATCTGCTGCGGCAGAGGCGTGGTCTTGATCAGGGCTGGCGTTGCCACTAGCTTGAAATGTTCGGCTAAGTAGGGCTGTTCAGCAACGTCCGCTACTTCCAAGTAATGAGCAAATTTTCCTTGAAGCTGCCTGAGGTGAGCGTGAATTTGGCGAATTTGTTCCTCTGAATTAGGTCGTTTGTCAGTAAAAATAATTAGCTGAATAGGAGCTGCAGTCTGCTTCACCGAATGGGACATAGCTTCTTGTGAGGGCGTTCTCAGGCGACCCTGTGCAGTGCCTACCTTGTACTAGCCTATCTTGTTCTGAAAGTCAGTTTGATATCAATCGCTCTATCTTATGTATAAAGACAGTTAGTTTTCTGGCACAGTCTATAACCTCGTATAGAAGACAGGCTGGGAGACTAATGAGACATTGACAGACGTAGTAGGGCGGGCAGCTTAATTGCCAGTTCTTTGCGAAATAGCCCCTTGGCAAACTGTAGTTATTCATTGTTCGCCGTCGCCAACCCACTCAAAAGCCCAGTTGTGAGCCTGTGCCGATGACTCTGGCTACTAAGCGTCTCTGCTCACTATCTCAAAGCGTACACAGCTTCATCGAAAAGGGCTATAGGCAAAGAGATATTACGGGATTAGCGATCGCCCGATGGCCCTAAAAGCCAGTCAACTAAAGTGGAACTAGGTGCGATCGCCTCACACAGTTACCGCCTAGTTTAGAACAATTAAATTCAGCTACCAGGAATAATCACAGTGTTTCCCTTAAATGCAGCTTCAAAAGTATCTCTCTATAAAAAAATCGCGCTTTCCCTATTGTTCAAACTGGGGAAGCAAAAGTTTTTGACGCGGCTAGCTTTGGGTTCTAGCCTGTTGGGTATGCTGATTACTGCTCAAGCAGTCAAGGCGGCAGAACCCAGCCAGTCTGTCAGCCCAGCCGATATTATCCTCCCTCAGTCTGAGCCATCTGCCCAGTCGCCACTACTGGTAGATGGGGTTTTTGTCTATGGTCAGTCGCCTCAGCCCGATCAGGCAGGGGCAGCCTATATGGTATTTGAAGCTCAAGACGGGCTGGCTGTAGGCGCGTTCTACATGCCTAACTCTTCTTTTGACTGCTTCTATGGCTCGTTGCAGCCTGATCAGGCTGCTTTGATGGTAGTAGACAGCTACAGTCAAGAGGTGTTTCCCTACAGTCTGGCGCTGCTGCAGCAGGCTGTGGCAGCCGATGTCAACGGGGCAGCACCTGTCGAGTTTAACCTGGAGGGTTTCCATCGCCTGAATGAGCTAAGTGAAGTCGATCGTAATGTTTTGGCAGTCTGCAAGGCGGATCTTCAAGACCGGATCTGGTAGGGTCAGTTATGATCTGAGGACTCAGGATTTCTGTTGATCAATCAGGTCAGTAAACTAGAGAGAATACTATAGGTTACACAGCTCACTAACGAATGTCAGCGGCTGTTTTATCCTATCGATAATGCTAGAGACGTTAAAGTGTGAACGCAGCTGAACAAGCCACTAGTGTCGAATTTGCCAGCAAGATTGCAACGGCAGTTCGTATCTTTAAGTCTCACTTTCCTGATTTAAGCGTTGATCTAAAGCCTTGGACACCCGATCAGGACACTCAGGCTCTTGTTGATCCTGACTCAATTGACCTAGGCTTTCATTTCCCAGGGGTCAGCCGCTTGTTCAAATGTCGCAGCCTGCTCATGCAAATTCGCTTTTACCCAGATCCGGTTGAGCAAAGCTACCGGGTCATTGGTATTGAACTGGCAGGTTTTGACCATCAGGGTAAGCAGTGGACACTGTCAACGATTGAGCAGTGGGAGTTTGTCGGTCTAACTCGCCCTGAGGCGGCAGCAGGGCAGCAGCTCAAGCAGTGCTGTCAGCAGGTGATTAGCCTGTTTGATGCCTACAGCAACCAGGAGAAGTAAGCCATGAGAGATCCTCTAGCTGCGGCTGCTTTCTCAGCGCAGGATCTGGGGCTGATCTTGCAGGCAGCTAGCTTTGCGGCTCAAAAGCATCGTCACCAGCGGCGCAAAGATGCAGAGCAAACGCCCTATATCAATCATCCTTGGCAGTGGCTCAGATGCTATCTGAGGTAGCGCTGCCCGATGCGGTGATGATCGCGGCGGCCTTGCTGCACGATACGGTTGAAGATACCGACACAGCGCTAGAAGAAATTGAGCAAAGCTTTGGCACTGATGTGCGCCAAGTTGTTGCAGAGGTCACTGATGACAAGTCTTTGCCTAAAGCGGTTCGTAAACAGCGGCAGATCGAGCATGCAGGTTGTGTCAGCGATCGCGCCAAGCTGATCAAGCTAGCCGATAAAATTGCCAACATTCGAGATGTTGTCCTAAATCCTCCGGCTCACTGGTCAAGCGATCGCAAGCTAGCCTATCTCGACTGGGCCAAGCAGGTGATTGACCAAATTCGAGGGATTCATCCAGACTTAGAGACACGTTTTGACCACTGGTATGAGCAAGGCAAACAGAGCCTCGATGCCAATCATTCTGAGTAGATTGTTCCAAATTGATCGATAACCCTTTGGGCTACAATGAGAACTTGCAAAGTAGCATAGGTTACCGCTCTTACTTTTCACTATGAGCAAAGGCACTCTCTTTGACAAGGTCTGGGATCTCCATACCGTTAGCAAGTTGCCCTCTGGGCAAACCCAGCTATTCATCGGCCTGCATTTAATTCACGAAGTTACCAGTCCTCAAGCCTTTGCTATGCTGCGAGAGCGGGGGCTAAAGGTGCTGCTGCCAGAGCGCACTATCGCCACGGTGGATCATATTGTCCCGACTGAAAATCAGGCGCGTCCCTTTGCTGACACTCTGGCGGAGGAGATGATGACCGCGCTTGAGCGCAACAGCCAGGAAAACCAAATTACTTTCTACAATGTTGGCTCTGGCAATCAGGGTATTGTGCATGTCATTGCCCCAGAGCAGGGGCTGACCCAGCCCGGTATGACCATTGCCTGCGGTGACAGCCACACCTCGACCCACGGGGCTTTTGGTGCGATCGCCTTTGGCATTGGCACCAGTCAGGTACGCGATGTTTTGGCCTCTCAAACCCTGGCACTGGCCAAGCTGAAAGTCCGGCGAGTGGAGATTAACGGCAGCTTGCGTCCCGGCGTCTACGCCAAGGACGTGATTTTACACCTCATCCGTAAGCTTGGAGTCAAGGGTGGTGTGGGCTATGCCTACGAATACGCTGGCACCACCTTTGAGCAGATGTCTATGGAAGAGCGAATGACTGTTTGCAATATGGCCATCGAAGGCGGGGCGCGCTGCGGCTATATCAATCCAGACCCTATCACCTTTGACTATCTCAAGGGCCGCGATTTTGCGCCCAAAGGAGACGATTGGAATCGCGCTCTGGACTGGTGGCGCAGTTTGCGCAGCGATGCCGACGCTGAATATGACGACGAGGTGGTGTTTGATGCAGCTGAGATTGCCCCCACTGTCACCTGGGGCATCACTCCCGCTCAGGGAATTGCGGTAGATGAAGCGGTGCCTGTTTTAGCAGAGCTGCCCCAGGAAGAACGCCCCATTGCAGAAGAAGCCTACCGCTACATGGATTTGCAGCCAGGACAGCCGATTCAGGGGACGCCTGTAGACGTGTGCTTTGTCGGTAGCTGCACCAATGGCCGAATTAGCGATTTACGGGAGGCGGCTAAGTTTGCTCAAGGTCGGCACGTCGCTAAAGGGGTGAAAGCTTTTGTCGTGCCGGGATCAGAGCGAGTCAAGCAGGAAGCCGAAGCCGAAGGACTCGACCAAATTTTTCTGGCGGCTGGGTTTGAGTGGCGCGAACCGGGCTGCTCTATGTGTCTGGCGATGAACCCTGACAAACTGCAAGGGCGTCAGATCAGCGCCTCTTCTTCTAACCGCAACTTTAAAGGACGGCAGGGTTCTGCTTCGGGCCGAACCCTATTGATGAGTCCGGCGATGGTGGTTTCAGCCGCAGTCAGCGGCTGCGTTGCCGATGTGAGAACGCTGATCTAGGCCACAAAGTCAGCCATCAGGCTACAGGAGTTAATCTGCTGATAGAGTCCTTCAATTTTGTCGAGGGTGGCAACTTCACCCAGGCGATCGCCCATATCACGCAGTTTGCCCAAGGCTTGCTGATAGCAGTCTAGAGCGGCTGTGGTTTTTCCTAGGTACTCAAACAGCTTTCCCATCTGGCTAAAAATTCGGCCTGCCCCTTTGTCATCCGCCACCGTGGCAAAGATTTCTAAAGCCTGTTCGTAATAGCTAACGGCCAGTTGGGGATGCCCGGTTTGCTGGCTTAGCGCCGCCAAGTGGCCCAAAATTGTACCTTTCTGCTGCAGAGCTAAAGCGTTGGCTGGGGTCTGGCAGAGTTCTAGAGCCGCTTCGTAGCAGCTCAGGGCATACATAAACAGATGCTGGTGACAGTAGGTTTTACCCATGTAGCTGAGGGTAGATGCCTCGCCAGCGCGATCGCCAAGCTGACCTCTAAGAGCCAAAGCCTGTTCTAAATACTTAAGCGCCTGGTGGTAGTTGCTCAAGTGATAGTAGGCAACACCTAAATTGTGCAGCGCGGTGGCATAGCTATGGCGATCGCTGCTGTCAGCCAAAAGACTTACGGCTGTCAGACACAGGCTTTGAGTGCGCTGGTGCTGCCCCATCTGAGCGTAAATTGTCCCCAGATTGTTCAGCATCAGGCCCACATTGGCAATCTCTCCGACTGAGCGAAAAGCCTTAATGGCTTCCTGGTAGCAGGCGATCGCTTCCTGCGGTCTGCCTGAGCGCCGGTGTAGCCCGCCTAAGGTAGCCAGTTGCAGAGCCTGCTGGCGATCGTCGTCAGTATCTGCAGCCGCCGGGCCTTGAAACAAAGATTCTAGAGATTCCACTTTGCTTTTGTGCAGCATTTCCTGCTCCACAAAAGCAACACAGTTAAGCGTTGCTTCAATTCCCGCCATACAGTTGAGGTGCTGCTGCCAAACCAGCAGGGTTTGAAAAGTATCCAACGCTGCGGCAAAATCATCCTGGTCAAAAGCGTACCAGGCTTGCTCAAACAGGCGATCGAGATGATCAGTTGGGCAATCCAAATCAGCCTGAATCCGATGTGCTGCCAGTATTTGATAGAGATTAGCAGCGATCACAGCCAGGGGGGTAATGGCAAAATACTGCAACAAAGTGTGGGGAACCATAGCAACATCTCCTATCTTGATTCGAGATTACATACTGCTGGTGACAGGGAAGCTATGCAGTTTTACAAGCAGGCAGCCTCAGGTAGCTGTAAACTTCCTCTAGCTCCTCCTGGCAAAGAGAATGGCAAGTCCTTTGACAATCCAAACAGGATAGCTACAGCTGAGATTTGGAGAATCGGCATTACCTCTTTTTCCCAGAGTAATTATCAAGAATCTTATACCCGCCTTTGACCTCTCTCGCTAGGAGGAGGTTTTGGGATCAGGACATCTAGCAAGCTAGAAGCTGAACAAAAAATTAGCTTCTCGATCTTTTTGGAGCTAAGTGCCAGCCGTCATGGATTAAGCCGCAGGAGTTGCCTGTCAAGTCAGATGCAGATGCTGCGGCAGCTTGGTCGGTCTTGACTGGGTTGTGAAAGTTTGTAGTGCAGACTGTCTCATTACGTTTCGGCGTCAGTAGACCGTTCGGACTGCGTAAATTTCTTATGAATTGTTGAAGACTGCTACAGGTCGGCGCAGCAGAGCCGCTGTGGCTACTTGGGCTGTTGAAAATTCTTTATGTCTGCAAGACATGGGCCAGTCAGGTTAGCTCGCTGAGCACTGAACCACCAAACTATCGAGAAGCGAGGATGAGAGCATTCAATGTCTACCTTCTCGCTGCTTTTTATTGCTGTCTTGGGCATTGCGCTACTGCTGTTTTTGGTGATCGTAACGCGCATTCATGCCTTTATTGCCCTGTTGCTAACGAGCCTCTTTGTCGCTGTCATTGGCGGCATTCCTCCAGCTGAAATTGCCGACGTGATTCAGGCTGGTATGGGTAATACGCTGGGCTACATCGCCATTATCATTGGCCTGGGAGCCATGTTTGGCGAACTTTTACAGGCTTCCGGCGGGGCCGAAATTATCTCTGATACCCTGATTAAAAAATCTGGGGTCGAGCGGGCACCGTGGGCACTAGGGTTTACTGGGCTGATTATTGCTATCCCGGTCTTCTTTGACGTAGCACTGATTTTACTGATTCCGCTGGTCTACAGTATGGCGCGGCGCACCAAGCGATCGCTGCTCTATTACGGCATTCCATTGGTAGCTGGGATTGCGGTGGCTCACAGCTTTATTCCACCCACGCCGGGGCCAGTTGCTGTGGCTGGGCTGCTCGGAGCCGATCTGGGCTGGGTGATTTTGTTTGGCCTGATTGCGGGTATTCCGGCCATGATTGTCGGCGGCATCTATTTTGGCAAATATATTGCCGGACAGATTCATATTGATCCGCCTGATGAAGACGAAGCTAGCTCAGAAGCTAGCTCAGAAGCCACTCAGCAGAATGCGGCAGCCGCGATCGCTGAAACTGAACCCCGCCAGCCCCAGCAGCGACTTTCTTTTGGCCTGGTTGCCGCTATTCTGGCCGTACCGCTGGGGCTAATTTTGCTGAACACTGTCTCTGAGGTAGTGTTACCGGAGGACAGTCTCGCCCTCAACTGGATCGCCTTTATCGGTCACCCGTTTGTGGCGCTGATTTTAGCGGTGCTGCTGGCCATGTACTTTTTGGGGACACAGCAGGGCTTTTCCCGGCGCGAGGTGCTACAGTTTGCTACGCGATCGCTAGAACCTGTGGGTCTAATCATTTTGGTGACCGGGGCGGGTGGCGTCTTTGGTAAGGTTTTGGTAGAAACCGGGGTCGGCGAAGCCCTAGCCAATGTGATGGCGGCTTCTAATTTACCGATTATTTTGCTAGCTTTTTTGATTGCTACCGTCGTTCGCGTTAGCCAAGGGTCAGCGACGGTCTCAATGGTGACAGCGGCAGGCTTAATGGCCCCTGCTGTAGAGCTAGGGGACTATTCTGCGCCGATGGTCGCGGCCATTACAATTGCGATCGCTGTGGAGCGACTGTGCTTTCTCACGTCAATGACTCTGGCTTCTGGCTGGTGGGGCGATTTTTTGGCATGACTGAGGCCCAAACCCTGCGCTCTTGGACAGTGATGGAAACTATCGTCGGCGTCGTCGGTTTTTTGGTAGTGCTGGTACTCAGCTTTTTCTTATAAAAAACAGGTTTGAATTATGACAACTGCAAACTACATCATTGGCGTAGATATTGGCACCACCAGCACCAAAGCCGTTCTATTTTCAGCCAAGGGCGACGTGATTGAGCAGCACGCCATTGAATACCCGCTGCTCTCTCCCACTGCCGACGTTCAAGAGCAAGATCCTGACGAAATCTTTGAGGCGGTGATCAACAGCGTTAAAACCGTTGTGGATCAAACTCAAATTGATCTCGGCGATCTGGCCGGAGCGTCATTTAGCGCCGCTATGCACAGCCTGATTGCTGTAGATACTAAGGGACAGCCCCTGACCCCCAGTATTACCTGGGCCGATCGCCGCAGCGCCCCCTGGGTAGACAAAATCCGCCAGCACTACGATGCTCACGCCCTCTACAGCCGCACGGGTACCCCCATTCACCCGATGTCGCCGCTGGTGAAGCTGGTCTGGCTGCGCCATGAGCAGCCAGACCTTTTTAATCAGGCAGCCAGGTTTATTTCAATTAAAGAGTACGTGCTGTATCGCTGGCTGGGCGAATATGTGGTGGACTACTCTATCGCCAACGCCACTGGGCTGTTCAACATGCGATCGCTAGACTGGGACAGCGAAGCCCTGGCAATTGCCGGAGTCTCTGCCGATCGGCTTTCGCGTTTGGTGCCTACAACTCATGTGCAGCCGCTGCTGCTTGAGGTGGCAGCTACGATGGGCCTGCCGAGCAATTTGCCGGTGGTGGTGGGGGCCAGCGATGGCGTCCTGGCAAACTTAGGCGTCGGCGCGATCGCTCCTGGGGTAGTCGCTGTGACGGTGGGTACCAGTGGCGCAGTACGGGCCGTGCTAGATCAGCCCCAAGTCGATCCACAAGAGCGCCTATTTTGCTACGCGCTGACCGAGCAGCACTGGGTAATTGGCGGGGCCGTGAACAATGGCGGTATGATTTTGCGCTGGGTGCGCGACAATCTGGCCGATGCCGAAGTGGATACGGCCCGTCTGCTACAGCAGGATCCCTATGACATTTTGACGGCGATCGCAGACACGGTGCCGCCGGGATCTAAAGGGCTGATTTTCCATCCCTATCTGGCGGGAGAGCGATCGCCCCTGTGGGATGCTAACGCCAGGGGCAGCTTTTTTGGTTTAACGCTGCACCACACTAAAGCCCACCTGATTCGCTCGGTGCTGGAGGGCATTGTCTACAACCTCTATTTGGTGCTGGAGGCGCTGCAGGATATTATCGGCCCTGCCAAAAGCATTCAGGCCACGGGTGGTTTTGCCCGCTCTACGCTCTGGCGGCAAATGCTGGCAGACGTGTTCGACCGGGCGGTGATTGTGCCTGAAACCTATGAAAGCTCATGCTTTGGGGCTGCTGTACTGGGCCTCTATGCGCTGGGGCTAATCTCCAGCCTAGAGCGGGTTTCTGACATGATTGGGGAGACCTATCGGCACCGTCCCATTCCTGAGAATGTCTGCAAGTACCGTCAGGTGCTGCCCTTTTACGCCCACCTACTCGACCACCTCAAGGGAGAATATGCTGCGATCGCGGCGATTCAAGCTGAGTTAGAGAAGCTATAACCACAGGCATTTCTAACCTAGACATTTCTATGCCACAGGTCTCCTCAATCGCCAACTGCACATAGTCACGGGCGGCGTCAGATTCTCCTGAAGCCGCCACCTGTAGCGCATCAGCCCAGAGATAGCGATCGCCAAAATAGGCAATCTGTCTCAGGATCTGTTCATCAGGCGGGGTTTGTTCAATCGCAAACTGAGTCTTTAGCACCGCTAGCTCATCGGCAATCACTGCCCGTCGCTCAGGGGCCATCACCCGAAAAGGAATACGATATAGTTCAGTGCTAAAGGATCCGCCATAGACTCTCCACAGGTAGTCTTGTCCTGCCTGCAGCGCATTGTCTGCTCCGTAGCGCAGCTGTGTTGTCTCGGCGTCTGGCTCGGCCTGCCAGAGCGTTTGGCCCGTATCTGTCTGGACAATTTCAAGCCGGCTGATTTGCCCATCCCAGATAAACAAAGGGCGATCGCTCCAGAGGGTGAGGCTGGCCTGGGGTACAATCAGCGGCGACACAATACAGATGTCTCCCCGCGACCCCCCGGCACTGCGGGGAAAGGGCGGTGGCGTTTGTGCCTGAGCTAAACCGGGGAGCAGCCCAACAGACGCAGATGCCAGGGCCAGCGGCAGCAGTCGCACTAGAGGGTAGGGCGCTAAAGCAGTTTGTAATCGAAAGACAGGTTTAATCATGAGACGGGTTGAACCATAACGGGGGGACTAGGTAAGCCAGCAGTAAGGCGCTGGGCAACAGCCAGGGCACAAGGAGCAACGCTGAAATATAAAGCTGTAGAGCTATCAGGCCATGCAGGGCAATTGCGATCGCCAGTAGTGCCAGCCTTCGCCGCCTGCGCCGGATCCAAGCTGTCGAAGCTGTCGCAGCGCCAGAGACCCAAAGGGCCGTGCCTTTGCCAATAAGAGCGGCCAAACCCACTAGCCATAGATCGGGCAAGGGTACAACTAGATGGCGATGAAGGAAGTGGTGAAACTGGTAGGCGTGGAGTTCGCCTCCCGGCACGATCGTGTTCAAAGTTGATCTATCGCTTTGCTGCTGCCAGTAACGCAGAGCCGGATTGAGGGGATAGTTATCGGCACTGAAAGCATTCACTCCGGCATCGCCATAGCCCCCTGGCATGATCAACAAGACTGATTGGAGAAATTCCTGACGTAAACTGGTAGGCGATCGCTGCAAAAATTCCCAGGCTGGCAGTTCGCGGTAAATCTGCGACGGCGGTAGGGAAAAGTCCACAATCGGATAGAGCCAGCTCTGCTGATAGCTAAATGAGAACGATGTCAGCGGCTGGGTTACCATCCGAGGCGAGGTCAACTGAGGGACGAGCGTTAGCGGATCTGCGATCGCCCTTTGTCTAGGTGCTTTTGGGCCTGCTTTTAAGGCTGTTTCTGCTGCCAGCGCTAGTAAATAGGTAAAGGGCAAAGGCTGGGCTGGGCTGGGTCGCAAGGGCAGCAGGTTAGGTCGCTGTCCTTGAAAAAGCAGCTGAATATCGCCCTGCCAGGTGGGGGCAGCCTGGGCTAGCTCCGGCAGTGTATTTAGCCAAACACCGTTGTCGTCGCGGTAAGTAGCCAGCACAAAGCGCACTGGCATCTGGGCTGAAACTGCCGCCAACGATGCCTTTAGCATCTGATCTTGTGCTGGCAGCGGTCGGTCTAAGATATAGTCAATGCCCACGACATCGGGCGCTAGCGTGGCCGATTTATCGATTAGCTGAGCCAAATAGTGCCGATCCATCGGACGCGGATCGCCAATACCACCTTTAATCAGCGAGTCATTATCCACCTGCACCAGCAAAATATCAGGATCTGCTGGGGGAATTTGCTGGGTCAGATTGCGGTAAACGGCCTGTGCCCAAACTCGCTGCTGCAGTAGCCCGCCCTGCACTGGCCCCCAAATGCTCAACCCCAAGCAGAGCAGCAGCGCGATCGCTTCATAGCGTCTGGGACGCCAGCGCCGTAGCTGCTGCCGCCAGCCTCGCTTAGGAATTTGAAAAACCTGCGAACTGGGATGACGAAACAGCGAAGGTACCAGATAGGCAGAGGGATAGATCAGGTTCTGATCGCGCAGGTATCGGCTGGTGTTGCCTAGGGCCGTCTGCACATCTAGGTGCCGCCCCAAATCTTGCAAGAACCGCAGTAAAAACACCTGCGCCACCTGATTGTGAATCGGCTCTCGCATGACGGCGACCTGGCTTAGCCCCAAGTCAATCAGAGATTCAGCAATGTTCAGGCCGCTGCAGGAGTTGAATAGGGCAAACTGTAGCCCTTGCTGCTGAGCGAGCGCCAGCTTTTCTGCAATTTCCCGCAGGCTGATAGAGGCACCAGGGGCGATCGCCAGCTCTCCGCCGGTCATGGCCGTTTCATTGCTGTGTCCGGCAAACAGCAGCACGTCCCAGCCCAGCGGCTCGGTAATCGCAGCCACCAGAGTTTGTTTCAGCGCCGCGATGGGCTGCTGTGGCTGCCAGCCGACAAACCTGACCTCTGCTAGCTTATCCAGCGCAGTGATGGCGCTGCGATCGGCCTCAAAGTCTAGCCCCGTTTCATCGCCTAAAATCACTAAAATTCTGGGGCGCGATCGCTGAGCAACACCGGCTCTAGCGGTGGAGCGACGAATATTAGCGGGCGATCGCACAGCTCGGATAGCACCAGTCCCAGCAAATTCAGCGCCAATTTCCCAAGCCTCCCAGGGCAGACGAGCCAGCGCCAGCGGCGTACAGGTCAAAAATAGATCTAGGCCGCGATCGAGCTGGGTTTGGGCCGATTGCGCTAGCTGCGATCGAATTTCATAGAGTTCTGAGCCGCGCAGCCAGCGGTTAAACTCAAAGATCAGCTGCGCCTCTGCGGCCACCAGTCGGGCCTGCCAGTCTGTCACCGGAGCCACACTGCCGCCAGCCTGTGCCCGACCGCGCAGTGCGTCGGCTGGTGGCGATACAGTCGGGGGTGACGGCAACTGCAAAGTCTGGTAGAAATTCAGGTAGGCTGACTGCCACTGCCGATAGCACTCCATCACATAGCGCGGCGCGGGTAGCTCAGCCTGTAGCTGCAGCCCTTCACCCCAGCTCAGCTCAAACAGGCAGACTGAACCAATCTGCTGAATTTTGAGGCGATGAAAACCAGCTACCGTCATGGCAAAAAACCACTACAGTTCATTATCTACCCCAAACGCTATCGGGGGCAGGTCAATCGTTGGGCCTGCAGGTAAAGCAATTGACATGAAAAACTGCTCGTCGAGCCGACCCACTACCTGAGCATAAAGATAGCTGTCAAGGCTCTGGGGCAGCAGCACCTGCTCAACCAGCAGCTGCTGGGCATCTCGAATCCGCAAGCATATACCTGATGGCAGGCGATCGCCCGTCTGCGGCCCCACCACCACCAGCAGTGACCATTCTGCTGTCTGCGGGGGCAAATCCCAGGCCACGGCATACAGCCGCAGGATGCCGTTTTCCCAGCTAATATCGCGGTAAGCGCCCCGAGCCTGAGGCGTAAGTTGCACACCGCTGTGCTCCAGTTCTATCAGCACCGTCTCTAGCTCGGCTGTCGCTGTTGAGGCTGAGCGCATGGCTGTTGCCGGGTGCAAAGGCGGCAGGAGCTGCCAGGAGAGACTGGCGGCAGTTTGGTCGAGCTGGTTGCGCAGCCATAGTCCAGCCTTGATGACGGGCAGCAAAACTGACTGGCCGGGTACGGCAGGCAGAGCTGGCGACTGTCCTTGCTGTTGCTGATATAGCCAGCTAACCCAAACTGGCTGCAGCAGCAAGGCGGCTCCTAACGACCAAGGCAGGCGCTGCCAGATCGGTGTATTGTCTCCTAAGAGCGGCTGCAAGGTTTGCAAACGCTCTCGCAGATCCGGCAGTCGGTCAGGAGCGGATATTGGGGTGAGCAGTGGCAGACTTGGCACCTCTAAGCAGCGCAGATACAGCAGCAAATGGTCAGGATCAAGGTCAAACCAGTTTAGCGGTACGCTGTAGCTCCAGTCCTCTTCAGCCACTAGCAGCGGGTGCCGCTGGGCTAGCTCATCCTGTCGCAGGCAGCCTTGAATGATTACCTGTCTGGCCTCTTCTTCAACCCGAACCAGCACATACAGATGGGGTCTAAAATCTGCCAGATCTACAGCAGCCCGAGGAATGCTCACCTCATCATCCCAAAGACTGCCCACGACTATCAAACACAGCTTGAATGCACTCACGCGCAAATTGCAAATTGCCGGTAGCAGGCTAGCATAGGCAGGCAGCAGCAGGGTGCTGTGCTGCTCGTCGAGATCTAAATCGGGCGATCGCTCTGAGAGCCAGCGCTCAAAGCCAGTCATAGCTAAGCTATTGAGATAGCTCTGCCACTGCATGTTAGTTTGGTAAACAGATTGGCTCAGCTGAGCCGACTCGCTTAACTCTGCGGGGGTGATTTCAACTGCAGCTAGGTCGAGAGCTTCATGCTCCAGGAAGTCGGCGAGGTTGTCAGGATAGGCGATCATGGTTGGGTTCTCCGGGTTTCTAAATAGCGGCAGAGGCGATCGCTGAGACAGCTACGGGGGGCATTACTGGCGGTGGCTGCCTCTACTTCAGATGCCTGCAGCAGGGTATCAACTTGCTCAGCCAAGGCGGCGGCAATTTTTTCATCCAGCAGTTTCAGCCGCTCGGGGGTAAGGTAGGTCTGAATTTTCTCTCGGATGCGATCGCTCAGGTGCAGCAGCAGCCGATGGCAGATATCGGCTCTTAACTGCTTGAGCTTGAGCAGGCGACTAACCTGATACTGCTGGGTCAGCCCAACCTGGGGCGCAATCTGACTCATAGTTTGTTGCTGGCAGTGAAACAGATCTAGGGCCTGTAAGAACTGATCAGCCGATTTATTTTCGCGCCGCGACAGCTTAGCCACCCACGGCTCAATCACGTCAGCGATCGCCTGATCCAGACACTGCAGTAGCTGCTGACGATAAAATTGCAAAAACGCTTGTAGCTCATCACTCTCAGCGTTCTGCTGCGCTTGCAAACCTGCCGCTACTGCGCCAAACTCAGGCTGGTCAAGCGACTCTGTTGGCGTGGTGCCGCTGCGGACGTGAATGCGATACTGGCGCAGATAAGTGGCGATCGCCTGGAGCTGGCTCAGCAACTCGTCGGGCTGGCTCCGAAGCTTGCCCTGAAGTTGAGCAGGTAGCTGCTGAGCTATTCTCACAAGCTGCTCGGTTGTCGGGGGAATACAGGCGCTGAGTCCGCTCTGCTGCCGCTGGGCGATGCGATCTTGGCGATAGACCTGATGATATGCCTGCAGCAGCCCGCTAGCCTGAGAAATTTCTGGGGGGGTCAGCCGATGAAACTCGCTAAAAATTCGCTGCAGTTGTTTAGGCGTCGTATCGTTCAGGATGGCCCAGTCGCTAATCAGGTAAACGCCCTGCTGCAGCAAAAACTGATTGAGTTCTCGGTGATGGCGGACTCGGCGAGTCACCCAGGTCGTAAGACTGGCTTTTTGCGGATCATAGGTCTGTAAAATATCGGTTGCCAGCGATCGATAGGTGGCCGTATCGAAGTTCTGCAGAGACTCTAGGGGATAGTTTTCATCTAAAACATAGGGGAATAGGTCGTAGCGGCTAAAACCGTAGCGCTGCCCAAACTGGCTTTCTAGCTGCCGACAGACAAACTGGGCCTGATGCGAAATCAGGCATCGCAGACTACCTTCTGCCAAAGGGAAGGCAGTCGCGGCGGCGTCTTGTTGCCAGAGAGTCCAAAGGCGCTGCTGTAGCACACTATTTGAAGGCCCTGTGAGTTCAGCGAGAATCTGCCTGAGAAATGTCTTGAGCGTGGGCAGCGGTAGCAAACGGGGGCGACTAGCCGCATCAATTCGGACTAAACGCCAGTAGCGGGGAGATAACTCGGCAGGGACAATCATGAATGGCCGGTGAATGCTGACGGTTGTTTCCCAGGTTACATAGGTTTGGTGCATTCGTGCGGTATTCACAAGTTCATCTGTCCTTCGACCTGCCACCCGATGTACTGCTGGTTTGGGTTTACTTATGCAAATCAATAAGGAAGGATTATTTTTCCTAAAAGGGGTCACATCCCTGGCGTCAGAACCGCGCAAATAGATTAGAGTGATACTGTCTAGGGGCAGTAGATCTGATGAGCGATACGACGGCATTTTTAGCTGGGTGCGCAACGACGGGCGTGGCGGCGCTGCTGCTTGTCTTGTCTAGGGCTGCCGTTGACGAAACCGCACCGCTGCTGCCCAATCAGAACAGTACTTTTCCTGATGAAGCGATCGCCCCTTCACTGCCTGTCCCGCCGTCACCCATCCCTCAGGCAGCCAGCAGCGGCCTCGAAGAACAGCTTCGCCGAGAACTAGACAGCCAGCAGGATCTCACCTCTGATTTAGAGAATCAAATGAAGCAGCAAGAGCTGCTAATTCGCACACTCGAAGAAAAATTAGACGGACAGCAGCAAAACACCCAGGCCACCCTGGCTCAGCTTCAAGAATATCAGCAGTCTCTCAACGAAGCCAATCTCAGTCAGCTGCGCTCACCAGAACCGGGAAGCCGCAGCGAAACCCAAACGTTGGTGCTTTGGCTGGGGGCGGGCTTTTTGCTGGCGCTGATTCTGGGTGGCGGCGTGGTTCTGATTGTGCTGCTGATTATGGTCTCGCAGTCACAGCGCCGCATGCCGCGCTCCTCTCAAATGATGTATCCGATGCATTCACCCCCGTCGCAGCGCTATTACGAGCAGGAATTTCTGCCGCCGCCAGCCCTATACCCTCGCCGCGCTGAAGTCCACGATCCCTACGATTTTCACTGAGACTCAAGGCTGGCCTTGAGTCTCAGTGAAAATCTATCAGCAAACTCCTTAAAGCCTCAAAAGCCAGCCCGAGACTAGTGCAGAGTCAACGCTTAATCTTAGGGTGATGCATAGCTCGTAGTTAGCGCTTCAGCGCTAAAGCACCGACTACCAACCCTAATTTCTAGCCGTGACAATGCACTAATTAGAGATTTCGGCAAGTTCAATCACGCGACCGTCGTAGTCTTTAACCAGAAAGTTGAGGGGCTGCTCGCGGCGAATCTTGTATTTGACCCGGCGGAGCTGCACCTGCATCAGCACCTGTTCTAGACAGTCATGGTCGAAGCAGACATGGCGCTGTCGATCTTTGTGGCCGAGGCTAGCGCCTGTAATGACGTGGAGCTGCGTGTTTTTTTTCAGCTGATACCAGAGTCCGTCTGGGCTGCCAATAGCGCGATCGCTGCTGAGGCTGCTTGACATATACATGGGGTCAAGTCCAGCCGTGCCTAGCGTTTGCTCATAGTTGTAGTAATAGTGCAGCGGCACCTCGGCGGCTGAGAGTCCTAGCAGACCCTCATAAAATCGTCGGGCCATCTCTAGGTCAGACACCATGACGGTATGCACTTTAGGCGCGCTGGTCAAAAAGAGCCACATGGCACCCGCATAGGCCACCAGCAGCATCACCATAATGCCTTGGGTGGATAGCAGGCTATCAAGCGGTAGACCCGGCCAAAAGGCACCAAGTAGATCGGGCATGGTCACAAAAAAATGAACTATAGCAGTTATGGACATTGTGCGTTATTCAACTACCTGCTGCCTATCGGCAACGGCGGCTGTTGTAGAAAATTTAGAAAGTATTTGAGTATCTTCTCTAGTTTATCAAGCCCAAATTTGTAAAATAATGTGTTTACTGTAGAAGACAGTCGGTATAGTAAGAGCAATTCATTTTTCCGCTGCTTTGGCAATTAGCCGCTAAACCTGTGAAGATTCCTCAGTTTCCTGAAAGCAATCACGATTTGGTTCGATCTCTCAGTTCTCTCAGCGATCAAACCTGGTAGAGCTGTTTCAGCGTCATCCTGACTCTGGCAAATACTTTACGGCCATTTTTTGTCGCTACAGTCCTATCGTCTACACATTAATTCGACATTCAGCCAAGTCACCCGTTCAGGCTGACTATCTGTTTGCCCTCACCTGGCGGCATATGCTACACGAGCTAGGGGGGCTAGAAATCCCGCCCTTGTCAGGCGCGACACCCCAGCAGTCGGCCTTTTCTTTGCAAAACTGGCTGATCAACATAACGGCGCTCTGTATTAATCAGGCAGTGCTACCCCCGGTTGAGTCTATTCACTATGCCCTGAGTGAGGCTTCACCGCCGCTGTGGTGCTACATTGAGCTGGCCCTCGATCGGCTGCACCCAACCCAGCGCTTGATCATTGTCATGGCTCAGACCTTCCGCTGGAGCGAAACCCGCATTGCCGCTTATCTGCAGGCCGAGGGGGAGCGAGTCACCCCAGCCCAGGTGCGATCGCGCTTGAGACGCGCTCATCAAGAACTGGAAGCGGCACTGCCAGCCGATATTCAGGAAATCTATCTGGCAGCTGAGTCAAACTCGATCCCAGTGTCTGCTCCCACATTTACTGCCGCTGAAACTGCTGATTTGATGTCAGCTCTGTAGATCACCAAAGATCTCTAAGCTCAGCCACTGTCATGTCATTTAACGCAAAACGTCATGGGCCAGCCAAATCAAAAGTCATGCTCAATTCTTCTGGCTATTCTGGCTGGAATGCTAGTCGCCAGCGGGCCAGTTAGGGCAGTTGAGATTGATGAGCAGTTAGCGATTCCGGCTTTTAACGGTACAGAGGGGCCAGCGCGGGATATTGCCGATCAGCTAGTGCGACTAGGATCGCAGCAGCAGCTTGAAGGTAGCTATGAGCAGGCGATTAATTCCTGGTTTCAGGCGATCGCCATCTACCAAGACCTCCAAGACTTTAGCGGCATGGGATTGGCCTATGACTATATTGGTCTGGCCTATGCCCGTTTGGGCCGGTTTGAGGCGGCTGAAGATGCCCTGCGTCGCCGACTGGCTGTCGCCCGCGACAATGCTGACCTTCAAGGGCAAATTTTTGGCTGGAATAATCTAGGCAGTCTGTTTCTGCAGCGGGGCTACCTAGGCACAGCCAGAGAGTCTTTTGATCAGGCGCTAACTGTGGCTCAGAGCGTCCGTAACTTTCAGGGCATTGGCCTCAGCCTGAGCAATCTTGCCCTAATTGAGCGCTCGTCGGGCAACCTGCCGGAAGCGGCCAAGCTCTACGAGTCAGCGGCTAACTACCGCTATCAGGGCAACGACCTAATAGGAGAGGCCAATACGCTCAACAGCCTGGGTGACGTCTTTTTAGCCCTTGAGGAAGATTCCAGCGCAGTAGGAGCCTATCGTCTGGCCCTGAGATCGGCTAGAGAGATTGGCGATCGCCCTTTGCAGCTTCGTGCTCTAGACGGGTTGTTTACTATTTATCTGGCGCGGGGCGATCGCCGTGACTTAACTGAAGTTCTGGATGCGCGGGTGGCCCTGACCCTAGATGGCAGTTTAGAGGGCAGCAGCGATCGCCCCCAGCAGCTAATCACCTATCGACAGCTAGGCCAGTATTACGAAGACTTGGGTCGCTTCATCACCGCTCAGGAGTATTACACTCAGGCGCTAGCGATCGCCCGCAGCCTTGAAGAAAAGCAGCAGGAAGTCTTTCTTACCAACAGCCTGATTCGGCTAGGTGAAGGTTTACAAAACCCGGAATAGGTAGCCTCTCTATACTCATTGACCCTTTGCAGGATGCCTCACTCTAGCCTCTATATTGCTATCACTAATCACGGGTTTGGACACGCTACTCGGGCCGCTGCGGTAGCGGCGACAGTTCAAACCCTCTGCCCGAGACTGCGGCTGATCTTGACAACCACAGCTCCAAAATGGCTGCTTCAGTCTTACCTGCCAGAGGGCTTTGAGCAACGCCAGCAGGCTTACGACGTCGGCGTTGTTCAGAGCGACAGTATGACAATGAACTACGCGGAGACACTGGTACAGCTTCAGCAGATTCGGGCAAAACAAAATGAGATTATTCAGGCCGAGGCTGAGTTTATCAAAGCCAATCAGGTAGGGCTAGTTTTAGCTGATATTCCACCTTTGGCGGCTCCGATTGCTAAAGCCGCAGGCGTCCCCTGCTGGATGATGAGTAACTTTGGCTGGGATTTTATCTACCGACCCTGGGGCGACGAGTTTGTTGAGATTGCTGACTGGATTGCTGATTGCTTTAGCCAGTGCGATCGCCTTTTTCGCCTGCCTTTTCATGAATCAATGCCAGCCTTTGGTCAAAAGACCGATGTGGGGCTGACAGGAGGTTCGCCCCAGTACAGCGAGGCCGAGCTGCGCGATCGCTTCAATATTAAAACTCCCAAGGCCCAAACGATTTTGCTTTCCTTTGGCGGCTTGGGCTTGCAAAAAATTCCCTACGCCACGCTGCAGCAGTTTCCAGAGCGAACGTTTATCAGCTTTGACAGCAGCGCCCCGGCCTTACCCAATCTGCGTCAGATTTTAGATCGACAGTATCGCCCGGTTGACTTGATGCCGCTGTGCGATCGCGTTGTGTCTAAACCGGGCTTTAGCACTTTTTCAGAAGCCTGCCGCCTAGGACTGCCTGTTGCCACCCTAACGCGCCAAGGGTTTGCAGAATCAGCCCTGCTAGTTGAGGGCATTCAAGATTTTGCTTTTCACCAAATTATTGCCTCAGAAGACTTTTTCACGGGCAACTGGAATTTTCTCCACCAGCCCCCCCAACCTCCACGCCAGTCTCAGCCAGTGGCTGTAGATGGCAACGCGGCGATCGCCCAGGCAATCGTGAGCTATCTGAGCTAATAATGTCTCTGAAGTGGAAGAATTTATCGAACGGTCGTGTCCCATCGCTTCGAGTCAGTTTAGAGCAACCCTACAGTTGGCACAATCTAGCTTTTAGCTGATGGGCTACGCAGCCTCAATCCCTTAAACTGGGCTGCACTCTGCAGATTTACCCAACGTGACATACATTTCACTGCTGCTGATTTTTGGGTTGCTTTTGCTGGTGGTAACGCTGGGGTCTGGCTGGATTGCCCGTTTGCCATTTTCCTATGCTTTAATTTACCTGATTGTTGGCGTGGTTTTGGGCCAGCAAGGTCTGCGATGGATTGATATGCGGCCTGATGCAGAAATGATGGAGCGGCTGACTGAGTTTGTCGTCATTGTGTCTGTGTTTGGCTGCGGCCTCAAAATGAACCGCCCTTCAAACCCTTGGGCCTGGCAGTCAACTGTGCGGCTAATTGGCTTTTTGATGCCGCTGTCAATTTTGGCGATCGCGCTAGTAAGCCACTGGCTACTCAGGCTGGATTGGGGAGCAGCTATTTTATTGGGGGCTTGTCTGGCCCCTACCGACCCGGTGCTGGCCTCTGAGGTACAAATGGAGCATCCCGGCGATCGTGATGAACTGCGCTTTGGCCTCACCTCAGAGGGTGGCCTGAATGATTCGCTGGCGTTTCCTTTTGTCTATTTTGGCCTGTACTGGATGACCAAAGGCGATTGGCAAAACTGGTTTAGCCAGTGGGTGCTGGTCGATCTGATCTGGGCGATCGCGGCGGGGATTGGCATGGGTATAGGTGTAGCTAAAGCGATCGCCTGGATAGACGCCAAACTGCAGGAAAAACGTCCGGCAGACGATTTGATGGAAGATTTGCTGGCCCTGAGCGCGATTTTGCTCACTTACTCACTCACTGAGCTAGTCAACGGCTATGGCTTTTTAGCTGTTTTTGTAGCAGGCGTCGTGATTCGCAGAAGCGACCACAGCGATCCCGATAAACGGCTAGCCCAGCTTGAGTTTACAGAGCAAATAGAAAAACTGCTAGAAGTCGCCACTATCTTGCTGCTGGGGGCCTTGCTGCAGTTCAGCTCTCTGATGCGCTATGGCTATGATGGCCTACTGGTTGCAGGTGTCTTGCTCTTCGCTATTCGTCCCCTCGCTACTTGGCTCAGCTTTTTGGGCAGCCGTTTGCCCTACCCTACTCGCTGGCTGTTTGGCTGGTTTGGTATTCGCGGTATTGGCTCAGTTTATTACCTGACTTATTCGCTTGGGCAAGGCATTTCAGGCCCTGTAGCTGAGCGTGTAGCCTGGATTATCTATATTGTGGTGGTGACTTCGATTGTGCTACACGGCATAAGCGCCACGCCTCTAATGCAATGGTATGAAGGTCACCCCAAAGTTGAAAGTCCACCCCGGACGCTTGAGTCTTAAACGTGCTGGCTAAACTGCCATTAGACAGCAGCTATCAAGGGCGATCGCTTTCTTGTGTGCAGCTAAGAGCGATCCTACCCCTCAATCATGCAACTAACCCACACACTCATCAACTGGCGATGGTCGCTAAACTTTCACGAAGACTACCCAATTTCTCCTGTGCCAAAAATTTTTCGATAGTGTAGAAAGAAGATAGGACTGCTGCCTTTTTATATTAGCAATGCTGACTGTTCTCCCCAGATTTAACGAAACCTATGTTGACTTTCGCCTGAAGCCTTCAGAACTGCCTAACTCTGAGGGCTTCGTTCATCAGCATTCTGTGTGGCATAGCGAGGGAGACAAACTCTACGAGCAGGGGCGTTACCAAGAAAGCATCGCATGTTATGAACGTGCTTTAGCCAATAAATCTGATGAATACCTTGCCTGGAACAAACTTGGCCTAGCGCAAGCTGAACTTCAGCAGCAGCAGCAGGCAATATCGAGTTTTGACCAGGCGATAGAAATAAATCCAGACATTTTTGTTGCCTGGTATAACAAGGGCAACCTGCTACAGGAACTGGGGCAGTACAAAGATGCTGTAGCAAACTACGACAAGGCTTTAGAGTGCCAGCCAGACCAGTATGAGGATTGGGTTTGGCACAATAGGGGACTGAGCCTCTGGGATTTAGGTCTTCTTGAAGAAACTGTAGAGAGCTACAACCAAGCTGTAAACGCTAACCCTAATAATTTTCGATCATGGGCTAATCGAGGTAAGGTATTGTCTCAGATGGGCCATCATCAAGAGGCATTGGTTAGTTATGAGCAGGCGATCGCCAGTTATGAGAAAGCTATAATTCTCTGCCCAGATAGCTCACACACATGGAACAACCGGGGTGCAGATCTCTATTCTTTAGGGCGTTACCAAGAAGCCCTGAATAGCTTTGACAGAGCTGTGGCATTAGAAACTGATAAAGCATCGTATTGGACTAATCGAGGTAATGCGCTACGACAGTTGAATCAGCTTGAAAATGCCCTTGCCAGTTACAGTACAGCTTTATCAATTGATCCAAACTATTCTCAAGCTCAACACTGGCATGATTTTCTTCTTGAGAGTCTTGAGCAGGAAAACAGAGCAACGATTGAAACCCAGCTTAACGAGCACGAACAAACCTCTGAACAAGCCAAGCGATCGGCCTTTCACCAAGCATTATTAGCTTCTGGCCTAGTCACACAGATTAAGTTTCCCCCCCGTAACCCACAACCTAAGCGGCGACTCATTTCGGTTTCAGGACAACCAATTTCTGAGGTAATTATTGAGGAACGTCGCTAGATGAGGGTCTACTTCATAGACAGCAGTGTTCTAGTCAAGCGGTATATCAGTGAAGTGGGTTTGGCATAGTCATCTAAAATCTTCGTCCGCTAACAACAACACTGAGAAGCGATAGCCTAGAGAGTACGTTGTCGCGGAAGTGGATAAGAGGTCTGTGGATCAAGCTGAAGCCTTACAGGGGCTGTTGAAATCTGTGGCTCAGGGAGCTGTCAGCCCAGAGCTGGCTTTTACAAAGCTGAAAAATTTTGACTTTGAGCCGATTGATGAGTTTGCCAAAGTAGATCATCATCGCCCATTGCGCACAGGCTTTCCAGAGGTAATTTGGGGGCCTGGTAAGACCGTAGACCAGATTGTGCAAATTATTCACAGTTTGCGGCAGCGCAATCCAGTGGTGATGGCAACCCGAATCACACCAGAGGTTTACGCCCAGCTACAGAGTGCCATACCGGGGCTGATTTATGATGAAACTGCTCGAATTTGCGCTCTGGTTCCAGTGCAGATTGTGCCGCAGTATGCTGGAATAATTTCCATTTTGACCGCAGGTACGGCGGATTTGCCTGTGGCTCAAGAAGCCGCTATGACCGCTGAGCTATCAGGTTTTCGGGTGCAGCGGCTTTGGGATGTGGGCGTTGCCGGAATCCATCGTTTGCTCAGCCATCGCCCGGTGATTGATGAGGCCGACGTGCTGATTGTGGTTGCCGGTATGGAAGGTGCCCTGCCGAGCGTGGTTGCTGGCTTAGCTAGCTGCCCGGTAATTGCGGTGCCCACCAGTGTCGGCTATGGAGCCAGCTTTAACGGCCTAGCGCCGCTGCTGACGATGCTTAATTCTTGTGCAGCAGGTATTGGCGTCGTCAATATTGACAACGGTTTTGGGGCGGCAGTCTTGGCCGGTCAAATTTTGCGGACGGCAGCTAAACTCAAGGATGCTGGCTAGGGCTGTGTATGGCAGTTGATTATGATCTGGTGGTTTTGGGCGGTTCTCTGGCTGGCAGGCAGGCCGCGATCGCAGCGGCGCTCCAAGGTGCCAGAGTAGCCCTGGTAGAGCCGACGGCTGCAGGGGTAGCGCGATCGCTGCAGTCTAGCTATCTCCGGCAGGTAGGCACCTGGCAGCGGTGGCGGCAAAAAACTACAGCAGCTAGCTGGCAGTCATGGCAGCAGTGGACAGAGGTGGTCAGTCAGCAGCAGGCCGAACTGCGATCGCCGCAGATTCTTTTGTCTCGGGGCGTTGACTACATGCAGTCGGCTGGGAAGTTTTGCCCTGGGCGGGGGTTAGCCCTTGAGGTGGGACAGCGCTGGCTGACGGCCAGAGCCTATCTGCTAGCAGCGGACTTTTTTACCCCTGGGCCGCCAGTTGCGGGGCTGACTCAAAATTTCTACACGCCAGAAACGCTTCACTCTTTAGCTGAGCTACCGCAGCGCCTAGCGGTTCTGGGGGGCACGCCTGCCGCTCTAGCGGTCGCACAGCTTTTTGCTTGTTTGGGCAGTCAGGTGACGATATTTTTAGAACCCACCTGGCTAAACCAGCAAGATTTAGTGGTGGGGCACTGGCTGATGGCTCAGCTAGAGGCGGAGGGCATTGAAATTGGGGCTTTATCTGAAATCAGCAAGGTTATAGCCAGTCCAACCGCGCAGCCCTTAGAAAGCTCCCTTAGTCTGCCGAAGTCGAAGAAAGCTGATGCTTCCCAAAGCTGGCAGCAGACCGTGAGTCAGGATGGCTTTAATCAATCAGTAGATCTTAGCTATCAGATTCAACTGCCGCAGACAATACTCACGGTAGATCAGCTCATCGTCGCCACCGCCCCCAGTTTGCGCAGCTTTGATTTGGGACTGGAAGCTATTGGGGTGAAGCAAGATAGTTTTGGCCCGGTTACAAGCGATCGCTTACAAACCATCCATCCCCGCATTTTTGCATTAGGGGCTGCTTTAGGACGACAGGGATTTCGGGCGATCGCCCCTGTAGAAATAGAAATCGCGCTCAAAAATGCTCTGTTGCTGCCGCGATTTGAGCTAGATCGCCGCGCTCTAGTCTGGAGCGTTACCTCTGCACCAGAAATCACCGGAGTGGGCATCACCACTGCCCAGGCCCGAGCCTGGTATGCCGATCAAGCTTGGGTCTTCACCCAGCCGCTCTACCAGAATGATCAGGCGCAACTGCTAGATCAGGCTAGCGGCTTTTGCCAACTGATTGTGCATCGCCAGGGTGAAATTTTGGGGGCACAGATAGCAGCGGCCCAGTCCAGCGAATTAATTCAGCTCGTAGCTCAGGCGATCGCGGCCAGACAAACTATTCGGGCAATCCTGCGATCGCCCCATCTACCCCATAGCCTCACGGTCGCCCTCGTTGAAACCGCTCAGCAGTGGCAGACGCGCCAGCTCTCGGTGGGGTCTTGGCGGCGAGACTGGCTGGAAAACTGGTTTAACTGGCGACGCTCACAGGTGCAACCTTAGCGAATTCGGTAGGTGACCGCTACCTCCCGGTAAATCACCACTTCGGACTCAGACTGCGAGCTGTAGCTGCGACCCCCAAAACCACCAGAAATCTGATCGACAATATTGGGTTCACTGCTGCAGGGCGAATAAAATCGACCAAAGAAAGGTAGCTCTGCCACCGAGGGCGGATCGGCTAGCTCTACGCCTGTCGCCGCAGCGATCGCATCGGCACGCAAGCGGGCATCGGCTATGGCAGAGGCATAAGCTTCATTTTCTAGCGTCTCACAGCTATCAATCGCATACTGAACGTAAAAATCCTGAACGAAAACGTTTGGGTTGTTGCTGAATGCGTTCCCCACAGCTTCCTGAATCTCAGCCACTCTCTCTGGCGTTGGCTGACGAATATCTAGGCTCAGACTGGCGTCGCCAAACACCCGGTATCGGCCTAGCTCCAGCGGATCGGTAACAATCTCAATATCCTCTGCCGAGATGCCCAAAGCGGTTAGCGCCGCTACCGCAGCTTGCAAAGAGTCTCGGGTAATAGGCACTGGCTCCGGTAGTGTCTCTGGCGGCGGTGCCTCTTCTGCAGGATAGGGAATAGCATAATCGTAGGGATCAGAATCCTGGTTGGTGAAGGCAAAGAGCAGCTGAGCTGTGTCTGCTGTAACGCTAGCCCGCCCCTGCCCAGTAACTGCAACTATGCGAGGGCCATCAGCGGGAGGATAAAAGAGCTGGGCGATCGCGGTATCTGATGAGCTTTCTGCGGCGGGTGAGGCCAGTGCAGAGGCCGCGATCGCAGGCGTAGTCGCCCCCACCCCTAGCATCCCAACCGCCGATAAAGCCCCTAAATAACGGCTCGTCACCTCAATCAGTTGCTGAATTTTTAGCATGTTTATGACTCACTCCTACAACAGCTAGCCAATTCTAATCGAATCTCACCACAAAACCTTGTCCGCCGACCGCTGTCAAACTACGCTAGCGTGAGATTAACTTCTATATTGATGTTTTCAAGTAATGATACGGTTGTTGAAGCTGGGTTCTTGTTTGGGTGGGTTGGCCTGTGGGCTGCTGCTGGTAACAGGCTGCGCGGGCGGGCCGCTCGGTCAGATATTTGAGCGATCGCTTGAAGCTGACCCGCAGCTAGCTGAAAATCCACCCTTTAGCTCAGAGGCCAGCACTCCTGACACAGAAGCTTCTGGCCCTACGACTGCTGAAGTTGAACCTGAAACCGACACAGCCTTAAACAGCGCAGTTCCCGAACCAGGCGATCCTGACTTTATTGGCCCCCTACAGCCAGAGACTGGCGCTGCCGCAGCCGACCTGTCGCCAGAGCCAACAGCGGCGCGGCCTACAAGCCAGCGCTTTACTGACCTCGACCAGGCTCCAGAAGAACTCCAGCCCTATCTAGAAAACCTGGCCCAGCTAGGGCTAATCGATGCCGCCCCCAATGAGACTGGGGAGTCCGGTAAGACGTTTCAGCCCAATCAGGCTATTACCCGACGCAACTATGCCCGCTGGCTGTTTCAGGCCAACAACCAGTTTTACAGCGATCAGGCCAGCAAAAAGATTCGCCAGGGGGTCACCAGCGCTCAGCCCGCTTTTCAAGACGTGCCCACTGGCGATCCTGACTTTGCCGCCATTCAAGGACTGGCAGAGGCGGGGCTGATCCCCAGCGCCCTGACGGGCAATTCGACGGCTGTTAACTTTCGCCCCGATGCGCCCCTGACCCGTGAAGACCTGATTTTGTGGAAAGCGCCCCTCGATACCCGGCAGGCACTACCCAATGCCTCTATCGAAGCGGTGCAGGAAGCCTGGGGATTTCAAGATGCAGCCAAAATCGAACCGCTGGCGCTGAAAGCAGTGCTGGCTGACTATCAAAATGGCGAATTTGCCAATATTCGGCGGGCTTTTGGCTATACAACGCTGCTGCTGCCCCAAAAGGCCACGACTCGGGCGGAGGCGGCGGCGGTGCTCTGGCGCTTTGGCAACCAGACCGAGGGCATCTCTGCTCAAGACTTGGCTTCAGGCAATAAGCCAACGCGATCGCCTGCTAATCCAGCTCAAGATTCTGCTGCTGAAGGTGAACAATTATTGCCCTCACCCAACCCGTGACGAAAACTGATTGAATAGATAAAACTAGCGCATGTCATAGCTGAAAATCAGGGTTCGTAGTCAGTGCTTTAGCGCTGACTTTAACCCCTTAACTGAGCTGTATTGAGAGGAAAAAATTAAAGATGCTTCTTAGAAAAACATTGATTACAGCAGGTATTTTGTCTCCGCTGCTAGTGCCCCTAGCAGCTTCAGCAGCAACCTTCAGCCAACTGTTTGTCTTTGGCGATAGCCTGTCTGATACGGGTAATCTTTATGCCCAGACCAGCGCTTTAATCCCCTTTCTACCCGTCGGCATTCCTGCCTCACCCCCCTATGCTCAAAAGTTCTCAAATGATGATTTGTGGGTTGAATATCTAGCTGACGAGTTGCTACCTGGCCCTGGGGCGATCGCCGTCAACAACTTTGCCGTCGGCGGTGCTACGACTAGCAATTTCAACATCATCAATAATTTCAATGCGGTCTTGCCTTTTCCGGTAGTGCCTGACTTTGACGGCATCCAAGATCAGGTTTTTGATAGCTATCTGGGCCTGTCGCCAGTGATCGATCCTGATGCTCTTTATACCCTCTGGGGTGGCGCTAATGACTACCTCGGCGGCGGCGTCACCGATCCGACTATTCCAGTCAACAACCTGGAGACAGCAATCACCGCTTTTGTCGATGCAGGCGTCAAAAATCTTCTGGTTCTAAACTTACCTGACTTGGGCCAACTGCCGGTCGCCTCCAGCGATCCAGTCCAGGCGGCAGCGCTGACGGCGATCGCCAATCAGCACAATACGCTCCTGGCCCAAGCGGTACAGGGCATTAGCCAGGTGAAGCTATTTGACGTCAAAACTTTGTTTGATCAGGCGCTGGCGGGGGGCTTTGGCTTTACCAATACGACAGCTCCTTGTCTACAAGGTTTTGTAGCCCCCCTCACTGGTCTAGCAGGTGTTCCCTGCAGCAATCCTGACGGGTTTCTTTTTTGGGATGATGTTCACCCCACTACCCGAGCGCACGAAGAAATTGCCAAGGCTGTCCTAGTAGAGCTGCATCAAGATAAGCCTGTAGTCAGCACCCCAGAGCCTGTCTCTGGACTGAGCTTACTGGCGCTAGGATCTTTGTCAGCCCTTGGCCTAAAACGTCGCCAGACCGCTGAAAACGCTCATTCGAGTCGAAAGTCAGCGACAATTTGAGCAGGGAGGGCAACGTCGTCTAAAAAACCGAGACAGGCTACGCACTACATCCCAGCTAACCCCCTCGACCCTCATCCTTCATGCCGACTCCGTTTGCAACTCTGAGAAATATCTACAACGCCTTCGACCCGTTTGAGCCGCTGCCTGCGGGCGACCCGGTTTATGTGAACTGTAGCAAGGTGCGGGGGGCAGAAAATATTTTGCTGGACTTGGGCAGGCAGATATTGCTGAGCGATCGGCTGACGCATCAGCTTTATACGGGGCATCGGGGCGCAGGCAAGTCAACTGAGCTGCTGCGGCTAAAGGATGACTTAGAAAAAAATAGCTATCGGGTGGTCTATTTTGCCGCTGAAGAGGCAGACATTGATCCAGAAGATACCCAATACACCGATATCTTGCTGGCCTGTACCCGCAACTTGCTCAAAGACCTACAGGGCGACGAAGGCCCGATTCAGCAATGGCTGCAGATTTATACCACCAATGCCATTGAGTCGCTGAATATGACCTTGCGTAAAGTCTTGCGAAACCACCGTTCCTTTCCCACCGACGAGGCTGCCATGAAGGTGATCTATCTTGCGATTGCTAACGTCTCGAAAAAATGGACAATGCCGATTCGAGACTGGAAAGGTGCCTTAAATCGTTTCGCCATTGAGTTTGAAGGCCGGTTCCCCGTCTAGCGATCCTATGCTTGACACAAACTAGTTGACATACCCCCTTTAGGTTCCAGCAGCGGTTTCTATAGATGGGATATCATTCTTAGCTGGTATATTTTTAGCTGTACTTAGAAGCAGAAGAGATAACTCTTCTGCTGTGTCCTTACCAATTTCTTTACCAGTAGTTGTTTGTAGTTTACGTACATAAACTTTAAGTTCCCCCCATCTACTGTTAGGTGCTTGATTATTCTTGAGTTGTTCCACGCTATCGCATAGACATTCTTCTATACTCAAAAAGTAGTCTGCGATACGTCTGCGCCTTGCCTCTCCTGTCTGTTGTAGGCGATCGCTGACTTCAGATAGCTTGTTTACGACTTCAAGTAGTTCGCCTAACATTCTTGCTCTCTGAGTAGGACTTTTTTGCACAACCAGGCTGAGAGCCTTATCCTTAATATCAATTTAAAATACTATGATTCCTGAGGCTTGTGGTTAATACGCAAGTTCGTTTGCCCTCCTTCCATGGAGAGCAAGGCAACATAACGATTGAGATGAGCCGCCGCAGATCTCCTTTGATGCCCACAGATAACCTCTCAGCGGTCAGGGTAAGCGCAAGAATCGATAGAGACTGCCTTATTGAGAATAGTAGCCACTTCCATGTCAATAGAGCCAAGCTGTTGACATAGGTGAGAACGAAAGAATGAAGCTTTCAGCCACGTCCGTATCGCCCGAAAGCCAATGCACACTTTGGA
>JAAUQI010000123.1 GCA_012032345.1 Leptolyngbyaceae cyanobacterium RM1_1_2 | reverse complement strand
AGCTGTTCAGGCAAAAAGGCGGTGCATAGAGACAGAACGGTTAACCCAACGGGCAAGCCTAGCCACAATAGATTAGCAGGCGATCGCTCAAGATTATTACTCAATTCACTCATACAGTTCCATCTTGTTTGACTCAACTTTTGTCTCTCAAAAGTCTTGCTATTTTTCTTTAGAAAAAGACTTACTCTACTAGCTCATACAAGCTATTTTCAGGCGGATTTTTCAAATTCAGGGCAAATAAAAATATTTTTTGTTAGAGATTATTTTTGGCTTTAGCAATTATTCCTGATGGGGCAAGAAAAGCCTGAAAGCCTATACAGATAAAACCTGTCCATCTTCATCTCATTTAGCGTTTTGAGCATCAAGAGGATGACCGAAGCCGCTTTTCTTAAGAATGAAACTTAAGAAGAATTTGGTTATAAACAGCTAAAAAATTTGGAGTTGAGGGGCGATCGCCTCTTACATTCATCCTGTTAAAGTTGCTATTAACAAGGGGCTTAAGCCCTTTGTTCTACGAGAATTTATTCTGCTTAAGTTCAAATCCAAATTAGTGTTACATCTCCCTACATATTCCCGTTAAAAATAAAATCTGACAGCATTAAAACCCATTCAAAGTCTAACCATTTCTAACCGGCTTGCAGGTGATCTTTAAAGATTTCAAAAAGTTGAGGAAAAGTACTAACCATTTCTAACCAAAGTTCATAAGATATGGCTGTAGCGTTCTCCTCAGTACCCATGACTCAGGCAAGTTCAGCCAATTCAACCATTTACCTGGCGGGCGATATTGGCACGTCTGGTTCCAAGTTTTTCTATCGAGTCCGCGATGACCAAAAAGAGGCCCTCTGGATGGGGTCAGGTGTAGCAGACGGCTTAACCACTTTGGCGCTCTCCATTTTGAACGCAGGCGGACGGCCCCAAGACCATGCCTGGTTGCAGGTCGGCAACGAAGTCATTCTGGTTGGAGATGCCGCAAAAACCTTTGTTGAAGGCAACAGCTTAGTTGAAAACAAAGCAAACCAGGCTGTCTACAAAATCGTTGCAGCGCTTGGCGTAATTGCTGAAAAAGAGCGGATGCCCAGCCAATACGAAGCCGTCATCTGGCTGCCGCTACCGCTGACCGAAATGAACACCAAAGACGAAATTGCCGCCAAGCTGACTCAGACCGCTCAAAATTTCCGCTTTCGGGGAATGGCCCAACAGGTTCGCGTTAGCCTCAAGTTTTGTCCAGAAGGGTTTGGGCTTTACCTCAACCGCAAGGCCCAGCTCGATGCGACAGGCGTTCCCATTGACCAGCGGCGTACCTTCATCTTGATGATGGGTCACAGAAATTTATCGGTTCTTTGCTTTGAGCAAGGCAGCCTCAAGAGCGCCAAATCAAACTCCGACGGCCCTGGATTCTGGCCTGTGTTTGAGCGGGTTGCCCGTAGCTGTGGCGTGACCCCTGCCGATTATTCCGCCCTCATGGCTGCTCTCTCAACCGGAAAACCACTCAGGTTTCTCAGGCAAAAGGCGAACTGTATGACTTTGCTGCTGCGGTCGAAGCCGTCAGACAGGCCTACTGGAAAGCCGCCCGGATTTACCTGCAAGACAATCTGCTAGGTCAACTCTCAGATGGCACCGCCGACATCATCATCAGCGGTGGTGCAGCCTTTATCATGCGCCAGACGATTAAAACCTACTTTGACGGGCTACGCATGGCCGATCAAGTTATTTTTGCAGACGGTAAGCAAGAAAAGCTAGACGAACTGGTAAACGAACTGCCCGAATCGACCGATATGCCTTCAATGGTGATGCGGATGTCTGACTGCTATGGCTTGTTTCAGGGGTTAGTGAGCAAGTATAGTGAGGTTCTAGCTTAGCTTGGGCGGGTGCAATGGCTACCAAAATAAAGACCGTTCGCCAGCGGGTTCAGTTTGCCTTCAATGCTGATGCCGACTCAGTGGTGGGCACTGTCTTCCAATATCTGATCAAAAATCATCGCTTCAGCAGCCGGGAGGGGAAGCGCAAAGGCGTAGACGCAATCGTTGCCTTTTACAAGCCTTTTGCCTATCAGGGCAGTGCGGTGAGTGAAGGAGAACTTCAGGCGATCGCACGGGACGCAGTAGAACTCCTCTCCCGACAGATTGAGCTACTTTGCAACAGCTTTGATCTAGAACGTCCTGGCACACGATCCCAACCTTTCTCCTGGAACGATCTTAAAGCTGAGCTGAGGCAAACGCTAAGCGAGTTGCTTGCAGCCGAAATGCTCAGGGTGCATCAGGAACCTGTAGAATCAGCGATCGCCATTCCTGACTCTCTGTTTGCACCCACCGCAGATGAAGAGTTTAACTTTGAGGAAGATAACCTGCTGGGCGATTTGTGTAGCAACGCTGAAGCAGCAGCATAGCCGTATGCCACGATCATGCTTCAACCGAAGGAGCCAGCTAAGGAGTTGGGGCAACAGGCGCGACAGCAGTACCTGATGCAAGCCAGACAGATTGTTGGGCAACCCAACTTAGACTATTCCACACTCTATCAGCGCTTTGCTGAAAACGATTGGGCTGCGATCAAGCTTGATGAAGCGGTAGTCATAGCCGCCCTCAAAGCTGGCATCACGCCTAAAATAACCGTCAATATGCTGCATCAAGGCCCCTATGTGCAGTATCAAGTTCATGTCAAGCAAGTTCCCGTATTAGCAATGAGCCAATACGCTAGAGGCATAGTGGTTCAGGTAATGCATCAACTGCTGAAACGACGACACGGCTCAGGGTGCAACTCCTCGGTAGAAACCCAACTTGATCATCAGTCTGGCATGAAACTTTCGTAAAACTTTAGTTAGAAAGCTAAGGGTTTGTGCGAGGAATGCCTGAATAGAGAAGTGTACGGCAGTACAAAGATGAGTTGGAGCAAGTGATAAGCAGTAAAGCGTTTTCTATGAAAAAGCATATCGCTGACAGGCTAAAGCAATGATTAATGAGGAATATCTAGCGCTGCTCAAACAAGGCGTAGAAGCTTGGAATGAGTGGAGGCGAAAGAATCCGATAATTCCTGACCTGACA
>JAAUQI010000086.1 GCA_012032345.1 Leptolyngbyaceae cyanobacterium RM1_1_2 | reverse complement strand
ACGCTTGAACTTCAGCCTTGCTCAAATCAACAATATAACGTTTCTGACTCATGGTGCTTTCCCTGGTTTTGAGTCAGATTATCAGAACTGTTCCCACTGGGCAAAGCTTGCTTGGCGAACTACTAGGGCGATCGCTAGAAAATCTAGCCAGCAAGAAATTGACAAGGGAGAATTGTACGGCTTTCAACCGAGTTACAGCCCCAAGACAAAGCGCTAGGATAGGGAAAAATTTGAATGAGGAAGGTTTAGTATGCAAACTAGCTATGACAGCGATAAGCGCAAGCTGCTAGTAGGGCTGAGCCACGGCTCTATTTTCTTTAGTGCCCTGCTGCTTTCAGCGGGTGTGCCTTTAGCCATCTGGTTTGTCTCTAACGATCCAGTTGTCAAAGAAAACGCCCAGGAAGCGCTTAACTTTCACTTCAATGTTTGGCTGTACGGCATTATATTCTGGCTATTGACCTTTGTGCTGATTGGCTACCCGCTGCTGGGTCTGCTCTTTATTGTGCAGATTGTCATGCCAATTTTGGCAATTGTCAAAGCGCTGCGGGCACCCGATACGGTTTATCGCTACCCTTTTATTTTCCGGATTCTCTAGGTAATCTGCCGGATAGGCTGATAGCCTCACAGACTGACACAACATATACAGCCTGCTTTGTGTAAGGAAACTACTGAAGTTCCCGCTGATTTCCTGACGCTGGGCAAATTTATCTGAAAGTATGAGTCAGAGCTGTTAAGGCTGCTTTTGATTTGGGCTTTGCTCAAAGATAATGATCCGGTACTTGAGATCTTTCATTCAGGTCGAAGCGTTGTGAAAACACCCGATTGGCTCAATTTTTCTGAAAATGCTCTGCTGTTGGGCACAGGCGCAGGCATTGTCGCCTCTGCTGCTACCCAGCAGCTTTTGTATGCCTCAGCGCCGCTTTCGGTTTTAGTTGCCTTGGGGCTAGCAGGGCGGCGGCGCTTAGAGCAGCGGCTAGACAAGCTAGCAGAGGTTTCAGAAAACACCAGCCAAACTCTGGCGGGGTCGGTGCATCAGCTACAGGATCAGGTGGCGACACTGCCCACGCCCGAAGAGTTTATGACGCTGCAGCGCACAGTCATGGCTCAAAACGAGCGCACGATGGTACGGTTTTCGCAACGATTAGAAGCCACCCAGCAGCAGCTAGAGCAGCGCTTACATGCAATTGAGACTCCCGATCTAAGTCAGGTTCACAAAGAGATGAGTGAACTGCAAGACCAGTACGCCTATCTTTGTACTTCTGTAGGTCGCTTAAATAATCAGATGCAGCGGCTGTCTAGTCTCTCACGGGTAGAGGCTGCTGAAGCTGACGTTGCTCACCTGAAGACTGAGCTAATGCAGCTACGGGTAACGCTAGATGCTTTGGGCATGGAAACCAGAAGCCATTTCTCAACGCTAACTGACACCGTGAGCTGTTTTGATCGGCGTTTGCGAGAAGATACTTCAACGAGTGACTCTACTGTCTTGAAAGAGGAAGTGCGAGAGCTGATCAAAGCTATTTCTGATCTAGTGCCGCGTCGGGACTTTACTCGTCTAGCTCAGCAGCTTAAACAGCTTACAGAGCAGCAGCAGATTTTAGAGAGTTCTGTCATGCCTGGTGTCGTTTTACCCGCTGTTTCCCAACCCGCCGTCCAAGAGCAGCTCGACGAACTGCAAAGCGCGATCGCTCAGCTAGAAACGCAAATAGAGACGCTGCCAAAGGCACAAGATCCGCTGCAGTTACAGACTCAGCTACAGACGCTGGGGGTTCGAGTCGAAGATACAGAGCGGTATCTACAGGAGATGCAGGAGACGCTGATGGCCCGCCTGCAACTGGGTTCAACGTCTCCTCAACTGCCAGCTCAGCATCGCTGGATTGTTGATTTTCAGGCTCACTCGCTGCCTGAGCTAGCCAATGCTGCACCTTCTGACAGTCGATTAGCACTAGAGTCAGCGATCGCCTGTGCCCAAAAGCGTCTAACCCTGGTCTGGCCTTGGGCTGAAACCTGCGAACTAGACGGGGCAATGGTTGAGCAGTTTGAATCACTGCTGGCGCGGCAGTGTCGTTTAGACATTGGCTGGTGTCATCGAGGCGATCGCCGCGAAGGGCGTCTGCTGCATACGGTTAATCAGCGCTGGCAGCTAGAGTCTGCTCAAAAGCGC
Source organism: Leptolyngbyaceae cyanobacterium RM1_1_2 (assembly GCA_012032345.1). Lineage (GTDB taxonomy): Bacteria > Cyanobacteriota > Cyanobacteriia > Phormidesmidales > Phormidesmidaceae > Sphaerothrix. Next base: position 12,797 of record JAAUQI010000086.1, on the reverse strand, counting down.
CAGATTACGGATGCCCTGAACAAACTGCTGCCGCTAAAGCAGCGCTATCCCAGTCTCTTTACGTTTAAGATCTTGGGCACAGATGAGAATTTTTTGGTCTGTGACGATGGCTTTGCTATTTTAGGAGTGCAGCCAATCAAAACGGCAAATACGGTGTTTGACCAGCTGGGATTAAAGCTGTACACGACCGATCCACAGGTGATTCAGCGCTTAGACGATCGCTTTGAAGATCCCACAATTGCAGCTGAAGATGCCGTCGCCTATTTCAATCGAGCGACTACCCGCTATGACCTCGGTGAGCAAGAAGCGGCCTTGGCGGACTACAATCAGGTGCTCAAGGTTATCCCTGATGATCCAGCAGCCTACAACAACCGAGGACTGATTTACGCCAACCTGGGTCAGACTGAGACCGCGATCGCAGACTTCAGTCAGGCAGTTCGCCTCGATAGCCAGTATTTTGCCGCCTATTGCAACCGAGGCATTCTATTTTTAGAAAACGGTCAGCTAGAGAGCGCAGTTTTTGACCTCACCCAGGCTAGCTATATCAATTCTAATTCGCCGCTGCCCTATTTCTATCGCGGTGTAGTCTATCAAAAGCTAGGGCATCTAACAGAGGCGATCGCAGACTTTACAGCAGCCGTAAAGCGCAACCAGGCTCAGGTGGCTCTGCCATTGTGCTACCGTGCTGCTGCTTACCAAAAAATGGGCGAGTTTCAAAAGGCGATCGCAGACTTAGAAAACGCTGCTCTCTTTTTGAAGTCCCAAAAAGATGCTCGCAATCTAGTCATGGTGCAAAAGACCCTGGAAAAGCTTAAGGGATTAGCGCTCAAGCAGACAGCGTCAGTGCACAACCAGTGACAATTACGCGGGCAGACTGTCGATTTTAGCCTTGGCCTGTAGCTTGATCTGTCCGGGTTCTACCCCAATCCGCTCGAAGCGCAAAGACATATCCTCCAGTTCAAAATTGTCTAGATCTAGCAGCTCAGTCACTACCTCAACTAGAGCTTCAGTCAGCTCAGGCTGCTCTTTAGCAGCATCGAGCAGCTCAACATTTTCTAGCACAACCTGATGGCCTGAATCTGTCATGCGGGGCTGAGCTTTAAATCCTACCTGCTGGATTTCTCCAGTCTCAACCAGCTCGATATCCGCCTCAACCCAGATAGTATCTGTCTGAGGAATCGAAAACTTAATCTGATGGGGCTTGATATAGGTTTTTTGACCCGCCACCCTAATTTGAAGATTGCTCAGCTTGGTTTGAATATATTCGGAGTTTAGAGCCTGCTCGATATCAGCTGCCGTCAAAACGACAGCTGTTTTGGCCGCAACCGATTGTTCTAGCTCGATCTCTCCGGTGACTGCCTTCAGCGGATTGATTGAAATATTACTGGTGGCTAGCTGTAGCTTTTCGGCCCGTAGATCCCGCTTCATCACCAGACCTTTGCCTTTGATTTCTACGTAATCTACTTCTCCCTGTACCAGCTTTGCTGGATCGGTACTGATATTGACTTGCAAGTCTTCGACTGCGTCAAGCTGGCTTTTCAGACCAACCTCAACAGCCTTGCTGATAGCCTGTGCGCCAAGATCTAAGTCTTTTGACATACTCAATAGCTCAACCCAATTAAAGTATCCGGCCCTCATCCTAGGGGTTAAGCGATAGGCGGTGAACCTATCATAAGAAGTATTAAGTTGAACCACTCAAACGCCTTAAGTATGAGTCTTTGATTGCCTTAGTAGAATCATTCGATCAGGGGGAGCTTTGAGGTTACCAGCAGTCGAAATGCTTCCTCAGCTTGGGGTTCATCGAAAGCTGATTTAGGAATTACGGAAAAGTCCCTCTTTGTCGTGTATAGCAAGATGTATTTTGGCGTGTCAAGGTATGCCGAGAAAAAGCCCCATTTGAGATTCGATTCTCCTTCTAAGCTCTCGACATGGATGCGATCGCTGGAGAAGGTCACGAAGATTTCACCATGATACTTACGGGCATCCCAAAATGCTCTGCGCCAAATAACCTGCCGCAGCCCAATTAGCCCTAGCAGCGCACATCCCAGGGTAATAAGAGCCAGGGCCACTACCCAGCTGATAAACCACAGACCTATACCTATTGCCAGCGCTAATATACCGATGGTCACATTTGACGCTGTTCCCAATCCCATACGCGCCAGTGTGCTTCAGACGCACGCATGAAGTCAATTAGACTCAGGCGATAGGAGAGGCTAATCGTTTCGGTCATGGCTCTTTTGCTCTTTTCTTCAGGAAGCTCCTAAGATTTCATTTAACTAAGAGGCAGGCTCATTCTTCTAAGTCTTCAAATTTTTCCTAGTTACGCTCATTATCAACGCTGTAGGCGTCTGTAGAATAACAAATAGAGCAGCGATAGCGTCCTCCCAAGGGAATCTTAAAATGGTACAAATTTCTACTAAACCCCTTACGCTAGAAGAGTTTCTGCAGATGCCGGGGACGGAACCCGCCAGCGAGTACATTGATGGGCTGATCATTCAAAAACCAATGCCGCAAGGAGAAAACAGTGTAGTTCAGACTGAGTTAGCACCGGCAATCAATTTGGTCGTAAAACCCAAACAGATCGCACGAGCTTTCACAGAATTACGCTGTACTTTTGGTGGACGCTCAACTGTACCTGATATTGCTGTGTTTCTGTGGGATAGAATTCCACGCAGGGAAAATGGTGGAATAGCTAACGTTTTTTCAGTTGCCCCTGATTGGACAATCGAAATTCTTTCACCTGATCAGAGCCAAACTAAAGTCACCAAAAATATTTTGCACTGCCTCAAGTACGGAACTCAGATGGGGTGGCTAATTGATCCAGAAGAACGATCCGTTTTTGTTTACCTACCGGATCAACCCACTACTGTCTATGATGAGCCACGGACACGGCTGTCGGTGCCAGAATTTGCTAAAGACTTTAACCTCACGGTAGAAGGTCTGTTTAGCTGGTTAATGGAATGAGTTTAGAGCTGGCTGTCGATCAGCACACCGCGATCGCACTTCACAGAATCAGCGATCGCCTTCAGTCAATCTAGCGCAATGTCCTTCTTCCGTTTCAACCGCGATCGCTATACTCTGCGATCACATCATCCTGGGTTTGATCAACGGTAAGGGATGGATGTTATCCGTTAAATTGAGGCGCAGATGGCAGGGTTGAGTTTAAGGATGGGACTGGGAATGAGTGATAAGGATGTTGGGTTACCCTTGAAGGAGCAAGCTGCGTTGCCTCAATTTAACCATCGGGCGAGCGATCGCACTGTATTTATTCCTCAATTTCATCAATTCTGTGGCGATCAATTAAATCTTGATTGTTGGGCTTAGCAAAGTTTTCTTCTAGTGCGATCTGCACTGTCTCACTGATACTCTGATTTTTGATAGCACTCAACACCCTCAGAATCTTTTCAACATCTGAGGTTAAGTAGATTCTGAGGCTTTTCTTGTCAGCAGCCATAAAGGACACATATGTAGACTTACTTATAATCCCATGCTAATTTAGGCACTTGTGGCTATATGACTATAAGTGTATGATGAGTGAAACCTTCATCGACGAAAAACTTATGATTGTCCTTTTTGACGACGAAGTTGCTCTGATTCGATCGCTGTTAGTAGCATTGAGAACAATTAAGGTCAGGGATATTGACAAAGCTCTGGTAATTCTGGCAAAAGGCGATCGCAGGCAAACGGATGATTAATGAAAGTAGCTCGTAAAAGCTCTTGACTTCTGGCAGCCGCCTAAACAGTGTCCATGGGCGAGCGATTGCACATCATACACGCGATAATTCTTGTTCTCAAAGGCCAGCGGATAGGTTGCTTTATAATAGGCTTCATTGGCCTGATAGTTGCGCAACTCACCCGGCCCAATCACCACGTAGCTGATACTATATTGCTTCAGTAACGGTTCGGCCTCAGCTCCTCCCAAAAACATCATCCGCAGATCTTTCTCTCGTTGCTTATACAGAAAGCCAAAGTTACCAACCCAGGCCGTATAGCCCATGAGGATGGGGCGGGCGGCCCAAGTCATGACAAAATGATTGCCATAAGGTTCAGTGAGAAAGATAGCTATCGGATCCGTATTTCGGCGAATTTCCGCCCCAAGTTGAATATCTTCTACATTAGTAAAATGGTTCCAGTTGCGATCGAATCGCTGGAGGCGAACTACTTCTAAAAAACCAGTAAACGTAAGTAGAAAGGTGAGCAAAATAACATCTAGTCTGCCAACATTGCAGCCCCCATGCCTCCAGATCCACTTCAAGGGAAAAATGGCTAATCCTGCAAACCCTAAATAAGCCCAGAAAAAGAGTTTGGAATTATCCCAGGGGATGGGTTGAAACAGGATGAGATTGCCCAGCAGGAAGATGCCAAAAAAGCTGAGAAAGAAGGTGTGGATTAGCCAGGATTGGTTGCGAGTCCATCCCTGTTTGTGTAGGAGCCAAAATCCGGCGATCGCCATGGGCACCATTATTCCCCAGAGCTTTAACCACATGGCAATCCACCGCCATAGTCCTCCTCCTGCCGTCCACCCTGGAAACCAGCGCATGAACTCAGGATTTTCAATCCCTCCAGCAATAAAAATCAGGTACAGCGTCACGGAGAGGAGGGTGGCCGGAACGGCGTAATACAGCAAATCAAGCCACCGCTCCCGCAATAGTGAAGCGACTACATAGAGCGGGGCAGAGATCAGGATCAGGGCAATAAAACTATGGGCATGGGCAATCGGTAAAAGGCCAACTAAGACTCCAGCCGTCAGCAACAACCGCCGATCCTGACGGTGGTTTCCCCGTTCTAAAACCACATATAGAAGGGCTGCCAGTGCCCACACTGACATCATTAACCCGAGTAAAAATGCCCGTTGAGGAACCAATAAACCGGCGATCGCATTCCCCGAATACCACTGGTATTGGTCGAGGCGACTGTAGGGTTCAGGCGGATAAAAGAATAGGTCTAAATTGGGGGTTCCAGACAGGTCACGCAGGAATCTAATCCCGCCCATACCGGAGGACAGGAGAAAGATTGAAAGGGCCAGCAGTGATTGTCGTTGGGATTGGAAAATAATGTAGAACAGCGCATACAGGCCAACCAATAATAGAAGCGCGTAGAGAATGGATGGCAGAATAAATGCCTTCTCTAAGGAAAACCCAACCCTCATTAACAGTCCAGAAATTAAATTGGTGAGGAAGCCATAGGTAAACTTGCCACCTGCGTACATAGGGTGATGGGCAAACCAATCCTGGGGATTTTTGGTGGCAAAAAGGGTGGCCATGCTCATGTGCAGAGGCCAGTCGCTGCGGGTATGTTCGGTGCCGATATAAAGGGCGTCGGGGCGGTGGTCAAAGATGCGAATAAACAGAATAAAAAAGTAAGCGCCCCAAGTGAGCATCAGAAATTGCAGGGATCGTTGGTGCTGATGATAAAGGCTGAGTAGTTCCTTCATGTGGATAGAAGATCGGTGGACGTACACGAGTTTGAGATTGAACAAAATTCGCCGCACTCTCTAACTCCGTGTAGCAGGTTGGTATCAAGGCGAGGGGATGAGGAGTTTCACCCCAAAACAATGCTGCAAAGCAACGAGTCAGCGGCGAATTGCCAATAAGTCTATGGTGCGCTCATCTTATTTTACTTAATCGCGCTTGCTCCATACTAGGTTGAACGTTACTTCAAATTGCGTTGCGATTTTGCCGTCAAACGTTCATTCGTGAATGTAGCTGTTAAATTACCCCGCTAAAAAGTGACTGTCTTTGAATAGCAGGTTTTCAGCGAGGTGGGCAGGGGGTCAACCACCGCGTCAAAATGAAGAACGATCGCCGTTACCTATTATTGTTCTGGCGATCGCCCTCCACTCCCTCGCTCCTTCGATCTCTCAAACCTCCCTCAAAAGGTCATCCTATGCTTTGAGCGCTAAAGCGCCCACTACGAACTCAAACCTACTTAACTCAGACTCGCTTGGTGACAATGGCAAACCACTCGTTGAGGCGTCCGGTGGGTGTGGGGTCGCTCCAGTCGTTGGGTTCGGCGTAACCCTGCTTGTGCTGGGCTTTGGTGGTGATGCGAATGGCTTCTAGAGAGCCAACTATGAGGTGGCGGATTCTGTCGGGTCGCAGGCCAGCCTCAGGTGAAGTGGAGTCAGGGAAAACTGTGGACGCTTCGGCGTCCGGTTCAAAGAAATTAAACATCGATTCGGTTCTCCTGTGTTTTGTTCGGGGAAAACAGAACCGAAAACCCTCGCCATCCCTTCACGTAAACGCATATCAGGATGACCAGGGCTTACCATAAGCACAGGTTTCCAGACTGGTTTGGTCAGTTTGGGGACTTAGGTGTTTGTAGGTGCTGGTTACACCTGCAGGCACTGCTAAGGTTTCCGAATTCTGCGTGAGTTGGCTGCCCCTCAGGACAGCTTAGCGATAGAACATAAGGTATAAAGGCGCTGCGGTCAAGCGTAACCTACCCTGATGTAAAAAATTATTCAGCCTGCTTTGGCTGAGGACAGTGAATAGTCAGGGCAAACCAGGCGGTGAGCAGGGTCAAGATGCCAGTAATCCAAAAGGGCGCTTTGTACCCCAAGCCGCTGACCAGCAAGCCCGCCGTTGCAGGGCCAACAGCATTTGAAAGGCTGAGATATGAGCTGTTGATGCCCAAAATTTCACCCTGTTCGCGATCGCTGCTGCGCAAAGACAAAATCGAGTCGATAATCGGCATCGGAAAAGAATTGACCGCGCCAAACAGCAGCGCAATTAGGCCAAAAGCCGCCACGCTGGGAAAAGTCGGAATCGCCAAAAACAGCAAGCCTCGAATTGCTAGCGAACCTGCCAGAACGTGAATCAGGTTGAAGCGTTGCTTCAGCAGATCAAGAGCAAAAACCTGGGTGACAAAGCCCACGACCCCAATGACCGCAAACACGATCGCCAGCGCCTTAGCATCTTGCCCCAAGACATTGAGAAAGAAGGGCTGAAACGCAAATGTAAAAATCGTAAAGCTAAAACCGCTAAAAAAAGTTAGAGCAAAAACGCGGCCAAACTGAGGACGCTTTAGCGAACTAAAGACTTTGGCAAGGCCGAAGTTTTGCCATCGCAGCCTGAAACCTTCTGTCTTCTGGCCCGTTTCGGGTAGCACAAACAGGCACAGCAGCGTGGCGATCGCCGCCCCCACCGAAAAGCTCATGCCCAGCGACGTCATTCCTGGCAAAGGCGGCATAGTCTGGGCCAAATAGCTCAGCGGTGGCCCCGCCACAAACCCTAGGCGAAAAGTTGCGCCAAAGACGCCAAAGGCTTTTGTTCTCTCTGCAGGCGTGGTTGTGTCGCTAATGATGGCTCTGGCGATTGAGGTGTTGCCGCCAGTAATGCCATCTAAATGCGCGCCGCAAACAGCAGCCAGGCCACCCCCGCAAACGCCGCCACCATATTGGCCGCCACCGTTCCCACCAAGCTGACAATCAGCAGCGGTTTACGCCCTAAGCGATCGGAGAGCTTACCCAAAATCGGCGTGCCAACAAACTGAAAAATCGCATAGGAAGTCGTTAGTAAGCTAGCCTGAAAGTCGTTTAGGCCAAACTGTTTGGCATAGGGATAGAGGATTGGAATAATGATGGTAAAGCTGACAGCATTGATAAAGGCTACTAGCGCCACGACCCAAAACTGCAGTGGCAGACCTAGATAATTTCGTTTCAGCATTCCATCTAAAGAGTGAGAGTAAGCAGCAAGCCAGAACCCTCAAGCATTCTAAGCCTTCTCAAGATTTTGTTCTACCTGTCTCTGGCCTACTCTCAGTCCGCTAATTTTGAGAGCAAAGCTATGAACTGCTCAAACCTTGGGCGACTCCAGTTGCTGTTCAGAAGCAGGAAGCTGCTGTTCTGAGCGCTGTGGCATAGACGAGCTAACTGTATTAGCGGACTGAGAGTGATATTGCTCTTGAATTTCTCGGGTCTTCAGCACGATCAGATATTCATAAAAAGCCTGCAGCGTACACCAGGCAAAGCCAGCCTGACCGTCTAGAAAGCCTCGCAGGCCAAAATACATGTAAAACCATCTGATCAGCGGCCTGAAGGGGACTCGCAGCGATAAATCTTTCAGCGCCCGTCGCCGCTCGACTTCGGTTTGCCCAAACAAAATCAAGGGCCAGGCCACCCGACCGCTTTTGATCTGCTGTAGGGTTTCTTTGGCTTCGTCAGTTGAATAGCGATTGTGCTTTTCAATCCAGCGACTTAGCCCTTTACCACAGGTGTAGTGAGGGTAGGTTTCTTGCAAAAAGCCCGTGCTGCCCTGACAAACTTCGCGCTCAGTATGGCCATAGTCAGTAAACCAAACTTTGCCTTTTTGCAGCAGCCGCAGCTGATAGCGAGGATACTGCGTGCTGTGACGAATCCAGCGCCCCATAAACATCACCCGTTCCGCCGCATAGTAGCCGACATGCTCCCCAGCGCGAATCATAGCCAGACATTCCGCAAACAGGGCCGGGGTCATGCGCTCATCTGCCTCTAAAAGGTAGGCCCACGGATAGCGAGTGGGCACCTGCTCTAACATCCAGGTACGCTGCTGACCGTGACTCTCAAAGGCATGTTGAACCACTCGAACCGGATATTGAGCCGCAATTTCAACCGTGCGATCGCTGCTAAAAGAATCCACTACAATTACGTCATCTGAAACCAGGGCTGATTCAATACAGGCCCCAATATCAACTTCTTCGTTGTAGGTGAGAATATAAATCGAGATCATAACTAACCCATACTTTGTTAGAGCGTGTGTTTGACTAGCTATAGACAACTCTGTTCCCAGGCCCGAGACTAAGTTCACTACAAGCAAACCCCAGCACAGTAGCTGACGACACTATCAGGCTTGACGGCTTTAAGCAAATCTGTGATTGTACCGCAGGTAGTTAAGAGTAGGCCGCAGCCATGTTAGGAGTCGCTCAGCCAGTCTTGATCGTTCAAGTCTGTAGCAGATTGTGGTAGCTGTCCCATGACCTCATCAAAGATGCACGGTAATTACGCGGATTTGATCTTTAAAGTTTTACCAGATAGATTGAAGACCCTCTTTATTAAGCCCCTTCCTATCCGCTTTTATAAACCCACTAGTCCAATAAGCTGGAAAAATTAACTGGTTTTGGTGCTCTCGTAAATAGAGAATGAAGTTTTTCTAAAGAGAGTTGCTCTTGTGGCCTTCTGCAAGTGCCGTAATCAGGCGACAATTGTCGGCAGCGCTGCGAACGGCAACCCGAAAATAGCGATCGCCCAGGGACTCGAAGCTCAGACAGTCTCGAATTAAGAGGCGATGCCGCTGGAGAAGCTGCTGCTGTAGCTCTGTCACAGATCGGTCGCAGGCTACTAGCAAAAAATTAGCGCATCCTGCCAGTGGCTGCAGATAGGAGATTTGATTTAGACAGCTCAGCAACTGCGATCGCGTTGGCTCTAGCCACTGCCAGGTTTTGTTTTGAAATTCTCTGTCGTCTAAGACAGCCAAAGTCGCTGCCACTGCCAGCGTATTCACAGGCCAGGGATCTCGCCACTGCTGCCAGCGCCGTAAGCGCTCGGGGTGGGCGATCGCGTAGCCAAGGCGCAGCCCTGGCAGGCTGTAAAATTTGGTCAGCGATCGCAAAATGACCAGATTAGGGAAGTCTTTTACCTGAGCAATCAGGCTTTGCTGCTGAGCGGGGGGCAAAAAGTCCATAAAGGCTTCATCTACAATCACCAGGCCGAAGCTATTTAGATAAGGGCGCAAAGTCGCCTGCGAAAATAGCCAGCCAGTCGGATTATGGGGATTGTTTAGCAGCAGAGCGCAGTTTTGCGCGGCGGGGCCTTGCTCAATAGCATCGCTAAGACAGGTGACAAGCGCAGCTTCAGGCCACTTGTCTTTAATTACCAAAGGACAATCTATTACAGGCACCGATGCGGCCCTAAGAGAGCGCCGGTAGTCGCTAAAAGCTGGGACAGGCAGATAAACAGCCTGCAAATTAGAGCAGTCACGACCAGCCCAGCTCAATAGCTCTGCTGCACCATTGCCCGGTAAAACCCAGTCAGCAGCAACAGCATGACTTTGGGCTAAGCGCGATCGCAGCTCCAAGTAATCAGGGTCAGGATAGTGGCTTAAGTCTTTAAGGTGAGCCACAATCGCCGCGATCGCCGACTGTGGCGGCCCCAAAGGGTTGATACTGGCTGAGAAGTCTAGAAGTTGGTCAGGGGAACAGCCAGCCAGCGCAGCTGCCCAAGCTAAGTTCCCCCCATGAACAGGTCGAGTTGTAAATTCGATTGACAACGCTGTTTAAACTAGTTAGGTGCAACCTTTTCTTTAAAGAGTTTGCCAGCTGAGAAAGCTGGTACTACCGTTGCTGGAATCACCATCGTGTCACCCGTCTTGGGGTTACGGCCTTCGCGCTCTTTGCGCTCTCTAGGTTCAAAAGAGCCAAAGCCTACTAGAGTCACCTTGTCGCCGCCCGCGACAGCTTCCATGATGGATTCGATCGTGGCACTGATCACAGCATCAGCCTGCTTCTTAGTTACAGAAGCTTTCTCCGCCACCTTATCAACAAGCTCACCTTTATTCATATCGCTCTGCTCCTCATGGAGTATACAAGTTTTGAGTACAGCTCCTCCGGTTGGGAAGCTCTAGAGTTTGAATCCGATTAAGAACTCTCAATCTAAATCGCTGAAACCCCTGAAAACCGGAGAATTTCACTGCCCTATTCTAAAAGGTACTCAGCCAATATGGATCGACGAAAGCTTTAATTTGGATGGATTTCGGGGTTTTGTAAGCAGAATGATGGTTTCTGCTTACAAAACGCAACATTACGCAAGAAAAAAGGCCAAGAATGACATTTTCTCAGTCATCTTAGCCTCCGTCTAAAAGAGTGACTTATTGGCCTCGGGTGCCAGATTGCTTGCCTATCTAGGGGGCTTCCACCTGAGAACGCTCAAGAATCTGCTGCACCTCTTCACTCGGCGTATAGCTATAGCCAAAGACTGACTGATCTGAGTCATCTATGACCTGCGGTGTCACCATAATTACCACCTCAGCGCGTGAGTTTTCTCGACTCGTTGATCTAAACAGAGCACCGATGATCGGCAAATCTCCTAAGATCGGTATTTTGCTGGTTATTACGCGCTCTTGGTCTTGAATAATGCCCGTCAGCACTAGTGTCTGTCCATCTCGCATCCGCACGCTGCCAGACGAAAGCTCGCGGGTTTGAATTAAGGCAAACTGGCTACCCGCTCCCTGCAGGCCGGGGAATTGGGCAAAAGAGGACACCGACGTAATGTTAGGGCTGACGTTGATGGTGATGAAGCCATTGTCATCAATCCGGTTGACCTCAAGCCCTAAAATCAAGCCCACAGGTTCTGTTTCGATATCTGTTGTGATGATGGAATTGCCGTTGTTGTCAACCTGGAGATCTTGACTAATTTCGGTCACGACCTCTTGGGTCAGGTTCACAGAGGCGCTCTGGCCTTCTTGTACCACCAGGGTTGGATCGGTTAAAATCTTAGCATTGCCGTTGGTCACCTGAGCCTGCAGCTGAACCAAAAACTGATTAACAACATCAAACACACCCGCAGGGTTAGGGGTGAGAACGGAGCTAATAATGCCGGTAGACTGCCCTGTGCTGTTGGGCGCAGTGTTACCAAAGTTGATAATGCCAAATCCACCGGTATTGATCAGGCTAGTGTCGTCTAAGCCATAGGAAAAACTGACGCCGAATCGGTCGTTGGCAGAAAGGTTAATATCCAGCACTTTGACGTTGACGGCGACCTGACGCCGTCGTAGATCCAGCTGAACCAGGAACCGCGCCCCTAGCTCAACCAGTCTGGGTTCACCGACTAGGGTAACTGAGTTCAGGCGGTTGTCGGCACTGGCCTGGAGGCCCCGCAAGATAGGTGCCGCGTCTGTTGCCTGAAAGTTCAGAGGCTGAATAGTGGTGCTGGTACGGGTCGAGGTGCGAGTTACCGGCGGTGCCCCTTCAACACCCGCCTCAACCGTAACTACATTAGTTTCTTCTGCAGTAATTGTCTGGGTTGTCTCAGCGCCGAAAGTGGCGAGAAAGGCTGCTGCTGCCTCTGCTGAGACCTGGTTGACCCGATAGGTGCGGCTGATGATATCGCGGGCACCTGGGGGTAAATCTGGCCCGGCAAAAATGGTGCGGCCAACCCGGTTAGCTTCAAGTCCGCTCAGGCGCAGCACGTAGTTGAAAACATTCTGAACTGGCTCGTCCTCAATATCTAGAGAAATACGGGGGCCATCGCCTTCTGCGGTAAAGGCAAGGTTGAGTCCGGCAGCTCTTGCTAGCAAAGACAGCACATCGCGGGTTGGCGCATTGCGCAGCACTAAGCGAGGAACCCGCTCAGCCGTACCCAGGTCAATTGAGGGGGGCGTCGCATCAATAGTCGCCACCGAAATATCACCTACGGGCGGAGCCACAGCTCGTGGCAGGAAAGGCGGCACTACCTGTAAAGAAGGCGCTGGCACTATGGTGCCGTCAATGGTAACCCCCGGATTGGGTACTAGCACATCGGGACGCTGCTCGGTTTGGGCTGGCTGTGGCGCTGCCTCTGGCTCAGGAGCCACTTCGACATCTGCTTCTGGAGCCTGAGCAATCGGGCCTGGCACAGTTTCAATTTCAGATGGGATGATAACGGGCTGCTGAGCTGCGGCCCCCGCCTCGGTTGCAAGGCTGATGACTAGGCGATCGCCTGATGACTGGCGCACCTCACCCACAGGTGCAGTGCTAGTTCCCGTCACGCTCACCCGGACGCTGTTAGCATCAAGCGGAATAATCTCAACCGAAGCAACCCCAGGGGCTGGATTATTTCAAAAAGC
>JAAUQI010000019.1 GCA_012032345.1 Leptolyngbyaceae cyanobacterium RM1_1_2 | reverse complement strand
GAGTAAGGGTAGCCGGACTGCGGCTGAGGCGACGGCTGATCTCTTGGCGATAGCGGATTTGCCCAGTTTTGATCCACCACAGCATTTGCAGGCGTTCTTTGCGAGCACCACTCTTAGCCTGTTTGAGGCTTCTCTCCAAGAACTCAATACTTTCGGCAATCTCAAGTACGAAGGGTCTTGCCATGGCTATGACCGGGGGCAGGTGTACTCTTTCATTATGCTGGCCTTCATTTTGGATTGGTATGAGCTATTAGAATCTCTCGGCAGTCGCTGGAGACATGCTCGCAGGTAAAAGTCTGCTGCCTATCCTTTCGGTTAGGAAAATCCAGCTCAGTCTTCATCCAAGACGAGGGGAGTAGACGATTAATCACGCTCGTGATCACCTAATCGGTCTTGCCTTAAATCGGTGCTTGACATTCTCGATTAGTACATTTAGACTACTTGATGCTGTAGAGGTTGCATATGATAGTCCTGCGTCCTGCTACGTTGGCTGACCTAGGCTTGCTGCGCCACTGGGACAATCAGCCCCATGTGATTGCCTCTGACCCTAACGATGACTGGGGTTGGGAGCGTGAGCTGGAGCGCTCCCCTGACTGGCGGGAGCAGCTGATTGCCGAAATTGATGGGCGTCCCCTCGGCTTTATTGAGATTATTGATCCGGCTCGGGAGGAGGATCACTACTGGGGAGATGTGCCGGCGAATCTGCGTGCCATTGATATTTGGATTGGAGAAAAGGGTGATTTGGGCCAAGGCTATGGAACCACTATGATGCAGCTCGCGTTAGTCCGCTGTTTTGCTGATGCGGCGGTGACGGCGGTTCTCGTCGATCCGCTGGCAGGCAATGTCCGCGCCCACCGTTTCTATGAGCGACTGGGCTTTCAACGGGTTGAGCAGCGGCGATTTGGTGAAGATGACTGCTACGTCTATCGTCTCAACCGAGTCGCCTGGCAGCCTGGAGGTGTTTCGGCAGAGCTCCTGTAAAAAATCGGCCTGTTGCAGCAGTAGTCGAGAATCGGTGAATGGAGCCATGAAAAATTCTATCGCTCTGAGAACAGAAAAATACTTCCAGCTCAGTTCACGCATTGCCCAACTGAATAATGCTCAATTGCGATCGCTCTTGAATCATAGCGAGTCGAGTTTGGGGTTTGGGACGAATCAAACAATTTCATTAGGGCAATCTCAAGTATTCGTAAAACGGGTTCCAGTTACAGATATTGAACACAACAATCTGTTCTCCACCAAAAATCTCTATAACCTACCGGCTTACTTTAACTATGGCCTGGGATCAGCAGGTTTAGGCGTCTTCCGTGAACTTGTAACCCATATTAAAACAACTCACTGGGTATTAGAAGGAGAAATCTCTACATTTCCTCTGATGTACCACTATCGAATTATGCCATTCTCCGGCCAACCTACGAAGGTAGACCGAGCTTGGCTTAAAAGCTTTGTGGAGTACTGGGGCAGTAGCAAAAACGTCGAAAAATATATGTTAGAGAAAGGAAATGCCAATCACGAATTAGTTCTTTTTCTAGAGCACATACCGCACGTTCTGAGTTCTTGGCTACAGGAAAATCCTGGTAAGTTTCAGCAACCTCTAAACGATCTGTGCAAAACAATGGCTTTTTTAAGAGCAAAAGAAGTCATCCACCTCGATGCCCACTTTCAGAACGTTCTAACCGATGGAGATCAAATCTATCTAACTGACTTTGGTTTGGTGCTCAATCGCAGCTTTGCCCTAACCAAAGATGAAGAAACTTTCTTTGAGCAGAATGTCTTTTACGACTATGGAGAAATTTTACTGAATCTAGGTCACTTAGTTGTGTCGCTCTATGACTCATGCTCTGAAAGTGATAAAGGCAGGGTGGTGAAAAAGTTTAACTTAAAAAAAGACCTAACTCCCCCCGAGTTAAGAAGCATATTGCTCAACAATATTGAGCAAATACAGGCTGATGGCATGATGCATTTGGATGAGTGTTATGTGGCTAGCATGGTTAAGTACCGCAGTATTGTCGTACTTATGCACAACTTCTTTTCTGATATGCGAAGAAATCCTAAAAAAGATACGCCGTTTCCCCAGGCAAAACTGCGATCGCTGCTTGAAGAGACAGGCTTTCTATCTGAAGCCGAGTTATCTATCTAAACCTTCTATTGCTGACTATCAGGAGCGGCGATCGCCTGACTTTAAAGTGACGCAGAAATTTAGATGTCTAACTGCTGAACCGTTTTTCTACTCCAAAAATACAGTTGAGCTGTAGACATCAAACGTAGACGTCGAAGCCTGTGAATGCCTATTCCATTTCAAGGTATGGAACCCCGAATCATGGTAGAAACCACCGTTCCCAAAGTTCGCCAGACCCTAGAGCAAGTTTACCGCGCTGAGTCACGGCAGGTATTTGCCACCCTGATTCGCCTGCTGGGTAGCTTTGACCTAGCTGAAGAAGCTCTACACGATGCCTTTGCTGCTGCCGCCGACAAGTGGCCCCAAGAAGGTGTGCCCGCTAATCCTCGCGCTTGGCTGGTATCTACCGGGCGCTTCAAAGCCATCGACACCCTGCGCCGCCGCACTCGCTTCGATGCTGCTCTAGCGGATCTAGCTTCAAAACTGGACAGCGAAGCCAGTGCGCTTGAGATTATTGACAACAGCCAAGTGAAAGACGATCGCCTGCGGCTAATTTTTACGTGTTGCCATCCCGCTCTGTCCTCCGAAGCCCAAGTGGCGCTGACTCTGCGGGAAGTCTGTGGCCTCACGACCGAAGAAATCGCCAGCGCTTTCCTAATTTCACCGACTACCCTAGCCCAGCGAATTGTGCGGGCCAAGGTCAAGATCCGCGATGCGGGCATTCCCTATCAGGTGCCAACGAAAGCGGATCTGCCAGATCGATTGGAGACGGTTCTGCAGGTGATTTATCTGGTGTTTAACGAAGGGTATGCTGCCTCTTCGGGGGCATT
Organism: Leptolyngbyaceae cyanobacterium RM1_1_2; assembly: GCA_012032345.1. Lineage (GTDB taxonomy): Bacteria > Cyanobacteriota > Cyanobacteriia > Phormidesmidales > Phormidesmidaceae > Sphaerothrix. The sequence continues at coordinate 70,887 of JAAUQI010000019.1, read as the reverse complement.
GCTCACGCGGGTTGAGCTATCTGGGGAAGCAATTCGGCTGGGGCGACTGCTGATGGAACTGCTGCCTGATGCTGAAGTGATGGGTCTGCTGGCTCTGATGCTAATCCAGGAATCACGGCGGGCAGCACGCGCTTCCCCTAGGGGCGATCTGATTTTGCTAGAAGACCAAGATCGTACCCTGTGGAACTCCGAGCAGATTGCTGAGGGTCGGACACTGATACAGCGATCGCTCGATTCAAACCAGATTGGGGAATATACGATTCAGGCAGCGATCGCGGCTATTCACGCCGAGGCCCCCAGCATCACCGCCACCGCCTGGAATCAGATCGTCGCCTGGTATGACATCCTGTTGCAGCTGCATTCTTCCCCCGTGGTTGAGTTAAACCGAGCCGTTGCCGTCGCCATGCGCGATGGCCCCACCCGAGGACTCAAACTGGTTGACGATATTTTGGCGCGGGGCGATTTGGCGGGTTACCACCTGGCCTATGCGGCTCGGGCAGATCTCTGTCGGCGATTGGGCAAAACGACCGCTGCCCGACATGCCTACCAGCAAGCCCTATCTCTTGTTAAGCAAGCCCCGGAACGTCGGTTTCTCGAAAAGCGCCTGCAAGAACTGGACTGAGCTTTTTTGGCACTGCTGAGTCTGAGTACTTTCCTTAGACAAAAATCTGTCTTCTGTCGATTTCTAACTTCGTCGAACGACTACTTTGTGAGTTCAAAGTTTTGAATTTTGAATTGAGCAAACATAGCAGAATGCAGAACCCAGAGTTTAGAGGTGAAGACCCTACGAAATCGGAGGTTCAGCGATCCAAATTGTCCCAGGCTAACTGCGGGTTGCCATAACTCAAAACTCAAAACTTAAAATTCTCTACCTTAAGGAGAAACCACTATGCAAAGTACTGCCCTTGCCCATCCGCCCATCGTGTCACGAGAAGCCTGGTTAAAGAAGCGAAAAGCGCTTCTAGTCGAAGAGAAAGAACTGACCCAACAGCGCGATCGCGTCAATGCCCAGCGGCGGCAACTCCCGATGGTCAAGCTCGAAAAAGACTATGTTTTTGACGGTTCCCAGGGTAAAACCAGCCTGCTGGATCTATTTGAGGGACGCCGCCAGATCATTGTTTACCATTTCATGTTTGACCCCGCCTGGGAGAAAGGCTGCAGGGGCTGCACCGAATTTATCAACGCCTTGGGTGACCTGAGTATGCTAGGCGATCGCAATACTTCCTTCATTCTCGTCTCCCGCGCCCCCCTAGACAAACTAGAACATTACAAAGCTGCCCAAGGGTGGCATTGGCCCTGGTTCTCGTCCTTTCACAGTGATTTCAACTACGACTTCCATGTCAGCCAAGACAGCGCGATCGCCCCAGTCCAATACAACTATCGCAACCAAGCGGAGCTAGAAAGCCGACCTGGTGGCGCTTACTTTACTAAGGGTGAAGGGCACGGCGTCAGCGTCTTCTTTCGTCTAGAAGACACCATCTTTCACACCTATTCCACCTACGGGCGGGGTGTCGAAAGCCTAACCGACAGCTATAGCCTCCTCGATATCACCCCCTACGGACGGCAAGAAGATTTTGAAGACTCACCCCCCGGCTGGCCCCAAAAGCCAACCTATGGATGACACAGAATAGGGGATTTGTAGGGTGGGGTCTGCCCGCCAATTTCAATTCAGTGACATTTATCCATGAGGCTGACTATGAAATATATGCTGCTTGTGTACAGCGACGAAAACACCTGGACTGAGAGCGACCAGGAACAGTGCTACGCCAAGTCTATCGAACTCACTTACCAGCTTCAAGCCGACGGTCAGTACCTAAGTGCATCGCCTCTACAGCCCGTTGCGTCTGCCACCAGCGTGCGCGTCCGCCAAGGCAAACAGCTGATCATCGATGGCCCCTTTGCCGAAACCCGCGAACAGCTCGGCGGCTACTTTTTGATCAACGCCCGCGACCGCAACGAGGCCATCAACATCGCCGGACGCATTCCTGCTGCCCACAAAGGCACTATCGAAATCCGCCCGGTGATGGATCTCTCTGGTCTGCCAGAAAATTTTGAAAAAAATACTGCCGACCTGTCGATTTAGGAACTTCCCGTGCGACTACTTCATGCAGCCATACGTTGAGTGTGCTGCGACGCGAGGCAATGCACCACTAGATCAGCTTCGTGATGTCTCAAAACCAATGCGAATAAGGAGAATTCACCATGAAAGTAATGGTTCTCGTCAAAGCCACCCCCGACTCTGAAGCCGGAGTCATGCCCACTGAAGAGATTCTGACCGCTATGGGCCACTTCAATGAAGAGCTGGTGAAGGCGGGCGTGATGCAAGCGGGCGAAGGACTGCATCCTAGTTCCAAAGGGGTACGGGTGCAGTTTTCGGGCAGCGATCGCACCGTTACCGATGGCCCCTTCACCGAAACCAAGGAACTGGTGGCGGGCTTCTGGATTTGGCAGGTGACCTCGATAGAAGAGGCGATCGCCTGGATTAAGCGCAGCCCCTTTCAAGACGGTGAAGTCGAAATTCGTCCCATTTTTACCGATGACGACTTTGGCGAAGCCTTTACCCCTGAACTCAAAGCACAGGAAGACCGCCTCCGGGCCAAAATAGCACAGAAAGGAAAATAAAGTCATGCAAAAAATCACCCCATTTTTATGGTTCGATAACGCCGCTGAAGAGGCCGCCCACTTCTACGTCTCCACGTTCAAGAACTCAAAAATTGACAACATCCGCCACTATTGCGACGGCACATCGGATTCCCAGGGCACCGTTATGGCTGTGGAATTTGAGCTAGACGGCCAGCCCTTCATCGCCCTCAATGGCGGCCCCCAATTCACCTTCTCGCCTGCCATCTCTTTTTTCGTCAATTGCCACTTTGCCTTCTCATCGTTTGTCATGACAGCACTGGCACTCGCCCAGTACAGTTTATGTACTCTTGGGCTGTCTGCTCTATCTAATTGGCACATTCGGCGGCACTATTGTTGGCAACGTTGCCCTAGACGCTGTTAAGCCCAACACCCCAGAAGCAGCCAACCTCTGAACCCCCTACCTGACTCAGTGGACTCTTTGGAACCATGTGAGAACCATAACCGCATTAACTGCCACGATTGCCTTTGCCTGGGTTCTTAGATGCCCTTAGCTAAACCTTGATAGTTCAAGCTGTGTCGCTTTCTTAACACTAATTTCCTCGGCCTGTAGATAAAGGAAGATAAATGCAAATGTACTAATCAAGCTACGCTACGTTGTTTGAAAACTAGCAGGAGAACGCTATGACTGACAATGCTAAAAACGCGATCGCACCAGCGCTGACTTGTCAGTTCGCCACTATCATTCCGACCCTGCGCTACAGAGATGCCGCTGCCGCTGTTGAATGGCTGGGCCAAGCCTTTGGATTTGAAAAGCATCTTGTTGTGCCAGGCAGCGATGGCACGATTACCCATGCTCAACTCGTGTTTGGCAACGGCATGATCATGGTAGGAACCGCCCATAAGGATGAATTTGGTCGCTGCAGCAGCCGCCAAGTCAGGTAGACGCTGTCGTGACACAGAGTCCCTACATTCTGGTGGAAGACGTAGACCAGCATTACCAACGAGCGATCGCCGCAGGGGCCAAAATTGTGCTCGAAATTCAAGACCAAGACTACGGCGGGCGCGACTACTCGTGCCGCGATCCAGAGGGGCATGTGTGGATCTTTGGCAACTACAACCCCTGGAACACTGATCAATAACTCATCTCTTTAGCCCCAGGAGGGCGTTATGAAACTGATTCCCTATCTCAATTTCGACGGTGACTGCGAAGCCGCATTTAAGTTCTACGAGCAAGTTTTGGGCGGCAAGCTCAGCGACATGATGACCTATGGAAATTCGCCAATGGCTGGGGACACCCCCCCAGAATGGCACAGCAAAGTAATGCATACTTCTCTAATAGTGGGCGACCAAGAAATCATGGGGTCTGATTGTCTTCCCGATTATTTTGAAGAACCCAAAGGAACCTCCATTTTACTCCACGTTGAAGACTCTGAAAAAGCCGAGAAAGTCTTTAAAGATCTATCTGAAAACGGCACCATCAAAATGGACATTCAAGAAACCTTTTGGGCAAAGCGCTTCGGTACGCTAGTCGATCAGTTTGGTATCCCTTGGATGATCAACTGTGACAAAGCATCCTGATTGACTGACAAAAGTTCCTTGCGTAGGTTGGATGAAATGCAATGGAACCCAACATCAGCGATGGTTTTGTTGGGTTACGCCAAAGCTTCACCCAACCTACGACAGAATGGGGTTTTAAGAGTTTTACCAGTCAACCAGCAAAGCATCTGAGGAGTAACTATCATTAAGCCTATGACACTTGAAGAACTGCAAGAAAAGCTAGCTGATATCAATCAATTAGTTGCCAATCTTCAAACTGCGGCTGCGTTTGAAAAATATTACGCGGATAGCATTGTCATGACTGAAGGAGATGGCACGGTTACAACTGGAAAGAACGCCTGCCGCCAGGGTAGAGAGTTCTTTTTTAGGGAGATGTTGATCGAGTTTAGAGAGTCAAAATTACTCAGCCAAAACATCGCAGTTGCGGCTGAGAAGGAATACGATTTTGTCGTGGTTTCTAACTGGTACAACGATTTCACGATTAAGCTTGATGGCCAAATCATTGCTAACAAAAGTAATCAGCTTTCAATTGGATTCTGGAAAGATGGGCTAGTCGTGAAAGAAAGCTACAACTACCCAGTGATGTCGCTAGTTTAGTAACTTTAGAGAAAGGAGATCAAAACTATGGAAACAACTCAAGCCCAGTCAGGAGCAATGATTAACCCTGAACCGCAGCAGCAACATCAGTGGTTGCAAAAACTTGTGGGTGAGTGGATCTACGAAACCGAAGCCTCAATGGGGCCAGGTCAGCTTCCCGAAAAAGCGACAGGAACGGAGAGTGTGCGATCGCTCAGTGGCCTCTGGGTTCAATGCGAAGGTCAAGGCGAAATGCCAGAATGCGGCGTCGTGACAACGATCATGACTCTGGGCTATGACCCACAAAAGCAGCAGTTCGTTGGCACCTGAATCGGGTCAATGATGACCTATCTGTGGTGGTACAGCGGCGAATTAAGCATAGATGAACAAGTGCTCACCTTGAATTCTGAAAGGCCAGCTATGATATGAAGGCACTGTCGCTTGGGTACACTCATCGCTGGATCAAAGTTATCCAGGCGATTTTGATTAGCGCTCTGACAATGGCTTGCCTAATCACATCATGTGCCGAAAAGCCGACAACTACTAAGACTTGGGACTACAGCCAGTTCATCCAGGCGATTGAGCAAGATCAAATAGTCACGGTAACGATTGAAAGCGATCGCAATTTGGCAATAGCCACCACTCAAAACGGTGAGCAAATTCGGATTGACCTACTACCTAACGATCCAGCCCTCATCGACACCTTAACTCAAAACAATATTAGAATTCGTGTAGCGCCGCCAGCAGCTCGTTTTTCTTACCCTGAAAGCTTGATTTGGCTGCTAATACCGAGCTTAATTTCCTTGGCTGTCCTGATCTTTTGGATATGGGTATTAATTGACTGCGCAACAAAGGAAGCGAGTGAGGGTAATACCAAAATTGCTTGGATTTTGATCATTTTATTTGCCAGTGGCATTGGGGCTCTCATCTATGTCGTTTTCCGACGCCCACAGCGTCTTCGAGAACTTGGTCGCTAGGAATCGGTAATTCAAAAGTCATTCCGATCCCGTGAGTTGCTGTCAGAGGGGTATGCTATCTCATAGGTCAGCTAGGGCGAGTGTTAGTGACAAACCCCGAGCTTAAGATCAAACTCCGCTTTGGTTCAAAGGGAGAACCTTTACTCGACGGGTAAGATCTGGTTTTCAGCCAGCACATTCGCCGGGTCTCTGAAGCTGACCTGCGTATTTGGCTCGAACAGCGCTATCAGCCTATTCGCCGGGTCTCTGAAATAGACCTGCATATTTGGCTGAGGCCACCCTACTGATAAATTGGATATATGGTCATCTGGTTCAAAGCCGATGGGGGGATTTGAACCCCCGACCGCTCGATTACGAATCGAGTGCTCTACCACTGAGCCACATCGGCGACTAACGGCTTACTAGTATAGCAGCCTGATTGGGTAGAGTTAGTACCATGTCATAAGTTAGCTCACTAAACCTGAGCGCAAAGCCCGGACAGCCGCCTGAGTGCGATCGCTGACGCAGAGTTTATTTAGAATATTGCGCACATGGGTTTTCACAGTGCCGACAGTGACATATAGCTTTTCGGCAATTTCAGCATTGCTGTGGCCTGCCACAATCAGGTCTAAAATTTCGAGTTCTCGCTCCGTCAGCGGACAAGTATCTAAAATTTGACGATATTCAGGCTCGATCGCGGCAATTTGCACCATAGCCTCTTCTGGACTAGCGGGCTGCTGCCGAAACTTACGCAACACAATACTGGCGATCGCCGGGTCAATCCAGCAATTACCGCACGCCGTCTCCTGCACCGCAACGATTAAGTCAGACGTGTTAACTTCTTTGGTGCAATAAGAGTCAGCACCCGCCGCAAAGGCAGCTAGCACGACCTCTTCACTGTCATGCATTGTAAGAATAAGAATTTTGGTTTTAGCTTCAGAAGCGCTTGGTTTAGAGTATTGACGAAACTTACGTGTTAGCTCAATACCGTCAATATCAGGTAGGCCAATATCTATGATCGCCACGTCAGGATGGCATCTTTCAAGTAGCTGTAAACCCTGCGTGCCGTTAGCAGCTTCACCGACAAACTTCATGCCATGCTGCTGCAGTGCTGTTCGCAATCCTACTCTTGTCAAATCGTGATCTTCAATGAGAGCGACTTGAATCTCATCCATACCAAACAAATCTCCGAAACTTAAAACGAAAATGACGATGTGAGGAGTGACTGTCGTTAATTAATAATTAGGATTCAGTCTTCTAGCATCTCAGCAAGCACTGTAGGGGTCATCTATCAGCAGACGTAGAGACTTAACAGCAGCAAATTAATCAGCCAAAAGTTAGATTTAAAGAAGACTGCGCTAGGTTCAGCCTGAGTTCTCAGGTCAGGAAAAGGCAGAGTATTCACCAGCAAAAATCTAAAGTACATGCTATGTATTAGAAGAACTACGTAAGGCTGCTAAGAATAGCTGATAGCTCAAAAAAACCTTTTTGCCATCCCCCATACTTGAGAAATAGCACAATATTTTTTCTTGAAAGCCTGACCTATTTGAAGAGTCAGTCTAATGATTCTTGCCGTTAGAATGATGCTTTAAAATACCTGCTATTTCAGCTCGAATAGAAAATACGTTTGTAGTGATATGACCAACGCCGAGGCTGACAGTAGAGCCAACAGAATATTAGTGGTTGATGACCTGCCAGATAACCTGGAGCTGGTTGAAGCTATTTTAGAAGGGTCAGGATACGAGATTCTTTGCGTTGAGAGTGGTGAGGCAGCTTTAGCAGCCATTCATGACAATCCACCTGATCTGGTTTTGCTAGACGTGATGATGCCCAGAATGGACGGCTACGAGGTGACACGGCGGATTCGAGAAGACAAGAATCTGCCCTACATTCCCATTCTGTTAACTACGGCTCATAATCAGCCGAGCGTGGTTAAGGGGCTTGATGTGGGAGCTGATGACTTCATTCGCAAGCCCGTAGAGATTGATGAACTGATGGCTCGGGTACGATCGCTGCTGCGGCTCAAAAACAGCATTGACGAGCAGACCGAGATCTTGCGGCAGCGAGACGATTTTGTTGCCCGTCTGACCCATGACCTGAGAACGCCGCTGGTGGCTGCTAACCGGGTTTTGCAGTTTTGTCTTGAGGGAGCCTTTGGGGCAGCCCCCACAGATATGCAAACCGCGATCGCCAATGTTTTAGAAAACAACAAAAACCTGCTGCAGATGACCAACACGCTACTAGAGGTCTATCGGCATGAAGCTGGTCACAAGAGCCTGACACCCTCCACGGTGAACCTAACGGATTTAGTCGAAAACGTAGCCAGTGAACTGGAGCCACTTGCGAGTGAAAAAGGATTAGAGCTGAAGCTTAGTTTCGATCGCAGTAGAGCTTATAACGTCATCGGCGATCGCTTAGAACTACGGCGAATTGTCACCAATGTTCTGAGTAACGCCATCAAGTTTACCGATCAGGGCTATGTGCAAATTTGCCTGGATATCTCGGCTCAGGTAAATTCAGAGCGCCAAATTCAGCGCTGGGTGCAGCTCAAGGTGGAGGACAGTGGCCCTGGTATTTCCTCTGAGGAACAAGCCGAAATTTTTGAGTGGTTTCGACCGGGTAAGCATCGGCGCTCAGGCAGTGGGTTGGGGCTGCATCTGTCCCGCCGCATCGCTGAAATGCACAACGCTCGCTCACCGTGCAGTCTCAGGTAGGGCAGGGAAGCTGTTTTACCCTGATGCTCCCAGCCGCCGGGAGTGATGACTAATAGCCCAGGGCGGCACCGTCGCTGCGGGGATCGCAGCCAGCCGTGAACTGCCCTGTTTGAGTATCAATGGCAATGGCGTGGGCGTGGCCCATTTGCTCAGACCAGGCTGGGACGATTTTTAGAGGATGCTGACGCTGCTTTAGCTGAGCCTGCACCTCGGCCTCAACTGGCTGCTCCAAGCATAGCTGGCTGCTGGCTTCTCCCCAAGTGCGCCCCCACAACCAGCGGGGTAAATCAATAGCGGTTTGCGGATCTAAGCCAAAGTCAATCATTCGGGTCAAAAGCGCTATTTGGGTTTGCGGCTGCCCCTCGCCCCCCATTGTGCCTAAGACAATGGCTGGGCGTCCGTCGGCGTGAGTCACCATAGCCGGAATCAGCGTATGAAAAGTGCGTTTGCCCGGTTCCAGACAGTTGACGTGACTGTTTTGTAGAGAAAAGAAAGAGCCTCGATTTTGTAAAATTACGCCTGTGTTTCCTGGCACCACACCGGAGCCAAAGTCAAAATACAGGCTTTGAATTAAAGAAACGGCGTTGCCAAACGGGTCAACCACGGCTGTATAGGTGGTATCGCCGCCGAGCGCGTTGGGCAGGTAGGCATTAGCCTGAGTCAGGCTGATTTGATGGCGATGGCGATCGCTGTAGGCTTTAGAAATCAGCCTCTCAACCGGAATCTTTACAAAATCAGGATCGCTCAGCCAGCGATCGCGCTCAGCAAAGGCCAGCTTGGTGACCTCCACCAGCAGGTGATAGTAGTCGGCGCTGTTGAGGCCCATCTGCAACAGATCAAACGGCTCAATTAGATTTAGCATTTGCAGCACCGCCAAGCCTTGAGTATTCGGCGGCATCTCGTAGACCCGGTAGCCCCGGTAGGACGTACTAATTGGGTCTGTCCAGGTAGAGCGGTGATGAGCAAAATCTTCGAGCTGTAAAACGCCCCCTAGCGATCGCAGGCCCCCGACTAAAGCCTCAGCAATCTCCCCCTGATAAAAAGCATCTCGCCCCTGAGCCGCTAAAGTTTTGAGGGTCTGGGCTAGGGCCGGATTGCTCAGGCGATCTCCTGGCTGAGGCGGTTGTCCCCCTGGCAAAAAAGCGCTACGACTGCCGGGGTAGGCGACCAAAATTTCTTGGTCTCGCTGAGTCCAGCGCGCTTGGGAGGCAGTTACCGGGTAGCCCTGCTCTGCCAGCGCGATCGCAGGCTCTAATAGCTGCGACCACGGCAGCTGGCCCCAGCGCTGATGGGCTTCATTCCAGGCGTCTACAATACCAGGCACCGTAACGGCCGCCAGCGGCCCCCGCTGAGGAATGGCGCTAAGGTTTTGGGCGGTGTAGAACTCGCGGGTCGCCGCCTGCCCCGATCGTCCCGACCCATTCAGCCCGTAGATTTTGTTCTCAGCGGCGCTGTAAATCAGCCAAAACGAGTCGCCGCCGATGCCGGTCATGTGAGGATAGACCACGGCTAGGGCCGCATTCACTGCGATCGCTGCATCCACCGCACTGCCACCCTGCCGCAGCAGCGCCACCCCCACCTCAGACGCCAGCGCGTGCGGGCAGACCACCATAGCGCGATCGCCCACTGCTACAGGCCGGGTTGGGTACCCAGTTAGATCAAACGCCACAGCGCTTTAAGCTCCTTTGCGGGTTTGGATTCGGCTAGCCCAGGCGATAGCCAAACCCCCGCACTGTCTTCAAATACTGAGGATTGCTGGGATCGATCTCAAGCTTTTCTCGAATCCAGCGAATATGCACATCCACTGTTTTGTTGTCGCCCATAAAGTCATGCCCCCAAACCTGATCAATAATTTGATCGCGCGACCAGACCCGGCGCGGCTGGCTCATGAACAGCTCCAGAATGCGAAACTCTTTGGGGGAAAGGCTCAGCTCCTCACTCTTGAGAAAAACTCGGCATTCTCTGGGATAGAGCGTAATGTCTTGAAATCGTAACACTGGCTCGTCTTCCTGCTTGGCCGTCAGCCGCGATCGCCGCAGCAAAGCCCGACAGCGGGCAACCAGCTCTCGCATCCCAAAAGGCTTAGCCAGATAGTCATCGGCCCCTACCTCTAAGCCTACTACCCGGTCGGTTTCGGTTCCCTTGGCGCTGAGAATTATGATAGGCACACCCATGCCCTGATGTCGCACTAGCCGACAGAGATCAAGCCCGTTCATGCCGGGCAGCATCAGGTCTAAGATGACTAAGCTAATATCAGGAGCCGGGTCGTTGAGACCGTTGACTGTCCCTCCTAGGATATCCAAAGCACTTAGCCCATCTTCGGCCACAGAAACTTCAAATCCTTCTTCGGCTAAGGCCAGCGCAATTGTTTCTCGAATCAGCTCTTCATCTTCAACGATGAGAACCCGGCCTAAGCCCACGCGAATACTTGACTGAACTTGAGCAAGCTCCAGGGATGACATACAAGTTTGGTAGAGCTGTTACAAATTAATTTTACAAGCACTTACTTAAGTTAAGCGAACAATATTTTACAGAAAATCTGTCTGGGGATGGAGCAAAAAGCCTCTATCCTTAGGACTCCAGCGGCTTGAGCCAATGCTTAAGCAACTACAAAGTTAACGAGTTTACCCGGTACCACAATGACTTTTTTAACCGTCTGATCGCCAATGTACCGCTGAGCCACCTCTGACTCACGGGCGTAGCGCTCTAAATCAGCTTTGCTGGCAGCAGCAGGCACCTGGAGGGTGCCCCGCGTTTTGCCTTTAATCTGAATCACCAGCGTGATTTCATCGGCTACCAGGGCTGCGGGCGCGTAGATCGGCCAAATTTGCTCATGCACAGAGCCTTTCTGGCCGAGCTGCTGCCAGAGTTCGGCGGCTAAATGAGGCCCAAAAGGAGCTAGGAGCAAAACCAGCGTTAGCACGGCCTCAGCATAAGCTGGGGAGCCGGAGCAGTCAGCTTCGGTGATGGCGTTGCTGAGCTTCATCAGTTCGGACACCGCTGTGTTGAACTGGTAGTCGTCGGTTACGTCCTCTGAGATTTCTTTAATCGCGGTGTGGGTGGCTCGCCGCAGGTCTTTTTCGGCTTTGCTTAAGCTAGCCTGATCAATCTGGGGCGGATTAGCTCCGTTGTGAGCCTCAATGAAGCTATTTACCAAGCGCCAAACCCGATTCAAAAAGCGAAACTGGCCCTCAACATCAGCATCGTCCCATTCCAAATCTTTTTCAGGCGGTGCCTTAAATAGAATAAACATGCGGGCAGTATCGGCCCCGTATTTGCTCAAAACCACTTGGGGATCGACGCCGTTGTACTTAGACTTAGACATCTTCTCGTAAAAGGCTTCGAGGGCATCTCCCGTCTCGGGATCAGCAGGATTTTGCGGATCCTGAATCTGGCTGGTCGGGACATATTTGCCCGTTTTGGGATTTTTGTAGGTGATGTTTTGCACCATGCCCTGGGTCAGCAGCCGCTTAAACGGCTCATCAAAGTTGAGCAGGCCGCGATCGCGCAGCACTTTGGCAAAAAAGCGCGAGTAGAGCAAATGTAAAATGGCGTGCTCAATACCGCCCACGTACTGATCGACGGGCAGCCAGTCATTGACCTTGGCTGGGGCAAATGCCTGCTGCTGGTTGCGGGCATCGGCATAGCGCAAAAAGTACCAGGATGAGTCAATAAAGGTATCCATCGTGTCGGTTTCTCGCCTGGCTGGGGTGCCGCAGGTGGGGCAGGGTACCTGAGTCCAGGCTTCGAGCTGGGCCAGGGGAGACGCGCCGCGCCCGGAAAACTCAACGTCTTCAGGGAGAAGCACCGGCAGCTGATCGGCAGGCACGGGCACGGGGCCGCAATCAGGGCAGTGAATCACCGGAATTGGCACGCCCCAGTAGCGCTGGCGCGAAATCAGCCAGTCCCGCAGGCGGTAGTTGACCTGAGGTTGGCCTTTGCCGTTGGCTTCTAGATAGGCGATCGCCGCTGCTACACTCTCCCCGGTACCTTTGCCTGCGGGGATGCCATCTAGCGGCCCTGAGTTGACCATCTTGCCCCCCTCCGTCCAGGCTTGAGTCAGGTTGTTGACATCCAGGCTGGGGTCGGCTGGCTGCACCACCCCGCGAATCGGCAAGCTGAAGCGCTGGGCAAACTCAAAGTCGCGCGGGTCGTGGGCTGGCACAGCCATAATCGCCCCGGTGCCGTAGCCCATCAGCACGTAGTCGGCAATCCAGATTGGGATGTTCTCGTCGTTGACCGGATTAATTGCGTAGCTGCCTGTCCAGACGCCCGTTTTTTCGCGGCTTTCGTCGCTGCGGTCAATGTCGCTCTTTTGGGCGGCTTCTTTCTGGTAGTCTGCGATCGCAGCGACCCGGTCGGGGGCGGTGAGCTTTTCGACCAGTGGGTGTTCGGGGGAAAGTACCATGAAGGTAGCCCCCCAGAGCGTATCGGGCCGGGTGGTAAATACAGGTAGATCGTCCCCGGCGGCGGTGGTAAAAACTACTCGCGCCCCAGTAGACTTGCCAATCCAGTGTTCCTGCATCAGCCTGACTCGCTCTGGCCAGCCAGAGAGCTGATCGAGATCTTGCAAAAGCTGCTCTGCGTAGTCAGTAATCTTGAGAAACCACTGCTTCAGCAGCTTGCGCTCCACCAGCGCCCCCGATCGCCAAGAGCGGCCGGCGCTGTCTACCTGCTCATTGGCCAGCACAGTTTGATCCACCGGATCCCAATTGACCGCAGCCTGACGCTGATAGGCCAGCCCCGCTTCCAAAAACTGTAAAAAAATCCACTGGGTCCAGCGGTAATAGTCAGGATCACAGGTGGCAACTTCACGACTCCAGTCGTAGGAAAGCCCCAAGCGCTGGAGCTGCGATCGCATTTGAGCAATATTTTGCTCTGTCCACTGGGCCGGGTGAATGCCGCGATCGATCGCCGCATTTTCCGCTGGCAGGCCAAAAGCATCCCAGCCCATCGGGTGCAAAACCCGGTAGCCCTGCATCCGCTTTACCCGCGCAATCACATCGGTAATTGTGTAGTTGCGGACGTGGCCCATGTGCAGGCTACCCGATGGGTAGGGAAACATCGAGAGCGCGTAAAATTTTGGCCGCTCTAGGTCAGGCGTCTGGTCGAGTCCTTCTGAGGCCCAGGTTTGCTGCCACTTTGCTTCGATTGCTGCTGGCTCGTACTTGGACTCCACGCTCTAACTCCTACGCTTGCTACGCTAAGACTTACCCAATTCTAGCTGTTCTAGAAACTATGCTACAGGTCTTCGTCTACGGCACCTTAAAGCCGGGAGAGCCTTACCACGATAGTTACTGCGGCGCTGCTGTCTTAGAGGCGATCGCGGCTATAACCCCCGGTCAGCTTTACCATTTGCCGCTGGGCTATCCGGCCATGACGGTGGGGGCTGGCTGGGTCTCTGGCGTGCTGCTGAGCCTGGCGCAGCCGGAAATTTTGCAGCGGCTTGATCAGCTAGAGGATTTTCACAGCGATCGCCCGCCTGACAAAAACGAATACCAGCGGCTGTGGCGTCCAGTGTTTGCCCCTGATCTAACGCCCCTGGGAGATGCCTGGATGTATGTGATGACGGCACAGAAAGTCAGCGCCCTGAGCGGCAAGCATCTGCCTGCGGGGGTCTGGAGTGCAGCAGATTGTCAGGCAGTGTGAGCAAAAGAGCGCCCCACTTTAGACAATAGATTAAGGGCACCTAGCTGCTTCAGCTGCTGCATTTGTGAGCTGTTTCTGACCAACAGCGATCCCCCATAGCCCAAAGCGTTGACCGCAATAGACTGGTAGCTTTCGCACGATCGCGCTACTACCATCATCCACCGTCGGGTTGCCAGCCAGTTGTAGGCAGCCGTTTGGCGATCGCCTTGATACTCAATGCCGCTGGCGGCTAAGAGCTGCTGATACAAAGTTAAAGAGAGTTTTGCCATTGAATCCGGCGGGGTCAGACAATCAATGCGGCCAATGGCATGGGCAAACGGTAACAGCGGCGATCGCCCCACCCCGTTGTAGAACTCAGCCGCCGCGATCGCAGTTTCAACTGGCAGACCTGCCGCGCCGTCCACTAGGGGTAGCGGCACGATCTGCAAATGCTTATGGGGTTGGCTAGCCCCCGCCGCTTTGCCACCGTTGTAAAAAGCAAAGCCGTCAATTTCAGACAGACAGGCCCAAACCGCCTGAAAATCTTGCCAGTTGAGCCAGCGCTCCTGAGATTCAAAATCATGGGTCACCAGCAGAATATGATGATCGACTACGTTAAATTTATTCAGCAGACACAGGTGAGTCTCCGAAAGATCAGTCACAAACAGATCTGCCTCATAGGGCAAAAACGGATTAAAGTCCTTGGGCCGCTGCTTTTGTGCTTTTTCTTTGCGCACCAGGTTGGCTAAGATGCGCACGACAAAAGAGATCCCGGCATCTTCAACCCGCTCATACTCAGTTGAAATCGACTGCAGCGCCCCAGAGCGCAAAGCCTGCTGGGTGCAGGCAGCGATCTTTTGCTCAAGGGTACCGGCCTCAAAGCACAACGAGGATGAATCAAAAGCCATAGCCCCTACCCCTCCTTACCTCTGAGCCGGTACATTACTTGAGGCTAAGGGCAAACAGTCTGGCTGGGGCGGCAGCAGCGCCACCACATGAGGCACTGGGCGCGGCGTATAGCGCATCAGCGACTCACCCTTGTAGGCTAGAGAAGTACTGGCCCCAGAGTCTAGCATCACCGCGTCTCGCAGCCCCAGCTGGCTCAGCAGTGTCCCCAAGTGCATAGAGCTGACCCGGTCATTAGAAACCCCAATCACCGGGCGTCCGGCCTGATCAATGCCCCAAAAAGCCCGGTGCCGTTCAGCGTCAAAGTCAAACAAATTGCCAAACATGTGGGCTTCTCGCGGCTGAGAATCTTTCACCAACCAGGCGGCAGCAACAAAAGCATTGGTGACGTCAGGAACTTCAGCCTGAATCCCCGCCAGCGTATTGTGCTGGTCGGGGTCAAAAGGCACAAACTCCACTTTATCAGGACTGATCAGCACCAGCGGTCGTCCTTTCAGCAGCGGATTTTCGCCCTTATTACCGGGGACAAATTCTCCGGTTGACTGGCTGAAAATAGGCCCAATCATGGTGTTGGAGTCAAGATATTTGAGCGAGAAGAAAGCGCCGTCTACAGCGGCAACCGCCTCAGTATTGGCAATAATCTCAGACACCTGATAGCGACTGTCGGCGTGAATTGTGGTAGGGACTCCCCCCGTGACTAAAAAGAGGGGAATATCGTCGAGGGTAAAACGATGCAGGCCGACGTTTGAACCAAAGTCAAAGTGCCCTGGCTCAATTGCCACAGGTGGCCCACCCCAGGCGTCTTCAATCACGTCTTCCAAGCGAGACTGGCCAAAGCGGGCGATCGCCAGCAGATTTTCAGAGGCTCCAGCAAAGCGCTCGTCAACATCGTCCATCGTCAGGGCAGCCAGGTATCCGGCCTCTGCGACCACCTTAGCCACGCGCTCGTCGTACTTGCCTTCCGGGTAGGTAAAGTAGCGAACTGGCTGACCAATTTTCTCTTCAACCAGGCGCTTAGACTCAAAAACTTCCCGATGCAGTTCCTCGTCGGTGAGGAGACGCAGATCCCGAGGGTGGGTGACGCTGTGAGCTGCGATCGTCACCAGGGGATCGGTAGCCATCTGCTGTACCTGATCCCAAGTCAGGGTGGAGCGTCCGACGATATCGCCGTCTAGCTTGCCTGTAAAAACCGAGAAGGTAGCCGGATAGCCATAGCGCTTTAGCAGCGGATAAACATAGGTGTAGTGACCGGCATAGCCATCATCAAACGTCAGCAAAACAGGCTTGTCGGGCAGCGGCGTGCCGGTTCTGAGGTGATTTACGAGCTGGTCTAGACTCACCGGGGTCAGCCCGCTGCTGTGAATCAGCTCAAAGTCTTGCTCTAGCTCCTCTGGGAGGACGTCAAAGAAAACTTCTTTTTCAGCTAGGATATCGTGATACATTATCACGGGTACCTGGGCTAGCTGCGCCTGCGCGTGAATCTGAGGCCAGGGAATGGGTACGGCGCGCGGCGCTAGCTCCAGATTCATCCGGCCAATAGCCTGCCCAATGGCCGCACTGGCAGCGATTGTGCCGGCGGCTACCGGGGCGGCACTGGTGGATGCCTGCGCTAGACTTGCCGTTGGAATACAGATCTGAGCCGCTGCTGATTGAGCTTCACCCGACAGCCCGTTTAGCAGGGCGATCGGCAAGGCATTAACCAAGACTTGGGTGACTTGTTGACTAATAGGCTGAGCCGTCGGCACTGGCGTGTCTGCCTGAGATTTCTGGTGGTCAAGCCAAAACAGCGTGAGCACCGCCAACCCTAAACCGCTGATAGCGCTCATGCCGAAAACTGCCAGTCGCTGCCATCCTTTAGCAGAAGATGTCTTAGAATCCTGCATCACCGAATCCTTATGTTGAATTTAAACACGGCAACTGGGACGATACTGAGCTGACTTGCACCCCAGGAGGATGCTTTGAGCGAGGCTATGTATAAATCTGGTAAAAGTCTATAAAAAGCAACTCACAACTAATTAAGCATTAGCTGTTCATAGGCTGCATAAACTTTAACCCAAATAGCCTAAATTTCTTTCAGCCCTATTATTTCAGACTCAGGTGCTTTTCAGCCATGCTTCCTAGCCACAAACGCTATTCTTATTCCCCAATTGTTCAACGGGCAGATTATGGCTGGCCAGAAGATCGACGGCTAGCTGTCTATATTGCCCTCAACTTAGAGCATTTTGCTTTTGGTGAGGGGCTAGGGGCGGAACTAGCTCCCGGTGGGCCGCAGCCTGATGTGCTCAACTATGCCTGGCGAGACTATGGTAATCGAGTTGGCGTTTGGCGACTGCTAGATTTGTTTGCAGAGCTGGGTCTGCCAGTGGCGGTGCTGGTTAATGCTGCCATCTATGACTACTGCCCGGAGGTGGTCGCGGCTTTCCGCGATCGCGGCGATGAGATTGTCGCCCACGGTCGCACCAATTCTGAGCGCCAGAGCGCCCTCTCAGAAACCGAAGAAAAGCAGCTGATTGCAGACACCACCAAAACCCTAACTCACCATGAAGGCAAGCCGCCTCAGGGCTGGTTAGGCCCCTGGATTGCCCAAAGCCATCAGACCCTGGATCTGCTGCAATCAGCAGGCTATACCTACTGCTTAGACTGGTGCTGTGACGATCAGCCCCTGTGGTTTAAGGCCCGTCAGGAGAGACTGCTCGCCATTCCTTACCCCCAGGAGATTAATGATATCCCCGCGATCGCGGTGCGTCGCACCAGCGCGGCTGAGTTTGCTGAGATGATTGTTGATAACTTTGATGAAATGCTGGAGCAGTCGCAGCAGCAGCCCTTGGTCTACGGGATTGCGCTGCATCCTTACATTGTCGGGCAGCCGTTTCGCCTGCGGCATCTGCGACGTGCCCTCAAGCACGTCGCCCAGCAGGCAGAGCGGCTCAGCGATCGCGTCTGGCTGACCCATCCCGGCGCGATCGCAGACTATGTGACGTCACTGCCAGCAGGTATTGTGCCTTAGTGATGTAGCCATTCGGATGAGTTTGCCACGGCGATCGCGGTTAGTCTATAAAGTTTTGTGAGATTGGCTGTAAGTGTCGCCTCTAAAACGGTGAATTGAGGAGAGCTTTGCTACATTGGCGGCAGTCCGACTGTGCTGCGAATGGTCTAACCTTATGCCTGAGCCTAGATCTCTTGATTTTCGGTTGGTTCAGCGAATTTGTGACCTGCAGCAGGCCCTTGATCAGGCTCTCGATTCTCTAGAAAACCTGCAGATTCGGGTGGCGACCCAGCACCTAGTTGAATCACAACTGATTAAGACCGAACATTTCGCCAATGCTCAGCAGCAGGTAATCACCCATCTGCAAACCCAGCTCAAGCGCAAGCAGCAGTGGCAGCAGCAGCTTTTGCATCAGTTTGTCAACCAGGCAGAGCAGTGGATGGAAAAGCAGCAGGAGCAGCTGCAGAAACTTAAAATTCGCACCCAGCAGAGCGAAATAGAAATTCAAAGCTATCTGGTTCGCCTGCAAAAACACTGCCAGTCTGACAGCTTCACGGCTATTTTGTCTCAGCGCCCTAGAGTTGAGCTAGAGTCCGAAATCTTTGTCGCTCGGATGCTAACCGTGAGCTTAGGGACTCATCTGCAGGCGATACAGCAGCACACTCAAACCTTAGAAACCGTTTTTAAGAGCTATCAGTCAGCCCTGGTGCAGCTAGAAAGCTCGCTGGAACCATCTGGGGATTTATCTATTTCAGCATCCCCCGACGAGGCGATCGCCCCAAATCAGCCACCCGATCAGCCACTAGACGCTCAGGCCAACACGGCCCTGTTTGAGCTATTTCACGATCTGAAGCTAAAACAGCGCAAAATAGATGTCCTAGAGGTAGAGCTAGCTCGACAGTCACGCCTGCAAATTCAGTCAAAGCACCAGTGTCAGGCGATCGCGGCTGAGCGCGACCACTACCGTCACCAGCTGCAACAGGCTGAAGCACAGGTGGCTGCTTTGCAGGAGCATATCCTACAGCAGGCCAGTCAGGCCCTCGAATGCGAAGTCAAAATTCAATTTTGGAAAGAGCAGTCTGAGGGCGATCGCCCCCGCCTACCGGCCCTGCTCAAGCCGGGTAGTTCTGCTGAGGTAAACCGTTAGCCCTGCGCTCTACAAAATCTGCGACAGGAATTTCTGGCTGCGCTCCTCCTGAGGATTGTTGAAAAACGCATCCGGCGTTCCTTCTTCAACCAGGATGCCGTCAGCCATCAGCACTACCCGATCGGCAACTTCACGGGCAAAGCCCACTTCATGGGTGACACAGACCATCGTCATGCCTTCTCCTGCGAGTTCGCGCATGACATCTAGCACCTCACGTACCATCTCTGGGTCAAGGGCCGAAGTAGGTTCGTCAAACAGCATGGCTTTGGGCTGCATGGCTAATGACCGGGCGATCGCAACCCGCTGCTGCTGTCCTCCTGAAAGCTGCCCAGGAAATTTCTTTGCCTGCTCAGCAATGCCCACGCGCTCCAAGAGCTGCATCGCCACCTCATTGGCTTTGCGCTTGGGCCAGCGACGTACCCAAATCGGGGCTAGGGTCACGTTTTGCAAAACTGTCAGGTGTGGAAACAGGTTGAACTGCTGAAACACCATGCCGACTTCTTTACGGACTTTCTCAATATCTTTGAGATCGTGAGAAATCAAAATACCGTCAATTTCAACACTGCCTTTTTGATAAGGCTCCAGCGCGTTAAAAGTACGAATAAAAGTAGACTTACCTGAACCCGAAGGCCCCATCACCACGACCACTTCACCTCGGTTAACCGTCAGGTCAACGCCCTTGAGCACGTGAAAGCCGTTGTCGTACCACTTTTCAACATCTTTAGCCACAATTACAGGCTCAGCGCCCGTAGCAGGTCGGGCATCGGTCTCAGTTTGAAACTGTGTCATATCAATTTTTCCTTTAAACAGCCGTCTTTGGCTAATCAAGCTTTGTCAGCCTGCTGACTCGAACATTTTTTCCAACATCTGCTGGCCAAATCAGCTAGCACCTGGCCTGCAATTGGCTGACAGACCCAAAGCTGTAGCTTTATTCTGGCATTAACTTAGGTCTTATTGAGACTCGAATCTGTCAACTGTTACACGTAGAGATATTTAATGAGTTGTGTTGAGCTTTTGCTCGATTTTGCGGCTGGCCAAAGACATGGCGTAGCAGAAAAACCAGTAGATGGCCCCAATAAACAGATAAACCTCTGCATATCGGCCCAAGTAGGTGGGGTTTGCCAAAATTGAGCGGCTAATGCCCAATAGCTCTGCCAGTCCCACAATGGAGAGCAAGGTAGTGTCTTGAAACAGGCTGATGAACTGTCCCACAATCGCTGGAATCGCAATCTTTAGCGCCTGAGGCAGCACGATGAAAAACATAGTCAGCGGCATATTAACGCCCAGGGAAGCTGCTGCCTCACTCTGACCGCGAGGAATGGCCTGTAGCCCCGCCCGCACGTTTTCGGCCAGGTAAGCAGCGCTAAAGAGTGTCAGACCAATCACGGCCCTGGCAATGCGCTCGGGCCGCATCCCGTCTGGTAGAAAAAGCGGAATCATCACCTGTCCCATGAACAGAATGGCAATCAGCGGTACCCCCCTGACCAGCTCAATGTAGGCCGTAGAGAGCCACTTCACGGCGGGTAGCTGACTGCGTCTGCCCAGCGCTAGCAGCAGCCCCAGTGGAAAGCACAGCAGGATGCCCGAAACGGCTACCAGCAGCGTCAGCAGCAAGCCGCCCCAGTCGTTGACCGGGGACGCCGGACGCCCTGCGCCAAAAAATAAATAGCCAACCCCCCCCAAAATCGAGCCAGGAACCAGGGAAATATAGGGAATCGGGTTGAAAATCAGCGGATACAGCGGGAAAAGACTGATCAACCAGATGGCTGAGAGCCATACCCCTAAGTTGGGCAGTTTTTTGGCGATCGCTCTGCCCACCCAGGCCATACCCACCACCAGCGCTAGCAGCGGCAATAGCTTGAGGCTAGCCGGACGCGTCAGGGGAAAAAGCACGATAAACGCGCAGAGAACGCCGATGCCAATCAGGACGCTACGGCTAAATAAGGTTGAAACATTGCGCCCCAATACCCCCCAGGACAGACCACCCAAAGCACAAACAAATCCCAGCAGTGTCCAGACGCGCCAGTAGAGGTCACGGGGATACAGCCCGCTCATAAACAGGCCCAGGTTATTGGGAATCACCTGCCACTGGGCCACTGTAAATCCCCAGGTGAGCAGCCCCACGACTGTGTAGCCCAAAACCAGGACAACCACCACCGTCAGCAGACTGTTAAACCAGTCGCTAAAAAGATTCTTGCGCATCCAGGCAATCGGGCCGGGCTGATTTGCAAGGGGCGGTGACGGTGGCGAAGTATTCGGTGTAATGCTGGTCATCGGTTAGCGCTCCTTAAACTGAACGGCCTGATTGAGCTGATTCATGCCCAGAGAAATAATCAGGTTGATCACCAAGTAGGTCGCCATGAGTATGATGAACACCTCAATCGGACGCCCGGTTTGGTTATAGGTGGTGTTGGCGACGGCATACATTTCGGGGTAGGCCACCGCAAAAGCCAGACTGGAGTTTTTGGCTAAGTTCATAAACTCGCTGTTGAGCGGTGGAATAATTACCCGCATTGACTGGGGGAAGACGACCAGCCGCATGACTAAGTTATTGGTAAAGCCCACCGAGCGGGCCGCTTCCCACTGTCCTTTAGAAACTGACTGAATACCAGCCCGCACAATTTCAGCAATAAAAGCTCCGGTATAGAAAACCAAAGCCGACAGCGAAGCCACATACTCTCGTGAGAGCCGCCGACCGCCAGTAGAGCCGCCGCCGTCAACCGCCTCTGGAAACTCCCAGCCTAAGCCAATGAAAACGAGCAGCATGGCCGCTAAGATTGCCCACAAAATATAGAGCTGGGTTTTGCCGGGTTCGCCCTGCTCGACCATGACGTGGGTACGTCTGCGCCAGACCAAGACCGCTGCGATCGCACCGATTAACAGAGCCGCCAGCCCAATCCAGAGTCGCAGTGTGCTCTCCGGCCAGAGAATGGAAACCCCACGATTGTTTAAGTAGACCAGCCCTGATATGCCAATTTGATTAGATGGGTTAGGCAACCCCCCATAAATGGCGAAATACCAGAAAAATAGCTGTAGCAGTAACGGGATGTTTCTCACCAAGCCCACATAGGCGCGACTGATTTTATACACGAGCCAGTTGGTTGAAAAGCTTGCAACTCCAGCGGCTGTGCCGACTAGTGTTGCTAAGACGATGCCAGCCACAACCAGCACCAAAGTATTCAACAAACCTATAAACAGTGCTTTAGCGTAGGCATCTTGAGGATTGTAAGTCACCACGCTTTCGCCAATGCTGAAGCCTGCTGAGTTAGAAAGAAAGCTAAAACCAAAGCTAATGCCCTGTCGCGCTAAGTTGCCGCTGAGATTGCCAACGAGAAAACTCAGTATGCCGACAACGACAGCGACGACAATGACTTGAAAGGCAATTTTCCAGAAGCGCTCATCTCGCAGCAGAGCCGCTGGATTGAAGCCATTACTACTACTACTGCGTTCACTGGTCATGAGTTAATCCTGGTGAAGCCAATATTGACTCTATTTCTTCAGTATCTATCGGCAGCAAATGAGACTGAGGTCGTCTATGTAAACCCATGCTTCAAGAGCTATGCCGAAGATTTGTTAGAACCATAGTCTAAAAAGGGCATTTAGAAAAGTTGCATCTGTTACAGGCTTTACAAAGCAAACATGTCTCTGCGCCTCATGAGATTTCAGGGTCATCTGAATCAGGCAGGAGTACAGGTTCAGCTCTGAACCCAGAAAGCCCAGAAAGCCCAGAAAGCCGAAAAGTTGTGACACAAAAAAGGGCGAAGTCTGATTTCGCCCTGGTTGCCATTCAGACAGGATTATCTCTAGCGCGATCGCCCCTTAGCGGAACGGTGGCGAGTACAGCAGTCCTCCTTCAGACCAGAGCGAGTTTTGTCCTCGCGGCAGATCAAACTGAGACCCTGAACCCAGGTTGCGCTCATAGATCTCGCCGTAGTTACCCACATCTCTAATAACGCGGGCCATAAAGTCATTGGGCAGACCCATATCAGAGCCTAGCGTACCTTCCTGACCCAGGAAGCGGGCAATATTGGGATCTTCGCTGTTGTCGAACTCGGCAATATTCTCAGAAGTAATGCCAAGTTCCTCTGCCTCAAACAGGCCGTAAGTCACCCACTTGACTGTGTCAAACCAGGCCGAATCATTGTTGACTGTTACCGGGCCTAGGGGCTCTTTAGACATGGTCACGTCCAATAAAACGTGCGCCTCTGGTTCTGGCAGGGTGCTGCGACGGGCGACGAGCTGAGACTTGTCTGAGGTCATGCCTTCGCAGCGACCCTCTGAATAAGCAGCATAGGCGGCATCTGCATCCTGGAAGACAACTGGCTCGAACTCAACGCCAAGCTTCCGCATCTGGTCAGTCAGGTTAAGCTCAGTGGTGGTTCCGGTTTCCACACAGACTGCATTACCTGCAAAATCTTCTAGCGAAGTAATGCCGCTGTCTTGGCGCACCATCATCCCCTGACCGTCATAAAATGTCGTGGGCGCAAACTCAAGCCCCACAGAGGTGTCGCGGCTGACTGTCCAGGTTGTGTTACGCGAAAGCATGTCAACCTCACCCCCTGACAGGGCAGTAAAGCGCTCAGTCGAGTCTAGACGACGATACTCAACTGCGTCAGGATCGTCAAACAGAGCAGCCGCAACGGCCCGACAAACATCTACGTCAAGTCCTGAGTAAGCACCGCTTTCATCAACAAAGCTAAACCCAGGAATACCGCCGTCTACCCCACAAACGAGCTGACCGCGATCTAAAACGGTTTGCAGGGTGCTGCCACCTGCTTCAGCAGCACTAGACTCCTCTCCGGGGCCTGAACCCGTCGAAGCTGTATCGCCACCGCCACAAGCGCTAACCAGCATCGTGGTAGCTAAGGCCGCCATTGAAAAAAGTAATCTACGTTTCATTACCACACCTTACTCGTTTCTTAGAAGAGAATCGTACATTGGCGTCATAACTCAATCTAGGGTTGAGTTCGTTAGCTCAACATTCTAATGGATCAACGTTTATTTTTGTATCAGATATCACATTTTGAGGTGGGGGGCAAGATTTGAGTGAGTGGCAGTTGGGGCCGATAGAATAGGGAGTACGGTAAGTTTAAGAGTGCAAAGTCATGGGCGATCGCTGGCAGCAAGGGGCGGTGCTGGATTTAGAGATTACGGGGCTAAACAGTACTGGCGAAGGGGTTGGGCGCTGGCAGGAGCGAGTGGTCTTTGTGCCCGATACGGTACCGGGCGATCGCATTCAGACGCGACTGCTGCGGATCAAGCCGACTCACGGCTGGGGTAAACTGCTGCAAATTGAAGCGGCATCCCCCGATCGCATCCAGCCTGCCTGTATCGTGGCGGATAAATGCGGCGGCTGCCAGTGGCAAACTGTGGCTTACCCAGAGCAGCTCGTGGCTAAGCAGCAGCAGGTCGTTGATGCACTGGTGCGGATTGGCGGCTTTGGCGATGCTCGCATAGATCCCATCTTGCCCTCGGCCCCTTTAAACTATCGCAACAAAGCAACCTATCCCCTGGGCTGCTCTGAGACCGAGCAGGTGCAGGCAGGCTACTACCGCAAAGGCACCCACAAGCTGATCAATCTCAGCCGCTGCCCGGTGCAAGATCAGCGGCTAGATCCGTTTTTAGCGGAGATTAAGCAAGATATCAACCAGCAGGGCTGGCCAATCTATGACGAAACCACCCAGCGCGGTGCCCTGCGCCACCTCTCTTTGCGGATTGGTCGGCGCACCGGGCAGGTGTTGCTGACGCTTGTGAGTACCCGACCGCGCCTGCCTGAGCTAGAGGTACAGGCCGAGGCGTGGCTGCAGCACTATCCTGACTTAGTCGGCGTGATGCTGAACCACAATACCAAGCAGACAAACGCTATCTTTGGGGCAACCACCTACTGCGTTGCGGGCCAGCCTTATGTAGAGGAGCAGTTTGCTGGAATTGCGCTGCGGGTGGGGCCGACTAATTTTTTCCAAGTGAATACTGAGCAGGCCGAGCAGCTGCTGGCGGTGATTTTGGCAGAGCTAAATTTGCAGGGGTCTGAGCGGGTGGTAGATGCCTACTGCGGCATTGGTACGCTGACGCTGCCGCTCGCTGACAAAGCTAAGCAGTGTTTGGGTCTAGAGGTGAGTAAAGATTCCGTCCAGCAGGCGCAGACAAATGCGGCTGTTGGCGGCTTTTCTAATGTTGATTTTCAGGTAGGGGCAGTCGAAGATTTGCTGCCCCAGGTGAGCGAACATTTGGGCGCAGCCCCCGATATAGTCGTACTAGATCCACCCCGCAAAGGCTGCACTGCCTCAGTTTTACGGGCGCTGCAGGCACTAGCCCCTGCTCAAATTGTCTATATGAGCTGTAACCCGGCTACGCTAGCGCGAGATCTCAAAATTCTTTGCGAACAGGGCAGCTATCGCCTGAGGCGGGTGCAGCCTGCCGATTTCTTTCCCCAGACGGCTCATGTAGAGTGTGTAGCCTTTCTGGTACGGTAGAGGGCGGTGAATTTCAAGCGATGGCCACCCATTCCTGATGCTCGTAGTGCGATGAAATTTAGCGAAATTGTTCAAAAGTTCAAGGCCGACCAGCACAGTTTGATCCAGTTTGGCGATCGCAATCCCGAAATTACCGGAGTCGCCGCAATCGACAAAGCCGTAGCCGGGCAGATCAGCTACATAGAAGGGGGCAAGTTTGCTCGTTATCTGAAGACAACTCAGGCAGCGGCGCTAATTTTGCCTCTAGACTCTAAGCTGCAGGCCGAGGCCGATAGTCGGGGCATTGCGTGGCTGAGCGTGGCAGCACCGAGACTTTTTTTCGCCCGGGCGATCGCGTTGTTTTATCGCCCTTTTGCGCCAGCACCCGGTATTCATCCCAGCGCCGTTATTGATCCCTCTGCTCGGCTTGGGGCTGAGGTTTCGGTGGGGGCCAACGCGGTCATTCACACAGACGTCAAGCTAGGGGAGGGCGTCTGTGTGCATGCCAACGTTGTCATTTATCCCGAGGCCCAAATTGGCGATCGCAGCATTCTCTATGCTAACTGCGTGATTTATGAGCGCAGTCAAATTGGGGCCAACTGCGTTATTCACAGCGGCACAGCTATTGGTTCAGAAGGCTTTGGCTTTGTGCCGACGGCTACAGGCTGGGAAAAAATGGAGCAGTCTGGCTACACCGTAATTGAAGACAGCGTCGAAATTGGCAGTAACTCAACCGTCGATCGCCCTGCCGTTGGCGAAACCCGTATTGGCCGCAACACCAAGCTCGACAACATGGTTCATATTGGTCATGGCTGTCAGGTAGGAGAAGCCGTGGTGATGGCGGCTCAGGTGGCTTTAGCGGGCGGTGTCACTATCGGCGATCGCGTTGTTTTGAGCGGTCAGGTCGGCATTGTCAATCAGGTCACCATCGGCGATCGCGCTGTTGTTGGGGCTAAGTCTGGCGTCACTGGTGACGTTGATCCCCATACTGTCGTCTCCGGCAACCCTGCCATCCCGCACCCGATCTATCTGCGAGCCGCCGCGATTTACAAGCGCCTGCCTGAAATGTACAAGATGTTCAGACAGCTCAAGCAGTCTAGATGATGAGTCGGAGTCAGGTACGGGCGGTTCAGAGCATCGTAGCGATCGTCCAAACTGCCTATCTCTCAAAGTTACACTCGTTTTTAAGCCCACTTTTTATCTCTAGCCGAACGCGGCTATTTTTCCACCCGTTCCAAAGCACGGCTATTCTAACGCGATCTCTAAATTAACGACCTTGCTTTTGCTTTACAATTTTGGCAATGTAGCTGTCCCTGTTTTGCTGTAGACATCTGCTGTCTCCTGATATTAACGACTTATGAGTATTGGATATTTAGCCTTAGTCCTTCACGCCCATCTCCCCTTTGTCCGACATCCCGAAAGTGACTATGTGCTGGAGGAAGAATGGCTATTTGAGGCCATTACAGAGACTTACATCCCGCTGTTGCGGATGTTTGATGGGCTGAAGCGAGACGGCATTGACTTTAAGCTAACCATGAGCATGACGCCGCCGCTGGTGTCAATGCTGCAGGATAATTTGCTGCAGGAGCGCTATGACCATCACCTGACTCAGCTAGAAAAGCTGGTCGAGCAGGAAATTGAGCGCAATGCTCATAACGGCCACCTCAAGTACTTAGCCGAATATTACGCCCAAGAGTTTAGCCAGGTACGCGACGTCTGGCAGCACCATGACGGCAACCTGGTCAACGCCTTTAAGCAGTATCAGGATAGCCGTAACTTAGACATCATTACCTGCGGTGCCACCCACGGCTATCTGCCCCTGATGAAGATGTATCCTGAGGCTGTCTGGGCGCAGATTCAGGTGGCTTGCGAACACTATCAGGATACGTTTGGGCAGATGCCTGCTGGTATCTGGCTACCAGAATGTGCCTATTACGAAGGGGTCGAGCGGATGCTGGCAGATGCCGGACTGCGCTACTTCATCACAGACGGCCACGGCATTCTCTATGCCCGTCCCCGACCTCGCTTTGGCTCCTATGCGCCCATTTTTACTGAGACGGGGGTGGCGGTTTTTGGCCGTGACCAGGAATCATCTCAGCAGGTCTGGTCTTCTCAGGTGGGCTATCCGGGGGCGTCAGAGTACCGGGAGTTTTACCGAGATTTGGGCTGGGATGCTGAGTACGAGTACATCAAGCCCTACATCATGCCCAACGGCCAGCGCAAGAATGTGGGCATTAAGTATCACAAAATCACCGGTAAGGGCATGGGCCTGTCGGACAAGGAGCTTTATGACCCCTACTGGGCTAGAGAAAAAGCGGCTGAACACGCGGCCAACTTTACCTTTAACCGGGAGCGTCAGGTGGAGTATCTGCACAGCCTGATGCAGCGCCCCCCGATTGTGCTGTCGCCTTATGATGCGGAGCTGTTTGGTCACTGGTGGTATGAAGGCCCCTGGTTTATTGACTTTTTGTTCCGCAAGTCCTGGCACGACCAGCAGACTTACACAATGACCCACCTAGCCGACTACCTCAAGGCTGAGCCGACGCAGCAGGTCTGCCGCCCATCGCAGTCAAGCTGGGGCTATAAGGGATTTCATGAATACTGGCTGAATGAAACCAATGCCTGGATCTATCCGCATTTGCATAAAGCTGCCGAGCGCATGATCGATCTGGCGAAGCGCGAACCCGCTGATGAACTAGAGTGGCGGGCGCTGAACCAGGCCGCTCGGGAGCTACTGCTGGCGCAGTCATCTGACTGGGCGTTTATTATGCGCACGGGGACGATGGTGCCTTATGCGGTCAGACGCACGCGATCGCACCTGCAGCGTTTTAATAAGCTCTGGGAAGACATCGGCATGGGCAAGATTGATGCTGGCTGGCTAGAAAAAGTCGCCGCGATCGACAATATTTTCCCTAACCTTAACTACCGGGTCTACCGCCCCCTGTAATAACTCAGTTTTGAGGGCTGTAGTTGCGCAGGACAAACGGACGTAACCAAACGATAATCTCAATTATGAACTACCGAAACCTTATCACCATTGAACCCAACAAACGCGGTGGGAAGTCTTGCATATGTGGTTTACGAATCACGGTTTACGAAGTACTTGAATACCTAGCTTCCGAGATGACCGAAGCAGAAATTCTTGATGACTTTCCCGATCTGACGCGAGAAGATTTAAAAGCCTGTATTGCTTATGCTGCCGACCGTGAGCGTCGGTTTACGATCGCTCCATTATCTACATGAAATTGCTTTTTGATGAGAACTTGTCGCTCAAGTTGCCGAAACGTCTGAGCGACCTTTTCTCAAATTTGCTTCACGTTCGAGATGTGGGCACGAAGGCAACTATCGACCGAGTAGTTAACGTATATGTAAATTCAAAGGAATTGGAGATTGCGTGAAAATTGAGCTTCTACTGTCTGAGGAAGTCGCTAGGGTTTTAGAACCATCATTTGAAGGTAAGTCAATTTTTCTAAGTCGAAAAGTTTACGACTCTTTGAACAGTGCAGGTAAGCTCGATGAACTCGATGACATGAATCTAGTCATCAGCTTTGAGCAAAATAGATGGGAAATATCAGGCAAGCCACCCAAAGGGGTTCCTGGTACTGTGGCGTCTATCTTATTTTCAGTGGGAGGCACACTCTCCACAACGGATGATAAAGCCTTTTTCTGTAGGCTACAGACGTGTTGATTTACTGAGAGCAGCGTTGCAGCAATTACTCAATTGACAAATCTACTTATGAAACTAGTATCCAATCATTGAATGCAGACTTTAGAACAATTGGCTTTGACATAACAGAGCGATCGCCCCAAGAGTCACCAGATCTAAGTTTCTCAATCAGAATAATGATATCGACAGGAAATAACTGCTAGATACTTATTGTCCACCGCATAAACGAGGCGATTCGTCTCATCAATTCGCCGTGACCAAAATCCGGCTAGGTTTTCCCTCAGCGGCTCTGGCTTCCCAATTCCCTTCAGAGAATTAACTGAGGGAGAATGCGATCGCGCCTCCCTCAGCCATTAGCCGCGTTTAATCAAGTCGGCAGCGCTTGAACAAAATCACCATGGCCTCATTGGGCAGTCCGGTTGAGACGGGGCGGCTCCAGTCGCTGGCTGCGACGCAGCTTTGCAAATGTTCAAACAGTGGGGGGACTTGCTGCCAGGTTTGGTGCTCATTCGGTAAAGCCGTTGCTTTTATCAGGCAACGAGGAGAGCAAACTTTCTAGTTGCGTGAGCAGGGGTTCCAACTCTGAAGAAACCGTTTCCCAAATTGTTTGTTGGCGAATTTCATCGTAACGGTGGATCAAGATATTTCGTAAGCCAATAATTCTACGCCAGTCAATTTCTGAATGGGTTTGTCGAAATTCATCGGATAGTCTGCGTGCCGCTTCGCCTAAGATTTCTAGCTGTCTTTCTACAGCACTTTGAACGAGGGAGCTGTCTAAATAGGTGTCATAGGCTAAGTCCGCAGTAAATTCCTGAATCCGACGAATGGCATTGGCCATGTCCCATAATGATCCTGCCTCACGGTTGTTCGCCGACATAGATCACCTGCTGAGTGTGTAAGATTTCGTGTCGTCGATAGGGATTTTTTAGTCCTTCCTTGTCGGCAATATCGACTTGCCGTTGAAATAATGTCTCAAGCTCATCTTTCATATCAACCCAGTCAAATAGGCTCCATTTGGAGTCAGGCGAGAAGGTTAGGAGCACATCAATGTCGCTATCGGGGCGAAAATCGTCGCGCAGAACGGAGCCGAAAAGAGCGAATTCGGTGATCTTCCAGCGTTGGCAAAATTCTGCAATCTGTGAGAGAGATAGCTGGGTGCGTTGGCTAATGAAGGGGTCTAGTTTAATCATCACTGTTAAACACCTCAAACTAATGGATTGACAGTTCTAAATTTGCCTTTGATTACCTGATCGTGGTGCATGTCTTCGGAGTAAAGAATGATCAAAGATTCAATGTTAGACAAAAAAATGCTAGTTTCCTCTCCGAGTTCTACTTCCAGCGGCTCCAGCGGTACCCCTTATTCTTGACATAACAGAGCGATCGCCCCAAGAGTCACCAGATCTAAGTTTCTCAATCAGAATAATGATATCGACAGGAAATAACTGCTAGATACAGCGTTTTTGAAGCTCGTGAGGTACAAAAACAACCCCGAAACCGTTGCTGCACGGACATAGGCTGTACCTCACTAGGCAAGGAAACGCTGTACTTATTGTCCACCGCATAAACGAGGCGATTCGTCTCATCAATTCGCCGTGACCAAAATCCGGCTAGGTTTTCCCTCAGCGGCTCTGGCTTCCCAATTCCCTTCAGAGAATTAACTGAGGAAGAATGCGATCGCGCCTCCCTCAGCCTTTATAGCTATGGCCCTGAAGATTAGGACGTAAATTAGAGAAGAAGAACTTTTGTCGGTTAGTTAGGGTAGACATACTCGCTGTAGGATGCAGCCTTGAGCGCATTTAGCGTGTTCTTCACTCAAGAATATAGAAAGCGGAGGTGCGATCGCACCTCCGCCTGACTGCTTTTAGAGATTTGAAAAGCTATGGTCAGCCTACCGGGAGCTTACTGAGCTGAGGGATAAACTTCATCAGCCACAAAAACGGGCTTGTTTTCGTATTCCGCTTCGAGCTGCTGCTTGACGTCTAAATCCCAGGTGAGATCGTAGTCGCGCTCAAAGTCAGCCGCTACAAACGAACGTAGGGTACCTGTAACTGCGACGTCTTCACCCTCTTGCACGTTGGCAGTTTGATCCTGAGTGATTACCAGCAAGCCTTCGCCACCGAAGAACTGCTCTTCGTCTAGCCTGAAGCTGCCATCAGACCAGAGTTCTTCGACTTCACCTTCAACGGCTATGCGCTGACCGTAGAATACTTCAGGGTCTTCTGTCAGTTCACCTGGATCGGGTGCTAGGGCCAGAGACTGAGCGACGATTACAGGGCGATCTTCGTAGTCAGCATATAGAGCCGGGTCTAAGGTTAAATTAAACTCAGTCTCAAAATCTGCTAAGACAAAGTTCTGAACTTCGCCTGTCACCTGCACGTCGTCATAGTCGTTAGACAGTATAAAAGGCTCCCCTGAAGCGTTGACAACTAGAATTTGCTCACCACCAAATAGCTCGTCTTCACTGAGGATAAAAGACGTATCATCTACTTTTTCTTCTGCTTCGCCGCGAACCGAAACGCTCTGACCCAGATAGCTGCTAACGTTGTCACTGACTTCCTCAGCTGTAACGTTCTCTGACGGATCTACAATTTCAGAGTTGGAAGTCTCAGTGGTACAGGCCGGGAGTAGCAAAGCCATAACCGAAAGCGCGATCGCTCCGGTCTTAGTTCCTTTTTGGCTGAGCCAGTCTTGTGGCTGCATTGTTTTCACAATTTTCATAAATTTACCTCTTCTCACAATGGTGAAGCAGCGCCAATCAGACTGAAGCGCCTGTTGTCACCACCGCACATGTGCCACCCTAAGGAAGAGAGTAAAATTTATTCTCTATCTTGTGGTGGGTCTGATTCA
This sequence comes from Leptolyngbyaceae cyanobacterium RM1_1_2, assembly GCA_012032345.1. Classification (GTDB taxonomy): domain Bacteria; phylum Cyanobacteriota; class Cyanobacteriia; order Phormidesmidales; family Phormidesmidaceae; genus Sphaerothrix. Next base: position 38,868 of record JAAUQI010000019.1, on the reverse strand, counting down.
ATCTCTACTCTTAGGAGTAGGACAAAGTACGGAGATTTTTTACGAAACAGTATGTCTCAAGAGATAAAAATTCTTTTTGGTCGCGTTTGTCTACACCCAAGGATTATTTTGTAGACAGCTTCGACACCTGAGAAAATTGGCGATAGCCTGCGGCAAAGTACATATAGAGGCCATAGGCCATAAAGCCCAAAGCAATTATTCCCAGGCCGACAGAGCCGAGGGAGTGCGATCGCAAATATTGCAAAGCATTACTCAAGCCGCCTGCTGAGTCTTCATCGTGTGAAATAGCCGAGTTCGCGATCAGTACGCCAATCAGCAAAAAAGCGCTCCCCCTAGCGGCAATGCCGATCTGCCCAATGCGCTTAGCCCAAATTGCCACCGTCTGGTCAGCAGAATTGTGAAATTCGCTGAGGTAGGAACCGCTAATAGCTCCGTAGATATAGGAGAGTCCTACAGCCATTACCCCCAAGGCACCCAGAATAATCAGCCATTCCCCAAAGGGAATGTCAAACAGCGTAGTCACCAGATCTTCAATGGCGTCGTCTCCCTCCTGCACCTCATCGGTGCCCGTTGCCAGCTCAAAGGCTGAATAAGCAACTCCGCCATAGCTAGCAGCGCTCATGGCGTAGCCCAAGCGCTGCACCACTCGCTGTGGGGAAAGTTCTGCTTCATGTTCAGGATCCAGTACTGCTTGAATAAAGCGCCACAGCACGTAGCCCAGCAGAGTCAGACATAGAATGCCTAAAAAGATCCGACCAAAGGGTTTGATTAAGATTTCTACAAGCGCGCCGTCTGTGCCGCTGACTGAGCGACCTATAAGAAGCGATCGCGCTGCGATAACGCCAATGATGAAGTAGACGCTGCCCTTAGCCCCATAGCCCAAACGAATCCATGACTGCAGCCAGGACTGGCGATAGAGACGGCGGGTAAACTTCTGCACCCATATGAAAATTCTCTGTAGCCAAGTCAGCAGTCCTAGCCGATGAATTTGTTTTAGCCAGGAGCGGGGGCAGGACATAAGCAGCGCTTCAAAACAGGGGTAGAAGCATCATAAGCCACCGGCTTATACCAGCAGGTGAACTCAATGAGTACAAGCCAGTACCAGCTTATACAGGCACCGCCGACAAAGCCTGCTGAATGACTTGGCGGTACTGGCTCTTTGGCTTCATGCCACGCAGTTCGCTGACTAGAGCTTTATCTTTAAAGAACTGCACCGTGGGGGTGCCGGTGATGTCGGCTGACTCGGCAATATCAGGATCCTCTGTGACATCAATCTCGACGTAGTGGATCTTGCCCTCAAACTCATCAACCACTTTGCTTAGAATTGGCCTGAGTGTATGGCAAGGGCCGCAGGTGGGGGAGGCATATTTGACCAAAATTGGGCGATCGCTCTCGTGGTAAAGCTTCCGCAGGGCGTAGCCGCCCACATGCCGCGTCGTGCCCGCATCAAACTCTGCTGCCTGCTGATATTCTGCCTTGCGCCCTGTCGCTTCTGGCTTTTCGGAAGCCTGAGTTTGATGGTACTCGGTGATTAGGTGATGAGAAGAGAGCCAGCGTTCGGCCAGCATAGCAGCCATGCAGCCTGTGCCAGCAGCCGTGATTGCCTGACGAAACTCGTGATCCTGCACGTCTCCAGCAGCAAAAACACCGGCTACGCTGGTTTCGACTGAGCCTGGTTTGACCCGGACATAGCCAACATCATCAAGGTCAAGCTGTCCCTTAAACAGGCCCGTGTTGGGGGTATGACCAATAGCGTAAAACAGGCCCTTCACGGGCAGCTCTCGCTCCTGCTGGGTCTGCAAGTCGCGGATGCGAACCCCTGCTAAGCGATCGCCCGCCCCAAACACGTCCAGTGCCTCAGTGTGCCAATGCACCCTGATTTTAGGATTTTTCAAAACCCGATCCTGCATGGCTTTGCTGGCCCGCATCTCGCCGCGCCGCACCAGCAGGTGTACCAGAGAGCCATATTTGGTTAAATACACAGCCTCTTCAGCCGCCGAGTCACCGCCGCCAATGACGGCGAGTTCTTCACCGTGAAAGAGCGGCGTGGCCCCATCACAAATGGCACAGGCCGAGATTCCCCGGCTCCAAAACTGATGCTCACAGGGTAACCCCAGCCGCTGAGCAGTGGCCCCGGTTGCAATGATGACGCTGTGCGCTCTGACTTCTCGATCTTCGGAGCGCAAAACAAAAGGCCGCTGGCTAAAATCTACCGCAATCACGTCTTCAGTTACCATCTCAGTACCCCAGCGCAGAGCCTGCGCCTGCATCTGCTCCATCAGCTGCGGCCCGGTAATGCCGTCGGGAAAGCCGGGGAAATTCTCTACCTCAGTCGTCGTCATCAACTGTCCTCCCGGCAGCCCCCCAGCCTGATAGCCAGTAAACATAAATGGCTTCAAATTTGCCCGGGCCGCATAGATAGCTGCAGTGTAGCCTGCTGGCCCGGAGCCAATAATGACTACGTTTTCCACCATGGAATCTGCCATGAAGTTTAGTGAACTCGTAATGACTACGCTTAGTATAGCGCATCTTGTCTCTGCTGCGATCGCCTAAAGTAGGCAGGCCAAAGCGTCCTAGAACGGGCATTTGAGGTTATGTAAACCTGCGGGATTGCCCCATTGCAGCAGTTTACCTCAGAATGGGCTTTCGTCCATTCTGGGCTATTTTGTCGATATTTTGAGTAATTGCGAAAACCAAGCTGCTGTGAGATTGGCGAATTTTCTAGGGAAAAGCAAGAGAGTTGCTGTATATGTAATCAAGGTGTTACTTGCCTCAGCCATTAGGCTGGAGGTTCTTAAATAGACGGTTGAGCTGCTGCGGATAGCAGGGTTCTGGGCTAAGCCTATGTACCCATCAGGATCTGAGGCGCTTGTATAAACTGTCTATTTTTTTGTTGGCTATCGAATGTCTTTGTTGCGTATGTCTAATATTCCTCCGACTTCACGACTGGCCATTGCCCTTTTAGGTGCCCTTTATAGCTTAGGCAGCAGCGGTATTGGCTTAAGTCAGGCGTCCCAGTCCTGGAAGGATGAATCTATCCGCGCCCTGCCCGCCGCTATTCCTTCTAATTCTTCACATATATCGCCCAGCATCAGCACCGAACAGCTAGCCCAGGGTGCCCCTTCGCTGCTACGCCTACAGTCTCAAACCGCCGACCCTGCCGATCAGGCAGAGCCGCCGGGTCTGCTGATTCAACCGAGCGATCAGTCCATCAATCCGTTTTTGTCCCTGGCGATGCTGCGGGAACTCAACAGCCTGGTGGGGCGCTTTGAAAGCGCTCTGTTTGCTGCCGCTGCCACCGGGCAGCCTGTGAGCGTTAATCCTGACATTAGGTCGCCTTTACTAACCGCAGGCACCACCGATATTGACATTGTCAGTCTGCCAGAAGCGACTTCTCATCCGGCTTTGCTAGAAGCCAGACGGCTGATTTACGACTGGCCACAGCTGATTGAGCAAAAAGAGTATGCCGCTGCTCGCGATCGCTGGCTAGCGGTGCGTCGTACTTTGTGGTCAAGTTTTCCTACCGAAAACCACTTTGCCCAGCCCGAAATTCGTGCTATGTGGCTCGATCGCGGCACGATTGTCAGAGCCGGATCGCGGCAGCGGCTAGCAGAAGTCTTCGATCGCATGGCCGCTGCAGGCATCAATACCGTCTTTTTTGAAACTGTCAACGCGGGCTACCCAATTTACCCTAGCCGCATTGCCCCAGAGCAAAACCCCCTCACCCGCCAGTGGGATCCGCTAGAAGCTGCTGTTGAACTGGCCCACGAGCGCAATATTGAGCTACATGCCTGGATCTGGACATTCGCTGCCGGCAATCAGCTCCACAACCAGCTCCTCAACCAGCCTGCCGACTATCCCGGCCCCCTGATCAGCCATAACCCCATCTGGGCTGGCTACGATAATCACGGCAGACTAATTCCGCCGGGGCAAACCAAACCTTTCCTAGACCCAGCCAACCCAGAAGTGCGCCGATATCTGCTGCAGCTGGTAGAAGAAATTGTGACTCGCTACGACGTAGACGGGCTGCAGCTAGACTACATTCGCTATCCGTTTCAAGACCCTAGCGCTGACCGCACCTATGGCTATGGCTTGGCCGCTCGACAGCAGTTTCAGCGGCTGTCGGGGGTAGATCCGCTGACGCTCTCCCCCCGCGACGATGCCAGCGCCACCGATGCCGAACGCACCCGCCAGCGCAATCTCTGGAACCGCTGGACGGACTTTCGCATTGAACAAATCAGCTCGTTTGTTGAAGAAGTCTCTCAGCTTGTGCGGCGGCAGCGCTCAGACATCATTGTGTCTACTGCGGTATTTGCCAAGCCAGAACACGAGCGCCTGCAAAAAATTCAGCAAGACTGGGGCACCTGGGCTAACGAGGGCACCGTAGACTGGGTCGTACTCATGAGCTATGCCTTGGATACTAACAGGCTAGAGCAGCTCACCCAGCCCTGGCTTTTAGACAATACCTTTGGCTCGACCCTGATCATCCCTGGTATTCGCCTGCTCAACCTACCGGAAGCAGCGGCGCTAGATCAGATCCAGGCGCTGCGCGATCTGCCTGCAGGCGGCTATGCCCTGTTTGCCACGGCTAATCTTGAGGGTGACTTTGAAGCAGCCCTCAACCGCATTCAAGGGCCGTCTGAAGCTGCTGAGACTCCAGAACTACTGCCCCAACATGCCCCCTTTGCGGCAGCTTCAGTCCGCTATCAGGCGCTGCAGCAGGAGTGGAATCTGCTCTTGACCAGTCAGCAGCTCTGGATTAGCGAGGTGCGCCTGTCTCAGTGGGCTGCTGAAGTCAATCTGCTAGGCCGTGCCTTAGAAGATTTGGCCGCCGACCCCTCCCCTCGAAAACTGGCCCAGGTGCGATCGCGCCTTAATCAGCTAGAGATGAGCCTCTACAGCGACGACATCGAACTCAACACCACCAGCAACCGCTACCGCCTGCAAACCTGGTCTAATCGACTAGCGGCGATCGAGCGTCTGCTTGACTACGGCGAACAGCGGCTGGCACGGCGCTAGCTAGAATAAAGCTGTGGTACATGAGAGATCACCCGATGGCAACCCTAGACCGTAAAACAACTCCGCTGCTTTTAGAAAACGGCGATCGCCTGACTCGAAGCGAGTTTGAGCGCCGCTATCAGGCCATGCCTCAATCGCAAAAAGCTGAACTGATTGAAGGAGTCGTTTACATGGCATCTCCTGTTCGAGTAAAAAAGCACGGCCAGCCCCATAGCCATATCATCACCTGGTTGGGAACTTACCGATCGTTGACGCTAGGTGTCATGGTCTGCGACAACACCACCGTTCGTCTAGACCTCGACAACGAACCGCAGCCTGATGGGCTGTTGCGGATTGACGAAGTCTGTGGGGGCCAGTCTCGCATCAGCGAAGATGACTATGTCGAGGGTGCGCCGGAGCTAATTGTCGAGATTGCCGCTAGCAGCGCTTCCTACGACCTCTACGACAAAAAAAATGCCTATCGCCGCAACGGGGTACGAGAATATATTGTCTGGCAGGTGATAGAGCAGACGGTGAGCTGGTTTGCCCTAGAGCAGGGTAAGTATATTGCCGTGCCTGCTGACTCAGCCGAGATAATTCACAGCCGCTGTTTCCCCGGACTCAGCCTGCAGGTCTCGGCGCTGCTGGCTGGAGATCTGGCTCAGGTTTTAGCTGAGGTGCAGCGGGGCACGGCTACGGCAGAGCATAAAGCCTTTGTGCAAGAGCTGTCGAACCGTGGGGATCAGGACAATTAAGCCAAGGCTTGAACCTGATTGTTCTTCAAGTCTTCATGGGCAGTATAGGAATGATTCAACGCTGTGTAATAATCCACAACAGTAATCTGCAAGAGTAGCCCCTAAAGTAAAGTATGGAGAATGCCTCCCCTCCAGAAATCATCATTGAAGCAGGTCGCACCGAAGCTCAGTACTGGCGGGATCTGTGGCGCTACCGTGAGCTGTTTTATTTTCTCGCTTGGCGCGATATTTTGGTGCGCTATAAGCAAACGGCAATTGGTGTCGCCTGGGCTTTGATTCGCCCTTTCCTGACAATGCTGGTGTTTTCGGTAGTGTTTGGCCGTTTGGCTAACCTACCGTCTGAGGGCGATGCCCCCTACCCAATTTTGGTGTTTGCGGCGCTGCTGCCCTGGCAGTTTTTTGCTAATGCTCTAAGCGAGTGCAGCATCAGTCTGATCGGTAACGCTAACCTGATTTCTAAGGTTTACTTTCCGCGCCTGGTGGTGCCTACCAGCGCTGTGATTGTCAGTTTTGTGGACTTTCTCATATCGGGGATAATTTTGCTGGGGCTGATGGCCTGGTATAACTTTGTGCCCGACTGGCGGATTGTGTTGCTGCCGCTGTTTATTGCGATCGCTTTTGCTGCGGCAATGGGGGCAGGGCTGTGGCTAGCGGCGCTGAATGTGCAGTACCGCGACTTTCGCTACATTGTCCCTTTTTTGGTGCAGTTTGGGCTGTATGTTTCGCCTGTGGGCTTTAGCAGCAGCATTGTGCCGCAGCGGTGGCGGCTGCTGTATTCACTCAACCCGATGGTGGGGGTGATTGACGGCTTTCGCTGGGCCATTTTGGGTAATCGCTCCAGCCTTTACTGGCCAGGATTTTGTCTGTCGCTGCTGCTAGTGGCGGCGCTGTTTTTCAGCGGCATCTGGTATTTTCGCCGCATGGAGCGCGTTTTCGCCGATGTTATCTAGCCCTGCGCTACAGAAACTATGACTCAAACATTTATTTTGGGCGGTGGCGTCACCGGGTTGGCGGCAGGGCTAACCTCGGGGCTACCCGTTTTAGAAGCGGCGGCGGCTCCGGGGGGCATTTGTTCTTCATACTATGTGCGTCCCCACAGCCCGGAGCGGCTGGCCCAGGCTCCTGACGACGAGGAAGCCTATCGCTTTGAGATTGGCGGGGGGCACTGGATTTTTGGCGGTGACGCTACAATTTTACACTTTATCAATCAGCTCACCCCTGTCAGGCGCTATGCCCGACAATCTTCGGTTTATTTTCGCCAGTCAGATCTCTATGTCCCTTATCCGATTCAAAACTTTTTGCGGTGCTTAGGCGCTGAGACGGCGGCGCAGGTTTTAGCGGAGATGAGCCAGCCCAAGCTGGCAGTGAACACGCTGAAAGACTGGCTGGCGTCCTGCTTTGGGGCGACCCTTTGTGAGCTGTTTTTTTATCCTTTTAATCAGCTCTATACGGCGGGCCTCTACGAAAAGATTGCCCCTCAGGATGCCTACAAGTCGCCTGTCAATTTCTCTTTGGCGATTCAAGGGGCGCTAAACCAGACTCCGGCGGTGGGCTACAACACGACGTTTGTATACCCGGCGGCGGGTTTAAACGAGCTAGCCCAACGGATGGCTGAGCGCTGCGATATTCGCTACGATCGCCGCATCACGCAAATTGACGCTGACTCTAGAATGATCCAGTTTGCCAAGGGCGATCGCACTCGCTACGACAAGCTGCTGGCTACACTGCCGCTGAATTGCCTGCTGGAAATGACGGGGCTGACGGTCGCGGCTGCGCCTGATCCCTATACGTCGGTTTTGGTACTCAATATTGGGGCGGTTCGCGGCGCTCGCTGCCCGGACGATCACTGGCTGTACAACCCGGATGCTCAATCTGGCTTTCATCGGGTAGGATTTTATAGCAATGTGGATCGATCGTTTTTGCCCAAGGCAGCTCAGCAAACGGGCGATCGCGTCAGCCTCTATGTGGAACGAGCCTATGTGGGGGGCACCAAGCCGACTGAGGCCGAGATCTCGGCCTATGCTCAGGCTGTGGTGCAAGAGCTACAGGACTGGCAGTTTATTGAAGCAGCAGAAGTGATCGATCCGACCTGGATTGATGTAGCTTACACTTGGTCACTGCCTAATTCACAGTGGCGATCGCAGGCTATCAGCGCTTTGGAGGCGCAAGACATTTACCCCATTGGTCGCTATGGCCGCTGGCATTTTCAAGGCATTGCGGACTCGATTCGGGATGGTTTTTATGCGGGAGCCGGGTTGAAGGCGTGAGTCATGGGTGAGACGGTAATTCGGGTTGAGAATCTGAGCAAAAAGTATCTGCTGCGCCATGAACAGGCGGGACAGTACAAGACGCTGCGCGATGCGATTGTATCAGGAGCCAGCAGCCTAAAACAGCGGCTGAGCGGACAGTCTGTAAGGGCTAAGCGGGAGGAGTTTTGGGCGCTCAAGGATGTGTCATTTGAGGTGAAGCAGGGCGAGGTAGTCGGCATTATTGGCCGCAACGGGGCCGGAAAATCCACACTGCTCAAAATTCTCAGCCGCATCACGGAGCCAACGGCAGGACGAGTCTCGATTAGAGGTAGAGTCGCTAGCCTACTGGAGGTGGGAACAGGCTTTCACCCGGAGCTAACAGGTCGAGAAAATATCTTTCTCAACGGGGCTATTCTCGGCATGAGCCGGGTTGAGATTAACCGTAAGTTTGATGAAATTGTTGCTTTTGCTGAAGTAGAGAAATTCTTAGACACGCCGGTCAAGCATTATTCATCCGGCATGTATGTCCGCTTAGCCTTCGCCGTCGCTGCTCACCTAGAACCCGAAATCTTGATCATTGATGAGGTGTTGGCGGTTGGGGATGCTTCATTTCAAAAAAAGTGTTTAGGCAAAATGGAAGAGGTAGGTAAAGATGGTCGAACAGTTATCTTTGTAAGCCATCAAATGGATATGATTCACGCTTTATGTGATCGATGCATTTTGCTAGACAAAGGTTCGGTTATGCTATCCAGCTATCCAGAAGAGGTTACAGAAATATATCTCAATAGCTCCATTATTGGTAGTCAAGCCCGCTTCAAAATTGAAGAGGATGAAAACTTGGCCTTACAAATTATTAGTGGGAAAGTCTTAAACTCAAACAACCAAAACAAGGATAGGTTTGACGTCTTTGAACAAATCATAATAGAAATTGAGTACATAGTTCGTAAAACTCGTGCAGGAGCGATTGTCAATTTTGAACTTAAACGCAATGCTACCAGTCTATTTTTCTCGTTTGATACGGACTGCTCACCTGATTTGTTACACAGTAGACAGGAAGGAGCCTATATCTCAAGAGTAAAGCTTCCATGTCCTTTGCTCAAATCAGGATTTTACTCGCTAACTCTTGGAACAGGAGTTGCTAACGTTGGCAAAATTCAACACTTAGAAAATATCTTGGCATTCAACGTGGAATTAATTTCTCAGCCATCTTCTTTACTTAGCTACGCCGAGACAAGACCAGGGTTAATTGCTGTTCCTTTAACCTGGAAAACGCAAACTAGGCTTAAAAACTCCGAGGTTTTCGTATGAGTATTGGTTCTAAAGCTCTATCCGTGGCAAGGAGAGTCAAGAGAATAATTTTAGGGGCAAAAGACACCCTTAGTTTTCCTATTCAAGTTAATTTAAAGACAAAAGAAGGTTTTCTCAAATTCGAGGCGTTTAGTTCCGTTGAACATTACAGAATAGCTGGCTATGGTGGCGAAAAGTCCTTTTTGGACAAGTTCACAAGTTTACTTAAAAATGATGACATTGTTTTTGATATTGGCGCTAGTGTTGGTTTAATGACAGTTCATGCTGCTGCCTATGCTAAAGAGGGTAAGGTCATTGCGTTTGAGCCTGATCCTGAGACAATGGAACGACTCAAGCACAATGTATCTCTTAACAAAGGAGTGTCAAGCGTCATGTTTCTTCCTTGGGCGGCTAGTGATCGCTCAGAAGACGTAATTTTATTCACAGATGGTGCTTCGGGGTGCGCTCCAACTTTAAGAGAACAAAATAACAGAAAGAATGCTCCCAAAACTCAAATAACTGTTCAAACAAAATCCATTGACAATGAAATTTTATCTGGCAACTTGCCATTACCAACTGTACTTAAAATTGATATCGAGGGAGCTGAAATATTGTGTTTGCGAGGAGCTAAAAAGCTAATTTCTGGACAGCTTGGAAAGAGGCCAAGACTAATTTTTTTAGAGTTACATCCAGATTTTTTACCTTCGTTTGATTCTACTGAAAGTGCAGTACATAATCTTGTTCTTGGTCAAGGGTATTCAGTAATTTGGGAGCAAAAACGAGACGCTCAGATTCATTACTGTTATCAATCTGTGTGAGTGAGCAAGCATACGTATGCACAATCCTCAAATTTCAGTTGTCATTAGATGTTATAACGAAGCTCAGCATATCGGTAGACTGCTGAGAGGAATTTTGCAGCAAAGCATTCAGGATGTAGAGATTATTGTTGTGGATTCTGGCTCTACGGATGAGACTGTTGCGATCGCGTCCCAGTTTCTCATCAAATTAATTGCTATTCAACCTAAAGAATTTTCCTTTGGACGCGCCCTAAATTTGGGATGTCAGGCGGCAACCGGAGAGTTTATTGTGATTGCCAGTGCCCACGTTTATCCGCTTTATCAAGATTGGCTCAAAAATCTCTTATCTCCTTTCAAAGATCCCACCATTGCGCTTACCTACGGCAAACAGAGGGGCAATGAAACTACTAAATATTCTGAGAAACAAATTTTTGCTACCTGGTTTCCTGAGTCTTCTACAGGTGTTACACGTCAAGAATATCCCTTTTGTAACAATGCTAATGCTGCTATCCGTCGCAGCCTTTGGCAAAAACTTCCTTACGATGAAACTCTTACAGGTTTAGAAGATTTGGACTGGGCAAAGCGTGTTATGGCTGCTGGTTATTCTATTACATACGTTCCTGTAGCCGAAATTGTTCATGTACATGACGAGACACCCCTAAGAATTTACAACCGTTACCGCCGAGAGGCGATCGCCCTTAAGCAAATTTATCCTCAAGAGCAATTTAATCTTTGGGATTTTCTGCGCTTATTTATTACTAATGTTCTCAGCGATTACTATCACGCTTTTCAAGACGGCATACTTGTTCAAGAGATTAGCAATATTTTTACCTTTCGACTAATGCAGTTTTGGGGTACCTATCGTGGCTATGCTCACCGTGCTCCTATCTCTAAACAGCTTCGGCAGACTTTCTACTATCCTCGAAGCTTATTGAAGCGTCAATCTACCTCACCTGAGGAACCTCGCAAAACGATTGATTATGCTTCCTAATTTCAACATTTCGAATAGGCATTCTTTATATTTTAGCTAAAAAGAAATTCTGATTTTTGACGAACCGAGGCTAGGATGACTTCTGAGTAATTTTTATTGCCTTTTTAAGCTATTCCTACTCTTATATCGAGATAATTGACTTGTGGAAACTCCAAACCTTATTGCTCTACTGCCGATGAAGGCTCATAGTGAACGGGTAAAAGGCAAAAACTTTCGGTCGCTGCATGGAAAACCTCTTTTTCGCTGGATTTTAGATACCTTACTCTCCATCTCAGAAATAGCTAAGGTCGTGATCAATACTGATGCTAAGGAAACTTTGCAGATAAATGGTCTGATTGAGTCGGAGCGAGTACAGATCCGCGATCGCAAACCAGAGCTGTGCGGTGACTCAGTCAGTATGAATAGCATTTTGGCAGACGATATTGCTCATGTTCCTGCTTATCTATACATCATGACCCACACCACTAATCCCCTGTTGAGTAGCGCTACTATTCGACAAGCTTTGCAGCGTTTCTACCAGGCTCAGTCAACAGTGAGTGCTGATTCTCTGTTTGCTGTCAATCGTTTTCAAACCCGCTTTTATCGACAAGACGGCTCACCCATCAATCACGATCCTCAAAATCTAATTCCTACCCAGGACTTAGAACCCTGGTACGAAGAAAACTCTAACCTGTACCTATTCACTGCTGAGAGCTTCGCCACTACCCAAGCTCGTATTGGTCAGCACCCGCTGCTGTTTGAGACACCTCGTTTAGAGTCAGTCGATATCGACGATATAGAAGACTGGCAGCTAGCCGAAGCACTGGCGCGATATCTATTTTCAACATCCAAAACAGTTTGATAAGTTATGAAAGTTTTGATTACCTGTCCGCCAATGTTAGGCCGCATGGCTGAGTTTCAGCTACTGTTTGTAGAGAAAGGTATTGAAGTTTGTTGCCCGAACGTGACACAAACTCTCTCTATCGAAGAGCTAAAAACTTTGCTACCTCAGTACGACGGCTGGATTATTGGCGACGACCCTGCTAATGCTGAAGTATTTCAAGCAGGGCAAGCAGGGCAGCTAAAAGCAGCGGTGAAATGGGGAGTTGGAGTTGATAACGTTGATCTGGCGGCAGCAGAGGCTCTAGGCATTTTTGTTACTAATACACCGCGCATGTTCGGGGCAGAAGTCGCTGACATTGCTATGGGCTATGTCATTGGTCTGGCTCGTCAAACCTATGCTATCGATCGAGCTGTACGTAGGGGTGACTGGATCAAGTCTGCCGGAATTTCACTGGCTGCAAAGACTACAGCCCTGGTAGGGTTTGGTGACATTGGTCGTCAGACAGCCAAACGTCTATTGGCCGCTGATATGAGAGTGGTTGCCTACGATCCACAGTTTCAGCCAGATAAAAATCTTGCTGCCGTAGAAGCAGCTTCCTGGCCTCAAAGACTATCGGAAGCAGATTTTATTGTGTTTACCTGCGCTTTAACTCCCGAAAATAGACATATGCTGAATCAACAAACCTTGGCCGCAGCAAAGCCAGGAGTACGAGTCGTGAACGTGGCGCGTGGCCCTTTGATTGATGAATCAGCCTTAGTCGCTGCCTTAAAATCAGGTCAGGTACATTCTGCAGCTTTAGACGTATTTGAAGTTGAGCCGCTACCTACCGACTCTCCACTAAGGCAGTTTGAGCAATGCATTTTGGGTACTCACAATGCTTCTAACACTGTAGATGCGGTTCGTCGTGCTAGCCATCAGGCGATCGCGCTGCTATTTGACTTTCTGGGAGTAGCTTAGAGACAGTGGCAGACACAGCACTAGTTACTGGAGCAGCAGGCGGGATTGGGCAGGCTTTATGCCAGGAATTTTGCCAATCAGGATATTACGTAATAGGTTTAGATCTGCCAGGGACTAAAACACCTGATAGCTGCGATGCCGTAGTTTTTGCTGACTTAGCAATGCTGTGCCGCGATCAAGACTACCAGAGCAAAGTACTTGCTCAAGTGCGATCGCACCTCAATAGCAACCCTCTAAAAGTTTTAATCAACAACGCAGCTATACAGGTAGTAAAGCCTGTTGAACAAATTACTCCTACCTACTGGCACGCAACCCTAGACGTGAATCTGGTAGCTCCTTTTTTGCTAACTCAGGCTTTTCTGGGCGATCTGACTATTACACAGGGATCTATCGTCAATATTGCCAGTATCCATGCTACTCTCACCAAGCCAGAATTTGTCTGCTACGCCACTAGCAAGGCTGCTTTAGTCGGCTTAACCCGGAGTTTGGCAGTTGAGCTTGGCGATCGAGTCCGTATTAATGCCATTACCCCTGCTGCTGTTGCCACACCAATGCTGCTAGCTGGCTTCGAGGGTAAGAATAAGGCGTTTGAAGAATTAGGACAAATGCATCCGATTGGACGTATTGCAACTCCCCAAGAAGTGGCGCAGGCAGCTTTATTTTTAGCTTCCGATCAGGCTAGCTTTATAACAGGGGCCGTGCTGAGTCTTGATGGCGGCATTGGTAGCAGACTACACGATCCAGTTTGAGATTTTGCAGGCAAAAACAATTTATGCTTACCCAGATCAAACAGGGACTCAAACCCATACGTAATGGAATTGTAGAGTACCTCAATCACATTGCAGATCCAATCCATCGTCATTGGTATTTCAAAGAAGTTCCCCGACTCCAGCAGTTCAAAGACCAACACGTAGGTGAAAGCTGTTTCATCATTGGGAACGGCCCCTCTCTAAATCAGATGGATTTAGCTCCTCTCAAAGACTGCAATACTTTTGGCCTCAATAAAATCTATTTGCTGTTTGATAGAGTAGCGCTAAATCTCACTTACCATGTCTCAGTCAATTCTTTAGTTATTCAGCAAAGTGCTAGAGAATTTGAGGAGATCCTAACCTGTCCGTCTTTCTTGGCAATGAGAGCATCTCATGGCGTGGTCAGATCCATGAAACATATCTATAGAATTTGTACGGATGCTCCTTTTTCTTTTCAAACAGATGCCTCACAAGTCTTGTGTGAAGGATATACGGTCACCTATGTGGCTATGCAGCTAGCATTCTATATGGGCTTTAGCAAAGTCTTTTTGATTGGGGTCGATCACAATTTTGTGGTACAGGGAAAGCCCAACGAGCAGCAATTGTTACAAGGAGATGACCCCAATCATTTTGCGCCCAACTACTTTGGTAACAAAGACTGGAATCTGCCTGATCTAGAAGGATCAGAAATCGCCTATCGCCTTGCCAAGTTTTATTTTGAACGAGACAATCGAATGATTTGTGATGCGACGGTTGGCGGAAAGCTGACAATTTTCCCCAAAATTTCTTACAAAGAAGCTTTGGAGACGTGTAGTCAAAAATAAGTTTAGTAGGGCTAAAGTTTTAAACTTGAATCAAATTCTAGCGATCGCCCATCATATTTCAGGGCATTATAAAGACAGTGCTAAGGCTTAGCTTGCTATGCTTCCAGACAGTTCAGCCCCTACCCGTTCAGACGTTTTTATCATCATCCCTGTCCACGACCGCAAAGCTACAACGCTCAAATGCTTAGAGCATCTTGCGGCTCAGGGTAACCTTAGCTCTTTTCAAGTTGTCGTGGTAGACGACGGCTCTACCGATGGCACCGCCGCTGCAATTCAGGCTCAATATCCCCAAGTACACATTATTCAAGGAAATGGCAACCTCTGGTGGACTGGAGCTATAGAGCTAGGTATGAGATATGCCTATGCTCAAGGCGCTGAATATATTATTTGGCTCAATGATGATACGCTTCCGCTACCGGGTTCAATTCCTACCCTAGTCAAGTTTTGTCAAATGCACCCAAACTGCATAGCGACGGGGCAATGTTATGCCTCTAATAAGCTAAAAACTATGACCTATGCTGGACAATCTCATGGAAGTTTCAGTCATTGTCGTGTTCAAGCAAAGCCAACTGAAACAAAGCTATGTGATTCTGTAAGCGGCAACTTAGCTTGTTTACCCAGCACAGTCATTCAGGATATTGGTTATCCCCCTAGTAAGTGGCTCCCTCACTATGAGTCAGACATGGTCTATACATGGTGGGCTAAGCAAGCAGGCTACACAATTATTGTGCTTGGCTGCGTAATAGGGGTTTGTCCTTACAGTTCACAAACTGAAAGATGGCTGCTATGTGACTCTGTTTGGCAAGTTTGGAAAAGCTTTCAGTCACCCAAGTCCCCTTTTTATTTCAAAGGATTTTGGTATTTCTGTGTAAATTACTGGGGATTAAAGGGCATTATAATCTTTGTATTTCCATATTTTAGACTTCTTCTAATAACTTTACTACGTTGTCTATTCTCAATATCTTTACTAAGACACTTAGGATATTGGAAAAATAATGAGAAGCTTAGAGCTAAATGACTGGCCTTTCGTTAGCGTAGTCATTCCTGTTTTTAATAGTTCAGAAGGATTGAAAGCTACTCTAGAAGCATTGCAAAACCAGAGCTATCCTAAAGAACGTTTTGAGATTGTTGTTTCAGACAATAACTCCACTGACGGATCAGATAAAATAGCCACCTCGTTTCCTAATACAAAAGTTGTTTATGAACTCGATATACAAGGCGCAGGTGCCGCTAGAAACAAAGCTTTGTCTGTTGCTACAGGAGAAGTGATTGCCTTTACTGATGCAGACTGTATACCTGATTCTGAATGGCTAAAACTAACTGTTCTAGCTCTTGACAACTACAAAGTTGATCGAGTAGCTGGAGAAATCGATATTGCACCTATCACTCCAGCATCATCTGCCTCAGCAATTTTAAACGCTGTTCGTCACTTATATCAGAAAGACTTAGTCGAAAGATATTACACAGCCGCTACAGCAAATTTAGTTGTTAGGCGTAGCGTATTTGATAAAATTGGTAATTTTAAGGCTACTTTTTTAGAAGATTTTGAGTTTGGCATAAGAGCGCACGAGAAAGGAATTAAAATTGCTTACGTTCCCGAGGCTAGAGTGTCCCATCCTCCTAGAAAAACGATTAAGTCTGTGTTTTACAAAGGTATTAAGCATGGTCGCGGGACATTTTCTATGTGTGACGATAATAAAAACTGGTCAGGAAAATTTGGCTGGAAACATCCATTTAGAATAATCAAAATCTTAATTACTCCTTATCCTCTATTTTGGGAAAGACTACCGTTTTCTGTCAATCAATTGTCTTTACAAAAACGTCTAATTATAAGGCTTATCGCTTTTATGTCAATAAATTTAGCTGAGTCTTTAGGATATGCACAGTGGGCAAGTAAAAAAGTTTGGCAAGATTAAGTTGCAGAATTTAAAGTACTAGTTCTTGCTTAAAGAGATATTTACATTTTTTGACTGTCAGAAGTTTTAATTATTTTATAAAGTTAATTTTTAACGATGAAAAAAAGGTTGCCGCTATTGTAGTTACCTTTAATCGCAAAGAGCTACTGGTTCGGTGCTTACAGGCACTGAAGAAACAAACCAGGCAGGTTGATAAAATTATCGTTGTTGATAACTGCTCTAGCGACGGAACGCCTGACTTGCTTAAGAAAGCTGGATACCTGAGCGATTCTGGTGTTGATTACGTGCGCTTGCCTACCAATACAGGGGGGGCTGGCGGGTTTTATGCCGGAATGAAACGAGCTTATGAAGCTGGCTATGACTGGCTCTGGATGATGGATGATGATGGCTTCACAGCTTCAGACTGTTTAGAAAAGCTGCTAGAAGTTAGCGACAAATTTAGTGTGATTGGTTCAACCGTCCTCTCAACTGATGATCCGACAAAACTTGCGCTCAAACTGCGAGTGCTTGACCAGCAGGGGAACTTTGCTATTCGTCAGTATATTCAAACTTACGATCAGCTTTTAGCTGCTGCTATAGACGGAGTTTATCAGGGTTTTGCTAACTTCTTTAATGGCGTACTAATTCACAGGGATGTAGTCGAAAAAGTAGGCTACATTCAAAAAGAGCTATTTATCTGGGGCGATGAATATGAATATTTCATTAGAATAAAATCCGCCCAGTACACAATAGTCACCAAGCAAGATGCCTTTTATTATCATCCTGAATCGCTATTTAAATTTACAGAGATAAAACACTATCACTACTTTAGAAATTTATTTTATATCTATCGAAAATATGCAGACTCAATGTATTCTGGAAATGCTAAATATTTTTACCCGGTTTATACTCTGATTGCCTGTCTGCGATCGCTGCCTTCTAGCTCCCCTCAATACATAATGAAAATGCTGGTAGCTATTATAATGGCTTCGCAAAAACGGCTCCAGCCTTTTGAAAAGAGTCAATAGTGAGTCTCACCCGGTAAAGTTCTCAATGAACCCGAAACAGCAAGCCTGCCCCATTTGTCAGAGCAAAATAAGCTCAGAGCTGCATACCCTTAACTCAGGACAGTTGGTGAGATGTGGTGAATGTACTTTGGTTTATTTTTCTCCTCTGCCCACGCCTGGTGAGTTAGAGGCATTTT
This sequence comes from Leptolyngbyaceae cyanobacterium RM1_1_2, assembly GCA_012032345.1. Classification (GTDB taxonomy): domain Bacteria; phylum Cyanobacteriota; class Cyanobacteriia; order Phormidesmidales; family Phormidesmidaceae; genus Sphaerothrix. The sequence continues at coordinate 21,339 of JAAUQI010000019.1, read as the reverse complement.
ATAATTCAGCCAGTTACCGTGACTATTACAGTCATAGCGACATGGCCGATAGCACTTTTGCCCTGCAGCGATATCAGCATTTAGACAAAGTTCTAAAAATATCAGAAGCTTCTCTATCGTCAAAAGGCAGACTTCTAGATATTGGCTGTGGTCACGGGGATTTTCTAGAAATTGCCGCTGCTGCCGGTTGGGACGTTACCGGTACCGAGCTTTCTCAAGAAGCTGTCAATCGAGCGCCAAGCAGCTTGCAGTCCAGCATTCATATTGGTGATATCGTTAATCTGGATTTATCTCAGAGCCAATACAGCCTGATCACGATGTATCACATTATCGAACATTTACTCGATCCGGTGCAAAGCTTAAAGAGAGCGTTAGACTTGCTGCGGCCCCAAGGCATACTTTTTGTTGAAACACCTAATTTAGGCGGTTTGGGTGCCCGACTGCGAGGTAAGCGCTGGTCTAATATTATTCCTCCAGAACATTTGCTATATTTTGAAGGCAAATCTCTCCGATTTGCTTTAGAATCCGCTGGCTTTCACTCAGTCAAAGTTTTCTCTAGCGCTCCACAGTCAATCGCTAGTATAGCTAAGCTTCCCAAAGCCGCCAAAGCCTCAGCGGCAGTAATCTACCAGGCTGTGCCAGCCCTTGGCATGGGTGCGCTATTACAGGCGATCGCGCTCAGGCCCTAAGACGCTAACTCAAGATGCATTTGCTCTACACCGTCACGGCCTATCCCCCTTCTCTGGGCGGTGCCCAAATTCACCATCACCTGCTGGCCCAGCAGATGCAGCAGCGCGGCCATACCCTGCAGGCCGTCACCCATTGGGATAGCAACCGCACCGACTGGCTCTTAGGAACAACGCTGCGATCGCCCACCACTCCCCACCCCTATACCCTTGACGGTATTTCGGTTCACCGTTTAGGACTTTCCTGGTTAGACAAGCTGCGTCTGGTACCTTTTGTAGCGCTCTACTACCCGCTGATGCCGCTGGCACTGCCCGCGATCGCGGGCAGCCTCACCCGTCAGCTAGCTCCCTACGCCCAGCCTGCAGATTTAATCCACAACGTCCGCATGGGACGCGAAGGCATCAGCTATGCCAGCTACCAGGCAGCTCGACAGCAGGATATTCCCTTTGTGTTTACCCCTGTCCACCATCCCCGCTGGGTGGGCTGGCGCTACCGAGCCTATATCAATCTTTATCGGCAGGCAGACGCTGTCATTGCCCTCACCCCGGCTGAGAAAAAGGTGCTGATTGAGCTGGGTGTGGCTGAGCAAAAAATTCAGGTGACCGGCATTGGCCCCGTTTTGGCAGAGCAGGCAGATGGCGATCGCCTGCGTCAGGCACTTAACATCAGCGGCCCTATAGTTTTATTTTTGGGCCAGCACTACGAATACAAAGGCTACCGGGAACTCTTGGTGGCGACAGCCCGAGTATGGCAACAGTTTCCAGAGACTCACTTTGTCTTTGTGGGGCCAGGGGTACGTCAGTCTGAGCAATATTTTCAACAGTTTCAGGACGCTCGAATTCACCGGTTGGGAGCGGTTTCACTCCAGCAAAAGACAGATGCTCTGGCCGCCTGCTATTTGCTCTGTGTGCCCTCTGCCCAAGAGAGTTTTGGCGGCATCTATACTGAAGCCTGGTGCTTTGCTAAACCTGTAATTGGCTGTAACATCGCTGCCGTAGCCGATGTGATTGACGAAGGCAAAAACGGCTTTCTGGTGGCTCAAGACCCAGCGGCGATCGCAGAGCGAATTGGCTACCTACTGGAGCATCCTGCTCAGGCGGCAGCGATGGGCAGGGCCGGACAGCAAAAAGTTGAAAACTGCTACACCTGGCAGCGTCTGGCTGCAAAAACGGAGGCCGTTTACAAACAGATCTTGTAGCCGTGGGCAAAAAAAAGCTGACCTGCAATGCTCATTCTGGGGCGATATAGCCCTTGAGCAGTTCAATTACCGCTGCGATCGCCGATAGCGAAGCTGTCTCTGTGGCTGTGTGGTATTCCGTGGTTGGAATTTGCAGGGTAGTCCCGTTGATGGCTCCCTCAGTGGCCGTCACAATGCGTCCTAGCTCAGTCCGGCCCAGGGGGTAAGGCTTGCTGCGAGTTTGGTTGCGGATAGCAATATATTCATCCTTAAAACCATAGGTCAGTCCTAGCTCGTTGCAGCGGCCAGCCAGTTCCTGGGTCATAGCTTCAGCAAAAGGGCCATTAGCATCTCGGTGGCGCAGCGCAATTTGCTGAGCGTCGGCATCCTCACGGGTGGCATAAGGACTCGTATCCAGCACAACCAGGCGCTGGGTTGTCAGATTTTGCCGTTGAAACCAGGACAGCGCATAGCGCCAGCTCCGGCCTGATTCTTCCTGAGCTGTAAATAGCCCAGTCCCTTGAAAACCCTGACGAAACAGGTAAATAATAATGGCGGCGCTCAAAACATTGTCTAGCTGGGCGGAGATGCAGCCACCGGCAATCTGCAACCGATCCAAAAATGAAATTGGGGTGCCCGGTTGCAAAAAATCCAGCCCTGATACTTCAAAAATCAGGTTTTTGCGCTCTGGGCAGATATAGGAGCGCGTGATTTCTCCCTGGCCTAGATAGGTGCCCGTGTAGGGCAAATGAGCCTGTACCCGCTGCCCTTGAAAACGATCCTCAATCGTGTGCAGCATATGCTCCGAGACAGAATCTCCCATCACCTCTCCCTGATTGCCAGCGATAAAGGCAGCATACTGAAACTCGTTAGGTCCGGTACAAAGCAGTCCGTGGCGATCGATATGAGCAGACAAAAACAAATCCTGGGGACGACTGCCCTGGGCAACCAAGATGCCGTGGTAGTAGCTAACATCAACCCCAACTTCCTGCAGTTCTCGCTGCAATACCCGAAAAAACGAGTCCTCATTGCCCACGACAGACGGTTCTCGAATCAGCGGCTTCAAGATGTCTAAGAACTCACTCAGCTCAGAATCAGCGATCGCCGTAGCCGCCACAGGATTCGATATTTGCTCCCTTACAGCCAAATCTAAAGATCCCATACGGACACCTCCCAGGAAATCAAAAACTTAGAACATTAAAGATTAAGCGGATGCTGCGGGCAGTTAATACAGCTGATTCACAGGTTCCTCCTGTTCTGACGCATCTAATGTCGAGCCAGTCTCAGCTCACCAGGCAGCAGGTAGCTGGCCTAGATTTAGTCTGTAGGCTATTATTGCGGTGTCTTAAGCAGGCTTGATGTCACTGGGGACACCGTTTGTGGGTTGGGCTATTAGAATTGCCCCGGTTGAATGTCAAATCGGTGCGAACGATTAGGGATGATGCCGTTGGGATACTGACTCATACCGTCTCAAAACTGCTTGAGCAAATCCTTAAACTCTTAAGAAATCGTCCCATTCTTCCCCATAATCTCTAACTGGATATTTCATCCAGGTATCTCGCAGCCAGTTTGGGCCGCGCTGCTTTAAATACCAGTCCACGCTACTGCACATCCAGTCATAAGGCGATTCTGACCAGCTATGCTTTACCGAGTTGTAGTGAAGATAATTCAGGGTTGTGTAGTAGTGCCGCTCTGAGCGAATAGCGCGATCGCTGTAGTGATACCAAACCTTGCGTCCTACGGCTTGATCTGCCAGATTCCACTGCCGCGATGTGGCCCCATGCACCTGCCGCAACACCTTCCCTACTCGCTGATAGCCTTGCTCTTGTTCGTAGTGCAGGCTTGAGTCTGCACCGTACCTTGGCTTTTGATGGTGGGGACTGAAGTCCTCGCTACGAGCGTCGCCTAAATACACCAGTAGGTGATAGTGATTGGGTAAGATGGCCCAGCCGCGTAGCTCGATTGCACGGGATGAAAACTGCTCGAATAGCAAGTTTAAGAGCTGCTGACGTCGTTCTTCAGCCTTCAAGTAGAGGTTGTGCTCGTAACATGCTGCTGTCAGTAGATAAAAAAACTGATCTCGAATAGGATGGGGCGGACTGTGAGGAGGATATCCCTTTGCCAGACGTTTTTCGACGATTTCAGCGCGCTGTTTAGGGGTGAGCTTGCGATATTCATACATGGCTATTGTTTTCACTGAAGTGAATACTACGAGCGTTCGTAGTGACTGCTTTAGCAGTTGCATGTTTTCACTGAAGTGAATACTACGAGCGTTTGAGCGTTCGTAGTGACTGCTTTAGCAGTTACGCTAGAGTAGTACGCCCAAGCTAGCCGTAGCGCCTCTCCTGCTGGGGGAGGATGGTTGGGGTAGAGGGGCGCAGACCCAGAAGCTGTAGCAGCAGCAACCAGAGATAGAGCGGATTGAGCAACAAATAGCGCTGCCACAGCCGACCCGGTTCTTGGCTCAGGCGAAACAGCCACTCCAGCCCCCGCTTTTGCATCCACCCAGGAGCCTGCGACAGCCGCCCTGCATGAAAGTCAAAGGCAGCTCCGATCGCCAGAATAGGCATAGAAAGGCGATCGCGGTACTCATAGGCCCAAACTTCCTGACGCGGACAGCCCAGCCCCGCAAACACAATTTTGGCTCCGCTGGCTTGAATGGTAGCGGCGATCGCGCTCATCTCCTGCGTCGAAACCTGACGAAAGTACGATGGCTGGCTGCCGACTACGGGCAAGCGCGGAAATCGGGCCTGCAGATTTTGGATCAGCGCCTCTAAGACCTCGGGCCGACTGCCGTAAAAGTAAACTGGCAGTCCGGCTTGGGCCGCGCGATCGCAGACCTGCAGCATTAACGTTGGGCCATAAACGCGATCGCTGAGCTGAGTTTGGTGTAGCCAGTTGAGCGCCCACCGCACGGGCTGTCCGTCGGGTACCACTAGGTCTAAATGATTGAGGCGGTAGCCCTGTTCTGGGTCAAGCACCCCCGTCATGACTCCATGCACAGCCAGGGCCGAAACCGTCAGAGGCTGACCTGATACCGCCGCCTGCATAATTTGGCTAACGGCAGCTTCGTAGTCAATGGCGCTGACCTCAATGCCGAGAACGCTATGTTTACCCTGATTGATCATATAGCAGTCCTAAATCATTTGTGGGGAGGGAGAGTTGTAAGAGGACTTTCCCTACGAGAAAGTCCTCTTACAATCCAAATAGGATCGCTATGTCTGCAACATTTTTGAGCCAGGATGAAGGCTTAGATTGCCATCTGCGGAACACTAAATTCACACACCAGTAGCCTAAGTTAAGTATTGGTAAAGTTACCTCCCTATTGCTCGCAGACTGTAATTATCTTGCCCCTTTGCAGATGAACAAACAGCGGCCCCCCCTCCCGCCAGAGCCTGTCTTAGATATCCGTACCCCCCGGCAGATCAGACCCAGCCACATCTTATCTTGGCGCTGGCAGCGGGTTTTGGTTTTGTTGCTGGGTGATATCCTGGCTTTGGCAGTAGCCTGGCAGGTAGCCCGCTATCTGAACCAGTTTTATTCTCCCATTCCCCCCGAGCTGGTGTGGTGGGTGTGGCTGGGGTTGCCCAGCCTGTTCTGGATTTTTGTGGCCATGACGCTGCTTTTGTATGCCCAAAGCGGACTATACGGCAGCTCTGGTCAGATTAGTAACTATTTGCGGGCTGGCAAGCTGATCAGCATTGTTTATTTGCTGTCGCTGGTGCTGGTGTATTTTTACGATCCTAAGCTAGATCCGCCGCGATCGCTGTTTTTGACTGCCTGGAGTAGCAGCGTTGTCCTGGTAATTGCCCTGCGTCTGGTGCTTACAGCTATTCTGCGGCGAGTAGAGCTGAGCCATACCCAGGCTGCCGTCTTTATCATTGCTCCGGCTCACCGCCTGAAAAAATTATCGGATGCTCTCAAGCAGCGATCAAACTATCACGTGGTGGGCGCTGCGCTCTCTTCAATGGCCCACACCAGCGCTACCTCTCAGGCTATCCTGGCCTCAAATGCCCAAGAGGTGCTAATCGAAGATTTGCCCGATGTCGAACTGGCTTCTAGCCTCTACTGGCAGCTCAAGCGCGCCGGAATTGCCCTGAAGCTGATTCCTTCTAGCCGCGAAATGCTTTATCGGCGCGGGGTTGCTGAGGTGTTTGCCGGGTTGCCGACCCTGCGTTTGGAAGCGCCCCTGATTGACGGGTTAGACTATCATGTCAAGCGCAGCTTGGACTTTTTAGGAGCTAGCCTGGGCCTGCTGATGCTGTCTCCTTTATTTCTACTGATGGCGATCGCTATCAAAATGAGTTCCCCCGGCCCCGTTTTCTTTCGCCAAGAGCGCATGGGCCTGCACGGTAAAGTCTTTCAGGTGTGGAAATTTCGCACCATGACCCTGAATGCCTCAGCTCTGCAAAAAGCTCTAGAAAGCCAAAACGCCAACAGAGATGGCATCTTGTTTAAGATTAAGAATGATCCACGGGTGACCGCCGTCGGTCGGCTTTTGCGCCGTACCAGCTTGGACGAGCTGCCCCAGCTCTTTAATGTGCTGCTGGGGCAAATGAGCCTGGTCGGGCCGCGCCCATTGCCGCTGAGAGATGTAGCCCACTTCGACCCCTGGCACCACATTCGTCATCAGGTGCTGCCGGGGATTACGGGGCTGTGGCAGGTTTCCGGGCGATCGGATATTGAATGTTTTGATGACGCCGCTCGTCTAGACCTGCACTATATCGATAACTGGTCGCTCAACTTAGATTTAGAAATTTTGATTGAAACTATTCGGATCGTGATTTTTGGCAATGGAGCTTACTAAATTCTATGAGCGCTTACTGGCAAAAGATACGACCTGCAATCAGTCAATTTTTGCTCAAAGATATTGCTGAGCCGATTCAGGAACAGGCCGCTGATGGCTGGCAGGGAGCAGGTTTGGGCTGGCTGGCTGTGGCGGCGCTGGTCTTTTTTACCTGGCTGCCGTCTAGCTACTTTCGTATGGTGGGCTGGCCCTGGATTTTGATCTGGCAGCTGGGCTTTTTGGCGATGGGCCTCTGGGTGATCTGGATGCTGCGGCAGTTTGCAGTGCCGTTTCGTCCCCTGGGCTACGGGCTGGACTGGCTGGTGGGCCTGCTTGCTGTGGGGATGGTAGTTTCAGCCGCCTTCAGCCAGTTTCCTACGGTTGCCGCCTGGAATATTGTCTTAGTTTTGTGCTATGGCCTCTTGCTATATGGCTGGCACAACTACGTGGCGGGGGCGGCAGCTAAACGACATTTACTCTGGCTGGGGCTGGCCGTCACCGGGACGACCACGAGCTTAATCAGTCTGGCCCACTGGCAGCCCAATGCCAATATGTGGCGCTCGGGAGATTTTAGCAGCGCCATTCGCAATGCTTCTCCTTTGGGACACCATAACTTTGTCGGGGGCTATCTGGTTTTGGTGCTGCCGCTGGTGACGACGTTTGCCCTGGCTCAAAAGGGCTGGCGGCGCTGGCTGGGGCTGTTGGCGGCGCTGATAGTTTTGGTGGCGCTCTATGTCAGCGGGTCGCGGGGGGCCTATCTGGGCTTTGTGGTTTGGGCGATCGCGGCGATGGGTATAGCGCTATGGCGCAGTCGGGGGCGGCAGCGGCGATGGCTGGCTGCGGGTAGTCTGGTGGGGCTGATTGTGATTGGTGCTGGAATTGGCAGCAACCCGAGAGTGCGGGATTTGATTGGCGGCATTCATTTTGGCACAGGCGCTCAGGCGGCGGTAACGGTGGCAGACGGCCCTGCCCGCGATCGCTACTTTATGCTGCAAACGGCTAAGAACATTCTGCGCGATCGCCCTTTGCTCGGCGTCGGCCCCGGCAATATGGCCCGTGTTTCTAATCTGTATCGCCCGATTGAAACCGGCACCGGGCTGGATCATGTGCAGCAGCTCCACAATATGCCGGTGCAGCTAGCGGGGGAACTAGGGGCGATTGGCATCGGGCTGTATGTGGGCTGGGTGCTGGCTCTGGGCTGGCTCTGGCTGAGGCTAGATCGCCGTGAGCTAGAAGCCCGCGATCGCCTGCTGCTGTCTGGTGTCGGCGGCAGTTTTTTGGCCTACGGGGTTTCTAGTCTGACCGACTACCAGCTTGAAAATATAGGTATTGCCTCAACCTTAGTCGCCAACGTCGTTTTTCTAGTCAGTTTGGGCGATCGCTATCTACCCTCTCCGGCTCAGCTAGCGCGGCGTCTGCGCCGGATTGTGAGCCTGGGGTTGCTGGCCGGACTGGCGGTGGCTCTGCGACTGTGGGTGCCTGTAGATATAGCCCTGGCCCTCACCAGCCTCGGCACCCAGGAAGCGAGTGCGGCTGATTACGTGGAGGCTAACTATCGCTGGACGATGGCCAATAAGCTGGTGCCCTGGGATCCTACCTATGGGGCGATCGCAGGTCAGCAGCTCTTGCCGTTAGAAAAATTAGTCGAAAGTTCGAAAGACAAGCAGACCCTTGAAACCGCGACCCTGGAGCATTTTGAGAATGCTTTTGAGGCAGCGCCTTACGATGCCTGGTTTAATCAAAATTTAGCGGTTTTACATTTTCAGCGGGGAGAGCTAGACGCTGCCGCATATTACGCGACGCGCACGGCAGAGCTATCGCCGCGCAATGACAACTATACCTACTACGTGCTGGGCCAAATTTATCTAGCCCAAGGCAAGCCAAGTCAGGCTGTTACAGCTTTTGCCCTAGAAGGCTTGACCAATCCGCGATCGCTGACTTTTTCCAATTGGCGCGCAGCCCCAATAGAGGATGTTCGAGCAGCAGTTTTAGAAAAATTTTCAGCTTGGAGCCTAGAACTTTTGCGGCTGACATCCCCCAGCGATCCAGCCTACCCGGCTTTGTATGCAAATGCGGCCCTGATTCACTGGTGGTATCAGTTACCTTTTACTCCGGCCAGTCCTGAGCCAGAGCTGCGTCCTGTCGTGCAGGCGCTGCTTCAGGTTGACAGTGCCCCGCAGCAGGCATTAGATACGCTTAACCAGGCGATCGCGGCTAATCCTCAAGCTTCAGAGCTATCCCTGCTGCGCGCTTGGTTGCAGCCTGATATTTACTTTGATGCCTATCTAGACCAGACCAAAACCCCTGAAGCTGAGCGCGCTGCGGCCAGAAGCCATATTGACCGACATCGAGCTATTCGCCAGTGGCTTTCCTCCCTGCCTGAAGAAGCTACCCGGCACAATCGCCTACAGCTAGGTATGGCCTACCGCAATCAGTATGCACAGACAATCAGAATTATGATGGGGTCTGAAAATATTCAAGACAGTGCTTTATTAGATCTACTGAACCTGTTTAGCGTCTATCCGCGAGAGTTTCCAATTTTGGATCATCAGGTCGAGTCTTTACGCACAGCCGAACTTGGCCTGCCCCATCCAACAAAAGCCCACTTCAAACTGACGCCGCCGCCTCAGGTGTCTCCCTCGCCATGACTCTATTGAATAAAAGGCCCGACCCCCAGATGGAACCCTCGCAGGCCGATGGCAAGCTGCTAGGTTTGCTGAGCGCTCTGCTCTACGCTGTTTTTACCCTGCTGCCGGGGAGCAATAGCCTGATGGTGCTGTGGCCCTGGGTGTTTGTCTGGCAGATGACGCTGACTCTGCCTGTGATCTGGCTGCTCTGGCAGGGATGGCACAAACCTTGGCGATCGCTAGTTTTGGGCAACTATCTAGACTGGGTAGCGGCTTTGACCGTGGTTGGCCTTGCAGTTTCGACTATCTTTGCCGAATTTCCCAATCAGGCCCGCTGGTATGGCTGGGCAGCTCTGTGCGTTTTGGCTGCGCTCTACGCGGTTAATAGCTGGATTAGTACGCCGCAGCGGTGGTTGAGGCTTTTGCAGTTTCAAGGCGGTTTGAGCCTGGTTTTTATGGTTCTGAGCCTGGTTTTGTGGCTGCGGCAAACCTACTGGCCTGAGCTGGAGCGGCTGCGGATACTCAGTCAGTATGGCTTAGAAATTGGCTTTGATTTCAACGTGGTCAGCCTGCGAAACTGGCATCCGGTGGGGCATCAGAACTATGTGGCTGGCTATCTGATTTTGGTGCTGCCGCTGCTGCTGTGTCTGGGGCTGTTGCAAAAAGGTTACGCCCGATGGATTTGGTGGGGGGGCGTAGGGTTGGGACTGGTGAATATGTATACCACCAGTTCTAGAGGTGGCCTGTTGAGTCTGGCAGTTGTGGGGGGCGCGGCGCTGGGCGTGGTGTTGCTCAAGAGTAAGCTGTCTCGGCTGTGGATAGGGCTGAGCGGCGCTGGTTTTTTGGGTCTGCTGCTGCTGCTGGCTGGCAGTAATAATCGGCTGCGATCGCTGTTAGAAAGTTTGGTCAACGGCAGCGGTGGCGGTGAGCTGGCCTACCGCACGATTACTAATGCGATTGGCTGGCGCATGGGGCTAAGCCATTGGGGTTCAGGGATTGGCGTAGGCGGTGTGCCGATTGCCTATCAAAAGTATCGCCCGGTCTGGGCGGGACGCGAGGCTGAGCTAGCGTTTCAGCTACACAGTACCCCGGCTCAGCTTTGGGGAGAAATGGGGATCTGGGGCGGGTTAATTCCGGCTGTGGGGATTGTGTTGCTGGTGGCTTTGGTGATTCGCTGGCAGCGCTTTGAGGCAGTTTATTCTAGAGAAACAGCGCTGCTGACCTGGGCAATTTTGGGCGGCCTGCTGGGCTACAGCGTCATCAGCCTGACCGACTATCAGCTAGATAACCTCTGCATTAGCGGTGTTATTGTTGTTTTTCTGGCGGCGCTGGCCTACCAGTTCCGCCAGATGTCGGGGAGTTCTACTGAAATTGCTGCTGAGCTAACTGGAAAAAAATATCGGCGATCGCTGGTGGGTGTCGGCCTTGGCTTTTTCTTGATTGTGCAGGTTTGGCTGATTCCGGTTCATCGGGCTTGGGCGCTGTCTAGCAAAGGGTTTGAGGCGCTGGAGCAGAGCGATCTTGACGGGTTTGTGCAAAAGCTGACTGGCGCTGCCGCTCTGGCTCCTTGGGAACCCTACTATCCTTACCAGCTAGCCTGGAACCTAGGGAATCTCAGCTTTCAAGCCAGGGATCCGGCCCAGCAGCAGGCATGGCGAGAGGCGGCGATCGCCTGGTTTCAAACCGCCAATGCAGTTTCTCCCTATCAGGAGTTTGGGCATTCAAACTTGGGCTGGCTGCTGATGAGTCAGGATACTGAGGCCGCAACTGAGGCCGCAACTGAGGCATTCATCCAGTCGGTGAATCTGGTGCCCAACAAGCGCGGCGTTTTTCTAGGTTTGGGCTTTAGCCTGCTGGGGCAAGATCAGCCAGCGCTAGCGGTAGAGGCTTGGGTACTGGAGCTTTTGAGACAGCCTTCACTGATTACCAGCCCCATCTGGCAGCTAGCTCAGTTTGAGCCTGTCTACCCGCGCTTGGTCGAGCGTTTGCTGCAAGCCTATGAGGATTTAATCAATACCTTTGCCAGTCAGCCAGAGGTTGAGACTTTTTTGCGGCAAAATCGGGGGGCGCTGAACTGGTGGCTAGGAAATTTGACGGCGACAGAGGCTGACTGGGATAGATCGGGTAGCTTACTCAATCAGGCCGTTTTGAGCGCGCCAGAGCCGGATGTTTTGAGGGCAAAAGTTGCAGATTTGGCTGATAGCGCTGCCAAGCTGACTCTGCAAGCCTGGATCAATCCAGCCTCACGTCAGTCGCTTTTAGAGCAAGCCTGGGCTTTTTCTCAGCGGGACGGGGCGCTGAGCGAGGTGACGCCGCCGACAGAAGCGATCGCCGAGCTGCAGCAGGGTATGGAAAATTCTAGTAGCCTGCGACAGTGGCTCACCGAAAATGCGCCTACCTGGGAACCACGCAGTCAGCGCTTGGGCTTTGGTGCCCTGAGCCGCCATGTAGATGGCCCCTTGCCGTCAGACTTTTTGCCGAGAATTGAAAATATTCCAATGACTCTCTTTTTTGCAGACCTGATGCCTTCACTATATTTCAACCCGCCCCTAGATTTGGCACTCAAGGAAAAGCAAGTGGCTCTGATTGAAGCTCTAAAAAATAGTTCGTAGTAAGCACTTTAGTGCTGAAGTACAGCGCTAAAGCACTGACTACGAACGTTATCTCCCTAGGCTAGCTGCACCAGCCTCACCAGCAGGCTCATGACTTCACCGGGCTTGGTAGTGAGAATCAGACGGTTCTCGGGAGTCTCAATTGGGTGTGTCCAACGGTAGACTTCAGCGTAGCGGGCCTGATGAAGCTGATGGATAGTGCGCTCTACAAGCTGGGGGGAGCCGAGGAGGATGTGATGAATCGGTTTGCGTTTTGGTTCAGCGTCAGATGAAGGCTCGGTGAGCGGGTAAATGATGCCAGATTTAGACATGAGTTCCTTTTTTTGAGTTGGGTGAGGTGCCCACTGCGATCGCCCCAGCACGGCAAATCAATAGGGCAAAACCGCAGCCAGAACCACGCAGTGGGCGAAAAACCCAAAAAGCTAGCCACCCTACACCAGCGCAAAGCGAATCAGGGCGGCTAGAGAACTGTTAAAATTCATCAGCCTGCCGGACTGCTTGGTTCAGTCTGGTCGGTTAGCGGTTCGGAGTTGTTGGTACCAACTTCGGGCCGCGCAGCTAGTTTTCGGGACGGGTCATGCAGCAGCCGTAGGACGGTATGTGCTGCATTAGAAGAGAAGGTACCTTATTTACGCGATCGAGTCAACTGCGAAATTTAATAAAGGTAACAGGCAGGTAGCGGTGTTTATTCGTCGGGGCTGAAGGTTACAGACACCTGGCCCTGCTGATTGACCGTAATGCTGCCGCCGAGGGCTTCAATATTTTTAACTGCAATATCGCGGGTGCGATCGTCCACAGCTCTGACTAAAATGCTGGCCCAGGCGCTAATCTGAGCGGCTCTGCTGCTGGGGTTTTTGGCTAAAAAGTTAGCCGTATTGCGCGATGACTCAGCCACGCTCTTGCCTTCAGGATCAGGCGACTGTTCAGCCCACTCCGCCGCCGCCTCAAAAGACTCCTGTGCTGCCCTGCCATCGCCCAAAAACAGCAGCTCATCAGTGCCCTTATAGCGCCAGACAAAATAGGAGTTGGGCGGCACCGTCGGGGCTAGCGACTCTAGCCCCTGGGCCATCAGCGCCACCGAAGTCTCTGGCTCAGCCGCATAGAGCGAAACGCTGTTGCTGAGATAAAAGTAAGGCTCGATAAAGCGCGGATCTTTATCAACGATGACCTTAAAAAAGTCGGGACTCACGGTATACCCCACCTGCTCTCTGACAGCATCGTCGCCAAAGTACTGCAAGAACTGTAGAAATGTCCAGTCAGCAATCAGATTATCAAAGCCAAAACCGGGCAGCTTTTGCATCAGCTCAAGCTGAAGCACCTGCGCCTGGTCTTCTCCGGCTAGCTGAGCCTGAGATGTGTTTTCTTGGGCCTGAGTTAAGGTCTGAAATCTCTTGAACTGCAGCCAGCCAATACTGACTAAGGAGAGCGCAATGAGAGAAAGAGTCTTTAGACTGCTCATCAGAAAAGTATCCAATCCTGGCTGATAAGTAGGAAGTCCTAATTATTTGTAGGCTGCGTTAGCGACAGCATAACGTATTGAAGTCTCACGAAGTGGTGCGTCACGGCTACGCCCGACAACACCCTACAGCACTGAGTCTTTTTGTTGTCTCTTGGCTCAGCATTTGATCAAAGTTTTGCATAAAAGAATGTCCCGAAAGGACTCAGTAACGAGATCGCTTCGGGACACTTAATTTTAGAGGAATTGCCTACACCAGTGAGGATTATCTGACAGCACAGTGAAGAACAGCCTTAGCCGCAGTCGCCATCAGTAGCCTCGGCTTTTGCAGTATCTTTGGCAGCGTTGGTAACACCTAGATCAGGAGTATCATTAGCAGCTTCAGACTTGCAGAGAACAGCAGTTGTGGTGACATTGCCGCCTTCGTCTAGCAGCAGGTAGGTGGCCCCTGCGTAGCCTAAGAGAGCCACGTCCTTGGGATTAGCAAAAGTTATTGCACCTGAGCCAATGCCGTCAGTGACAGGCTCAGTTTCACCAGGTCCAGCCCCAACACCTTGCTTACCATACTCGTAAAACTTAGTTTCAGTTTGGATACCTAAGCCTAACTCAGGGATCTCAGTTGCAAAGGTGGGCTGCTCTAGGCGGTAGGCTTGCTGGGCGCGGTTGACGGAACCGACGTAGGTTTGGGCTTCGGTTTGGCGGGCGCGGTTGGCCTGATTAAGGAAGGCGGGTAGCGCGATCGCGGCCAGAATACCAATAATGATGATGACAACTAGCAGTTCAATCAGGGTGAAACCTTCGTTGCCTTTTTTCTTTAACAGATGCTGAACCAGCTTAGCTTTGAGATCGGTCTTCATGTAGCGTGTCTCCTTGAGATGCAAAATAGGGTTTGTCTAGCTCCTTACCGTAGGCTACCCATCCTTTTGTGAGCGCATATCATCCCCACTTTTTTTGCGATAGTTCGTAGTGATCACTTCAGTGCTCAAACACAGCCCCAAACCCCTGACTACAAACCCTAGTTTCTAGCTATAGGCGGACAGCGAGTTGGTTCGGCATCCTGCTGCAAACACCAGACCGGCACCTGGTCTAACCCCTCCAGCGGCAGTAGCTGATAGTCCGTCGCCGCTGCCCAAGCCGTGACAAAATCCGCCGGGGCATTGACAACAAAATAGTGGCTAAAACCTGGGGGTATCTGCGGTGACCCCAAGCTGCTGTCAAACATCTCGATCGCAGTAGACGCCTTGAGATAGTGAGAGAGCGGCAAAATCCACAGATCAAAGTCAGCCACGACCAAAGGCCGAGGCGTTTGGTTAATCACCTCAGCCACATAGGGTAGATAGCCCCCGGTCTTGTGCCAGCCGCTGATGGCGAAAGCATTGCTAATGCAAGACAACACCCCCAAGCTGTAGAGACTGGCAGCAATCCAGCCCCATAGCCTGCGCGTGGCCGGGGGCTGCTGTTGGCCAGTCTGGGTAGCTAAGCAAAAAGCGATCGCCAGAGTAGCCCCCAGCAGACAGGGCACCGTATAGCGAGTAGCGCTAGAAAAGCCGCCACCGAGAATCAGATCTAGCAAAATTAGACAGAGGGCAGACACCGCAGTCAAAGCCAGCACAAACCAAAACTGGCGCGGCTTTTGCTGGCGCAGGTTATAGAGCGCGTAGCTAAGCAGAGCCGCGATCGCCAAAACTACCAGCAAATAGGGAAACAGGTGGCTGGGGTCAAAGCGAATCCCGGCGTCAAAATCTACAAAAGCTCTAGTAAAGTGCAGCCCCCACGTCAGCAGTTGCGCCCCAAAACCCGCCGCCCCCGACTGCAAAGCCCAGCCCACCCCCTCCAGACTCTGCTGTCGGTAGCGCCAGACCAGCACCAGCCAGGGAATCAGGCTGGCGATCGCCACGCCGGTAAAAATCAGGTAGCGCTGCTGTAGACGGCGACTTTTTGCCCATTTTTGGTATGGCTTTTGGCCTGAGCAAAAACGTATAGCGTATAGCCAAAAACAACGAATATTGAAAACAGAAAAGTGTATAGCGCTGATACTAGTGCGATCGCATAGAGCCACCAGTCCAGCGGGCGATCGCGGCGCAGCGCTCTCAATAGCAAAAAGCTAGCGAGCAAGAGGGTCAGCGTCCAGAGGCTATAGGGTCTGGCCTCTTGGGCATAGAGTACCTGAAAAGGTGATATGGCTAGCAAAGCTGCGGCAAAGCCGCCGACCCTAGCGCTGCCAAACAGCTCAGCCGCCAAAAAGTACATGCCTCCCACAGCCAGCAGGCTAGCCACTGCCGAGAAGCTCCTGATAGCTGCGATCGAGCTGCCCCAAAAGCCAGCCCAGGCTCTCACCAGCACAAAATAAACCGGGGGTAGCTGGGGTTCATGAACAGCCAAGCCCCTGATTGTATCTAAAATGCCTTTGTCGCGGCTGTAGGACTGAAAACGCTCTAAGTCTCCAGCGGTGAGTAGGGGCTGGGCCTGAAAGTAGACCACGACCTCGCTTTCGTCATAGCCCGAGATTCGCAGCGCCGTGAAGGCTTCGTCAATCCAAAAAACTTTTTTGTCTAGCTGCACCACTCGAAGCGCAATGCCCACTATCAGCAGCGCGATGATAGCCAGTAAGAGAGGACGACGCATAGGGTTCACCCTGTAAATCTGATGCTTTACTCAGGTTACTGACTCCAGTCTTGAAATAAACCTACTACCTCTGGAGGTGCTGCATAAGTTCTGCCAATTCCAGAGCGGGTCAAGGTGATGACCTCAACCCGCTCTGGTAGACGCTGCTGCTGCAATAAGCAACTAAGCTTGCTGAGCGGCGGCGTGCTGCTCTAGCAGTTCTGCGATCGCCTGATGCTCTAGCGGTGGCTCTGCTGGAATCGGCTGGCGCGTATCGGTAATCAGCCAGTCAAGGGCAGCGGCTTGCATATCGATTGAGGCTCCAAGCTTATCGACACAGTAGCGGCCAAACACCAGCTTATCAATCAGACGCACTCCCGAACCAATGCGAGAATATTCAAAGATAACGCTCTTGTCAACGACGGCACCCTTACAAATGCAGCAGTTGCGGCCAATGGCGCTGGGGCCAATAATGGTAGCGCCATCTTCAATGTGGGCCATGCCGCCGATAAATACAGGCCCTTCAATATTTACCTTGTCCCAGTTAGCTTTGACATTTAGCCCGGTATAGACCCCTGGCATCACCTGTTGGCCAGGAATTTTGACCCCCTTAACCTTGACTGTTAAGACATCCTGAATTGCCTGCCAGTAGTCTGGCACTTTACCAATATCTACCCATTCAAAGTCCATGCGGATACCGTAGAACGGAGCTTTAGCTTCTACTAGCTTGGGGAACAGATCGCCACCGATATCAAATTCTTGTCCCGAGGGAATATAGTCAAAGATTTCTGGCTCAAAAATGTAGATACCTGTGTTGATATCAGTACTGAGCGCTTCCTCAACCGCAGGCTTTTCCTGGAAAGACTCAATCCGTCCGTTTTCGTCAGTTACTACAACGCCATAGCTAGGTACCTGCATAATCGGTACCGTCTTCATGATGATTGTGGCAATAGCGCCTTTCTCACGGTGCTGCCGAACAGCCTCGGTGAGATCCAAATCGATCAGAGCGTCGCCGCAAAGCACAATGAATGTGTCATCAAAGAAAGGAGAAAAATCTTGAATTTTCTTCATGCCGCCAGCAGAGCCAATGGCTTTCCCGACTAATTCTCCGTCTTCGATGATGCCTTCAAAGGAGTAAGCAAGCTGCACACCAAATCGCTGGCCGTCCTGAAAATAGCCTTCGATTTCGTGGGCCAGGTGACTGACATTCACTACGATCTGGTCAAATCCGTGATTGCGCAGCAGCTCTAGCAAAAACTCCATGACGGGTTTTTGCAAAATTGGAATCATCGGCTTGGGAATCGTGTAGGTAATTGGACGCACACGGGTACCCTTGCCTGCTGCCAGAATCATGGCTTTCATAGAAAAATCTCTCTGTTGAATCTGCTGTTAATGACACGTTTTGGAAGAACTCGTTTTGCTTCATTGCAGCCCTGTACGACAGGAAACCCACATTCAAGCTCATGCTATCAGTGCCTATACGGATCTGCCCAGATAAGTAGAGAGGGTTTAAGGACTTCTTACAGAGTGTTTACTTTTTGCGAACAGGCTGCGAATTTTACCCCCAAAACCCTCATAAGTTCCTCAGAATGTTCTTCTACAACCATAAGTGAAGGGATAGGCTTGATGTTGTTCCCGATCTGATTCAATCTCTGCACTGTCGAAGCAGTTTTCGCAGATTACGCAATTGCTGGTTCGACTCTCTCAGCAGCAGCAGGAGTCACACAGTGAAACAGATTTCAGCGGCTTTAGATACCGTCAATCAGCCTTCAGCGCTAGGGTTAGCGACTAGCGCCAGCGGGTTGCAAGAATGGTGTTAAAGAAGCTAGAGGTCTCTGAAGTGTAGTCAGAAGGCGATCGCCGTAATCCGCGCCTGATTCTCTGATTGAGGATAGAAGGTAGCGTAATGGGGGCAAACAGAGCAGCTAATAAGAGAAAACCCCAGTAGCGCCAGTCTGTTGTAGTAGTTGAAGAATCTTGAATAAACACCCACAGGACAGCAAAAAAGGCACTGCCCACACTACCCACAGGTTCTTTGCAAATGCTTTGCGTAACTGCTAAATATTTACCTTACCTCAGCTTGGAGAGAAGTTCTGAGGTATGGGTTGACAAAACCTGCTTGAGGGCCAGTAGGGGATGATCGTGAATTGTCGAGAAGGCAAGAAAGGCCCAAACCGAAATAAGGGTGAGGCAAATTCCATACTCTTGCAAGCCATTTCTTTTCCTAAAAGGGGATTGCTTTCGCCTGAAAGTCTTCATGAGAGTAGCAGCACATTCTAACTGTAGTTGTATTGATGTCAATCAGCTCCAAAAGTTTGTAATAAGAAATTTATTTTACAAAAGTTAACAATAGGTGAAGCCAGCGTCAATTTGTGCTCTCGAACAGCGGGTCATCGACTGATGTCTCCATCAATTTCCTCTTCACGCTCCAGAGAGGATTTTACTAAGAACCTGCCGGCAGCGATCGCGGCGTGGCTTGTAGCGTAGTTTTCACCATCATCTAAAACGACAAAGTCAGGGGTGATCACCCAGCAGCGGTAACCTGTTTTCAAGGCATAGCTAATACCGACGATCCATCCTGGAAAAGCCAGAACCTGAATAATTTTTGCTGCCTGCATCTACAACCTCCTGAAACCAAACGTTTCTGAGAGAATCTGTGCTGTATCTGCCTGTCGAATCAAATTCAGATTTCACAGAGTACCTATCCCTAGATTAGTGCAAAGGTACTATACTGGCTCTATTGCATAAATAATTTGGTTCAACAGCAAGTCTCTGTGCCTGAACTTCTGAGTTTTGATTCTGAGTTCTGATGGAGACTTGCCCGATCTTGAATTCGCTCTAAAGCAGCACTGAGGCAGCAATGGCAACTAAAAGCGACGTTTCTGAAAAGCAAAAGGCTCTGGGTACTGTCTTAACTCAGATTGAGCGCAACTTCGGCAAAGGCTCAATCATGCGTTTGGGCGAAGCTAGCCGCATGCAGGTGGCCACGATTCCAACTGGCGCACTGACGCTAGATGTAGCCTTAGGGGGAGGACTGCCCAAAGGCCGGGTAATTGAAATCTATGGCCCTGAAAGCTCAGGCAAAACAACGCTGGCGCTTCATGCCTTGGCCCAGGTACAAAAGTCTGGCGGCGTGGCGGCTTTTGTCGATGCAGAACACGCGCTGGATCCGGTCTATGCGGCTGCTTTAGGGGTAAACATTGAAGACCTGTTAGTCTCTCAGCCCGACACTGGAGAAATGGGTCTGGAGATTGTCGATCAGCTGGTGCGCTCCTCGGCTATTGATCTAGTGGTGGTTGACTCGGTTGCAGCCCTGACTCCTAGAGCAGAAATCGAGGGCGAAATGGGGGATTCTCACATGGGCCTACAGGCGCGATTGATGAGTCAGGCGCTGAGAAAAATCACGGGCAACATTGGTAAATCTCAGTGTACGGTGATCTTTCTCAACCAGCTCCGGCAAAAAATTGGCGTCGTCTACGGCAATCCTGAGACCACAACTGGCGGCAACGCGCTGAAATTTTATGCCTCGGTACGCCTAGATATTCGCCGGATTCAAACACTGAAGAAGGGCAGCGAAGAATACGGTATTCGAGCCAAAGTCAAAGTGGCCAAAAACAAGGTCGCTCCGCCTTTTCGGATTGCAGAGTTTGATATCTTGTTTGGTCAGGGCATTTCTAGCCTGGGCTGTGTGTTGGACATGGCAGAGGAATCTGGCGTTATTGTCCGCAAAGGAGCCTGGTATAGCTACGAAGGTGACAACATCGGGCAGGGGCGGGACAATACGATTCAGCGAATGCAGGAAGATGCTGAGTTTGCCGAAAAAGTTGAGCAGCTCGTGCGCCAAAAACTTACCACCCGGGTAGGCGTGGCTGATCCTACCGCCGAGGTTACAGTGGAGGACGTTGAAGATGTCAACGATGTTGATGATGAAGCGTGATGCCCTGGACTTACAGCAGCTATCCCACCTCAATGAAAAACCTGGCCAATGAGGTCAGGCACAAAGCCATTGATTCAGTAGTTTTGTTGTAAAAAATTATCTGTAAGTATTTCAGGATCTGAGGCTGACAGATCTATTGGCGGGTCTGGCTCAGCGGCGGCATCCTCAGCGGCATTTTGCTCAGGGGCTGTCGCCGCTGCGGTCGGCGGCACTGGAGCTGACAGGAACTGCTGATGCATGGCGATCGCCTGAGCGATCGCCTGCTGTCGTCTGGCCTGATCTTGAGTAATATCGTGAACGTTGTTGCCCAGTCCAGGGGCATTCCAAGTAGCGGTATCGGGATCTAAAAACGAACGGGTTCTAGCCCAGAGAATAGCTTCCGACTCAGGCAAATTCAGCGCCCTAGCCTGATCCAGCCAAACAATATAGCCTCGATCTAGGGCCGCTAGCGGTGCCTGATTCGCTAGATCGATGCCGTTAAGCTCTTCTGTAAGCGATAGCGTCAATGCTTTTTGAGTAGCCTGCTGATTAAGTTCGACTGCCTGCTGTCTGAGCCGCGCCAGTTGTTTTTCGTCGGCGGCTTCAGGCGAGTCTGCACCGTGCTGGTAGGAAAAACTGCCTAAATTCCAGGCTCCATTGCCGGGATCAACATGTCCATAATAAGCAGCGGTGCGCTGTCCGGCTGGGGTGCGTGTGCCCTCAGCGCTGCCAACCGCTTTAGCAACCAGAGAGTGAGTGCCCCCGGCAAATAAAGGATCGGTTGCTGCCGCTGCCATAGTTTCAGCAGCTTGGGAAACCTCGGGCGGCGGCGGTAGCACAGCAGTGTGATCTGCAAGCGGTGGCGGCATAGGCACAGGCAGGCGATCGCTTACTTCACTCGCTAACAGTGCTGGCTGGCTAGTCGGCTGATCAACAACCTTTGGCGGCGGTAAAAAATCCAGCAGCTCGGCGCTAGTTTTTTCAGCAGTTTTTTTAAGGGGGGCAGCATCAGGCGGCGTTGCTGAAACCCGAGGGGCTTCTCTAATCGCTGATTTGGAGCCTGCTATCGGCCCTGCTATGGGAGCCGCATCAACCGAAAAATCTAGCAAACTGGCCTGAGCCTCAGCGCTCGAAATCACCCCCAGCACCGTAGTCAAGACGCCTATACCCGTTGTGTGCTTAAACGGTTTCATTACTTTCTACTCCGCTCACTATTGCGTGTTGGTGCTGGCCGTTGGGAGTCCGTCAGTTTTTCGTCAATCTTTCACCAACGGTTAGTCAATGGATATTAGAAAGCTGTTATGTAGGTTTTCAGGCAGTTTCAACCTGCAAAATTTTTAACAGCCTCCTAGTAGTTCGCCAAGCAAGCTTTGCCCAGTGGGAACAGTTCTGATAATCTGACTCAAAACCAGGGAAAGCACCATGAGTCAGAAACGTTATATTGTTGATTTGAGCAAGGCTGAAGTTCAAGCGT
>JAAUQI010000018.1 GCA_012032345.1 Leptolyngbyaceae cyanobacterium RM1_1_2 | reverse complement strand
TTTGAGTTTTGAGTTGAAGCGGGGGGGTGGGGAGGAGTCCTGAAGGGTGGAGGGAGTTTTAAGTTTTGAGTTTTGAGTTTGAGGGGTGGGGGGATGGGTTTTGGGACGTTTTCTGGGGTTGCTGGCGGTTTGGGCGGGTTGCCATGCGTTTACTAGGGTCAGGCTGCTCAGGGCGATCGCTAAGATAATGCCTGTCCAGAGGGTGGCTTCACCAAAGTCTCCGGCTTCGACCGCAAAGTAGATTGCCATTGGCAGCGTTTGGGTTTTACCAGGGATGTTGCCTGCCAGCATCAGGGTGGCCCCAAATTCGCCTAGGGCACGGGCAAAGGCTAAAGTGGTTCCGGCCAAGATGCCGGGTAGGGCCAGCGGTAGGGTAATGCGCCAGAATAACCTCAGCTCAGAGGCTCCCAGGGTTCTAGCGGCCTGCTGTAGATTGGGGTCAATTTGCTCTAGGGCTGCCAGCACGGTCTTATACATCAGCGGCAAAGCTACGACGGTTGCCGTCAGGATGGCGGCAGATTCGGTGAACACAATCGTTAGCCCCAAGCTGTCAAGCAGCTTACCCAAGGGGCCGTTTTTGCCCAGCAGCAGCAGCAGCAAAAATCCTAAGACTGTCGGCGGCAGCACCAGCGGAGCCAGTAGCAGACTTTCTATCAGCGATCGCCCTCGTCCCCGGTAGTGCTGCATCTTGTGAGCCGCTGCAATGCCCAAAAAGAAAGTAATCACCGTGGCGATCGCAGCAATGCGCAAAGAGATCCACAGTGGGGAGAAGTCAATCATGGCAGAACCTAAACAGCCGCTTTCCAGATTTTTCCTACGCCTTACTAAACTCGGCCAAAGCCAAAGTTTGCAAAGATTCCCTGAGCAGCACTGGCTTGCAAAAAGCTGATGAAGCGGCTGGCAGCTTCGGGGGCCGGGCTAGCGCTTACAGCGGCGATCGGATAGACAATGGGAGAATGCAGGTCAGCGGGAACAGTCGCTAAGACTTTTACCTGATCGCTAAGAGCGGCATCGGTGGCATAGACCATTCCCAGGTCAGCATTGCCGCTGGCCACGGCTGCCAGCACGCTGCGGGCATTATTGCCAAAGACAAACTTAGCCTGTAGCGGCTCTAGCAAGTCTAGCTTTTCCAGCACCTGCTGGGCATACTGTCCCACCGGGACGCTGCGAAACTCACCGACGGCAACGCGGTTGATGTTGGCTGTTTTGAGCTGGCTAATATCGGTGATTGCTAAAGCGCTGTTTTGGGGAGCAATCAGCACCAGGCTGTTGGTGACGATGTTTTGCCGAGAGTCTGGCAAAATCAGCCCTTTTGCGGCCAGGGCGTCCATCTGTTTGGCAGCAGCCGAAAAAACAGGTCGGCGGGGGCACCCTGCTCAATTTGCTGCTGTAGTGCGCCAGAGGCTCCAAAGTTGAAGTTTACAGCCGTCTCAGGGTGGGCTTGTTGAAATAGGGGGGCGATCGCCTCTAGTGCCTCCTGCAGGCTAGCAGCAGCAGAAACCGTCAGCGTGGCTGTCTGAGTTTGAGCCGCTGGAAAACGACAGCCCCCAGTCCCAATCCAGCTCAGTAGTGATAGAGACACCAGAAACTGACGGCGTTTGAGCCGCAGGGGTTCGTAGCGCAGCGGGTGACAAACCATAGCATATTAAGGCGGCAGAGAGAGAAATGGGGCGTTGCAGGTAGGCTATACATCAGGGTCTGTAACTTTAGCGGAGACTGAGTCAGTGAGTGAGTTAGTTAACTTACCCGTCATTGATTTTACGCCCTTTTTAGCAGGGGACGAGGTCGGCCAGCAGCAGGTGGCTGAGGCCATTTATCAGGCGTGTCATGAGGTTGGATTTATGTATCTGACCAATCACGGCGTTGAACCTAAGGCGATCGCCTGTGCTTTTGAGCAGTCATGTGCTTTTTTTGCCCTATCTGCTGCAGCCAAACAAGATCTGGCCTGGTCTGATGCTGTTAGCAATCGGGGATATGTGGGCCTTGAGCGGGAGCGCCTGGATCAGGCTCGGCCAGGAGACTTGAAAGAAGCTTTTAATGTGGGTAAAGAAGCTGCCGGGGCTGAGTCTCTAGCCTTGGCGCTCAACCGCTGGCCGTCTGAGCTGCCGATGTTTAAGGAAACTCTCTACAGTTTTTTTGAGGATTGTGCCGCAGCGGCTACTCAGATCTTTCGGGCTTTTGCGATCGCCTTGTCTCTGCCAGAGTCCTATCTAGTTGAGCAGCATCAGGCTCAAGAATTTACCCTGCGACTGCTGCACTACCCGGCGCTAAGGGCGCTGCCTAGGCCCGGACAAATTCGAGCCGGGGCACATTCTGACTACGGTACGCTAACGCTGCTGTTTCAGGAGCAGGTCGGGGGGTTAGAAGTACAGAGCGCCAGCGGCGAGTGGCTTGCAGCTCCGGCGATCGCAGATGCTATTCTGGTTAACACCGGAGATTTGATGCAGCGGTGGAGCAACGATGTGTTTCGCTCTACCCGACACCGGGTGGCCCTACCTCAGGGTGAAGCAGCCCAGCGCGATCGCTATTCAATTGCTTTTTTCTGTCAGCCCGATGCCAAGGCTGAGATCGCTTGCCTGCCTAGTTGCTGCTCAGACACTCCCCCCCGCTACGAGCCAATTACCTCCGGCACATATTTGCTCAGCCGCTTGCAGGCTACCTACTGAGCCAGCGCCGAGAGACAAAACGGAGCAGGTCTGGCGATACCATATCCCTGCACATAGTTCACGCCTAATTCTTTTAACTGGGCCTTGACGAGGTTATTGGCAACCCATTCGGCAATCACTTGAATATTCATCGCCTGCCCAATACTGCAGATTGCTCCCACGATGGCCTGGTTAATCGGGTCGTCGAGCTTTCTGATGAAGCTGCCGTCAATTTTGATATAGTCTACTGGTAGCTGTCTCAGATAGCCAAACGAAGACATGCCGCTGCCAAAATCATCCAGCGCAAACTGACAGCCTAGCTGTTTAAGACTGTTCATAAAAGCCGTGACGCGGCTGAGGTTAGAAATCGCTGCTGTCTCGGTAATCTCAAAGCAAAGCATAGTCGGGTCAACGCTGCTCTTGATTAGCAATCGCCTCAAGAAGTCTAAAAATTGCTCATCGCTCAGGCTCGCCCCCGACAGATTAATATTGTAGAGCATCCGAGTCTTGCTCTGAGCTACACTCACCTCTGCCAAAAACCGACTGAGCACCCACTGGTCAATTGCAGGCATTCTGTGGTAACGCTCAGCCGCTGGAATAAAAGCCATAGGCGCAATCAGGCGTCCCTGTTGGTCTAACAGCCTCAGCAAGAGTTCAGTGTGACGATATTGACCCTCAGGCTCATCAACAGCAGCAATGGGCTGATGATAAAGCTGGAAGCGGTTTTGCTCTAGGGCCTGATCAATTCGCAGGCACCACCGCTGCTGGCTGCGCTGACGAGAAAGACTCAAATCATCGGGTCGATAGACATGCACCCGATTGCGCCCCGCCTCCTTAGCGGCGTAGCAGGCTGCATCAGCCGCTGCCAATACCTCACTTAGGCTCAGATCGTTCTGGGCAATTTCTACGAGACCAATGCTAGCGCTAATAGAAAATGATTGCCCTTCCCAAATAAAACGAAGCTCTTGAATGGATTGGCGCATCAGATTAGAAATCCGTTGGGCCAACTCCAGCGAACAGTGGGGCAGTAAAATAGCAAACTCATCTCCCCCTAGCCGGGCAACCAGATCGCTGCTGCGCACCTGGCCAGCTAGAATGTCAGCCACCTGACGCAGCAGCTCATCGCCAGCGGCATGGCCGCACGTATCATTGACCAGCTTGAACTGATCTAAATCCAGATAGCAAAGCATGCTGGAGTCCGATGTCGTATGCAGGAGTTTAGCCAAGACTTGCTCAAACTGGTGGCGATTAATGAGCTGAGTTAGCTGGTCGTGACTTGCCTGCCAGGTGAGCTGGCGAGAAAGCTGACGGGCTTCGGTCACATCATGAAAGACCAGAACAGTACCCACAATTTCTGCCTCAGCATTGCGCATAGGCGCGGCTGAGTTTTCAATGCTGTGTTCTTTGCCATCTTTGGCCACTAGAACTGTGCGATCAGCAAGGCCCACTCTGATGCCTGCTTGCAACACCAAGGTCATTGGGCTTTCGGCTACCTCACGGGTGCATTCATTGAGGATGACAAAAACATCTGACAGAGGCAGCCCCTGAGCCTCGGCCTGAGTCCAGGCAGTCATCGCTGCGGCTACCGGGTTGAGATAGGTAATACGGCCTTGAGCATCTGTTGTAATCACCGCATCGCCAATCGAGCGCAGCGTCACCTGAGCCAGTTCTTTTTCTTCATAGAGCTGCTGCTCTAAGCGTTTTGCTCAGTGATATTAACGGCTACTGCGCCCACTAAAGTCTGATGGCCTGAGTCATTGCAGGGAAATTTGGATACCAGCCAGTCTTGAGGATTCCCTGTCGAATCTGGAACTGACTCAATTAGCTGCAGCGGGTAACCTAGCTGCATAACTTGGCGATCGTGTCTTCTATTTTGTTCAGCGACCTCTAGCGGTAGCCACTCAAAGTCTGTCTTGCCCAAGACATCCGCCGCATCGACCTGAAAAAACGCCTCAAAGGGCTTATTGACATAAACGAGCTGTCCCGATTCAGCGTCTTTCATGAAAGCCAGTGCCGGAGAGTTGTCCATGAAGGCATGAAAACGCGCCTCACTGGCTTTTAAGTCAGCCACGGCGCGGTTACGCTCGCTCACATCAGTCATCACTGCCAGAGAACGAACAATCTTACCAGAGTCATCTCTTTCTGCTACAGCAGACAGCAAAACGTCAATCACCTGGCCTGCCTTGGAAACTATCTGGTACGGTAGATCGACACAAGTGCCGGTGCTAAAGTATTTGGGCAGCCCCCCTGCTTGAGCGTAGGGCTGAGACTCAGCAGTCAAAAACTCAGAAAAATTACGCCCAATCACCGCATGACGAGCGTAGCCAAGCTGCTGAAGCCAGTAATCGCTGACATTGACTAAACGCCCTTCTTGGTCAGTTGAGTGCAGCATTATGGGCGTCTTTTGATACAGTAAACGACAGCGTTCCTGAGTGACCCGCAGCCTGACCTCTAAACGCTTAGCTGCTGTAATATCGCGTACCCCAATCAGCACACTGTCTTCGCTGTAGGGAACAACGCAAATGTTCTCGTAATGCTTCTGCCCTTGACGCCAGACCTGATGCTCGTATCTCTGAGGTTCACCCGTTTGCAGCGATCGCCGCACATGATAGAGCTGTTGCTTAGCGAGTTCTAGCGGCAGATATTCATAAACAGTTGTTTGAGAAAAGTCTTGAGCAGAAGACAGAAACCGACCTTTCGCTGTGAGATAGGTGCCGTCAGGCTTCATCCAGAGCAGCTGGTCTGGTACAGCCTGTAGTAAGGCGCGACTGAGCGATTCACTTTGCTCTAGAGCTAGGTCGGCCTGCTGGCGATCGCTAATATCTCGAATAATGCCGAGGTATCCCATCTTTTGGCCAGAAAAATTCTCAATAACGGTGCCCACCGTCTCGCCAACAAACACCTGCCCCTCTCGACGCCGATAGTGCTCTTCATAGACGCTAATGTTGCCCTCGGTGTGCAGGCTGTAACATCGCTGCCCCTGTCTGCGATAGGCTTCTGGGCTGGCATAAAGGTGCTCAGTAGTCTGTCCTAAAACAGCTCTGGCTGGGTAATCAAAAATTTGGCTAAAAGCTGGATTGACTTTACAAATACGACGTTCCAGATCGGCAAAAACAATGCCATCTGGTACAGCGCTCAAAATGTTTTCTAATAAAGCCGTGTGCTGATAAAGCTGATTGACCGCCAGCAGCGTATTGTCCAAAGCACACTCAAGCTGCTGCACTCTGCCAAACAGCTCATCAATCTGCTCTTGCCATTGACTTTTGTTTTTAATTTGCTCAAATATTTGCTGCAAAGCATGAGATAAAGTGACAGAGCTGAGCGTCTCTTTCAGAAGCCAACCTTGAACACTGCCTTGAATGCCGTCGGGAATGAGTGTCTGTACCAAGCTCTGATCTTGAGCGTCGTAGAGAATCAGCAGCGGTAGCTCAGTCAGAGTTTTCAGTAAGTTCTCGACGGGTGCTAAAGATTGCCCCCTGAAGGTAGCTAAATCTAGCAGCATTAGATCAGCCCTCAGGGAAACACTTTGCTCTAGCGCAGCTTCTAAAGACTCAATAACTGTTAGTTCAACTAGCTTAAATTGAGAGTTCTGAACCAGCTGAGTAAGAGATTTTGCAGTCGCATGACTATCTTCAACTAGCAGAAGCCGGAGTGTATCGGGCGTTAGCGTCATGTGAGTCATAACTCAAAATCGGGGGGATGATTTCAGGAATTAAACTAGCCAAAAGCTCAAAAAGAACAAGAAGGGTGGTCAAAAATTACATAACCTGACTTTGAGGGCAATTAAGATAAATCATCAAATCAACACTTCAGTACTTTATAATATTGGCTACCAAAAATACCGAAAAATTACTGAGAAAATCTAGGTATTAAAGTTAAATGACGGCAGTATTAGTAATAGTATTGACATGAAAACCCAGGTTATCAATATCAACTCTCCAAAAATAAGTCATTATGCTTATCCTTTTCAGCGAGTGGTCTAAAGATGCGCTCCTGTTTTTTGCTTAGAGTTAAATTTTTCCAACCTGAGATAGATGACAGATTCTAGTCGGTTTCATCTTCACATTGAATCTTCCTTAGTTTTTTGTCATGGGTTCTGGAATATTTTTGAGCTTTTGAGAAGATAATGGAGTAGGGAGACGTCAGCTCGGGTATTTTGCAACTTGGGTACTCTGGTGAAGTATGGCAGGGGAACAGATGCTGGACTTTCAAACTTTATTTGAATCGCTACCGGGGCTGTATCTTGTCTTTTCACCAGACTTTTTTGTTGTTGCAGGCAGCGATGCCTACTTTCAGGCCACTCAAACCTGGCGAGAGGATGTTGTTGGTCGTCATCTACTAGAGGTTTCCTCTAGTAGTCCTGAGTTCAATACAGCCAATCTGCAGCACTTGAGAGCTTCATTGCAAAGCGTGCTAAAGCACCGTCAGCCTCACGTAACAGTGATACAGAACTATAACACCTGCGACCCCAGGCCAAGGGAGAGCAGCTCAGAGCAGCAGCACTGGCGGCTAACACACTCGCCATTTTTTGATAAAGCCGGGCAACTGACGCACATCATTCACTGCCTGGCACCGATCGGTGTAGCAGCTTTGTCAGCTCAAAATCAGCTTCCTCCAGAAATCTGCACCCTGGCTGCTCACGACCAAGCCGAGGCAGCTATAAAAGACAGTCACGAGCGCCTCAAGCTGCTTTCAGAAGTCGCCAACGATCTCTTGGTAAACGAAGACCCTAAAGCGTTTTTGGCTGGCTTATTCAAAAGAATTTCGACGTATCTGGGACTTGAAGTTTACTTCAACTACCTGTTTCAGGCGGGTCAACCACACCTGCAGCTACACACCTATGGCGGTATTTCAGAGGAGATTGCTGAAGCTGCTAAATTTTTGGAGCTGGGGCAGGGCGTCTGTGGCTATGTGGTGCAACAGCGTCAGGCTGCTGTGGTTGAAAATGCGCTGCAAATAGATGACGCGCTGGCGATTCCGGTTCAGTCAATTGGCATTAGAGCTTATGCCAGTCATCCTTTGATTGTGGGCGATCGCGTTTTAGGTACTTTGGGGTTGGGTACCCGTCAGCGCGATCGCTTTAGCCGCGACGAGCTGGATCTGATGCAGGTGGTAGCGGGTCAGGTGGCGGTGGCCCTAGAGCGATCGCGTTTGATGATAGAGTTACAGGCCCAAGCTGAAGCCCTCAGTCAAACAAATCGAATTAAAGATGAGTTTTTAGCAGTGCTCTCCCATGAGCTGCGAACGCCCCTAAATCCAATTTTGGGCTGGTCAAAACTGCTGCTGCAGGGTAGCTTAAACGCTGAAAAAACTCATATGGCGATCGCAACGATTGAGCGCAACGCCCAGCTTCAGATCCAGCTTATCAACAACCTGCTGGATGTTTCCAGGATGCTGCGCGGCAAAATCACTTTATCCGCAACGCTGGTCAACCTGAGCCAGCCTGTTTTAGCTGCCCTAGAGACAGTTCGCTTAGCAGCAGCAGCTAAGTCAATTCGGGTTCAGGTTTCTGTTCCCGCCGCTGCGGAAGCTGTTATGGGCGATGCCGGACGGCTACAGCAGGTAATGCGCAACTTGCTGTCTAATGCAGTCAAGTTCACCCCCCAAGGCGGGCAGGTTTCTGTTACGCTCACTCACAACAAAAACGTCGCTCAGATTCAAGTCAGCGACACCGGCAAGGGCATTCGAGCTGATTTTCTCCCCCGTGTGTTTGAGTATTTCCGCCAAGAGGATGGTGCCACCACGCGCCAGTTTGACGGATTGGGATTAGGTCTGGCGATTGTGCGCCAAATTGTAGAAATGCACGGGGGCACCGTTACCGTCGAGAGTGCAGGGGAAGGATTGGGAGCAACATTTACCGTAAAAATTCCGCTGGCTGAGCTGGTAATTGAGCCGCCCAGCCTGCTCTCCTCTCCGCCAGAAAAAACTGATTTGAGCAGCGTTCAGTTTTGCTCGTAAATGACCTACCAAAAAGTAGCATTCATCCGTAGGGCATTGCCCACCTCCTGCTTGACTGAGTCAGAAACGTTGAGACTCATTTTTATTAGGACAGAGTCTAAAACAGGGTAATTGCAGTTTCGCCTATAAGAATCTTTCCCAACTCTAGACTGAACAGCAAACCGTAGTTTGGTTAGGACAACTCAGATCGCTGAATCTTTACGTAATCGGCATCCTATTCATCCTTCTACCTTCATCCCTCTGCCTTCATCCCTCTGCCTTTCGCTGCAGCAGTCGTTAGCTACACAGATTGCCACAAATATCTGAGCCTGGAACTCTTGGCTACCCTATTCACCTATCCAATCAGGACTACAGGAGTCTTCATTTATCTAGCTGAAGCAATCTACTGGTCTTCAGAGTGGCCAGAATTTAGCGGCCTTGTTGACAAATTATTGCATTAGTCATAGTCTTTTGAAGACAGAAAAATATAAACCTGTTGAAATTTATTCTCAATTGTTATGGCAAAGCGACTGCAATCTGTAGCACTATTCTTGACCCTTAGTCTGGCGGTTAGCCTGGGTGCCTGTGAGGACTCGTCAGTAGATGGTGGCGAAGGGAGTGAATCTACTCCGGCTAGCGATGTCGCCCCTGAAGGCGGTGAAGGTGGCGAAGGCGGCGAAGGCGGTGAAGGGGCGGCAACCAAAAACCTCAACTGGGCCAATACCTTTGAAAATACTGAGGTAGTTGCCGAATTTGCCAGTCAGGTCGTTATTCCAAAATATCGCCAATATGTGGATAAGACAGCGGCACTGAGTCAGGCGATTAGTGCGTTCGGCCAGGAGTCTAGCCCAGATAGTCTAGAAGCGGCTCGTCAAGCTTGGACAGCCGCTCGGATTTCTTGGGAGCAGACCGAAACCTTTGCCTTTGGCCCAGCCGGATTGGGCTTTGATGGGGCTATGGACTCTTGGCCCATTAATCAAACCGATATTGAGCAGATTTTAGCCAGTTCAGAGCCATTGGGTCAGGCAGAAGTAGCCCAACTACAGGATACGGAGCGAGGCATGCACACGATTGAGTACCTGCTGTTTGGCGAGGCTAGCAGCAAGACGGTAGATCAGTTCACCGAGCGCGAAAAGCAGTACTTACAGGCACTAGGGCAAGATCTCAATGCTGTAGCTACAGAACTGCTGGCAACCTGGGAGAGCGGCCTGGGCGGGCAGCCTGCCTACAAAGAGGTGCTGGCGACAGCAGGCAGCGCTGAAAACGCGGTTTACCCGACTACGGCGGCGGGTGCTCAAGAACTGGTGATTGGTATTTTAGATAGTCTCACCGAGGTAGGCGAAGAAAAGCTGGAAGCTCCTTTTATTGCCCAAGACGTCACCGGATTGGAAAGCCGCTTTAGCTACCAAACTCTCAACGACCTCAAAAGCAATTTGAAGAGTGCTGAGAATGGCTATCTGGGTCGCTTTCCAGAAGCGGGGGCACAGGCCAAAGCCAGCATTAGCAGCTATGTAGCCTCGGTCGATCCGGCTTTAGATCAAAAAATTCAGGCCCAGTTTGCAGCGGCTGAAAGCTCTTTAGCGGCAGTCCCCGCTCCCTTAGAAACTAGCCTGAAAGATCCGGCAGCGGCAGATGAGATTCAGGCGGCGATTGATGCCATTCTGCAGGTGAAAGAAACCATTGAGACTCAGGTTGTGCCGCTGATTTAGATTTTTTAGCCAATACCTTTACTCGTACTCTTGCAATGATGCCTTCGCTATCTTCGCTGCGCCAGTCGCGCTTTCCGGCTTATTTAGGACTGTTTTTAATTGCGAGTATTGCTGCGGTTTTGATCTCAAACCAGATCAATCGTGGCCTGCTTAACTCAGAGACCTCTCCTCAGGCTGGCGGCGCGACGACGCTCTCTCTGCGCTCATCCCAAGCCTTTGCCATGCCTGCACCTGGGCTAAATGCTGCAGAGGCGGCACTGCATACTGAGGGAGACGCTGCCTTTGATGCCATATTTGTCACGGCCCCAGCCTCTGTGAACCCTGGCTTAGGCCCCTTGTTTAACAATTCTTCTTGCTCGGCCTGCCACATCAAGAACGGGCGAGGACTGCCGCAGCTAGGGCAGGCTCTAGTCCGGGTTAGCTTACCCGCAGCCTCAGAACTGGCCGTTAATCTAGCAGACGGCGTCGTCCCGGTTCCTGAGATTGGTACCCAAATACAGGATCACGCAGTTTACGGCTACCAGCCAGAGGCGGCACTGGCGCTGAGCTGGCAGGAGCAAACCGGACAGTATGCAGACGGCACGACCTACACGCTGCGATCGCCTCAGCTCAAGATTTCCCCGGCTGACTCAGCCCAGCCTCTCCCAGATCAGCTCTTGACCTCTTTGAGAATCCCGCCTCCAGTATTTGGCGGCGGACTGCTAGAGGCGATTCCTGAGCAAACTCTTAGGGCACAGGCTGACCCAGAAGATCGAAACCAGGATGGCATCTCAGGACGACTGAACCGGGTGTGGGAGTTTGAGACTCAGGCGATGGCAGCGGGTCGCTTTGGCTGGAAGGCCAACTCGTCTACGCTGCTGTCGCAGACGGCGACTGCCTATGTAAATGACATGGGCGTTGCCAATCCGCTGATTCCAGACACCGAGGGCGGCTTTGAAATTGATCAAGAAACCCTGGAAGCGGCTACTTTTTACGTGCAGTCTTTGGCAGTGCCTGCCCGGACTCAGTTAGAGGAGCCGATGGTGCAAGCAGGGGAAAAACTCTTTGCCGCTGCTAACTGCACTGCCTGTCACCTCTCTACCGTCAAGACCGGGCCGACTGCGATCGCCGCCCTAGCTGACCAAACCATTCATCCCTACACTGACCTGCTGCTGCACGACATGGGCACAGGGCTGGCTGACGGCAGGCCCGACTTTAGCGCCAGCGCTCAAGAATGGCGGACGCCGCCGCTGTGGGGCATAGGGCTGACGCAGACTGTGCTGCCTTACTCTGGCTATCTGCACGATGGCCGCGCCCGTACCCTGGAAGAGGCAATTTTGTGGCACGGCGGTGAGGCCGAGCCGTCTAAACAGCAGTTTGTAGCCATGCAGCCACGCGATCGCACTGCCCTGCTCAAGTTTCTCAATTCGCTTTAGCCTGCAACAAAAACGCCAGTTTTTTCAATCCACAGAGAAAGGCTCCAGCTAATTAAAGCTGGAGCCTTGGTGTGTAGACAACTAATTCAATACAAGCATTGCCAGCCATCCCAATTAATGAGCTGAGCTGAGGCTATCTGATTGCTGGTCAGCCTGAGCTGAGTTAGTCCTTATCTAGATTTTCGCGGCGAATTTCATCAATCTGAGAAGCATCTTTGTCTAGATTGTCACGACGTAGCTGATCAAAATTGACGCCACCCGCTACATTCTTGAGCTGTTCTTCAGAAAGCTGCTCTTCAGAGGCTTCTTTCTCGACTTCTTTCTTCATGTCTTCAGCCATTTCAATTCTCCCGTCCAAATATCTACCCTTTCTATTGTGTTGAGACGACTAAAAACTGTCTGCTTGAAAAAGTCGTGATTTAGCTCAGTCAAATACGATTTTGTACACAAAACTTAACTTTTTATCCTTTGTTTCAGATAAAGTGCCTGTCTTTTGTAGTAAAAAATTTGCTGTTTGAGCGAGCGGAAAATTTATGGAGAAAATGAATTTACAATGTGTTTGCTGAGTCAATACTTTAAGTTTTACAGGTCTTGCTCAGAAGCGGCAGGTTACTTAATCAGCTCTTTTGCGAACTTAATCAAGGTTCAAGTTGTCATGACAGATACATTGTTGCGAGAGCTGAGTAATACGGATCTGGACTGGATGATCACGCGGGGGAGCCGTGAAAAGTTCCCGGCTGGCCATGTTTTGCTCAGTCCCAGGGTTCCTTCAAATGATCTCTTTCTCGTGATTGCAGGGCGATTAAGTCAGAGCTTTGCTAGCGCTGACGCTGTGAATGTTGTCCCTGAGGGTGTTTTGTCTGATGAGCTGGCTCAGGGTGAAGTGATTGGATTTGGGCCTCTATTTGATATCGCTGACTCTACGGTGGTTCAAACTTTAGAAGAGTCGCTGATTTTGTCCCTACCGATTGTCAAAGTAAAAGAGAAACTGGCTGGGGATATTGCCTTTGCAGCTCATCTTTACCGGGCGATCGCAGTGATGCTTTCCCGGCGTTTGCGCTGCATTTTTGAGCATTCCAATCGGCTCCAGTATTGGGGACGCTCGGCCAAAGAAGTGCTCTCAGTGTTTGGAGAACTGCGCGATAGCGATGTGGACTGGCTGGTCTCTTTTGGGCAAACCGAAACTATTGCGGCAGATCGGGTGCTGCTGCAGGCGGGGCGTCCGGTGGATGCCTTTTACATTTTGCTAGACGGGCAAATGGCGATTTCGGCTCCTGAGGGAGATTTTAATCCGCTATATCTGTGTTTTTCAGGTTTAGAAAACAGCACCCGCGATCAGAAAGTCTTTGCCAGACTCTCCAAGGGGGGGATGCCGGGAATTACTTCGTTTCTAGATTTTCATCCCCTGCCAGTGACGCTACGAGCGGTGGAAGATTCCCTGGTGTTTGCGGTGCCTCGCCAAACCCTAGCGACTAAGCTACAGGTAGACGACAGCTTTTCTTCTCGGTTCTACCGAGTCATTGCCATTCAGATTTTGGAGCTACTGCAGGCCCTGAATGCCCGCGAGGTCGATGCCAGCAGCGCGGATGCCAGTAGCGCGGATGCCAGTAGCGCAGATGACGAAGAACTCGACATGGATGACCTGCAGCAGCTATCAGAAGGGGCTAAAAAATTCAACTGGATGCTGTCGCAGCTGGAGTCCAGTCACAATGTCTGAAAAGGATACTCAAAACCTGTTTCGTCAGGAGTCACTCGAACGGCTGTCATCTCCAGAGCGACTAGACGAGCTGATGAAGCTGGTCAACCTTAGAACCTGGCTGCCTCTGGGCACCCTTGCCGCACTGCTGGGCTTGGGCCTGATCTGGAGCTTTGTCGGTCGCATCCCGGTGACCACTAGCGGTCAGGGGCTGCTGGTGCGCAACGGTGACAGCTCGAACGAGCTGGTGGCGCTGCTGCATTTTGACAATCGCTATCGGGGGCAGTTTCGACCCGGTATGCCCGTGGTGCTAATGCCTGAAACCCTGCTGCTCTATAACGAACCGGGGGTGATGGCAGAGATCACCGCGATCGCTGAGCCACCCGGCTTAACCATTACTCAGGCCCGGCAGATAGCCGATGACCCCAATCCAGACTCCCAGGCCGGACGTCTGGAAGTTTTGGCCCAGCTTGCCCCTATGGTCAAGGCCATGCCCCCGGACACGATTGTGCCTGGGGTTGTGGTTGAGGGTCGTATTACCGTTGAGCAAAAAGCCCCGATCGCGTTTGTGTTCCCGTTCTTAGACCGCTAGCTGGTGGATTAAAGTGTCTGCGCTATGCTGATTTTCCCTAAACCTTTAGTTAAATCCCCCAAAAAACGGGTTAAAACCCCGACCGTGCTGCAAATGGAGGCGGTGGAATGTGGGGCCGCAGCCCTGGGTAAAGTGCTGGGCTACTATGGCAAAACGGTTCCTTTAGCAGAGCTACGGCAAGCCTGTGGAGTCTCGCGCGATGGCGTCACGGCGGCTAGCGTCCTCAAGGCAGGGCGCAGCTACGGACTGGAGGCTAAAGGATTTAAGAAAAGCCTGGAGCGGGTGATGCAGCTAGCGCCGCCCTTTATTGTGTTCTGGCACTTTAACCATTTTTTGGTGGTAGAGGGTTTTGATGCCCACCGGGTTTATCTCAACGATCCGGCCACCGGGCCTCGTAGAGCTACTTACGAAGAATTTGACGAGGGCTATACCGGGATTGCGCTGACGTTTGTGCCGGGGGAAGCTTTTGTGCCGGGGGGCCCCAGAAAGTCTCTGGTGCGATCGCTGTGGCAGCGTTTACGCAACTCCTCTGGGGCACTGCTGCTGGCGGTGATTGCCGGACTGTTTTTGGTGCTACCGGCTTTGGTACTGCCGACGCTCAGCCGCATCTTTGTGGATTCTGTGCTGGTGGGCGGGCGGCTGGAGTGGCTGCCTTACCTGCTGGTGGGGCTGTTGCTGGTGGCCGGGGTGCAGGGCTGGCTGACGGCTCTGCAGCTACGCTATCTGCGATCGCTGCGGATCAAGCTGGCTGTGGGGATGACCAGCCGCTTTGTCTGGCACGTACTGCGGCTGCCGGTGGGCTTTTATGCTCAGCGGTTTGCTGGAGAAATCGCCAGCCGGATTCGCCTCAACGATGAGGTTGCTGCCGTGCTCTCAGGCCGACTGACGACCACGATGATTAGCTTGTTTTTGGTGCTGTTTTATGCGCTGGCAATGGCTCAGTATGACCTGTTGCTGACGGCTATTGTCATCGGGTTTGCCGTGGTTAACGTGGTGATGCTGCAGTGGATTGCCCGTCAGCGCGTAGATACCAATCTGCGGCTGGCACAGGAAACTGGCAAAGCCGCTGGGGTAGCGATCGCGGGTTTGCAAAACATGGAAACCCTCAAAGCTTCTGGGCTAGAGTCCGACTTTTTTGCTCGCTGGGCTGGCTACTACACCAAATCTATCAACGCCCAGCAAGACCTGGGCCTGAC
Source organism: Leptolyngbyaceae cyanobacterium RM1_1_2 (assembly GCA_012032345.1). GTDB lineage: Bacteria > Cyanobacteriota > Cyanobacteriia > Phormidesmidales > Phormidesmidaceae > Sphaerothrix. The sequence continues at coordinate 59,428 of JAAUQI010000018.1, read as the reverse complement.
CAATCAGATCCTGGGCCTGTTGCCTTCCTTACTTTCGGCTCTCACCAACCTGTCGCTGCTGGTTTTCGGTGGCTGGCGCGTCATCAATGGCAGCCTTACGATCGGTATGCTCGTAGCTTTTCAACTGCTGATGGTCAGCTTTCAACGCCCGGTCAATAATCTGGTACGCTTTGCCAGCACGCTGCAAACTTTGCAGGGCAACCTGGGGCGCTTAGACGATGTGCTCAGCAACGCCATAGACCCGCAGCTGATTGGGCGTTCCCTTTCCCTAACCAAGGCTCCTGCTTTTTCTCCCCGCCTTACCGGTGCCGTCACCCTCAGTCACCTTTCCTTTGGCTATCATCCCCTCGAACCCCCTTTGATTGCCGATTTGAATTTGTCGATTCAGCCCGGTCAGCGAATTGCTCTAGTCGGCGGCAGCGGCTCGGGTAAGTCTACTGTGGCTAAGGTCATCGCTGGCCTGTATGAACCCTGCTCGGGTGAAATCTGCTTTGACGGCGTTCCCCGCAGCCAGATTCCTCACGATGTTTTGACAAACTCTATTGCTGTGGTAGAGCAAGACATTCTGATTTTTGCTGGCTCTATTCACGACAACCTAACGCTGTGGGATACGACGATTCCTGAGGTCGATCTGCGGCGGGCGGCTCAGGACGCGGCGATCGAGGAGGTGATTTTAGCGCAGCCTTACGGCTATGAGGCCCAGCTGTTGGAGGGAGCAGCCAACCTCAGCGGCGGACAGCGACAGCGATTAGAACTCGCTCGTGCCCTAGTGAGCAATCCTGCCGTTCTGATTATGGATGAAGCCACCAGCGCTCTAGACACTGAAACCGAAAAGGTAATCGACCAAAATCTGCGGCGGCGGGGCTGCACCTGCATCATCGTGGCCCATCGCCTCAGCACCATCCGCGACTGTGACGAAATTCTGGTGCTAGACCGAGGCCAGGTAGTGCAGCGCGGCACTCATGAAAGTCTGTGGCAGGCGCAGGGATACTACAGTCGGCTGATTCATAGCGAGGCGGGCTAGCCGAATTCGTGACTTTCAAAACATCCGCTAAGCAGGCAAATTGCGTACCCATGACCCCACAGACAATCGTTACGCCCCACTATCCCCACACGATTACTGCTAACGAGCCGCTGCTGCTGACGGATGCGACTCAGGTCTGGCAGCTCAAGTCTGGTAAATTAGCGGTCTTTGCGGTACCAATGGAGCAGGGAAAAGCCGTGGGGGAGCGGCGTTTTCTATTCACGGTAGCAGCAGGAGAAGGGCTATTTGGAGCCGATGTCTGCCCAGACGGGCGGGGAATGATGGCTGTGGCTGTAGAGCCGTCCGCGATCGCCCCCCTGCTCCTCAGTGAAACCGACACCACCTTCTCGACTGACGCGCTCAAGCAGTTGATTGACCCCTGGATTCACCATCTGGGCCAGGTCGAGGGGATGCCTAAAACCGCCCAGTCTGGCACCGTCCCTGAAATTCACTATATTTCTCTCACTTCTGGGCAGGTGTGTCATCCGCCTGAGGGTGAAGTGTCCTGGATTCGGATGCAGCAGGGTACCGCTTCCTGGATGGGCAATCCGGCTTTTCCCTTAACGGCTGATCTGGGCTGTTTCCCGCTGGGTCACTGCGCTTTCTTGCAGGCCCAGGATCATATTGAGTTTTTTGCCCGCCCCACCGCCGAAGTCAAGCACCGCAAGATTCTGATTCGAGGGCTGGCCCAGCTCCATCGCTATTTCTTTAGCACCCTAGCGCTGATTGAAACCCGCAGTCAACGGCTCAATCTCAGGCGCTTCCAGCATCGACAGCAGCTCAACCAGGAAGTCACCCAAAAAGTTGTGCGCAGTCTGGCCGGGGTGCTGGCGGGAGACGATCGCTTCGCTGCTTCAGAGTTTCCCTTACTGGCTGCTGCTGGCGCGGTCGGCAAAGCCTTGGGGGTGACTATTCAACCTCCCGCTGCTTCTGAAAACACCACTCGCACCAAAGAACCTCTAGAGGCGATCGCCCGGGCCTCTCAGCTCAGACTGCGGCGAGTGCTGCTGCGGGGGCAGTGGTGGCGGCAAGACAGTGGCCCCTTAGTCGCCTACACCCGCGCTGAGCACCATCCGGTGGCGCTGCTGCCGACTCAGGGCAGCCGCTATGAGCTGTTTGACCCGGTGGGCGCACAGACCCTAAGCCTGACATCAGATCTAGCGCGTACCCTAGATCCGGTAGCTTTTATCTTCTATCGGCCTCTGCCAGCGGGCCACCTGAATGCGCTGTCTTTGCTAAAGTTTGCCTTTCGCGGCCAAGGGCGAGACTGGCTAGCAATTTTGCTGACCGGGGTAGTGGCGACGCTGATTGGGATGCTGGTGCCCCAGGCAACTGCTGTTTTGGTAGATACGGTGGTGCCCTATGGCGATCGCACCCTGCTGGTACAAATTGGCTTGGGGCTTTTGGCCGCTGCCTTTGGGTCTGCTAGTTTTCAGCTAGCCCAGGCGATCGCCACCCTGCGAGTGGAGACAGGTTCTGATGCTCACCTGCAAGCAGCGGTGTGGGATCGGCTGCTGCAGCTACGCACCTCTTTCTATCGGCAGTACGCTACGGGGGATCTAAGTTCTCGCGTCTCCAGCATTGCTACCATTCGCAGCAAGCTCAGTGGTTCAGCCCTGCAGGGGCTTTTCGCTGGAGCCTTTGCCCTGCTCAACCTAGGGCTGCTGTTTTATTACAGCCCGCTGTTGGCGAGTGTGGCCCTGCTTGTGGCCTTGGTGATTATGGCTGTCACCATCTCCTCAGGCATCGTGCTAGTGCGCAAGTACCGTCCCCTGCTAGAAATCCAGGGCCAGCTTTATGGCCTAGTCGTACAGCTGATTAACGGCGTCTCTAAGCTCCGCATCGCCGGGGCAGAAGAACGGGCCTTTGCTGCCTGGGGGCAGCGCTACGGTCAGCAACTGCGGCTCACCCTCAGCACCCAGCAGCTAGAAGATGCCGTAGCGGTTTTCAACACAGTGCTCCCCATCATCACCACGCTGGCGCTGTTTGGGCTGGCAAGTCAGCTATCCGGCCAGGGCACTGGCTTATCGACCGGCACCTTTTTGGCTTTCTCCGTTGCCTTTGGTACCTTTATTGCCGGTGCTACCAGCCTCAGCAACACTCTAGTCGAGCTGCTAGATGTGGTGCCCCTGTGGCAGCGCGCCCGCCCCATTCTGCAGGCTGAACCTGAAGTCAACCTCACCAAAGCCGACCCCGGCAAGCTTTCGGGAGCCTTAAAGGTTGACCGGGTCAGTTTTCGCTACCAGCCCGATGGCCCCCTAATTCTAGAGAACGTCAGCTTTGAGGCTCACCCAGGGGAGTTCATTGCTCTGGTAGGGCCGTCGGGTTCTGGCAAGTCTACGGCCATGCGGCTGCTGCTGGGCTTTGATACGCCCCAGGCTGGCAATGTCTATTATGACGGACAAGATCTCTCTGGCCTAGATGTGGTAGCTGTGCGCCGCCAGTTTGGGGTAGTGCTGCAAACCAGTCGGCTCAGTGCCGGGTCAATTTTTGAGAACCTGGCGGGGGGTGCCCTGATTTCTTTAGAAGCGGCCTGGGATGCGGCAGAGAAAGCCGGACTGGCAGATGACATTCACGCCATGCCCATGCACATGCATACGGTGGTGAGTGAAGGGGGCAGCAACCTGTCGGGGGGGCAGCGGCAGCGACTTCTGATTGCTCGTGCCCTGGCGGTAAAGCCCAAAATCATGCTGATGGATGAAGCCACCAGTGCCCTCGACAATCGCACCCAGGCAATTGTGACTGAGAGTTTGGGGCGGCTTAATGTCACCCGCGTGGTGATTGCCCACCGCCTCAGCACCATCTGCCACGCCGACCGTATCTATGTCATAGAGTCTGGTCGAGTTGTGCAGCAGGGCAGCTTTGCAGAACTCGCAGCTCAGCCAGGGCTGTTTAGCCAGCTGATCCAGCGCCAGTTGGCCTGACATAGCAGTCCTAAATAAATTATGGGTAGAGAGCGTTGGGAAAGTCCTTTCACAATTTAAACAGGAGCGCTGTAGCCGTCGCTCCCTAAGTTAAAGTACTTACGGATGTTAACCTAACTGAATCCATATAAAAGCTATGCCAATTGTCACCGTTCAGCAATCTCCGGGCCGTACACTAGAGCAGCGACAACTTCTGATTAAACGTATTACTGAGGCTTTCCAAGAAGCCTATAACTTGTCACCAGAGGCAATCACTATTTTTTTACAAAATTACGATGACGACATGTGGGGCAAAGCAGGTCTCTTACAGGCTGATAAAGCTAATAAGCCGTCATAGCTCAAATTGACATGAGTCATCACATTCATGCTTAAATTATCTACTTGGTAGCTGGTTGACAGACAAAACTTTTGAACCTGTGATTTTGCTGTAGGCTGAGTGAAGCTTGGACGCAACCCAGCAAAACCGTTGTTGGCGTTGGGTTACGCTGCACTTCACCCAACCTACGGGAGGAACTTTTGTCAGTCAATTAGACTTATTAGACTGGCTGCTGCTTAGCTTGTAGCCTACTCCATGAACTGTTTGAATTAGGTGTTCCTGACTGCAGCGCTTTAACTTAAAACGTAAGCGACAGATATAAGTATCAACAACGCTGGAGCACACGTCATATTCGGCCCCCCAGAGATGCTCTATCAGCTCGTAACGGGAGATCACCTGTCGATAGTGAAGCATCAGGTATTTGAGTAAGTCAAACTCTTTGGCCGTTAGCTTAAGCTCCTGACTGCTCCAGTAGACCTGACGTTTTTGACAATTCAAGATTAAGTTATCGAACTGCAAAATTGGCGGTTTTTCCTTGTGAGCATAGCGTAGGCGGACTCGAATTCTAACCAGCAGTTCTTCCATCTGAAAAGGCTGAGTAATACAGTCATCGACGCCAGCTTCAAACCCGGTCAAAGAGCTGTTTAAGTTACAGACAGAGGCGAGTAAAATAATCGGTGCTTGATTAATAATCAGCCGTAAGCGGCGGCAAAGCTCAAAACTCGATACGTCAGCGTCAAGCTCATCCAAAATGACTAAATCGGGTCGTGTCTTCCGGGCGGCAAAAAGTCCTGATTTTTCGCTATTTGCGATTTTAATCTGATAGCCCTGCCGAGAAAGTTCTGTCTCGATCGCGGACGTGATGGTTTTGTCTTGGCCAATGATTAAAATGCGAGTGAGTCCTACACTGTTGACTAGGTCACTCTGGTCTGAATTATTCAGATGGATTGGCATTAATCTGTACTCCATCATACAAACAGGCTGCAGCAGTCATGCCTGACCAGGCATGACTGGCAGGGGTGTAACTGAGTAGCGCCGGGAAAGTTTTGTTGAGTCCTTGAAAGCTTACAGAGGTAGAGACTCAGCGTCACCCGTTCAGGGAGTTGTCATCACCTCGCCAGCAGACCAGGTTTGACCCACTCTTAAGGATGGGCTGATACCCCAACTTTTGAGTAGTTTTGAGCCGTTACTAGAAGATCAGGCTGATAGGGGGTTGTGGAGAACCCAGGGATAGGTAAAAGTAGACGTGAGGGTTCGAGCCAAGTCTCAGGGGCGCTTGTCTGCGGGGTTTGGTTTTCTCTTTGCGGAGATACTGCGTGAACGACCTCACCCAACTAACGAGATCTGCAAGGCGTTTACAAGCCGAGATAGCTTGTGTTCTGGGTACTAAAGGCTGAACATTTTGAATTCCCCTCACCAGCCTGATAAATTTGCGGCTCAGCTTCAGCAACAAATTGCGGCGCTGGAGTTAGAAAATGCGGCCCTGCGATCGCAGCTTGCGGCCCTGCGATCGCCTATTCCTAAAAAGCTAAATTCAGCCGTTGAGGTTCAAAATGACACCGCAGTGCAGGCAGAAGTTTTAGCATACAGGCGACGGGAAGCTCATATTCGAGAGCAAGAGCAGGCAGCTCAAAAGCGGGTGGCGGAACTCAGCAAAGCCAATGAAGTTCTGCAAGCCTCACTGCAAAAGCTAGCAGAAGAACCCGAACTAGAAAAGTTTTTAGGCCATCTGTTAACGGTTTGCACAGAGCGGTTCGCTGCCGCTGAAGCCGGACTTTGGCGCTATGAAAAGGGTATTTTTCGCCTGTTGGTCTCCTATGAAGACAAAACCATTAAACTGCGCTCAGAGGCGTCTCATCCGGGTTCCGATCTAGAGGTTGCCAAAAAAATTCGCAATCGAGATATTTTGATCCAGTTGCGAAAACGTGAAGTGGTGGCAGATTACGAAGAGGACTTTGAGACTCGCCCCGCCTATGAGCAATTTCGAGACTATTTCAGGCAGCGGGGCATTAAGTCAGCCCTGAAGATTCCCATGTTTTTGGGCAATGAACTGCAAGGTATTTTGGTGCTGCGCTTTAGCGATCGCCATCCTTTCAATCTAGAGGAGGCCGAACTAGCCCATGCGCTGGCAAACCAGGCGGTGCTAGCTTTAGAGCTGACCCGGCTGGCAGAGGAGGCTCAAAGGGCCGCGATCGCTCAGGAGCGTAATCGTCTGGCGGGTGAGATTCACGACACCCTGGCTCAGGCCTTTACGGCTATTTCGATTCAGCTAGGGGTAGCCAAGCGGATTGCTCAGCAAGATCCAGCCGAACTAGCGCAGATCCTCGATCGCGTTATGGAGCTGACCAACACGGCCCTGTCCAAAGCTCGACAGTCAGTGTGGGCCTTACATCCGACGGCAGAAGAATTTGCAGATTTAGCCACAAAGCTGTCTCAGTGTGTCGAGCAAATGACTCAGGGCACTGCGATTCAGTTTCAGATGGAGATTGTCGGTACCCCGCGTCCGCTCTCACCCCTGATTGGCAAAAATCTGCTGCGAGTAGGGCAAGAAGCCATCACCAACACGCTCAAACATGCCAGAGCAAACCATCTGCATGTCAAGCTAGTCTACGAAGATCAGTGGATCAGTGTGTGCATTCAAGATGACGGCTGCGGTTTTCTGTTTCCGGCTGACACCGATGGTTTTGGGTTAATTAGCCTATCTGAACGAGCCGATCGCATTAACGGACATTTGACCATTCGCAGCCAGCCGGGACAAGGTACTCACATCTGCATTCAAGTTCCGGTAGAATCCCTATGACATCATCGCCTCCCGTACCCTCACTGATTCGGATTTTGATTGTTGACGATCACCCCATTGTCCGCAACGGGCTGGCGCTGATGGTCAAGTATGAGTCAGGCATGAAAACCGTGGCCGAGGCCAGCAGCGGGACTGAGGCGATCGCCCAGTTTCACCAACATCAGCCTGACGTCACCCTAATGGATTTACGCTTAGGCGACACCAACGGCGTCGAGGTGATTGCCACTATTCGCCAAGACTTCCCCAAGGCTCACATCATTATTCTGACCACCTACGATACCGATGAGGATATCTATCGAGGACTGCAGGCTGGCGCAAAAGGCTACATTCTCAAGGATGCGCCTCTAGATGAATTGCTCAAAGCTATCCATACTGTTCACGCTGGACGACAGTATATTCCCCCTGAGGTCGGTGCCAAACTGGCAGAACGACTGAGCCGTCCTCAGCTTAGTGAGCGCGAACGCGACGTTCTGCAGCTGATGGCCCAGGGCAAAAGCAATCAGAAAGTGGCCAAGAGTCTGCACATTGCTGAAAATACTGTCAAATATCACGTCAACAATATCTTGAGCAAGCTGGGCGTCAGCGATCGCACCCAGGCAGTCCTCTTGGCTCTCAAGCGTGGCATTGCCAATCTCTAAGATCATGACCCCCTGTTTTGGCGCGCTTTGGCCCTAGTGCGAAGCCGATGTCAGTGCGAATGCCGATACCGGACAAGCTCTGTACCATAGGCAGCCGCCAGACTCTCTGGCGACAGCGCCACCTCTGGAGCGCCATGACAGCGGAGGGTGCGGTTAAGACAAAGCACGCGATCGCAGTGTCGCCGCACCATGTCGAGGTCATGAGAAATTTGTAGAATAGCCCAGCCCTGCTCCTGCTTGAGCTGATAGAGCATTTGGTAAAACTCTGATTCGCTGTGGATATCCAGTCCGGCTAAGGCTTCATCTAAAATTAGCAGGCGACGCGGACGCACTAGGCAGTAGGCTAGTAGAACTCGCTTAAATTCTCCCCCCGAGAGACTGCTGATTGACTGCGATCGCAAATGCTGCCCGTCTACTCGCCCTAGCGCCTGCTGCACTGCCTGCCGCCGCTGCTGCCAGCCAGCCCAGGGCAGACGAAATCCTAAGCGATCCCACCCCAGTCCGACCAGTTCTGCCACGGTGATAGGAATACGGCGGTCAAACAAAAAGCTCTGAGGCAGGTAGGCAATCTGCTGCCTAACCCACGCTGGCAGATGTCCTGACTGGCTGAGGGGCTGACCCAGCACAAAAATATCGCCTGTCTGACGGGGCAAAATTCCTAAAACTGCCTGTACGAGGGTGCTTTTCCCGGCTCCGTTGGGGCCAACAATAGCCAGATCGGTGCCGCTTTCCAATGCAAAAGAAACGTTCTGGAGGGCGGCATAGGCGTCTCGATAGACGGTGAGGTTTTTGACTGTAAGTACAGTATTGTCCATGCTGTAGCTGCTTCACCTCATCAAAGAGCTGCCAGACCCCAGCCGAACTTTAACCGTGCTCAGTTTTTGCCCACTGCTCAAACCAGAAATGTTGCTAAACGGTTCAATTCTGAGTTCGGCAGTCTGGTAAAGCAGGCGCTTAAAGCATTCCACCTCTAGCCAGAGTTCAAACAATTGGACAAACATTCTTAAGTAGTCAGAAATAGCTAGGGCAAATTTTGAGAATGATTTTCGCTCTCACAACTTAGAAGGTTTTGCCCGATCTGTCAATTGGCCATCGGCAAAGAGCCGCTAACTGCCGCAGATCTGGTCTCACTGTCGGCAAACTCGTCAAAAGATCCGACCTTAGAGCAGCCTTAGATACAACTTTGTAGAGAGAGACAAACAGAGTCGAGTTGCCAGAATCTGAGATGTTCGATTAAACACATTTTCTTTTCTCCCCACTCGATTAGGTTAAGCATGTCTGCAAAGCAATCGCAGGAACCCCTGCGGGCCGTCGATCTTCCCTCTTTGACCACCACCTTGCCGCTCAAAACCTGTCGCATTTGCGTTATTGTGCCGGTTCGCAATGAAGCTGAGCACTTGCCCAATACCCTGGGAGCGCTGGCTCAGCAGGTAGACAGTCAGGGGCGACCCCTCAACCCTGACAGCTACGAAGTCTTGGTGTTGGCCAACAACTGCAGCGATGGTTCAGCCGCGATCGCCGCTGCTCTAGGCAAAGTCTATCCTGCACTCCATCTTCATGTTTTAGAGGTGACGCTGCCTGCCGCTCAGGCGACCGTGGGCGGAGCGCGTCGTCTGGTGATGAATGAAGCCTATCGGCGGCTAGCGCTGATTGAGCGCGAGCATCCGGCAGAGAAGCGTCGCCTGATTGCCTCTACCGATGGTGATACCGAAGTCGCTGCCACCTGGCTGGCTACTCTGCTAAGCGAGTTTGATCAGGGCGTAGACGCTGTCTGTGGCCGTATTCTCACCCGTCGCACCGTGGCTTTAGGTATTCAGGCCGAAACCTCTCTCTACTTTCTGCGCTACATGGCCCATCGCTATCTCACCGCCCAGATAGAAGCCTTTCTCGACCCCCTACCCCACGACTGCTGGCCCCGACACTATCAGCACTTTGGAGCCAATATGGGAGTTTCATCTGAAATCTACGGTCGGGTAGGAGGCATTCCCAATGTGCAAAACCAAGAGGACGTAGCTCTATATCGTCGGCTACAGCAGGTCGATGCCAAAATTCGTCACAGCCCCCATGTCCGAGTCACTACCAGCGCCCGACGGACAGGTCGAACCAGCGGCGGTCTGGCCGAACGGCTGAGTCAGCTGACCCAGGCGGGCCGTCAGCGTCGGGCCGTTCTGGTAGAATCACCGCAGCTCACCGAAGCCCGAATCTTGGTACGCAACCAGCTCCGGCAAATTTGGACAGCCATCAACTGCAACGCCTGCAGCCTGACGCTCTGGAGTGCTCGTATTAGCTTACTGGCAGAAAGTTTGGGACTGGCTGAGGCGCAGCTGCAACAGGCGATCGCAATTGCCCCTACTTTTGGGTTACTCTTGGAGGCCGTAGAGCTTGAGCAGAAGCAGGGCGCTGATACCAGTTTTTGGCTTCACGCTACTACAGAAATCAGTCTGGCCAATATGCATCTGCGCCAGCGTCTGCAAGGGCTGCGGCAGCAGTGGGCGGCTTCGGCAGCCACGCTAGACAGCCTGGCTCAGCCCTATGACTTGCCCGGCAATGGGCTAGAGACGCTCAAACAAATCCAGCCGATACCGCTGTTCTCGCTGACTTACTAGCGAACGAAAGGTGGTACCGACCTGTGCCCAAAACGCGGCGTGAACTTGATCGCCTGTGAGCGGATAAGTGCGAGTTAGCGGCGTCCAGTGTACCAGCAGCAGATGGCCACCGGGTTCAAGGTGGCTAGCGATCTGCTGCTGCGCTTTGAGCAAATCGTCCCGGCCCCAGTAGTACCCCACCTCTGAAACCAGGGTCAGATCAAAGGTGCGATTGGGATACTGGTGGGGCACCTGCATGATCTCAAACTCGACCTGGGGTAGGTGGCGACAGCGTTTTTTGGCGTGGGCCTGGGCTTGGGCGCACACATCGACTGACAGCAGCGACTGACAGCGCTGGGCAAGCTGGGCGCTCAAAACGCCAATTGAGCCGCCAATTTCAAAGGCAGAGCGGTACTGAGGTTTGGGCAAAGCCGCCAGGGTAGCCGCGTACTTTTTGGCTTCGTAGGCGCTGGTTTCAAACTGCCAGGGGTCTGGGTCTGCGGCGTATAGGTCTTCAAAGTACTCAGGCGGCAGCGATCGCCGTTTTGACTGGGCATCAGGTGACGAATTAGGGGGGGCCAGTGACATCAGGGTTTACCTCTTTTGTATTTTTTAATTTGTATTTTCTAAATAAATTTCCCACGGCTGAATCAGATTGGTGAGCATTGCCGGGGTGAGGCGGAAGCCATTGGGATCATCCTCAATCAGGGCGGTGGTTTGAGACTGGTGGGCCATGACAGCAGCGCGCTTGGTGGCGACAACCGAGCGAATATCTAAGCGCCAGCCAATTTCGCCAGCGGGCAAGGCAGCCAGCCCCCCTGAACGACTGCCCCAGATTGAATAGATGAGCTGTCGGGGCGGCTGCGGACAAAACTCCAGGCAGCTCTGAACAATCTGCCAGCTCGCCCGGTGGTCGCGGTGCTGGTCGTAGCGCCAGGGGACAAACAGCAGTGATGGCCGGTAGCGGCGAAAATAGCGGCGACCGCAATCGACGGCAGCTAAAAAATTGGCTGTACCGGGATGGGGTACGGCGGTATCCGGCCAGCGCCAAAACGCGATCGCATCGGCGGCGACTCCCAAACGGCTCGCAGCCAGACGGGTTTCGCTTTCTCGCAGTTTTCTTAGCTCAGCGGCGGGGTAGCGCTGGGATTGGGGGTGGGAGCCGGTGCCGTCGCTAACGACTAATATACGCACCGGAATGGAGCACTGGCGCAGCAGGGCGATCGCCCCGCCACAGCCCAAAGATTCATCATCAGGATGGGGCGCAATGGCGATCGCGCTGCTGCAGCCTGCAAAAATATCCTCGGCTGAGCGCAGCGGCAAAGTCTCAATGGCGGTCGGTACCGTAGGAGTTGCCATGGGGGGTATAGCGAAAGGCAGAAGGATGAAGAGGATGCGGATCACGTAAAGATTCAGCGATCTGAGTTGTTCTAACCAAACTGCGGTTTCATATACTAGAGCATTAAAGGGCGATCGCGGCTCATGGTTCAGGCTGGGCACTGGCCCAAAGCTGACGGCCAGGAACTTTCTGAGCCAGCACATACTGGCCTACATTCGCCAAGGCGGAATCAAAAGCGGGCTGCCTCAGATACAGGGTCAGGTCGCGGATGATGCGCTCCATCGGGTGGGGCGGCAGCAGCCCCCGCGTCCCCACACAGCGCTCTGCCAGCGGTATGACATCCATACAAATTTGCTCGATTGCGGTGCGTACCATGTTGGCATAGCCAGTCAGCCTCGGGGTTTCTGGCTGAGACTCGCCCGGTAGCCCGCCAAAAACAGGCCCGTAGTGCTCAATCTGGGCCGCTCCGCCCTGCAGCCAGAGATTACCCTGCTCTAGCGCGATCGCCATTTGACCCAGACGAGCCTGCTGATAGGGGTGATCGGTGCGGCCTATCTCTTGCAGGTAGGTTCGAGTAGCGTCAAACAAAGCTGCGGCCCCTCCTAGCTGCACCGCTGCAAAGCGGATCACCCCCGCCGTTAACCAAGGCTGGCGAAAGTAGTCTCCGGGCTGACCAATTAAATCAGCAGCGCTTAGCTCGACGCCGCTAAAGTCAACTTTGTAGCTGGCTGAGGCTTTCATGCCAGCAGGCTGCCACCAGTCTGGGTCAACCGCCACGCTGACCTGTTCCATCGGCACAATGCACATTTGCCAGCCCCCGTCGGGCAGCACCCCATTGACAAAAGGGCGCTCAACATGGCCACAGCCTGAGCAAAAAGTCTTACAGCCCTCTAGCCGATAGCTGCCGCCCCCAAGCGGCCACAGCTTCACGCCATCCTCAGCTTCAGCATTCCAAACGCCAAAAATCCGGCGCTCATGAGCGTCTCTGGCAAACTTCTGCACCTGTTCTGGAGTCGCAAAAGTTTGAATCAGCTGGAGCGCATTCACATGACCCTCATAGACTCGGCCCAAAGACAGGTTGCCGCGCCCAATCTGCTTGAGAATTTGTAGCAGCGGCCCCGTCTGCTCTGCCTGAAAACCCAACCCCCATCCGCCCAAATCTGAATGCAGAGGCGCTAGCAGCAGTCCGGCATCAGCCAGTCGCTCAAATTCTGCTGCCGGGAATCCACCCAAACAGTCGATCGCCGCTGCGTGGCAAGCAGCATAGTCAGCAATTTCAGCCGCCGCCTGTAGCCTCAGCGCCTGAGTAGGCTGCTGAAGCCAGGTAAGACAGTCCCCGTTTGTCTGCCAGGGATGGAGCGATGTCACAGCCATATTTTGAAAACTTTGAATCCAAAGTAAGCACCTAATTGTCGGATGAGGCTGTGCTTTCGGCCTCTACCCTCTGTAGGATTCCCGGCTAGTTTTACCTGCTTAGGGGTGTCAAAGCTGGGCCAGCCTAGCCTTAATGCGATCGCCGTATGACACTGAACCAGCTGGTACAAATTTGAATAGCAAATGCAACGAAGATTTTCTATATGGATATATTATTAGACGCATTTAGGATTGACATTTTACGAATCATGGAATTCAAGCAATCATAGACTCAGATTTATCAAACACGTAGTTAAAATAGATATTCTCCATGATTGCACTGACTGATTCGCTCCAAGCTGCTCCCTCACCTAGCAGGTTAACAATTCAAACAGCGGCAATTGCTGAGAATTGCACAGCGATTCGCTGTCTTGACTGGGATCGCGATCGCTTCGACATTGAGTTTGAATTGCAAAACGGCACCACCTACAATTCATTTCTAATTCGGGGTGAGAGCATCGCGCTGATAGACACCTCTCATATCAAGTTCGAGTCTCTCTATTTTGATGTCCTCAAGGGTTTAGTTGATCTAGCTGAGATCAGCTACCTGATTGTTAACCATACCGAACCAGACCACAGCGGACTGATTGCCCAACTGCTGAAGCTGGCTCCCCACATTACCGTGGTGGGGTCAAAGGTCGCCATTCAGTTTTTAGAAAACCAAATACACTGCACTTTTAAAGCCCGCCAGGTGAAGAGCGGTGACCACCTGGATTTGGGCTTGGGCCACAGACTGGAATTTGTCTTGGCTCCGAATCTGCACTGGCCCGATACTATTTTTACCTATGACAGCGGCACAGCAGTACTCTACACCTGTGACGTCTTTGGTATGCACTACTGTGACGATGCCCTCTATGACGAGGTGCCGCAGCTTTTAGAGCCTGATTTTCAGTATTACTACGACTGCCTAATGGGGCCTAACGCCCGCTCAGTTATGGGGGCGCTAAAGCGGATGGCCCCGCTGCCGATTAGCATAGTGGCCACAGGTCACGGGCCGCTGCTGCAGCACCACAAGCAAGACTGGATCGACCGCTACCGCAGCTGGAGTGAAGCCCAGGCCAAAGCAGCCCCCTTTGTGGCCCTGTTTTATACGGATGACTATGGCTACAGCGATCGCATAGTTCGCACCATTGCCCACGGCATCAGCAAGACCGGTCTAGATGTTGAGCTGGTTGACCTCCAAGAGACTGATTCTCACACCGTGCGAGAACTGGTCAGCACAGCGGCGGGTCTGGTTGTGGGTATGCCGCCTCAGCCAGAGTCGAGCACCAGTCTGCATCCTATCCTCAGCACGATTTTGGCGGCAGCGAACCGCAAGCAGGCTATTGGCCTGTTTGAAACCGGGGGCGGTCATGACGAGCCGATTTATCCTCTGCGCAATCAGTTTCAAGAGTTAGGACTGACAGCAGCCTTTGCACCTATTTTGATTAAAGCGGCTCCCTCAGAAGTCACCGATAAACTCTGCGAAGAAGCCGGAACCGATCTGGGCCAGTGGCTTAACCGAGACCGGGCGCAGCAGCAGATTAAGTCCCTCGATGCTAACCTAGACCAGGCTTTAGGGCGCATTAGCACCGGGCTATATCTCCTCACTGTCCGCACTGGCAATGTCACCAGGGCAATGCTGGCCTCCTGGGTAATTCAGGCGAGCTTTCAACCCTTGGGCGTAGCGATCGCCGTAGCCAAAGACCGGGCAATTGAATCTCTGCTGCAGGTAGGCAACACTTTTGTGCTCAACACGCTAGAAGAAGGCAACTACCAGCGCCTAATGAAGCATTTTCTCAAGCGCTTTCCCCCCGGGGCCGATCGCTTTGCGGGGGTGGCTACTTACGACGCTAGCAACGGTTCCCCGATTCTGGCAGAGGCACTGACCTATCTAGAATGCACGGTGACCCGGCGCTTAGAGGCCAGCGATCACTGGATTGTCTACTGCACTGCCGAGGCCGGACGGGTGGCCAATGTGGATGGATTAACGGCTGTTCATCATCGCAAAGTCGGCAGTCACTATTAAATTCTCTTCGATTACTAAGATCACCTGGATTGACAGATACAACAGATTTTCAATCTCAAGCACGCTACTTGACCTCCGCTCTTACCCTCACTTTTTGGCCCTACACGCTATGCAACACTTGTCGTCATCGCCTTCTCCTCGTTGGGCTACCTGGCTCAACAGCACTCATGTAATCCGGGTTTTGGAACTGGTTCAGGATCTAATTGTGATTTCTCTCTGCATCGGGCTGTTCAGCTTTATGGTGATGCAGCTGCGGGAGATGTTTCTGTCGCTGCTGCCTCCTTTGAACCTGCCCCAGGTCACCTCGGACATTTTGTTCTTGCTGATTATGGTGGAGCTGTTTCGGCTGCTGATTATTTATCTAAAGGAACACCGGGTATCGATTGGGGTAGCCGTGGAGGTGTCGATTGTTTCGGTGCTGCGGGAAATCATCGTGCGCGGTATCCTCGAAACGCCCTGGGTTCAGGTGCTAGCCGCCTGTACTTTTTTGCTGGTTTTGGGGGCTTTGCTTGTAATTCGGGTCTGGGTACCGCCGACTTTTGATGGCATTGACCCAGAGCAGCAGATTTCCCGCCGTCACCGCAGTCGCTTTGTTCAGGAGCTAGCTGAGATCAACAGCAATCTGGATTACTAATGGCCTCAGAGGATGTTTTGAAAGTCTTCTGTGAGGTATCGCTATTCTAATCCCCGCAAGTCCCCCTAAAAAGGGGAACTTCCAAGCTTGTTCCCCTCTTTTCAAGTGGGCTAGGGGGAGATGCCAAATGCTAAACATAACAGCATATTTCTTTTCAAACAGCCGCTCACAACGATTTTTGACTCCTATGACTTCCTCCACAACTCCCCAACCCGCCTCTGCGTCAACAGTCCAAACAGAGTCTCACCCCCGAGATGTGCAGGTGGCGGCGATCGCGCCCCAGACTCAGGTACTGCGATCGCGCACCTGGGAGCGCCTCAAGTTTGAAGTAGAATACGGTCTGCGCCGGGGCACCACGGCAAACTCCTACCTGATTTGCGCTGACAAAACAGCGGTGATTGACCCGCCGGGTGAGTCCTTTACAGCGATTTACCTAGAAGCCCTACAGCAGCAGGTCAGATTTAGCGACATTGACTATATCATTACCAGCCACGTCAATTCTAATCGCATGACCACGCTGGAGCAGTTGCAAAAACTGGCTCCTCAGGCGCTGATTGTCTGCTCTCGCCCAGCCGCTAATACGCTCAAAAATGCCCTGTCTGCCTGGGAAAATTCTCTCTATGCAGTCCGCTCCGGCGACAGTTTAGATCTGGGACAGGGGCACCGACTAGAGTTTTTGGCTGTCCCGACTCCCCGCTGGCCGGATGGACTCTGCACCTATGATGCTGCCACGCAAACGCTCTACAGCGATAAGCTCTTTGGCGCGCATCTCTGTAGCGATAGCCTCTGGGATGATAACTGGCGGCAGTTAGAAGCAGATCGTCGCCACTATTTTGACTGCCTCCAGGCACTACAGTTCAGGCAGGTAGAAACTGCGCTAGACCAGTTTGAATCGCTATCGCTGACATGCCTTGCCCCCGGCCACGGGCCACTGGTGCGCTACAGCCTCAGCCGCCTGCGTCAGGACTATCGCCAATGGTGCAGCCTGCAGGCCCAGCGGAGTTTGCGGGTGGCGCTGCTCTATACTTCGGCCTATGGTAATACGGCTCAGGTGGCCGATGCGATCGCCAGGGGGCTGATAGCTGCTGGTGTGGCGGTCGAATCTATCAACTGTGAGTCAGCTCATCCTGAGGCGATCGCCGAAATCGTCAAAACCTGTGATGGCTTTCTGATTGGCTCACCGACTCTGGGGGGCATGCCCCGGTGCAAATTCAAACGGCGCTGGGCAGCATTTTAGCTAACGTTTCCAAAACTAAACTGGCTGGTGTATTTGGCTCCTATGGCTGGAGCGGTGAGGCTATTGACCTGCTGGAGCAAAAGCTGCGGGATGCGGGCTACCGCTTTGGCTTTGAGTCTATTCGCGTCCGCTTCAGCCCTGACGAAGCAACCCTAGCCGCCTGCGAAACGGCTGGAAATCAGTTTGCCCAACGGCTGCGCAAGCGCTTAAAGCAGCAAGTTTCCCGGCAGGCGATGACAGGTACCCAGGCCGACCGCACTGCTCAGGCTATTGGCCGCGTCCTTGGCTCGCTCTGTGTTCTCACGGTTCGACAGGGCGATGTTCACAGCGGCATTTTGACAGCCTGGGTGTCTCAGGCTACTTTTAACCCGCCGGGTCTGATGATGGCTTTGCCTACTGATGAGCCGGTGTTTGGCAATCTGGAGCCGGGTCAGCCTCTGGTGCTGAATATTCTCAAAGAAGGTCGCACAATTCGTCGGCTTTTTGCCTGCCAGCAGTCTACCCAGAGCGCTTTTGACACTCTGACAACCCGCACCGCCGAAAATGGCGCTCTGATTATTACTGAGGCGCTTGCCTACCTGGAGTGTACGGTGCAGGCCCGCGTACCTGCTGCCGACCATCAGCTGATCTATGCCCAAGTCGGCAGCGGCCACCTGCTGGAGTCTGACGGGGTGACGGCTCTGCAACATCGTAAGTCTGGCAGTCACTATTAGGTTTTTAAAACTTAGTCTTTGAAGCTGACTGTCTGATAAAAGTTCCTCGCGTAGGTTGAGTGGAACGAAGTGAAACCCAACGCTAGCAATGGTTTCGTTGGGTTACGCCAAAGCTTCACCCAACCTACAGCAGCTGAGCTTTTAAGCTCATAGCAAACCGCAGTTTGGTTAGGACAACTCAGATCGCTGAATCATTATGTGACCGGCATCCTATTCATCCTTCTGCCTTCATCCTTCTGCCTTTCGCTATATTTTCGGCCTCAAATCGCCAATGCTTTTACCCCAGAAGAATAATGAAACCTGCCGATACTGTTTCCCAGCTAGATCAAACCCTCAATACAGGCTGGGTTGTCCATGTTTACGACGGTAATCGACGATTACTCTTGACTCTAGAACCTGCTCATGCGTGGGCTTTTCTGGTGGGGGCGATCGCGGGTCTGACTATCGCTGCTGTGGGCTACAACCTGAAGTTGCCTAGCTCAGCGCTGCCGCCAGCTACAGAACATACCCCCATGTCAGCGCCTTTGCAGCTTGACTGATCGCCTTGTATCGCTCTAACGGCGATCGCGTCCCTGGTTTTTAGTCCGAGTATGCATACTCGGACTAAAAACCTGTTTTGCTGTTTGGCTACCACAGATTGCTATGGGTCGTTCGGCTCCAACTCCGTGTTAGACTGCTGAGCGCTGCTATTTCTTGCTGCTTCTAACTTTTGACGAATTGCTGCTTGAACTTTTGATCAAAATCAGGATCGCTAGGACTGGCAATAATTCTGAGAGGTCGCTGATTGGTTCTATCTAAGTAGCCTTGAACAGCTTTGAGGATGGTGGGCGGTGCCCACCCTACGTGGGGCTTGGAGCGTTGGCTTTGAGGGCGGGGCTATAGCGGCAGCGGTGGAAACAGCGGCGCTAGCCAGAGCTGAACCTGAACGTCCCAGCCGAGAAGAATAGCGATCGCCGTGGTGACTACGATTGCGCCCCCAAGCCGCTGTATTTTGTCGTTGTGGGCGCGGAGACTGAGCAATCGACGGCTGCAATAGCGCCCTCCATAAGCAAACGCCAGCATCGGCAGCGCGGCCCCAATGCCGTAGAGCAGCAGCAGGCTGAAGGCACTCTCAACTTGGTGATCGACAGCGGCTAGTACCAAAATGCTGCCCAACACCGGGCCGGCACAGGGCGTCCAGAGCAGGCCCAGCTGGGTGCCGAGCCAAAACTCTCCGGCCAGTCCCGATCGCTCAGGGGCTTGAGGGCGACCTTTGGGCAAATAGCTCAACAGCCAATAGCGCCACTGAGGAAAAAGGGTGAGCAGGCCAATGATCAAAAGCAGCGCGATCGCCCCCCGGCGCAGCAGTCCGGCAAAGTGGGCAAACCAGCTTGCCGTTATCCCCAAAAGGCTACCAGCCACCGCAAACCCGCCTATGAGTCCTGAGACTAGGGCTATAGGGCCATAGCGATGAGTCTGCAGCGACCTGCCGACAATAATCGGCATAATCGGCAGCACACAGGGAGAAAACGCCGTCAGCAAACCCGCCGTCAGCGCCAGCTCTAAAGAGAGCGTAGTCGTCATGGTGGCCGCCCCGGTTTTAAGCTAGCAGTTGGCGAATGGTCTGCTCTGTCTCGTCATAAGCCCCCTCGCCAATGTGGTCGTAGCGAACACCCCCTTCCCGGTCGGCTAAAAACAAATGGGGCCAGAAGCGATTGCTATAGGCTCTCCAGGTGGCGAACTCATTATCTAGCGGCACCGGGTAGGTAATTTGATGCTCTCTCAAAGCCGTTTCAATATTGCCCACCTCGCGCTCAAAGGCGAACTCAGGGGTGTGCACACCAATGATTTTGAGTCCTGATGCGGCATACTGCTGGTGCCACCGGGTGACATGAGGCAGCGTGCGCTGGCAGTTGATGCAGGCGAATGTCCAAAACTGAATCATCACCACGTTTCCCCGCAGGTCGGCAACCGTCAACGGGTCAGAGTTTAGCCACTGGCTAATGCCCTGAAACTCAGGCAGGTTCATGCCTGCAGGTAGCGGAGCCGTCGCTTTCGCAGCCGGAACATCCTGGGCCTTGGCTGGCTGCTGGGGCAGCTCAGCTGGTTTCCGGCGGTGCAGCAGCGTCGCCGCCCCTACCCCTAAAATTCCTAAGCCCAAATATCCGAGCAGCCGACGTCGCTGCAGCAAATGTTGATCCATTGTTTCCTCATGGCAGGGCCATGCTGCTAAGAATACCTGCTTTCTCTATCTGCTTTAGCAAACCGTTTGCGTCTGAGACCTGCTTTAGCCACTGCTTAAAAATGACTGAGCGCCTGTTGCCCCTGTCAGTTCTGCATAAATTTTTGCTTGACTTAGAGTGCGCTCTAACTTTTAAGGTGCAGATATGGCAACAGAACTCACGATTCAACAGGTGGCCGCAGCCACCGGACTCAGCGTTCACACCCTGCGCTACTACGAGCGCTGTGGGTTGATTGCGTCGATTGACCGGGCCGCTAGCGGCCATCGACGCTACGCGGCTGACGACATTCGCTGGATTGAGTTTTTGACCAAGCTACGGCTGACAGGGATGCCCATTCGCCAGATGCAGCAGTATGCAGCTCTAGTGCGCCAGCATCCTGATGCGGCCTTTGGGGAACGACGGCAGCTTCTCATAGCCCACCGACAAGCAGTTTTGCAGCAGATTCGGCAGCTAGAAGAAAACCTAGCCGTGATTTACTGGAAAATTCAGCACTATTCAAAACTAGAGGCACAGGTACAGACTAATGGTAACGTCAAACCTTCAAACGCCCCCGTCTGAGCGTTTTCAACGGGGATGGGAGCAGCTCAAAGCGATCGATGGCGAGGCTGGAGAACAGGTGGTTGAAAGCTTGAACAAAATTGCTCCTGATCTCGCTCGCTATGTGGTTGAGTTTCCCTTTGGCGATATTTACACCAGACCCGGACTCGATCTCAAATCACGAGAAATTGCTACGGTAGCGGCGCTGACTGCGTTGGGTAATGCCCGACCTCAGCTCAAGGTTCATATTCAGGCTGCCCTCAATGTCGGCTGCAGCCGCGAAGAAATTGTGGAAGTGGTGATGCAGATGGCCGTCTATGCTGGATTTCCGGCAGCTTTGAACAGTATGGCAGTAGTAAAGGAGGTTTTTGAATCATGAAAAAACGCACACTGGGTCAGGATTTGGTGGTCTCAGCGATTGGGCTGGGCTGCATGGGCATGTCGGAGTTTTATAGCGGACGGGATCAAACAGAGGCGATCGCCACGCTGCATCAGGCCCTAGACTCAGGCGTGACGCTGCTGGATATGGCTGATATGTAGGCCCCTTTACCAACGAAGAACTGGTGGGTTGGGCAGTCACGCCCGCTCAGATGGCGATCGCGTGGCTGCTGGCTCAGGGCGAAGACATGGTGCCCATTCCCGGCACCAAACGCCGCCAGTATCTAGAAGAAAATGTCGCCGCCGTAGAGATTGAGCTGACTGCCGCTGAGCTAGAGCAGCTCGACGCTGTGGCCCCCCAAGGAGCTGCCGCAGGCGATCGCTACGCCGACATGAGCACCGTTAATCGCTAGGTGTCCGAAACTTTGATAGGCCCGGTATTTCAGATTGGAGAATCGCGTGGGAATTTGCCAAAACTGTTCACGCTGAACTGATGTCGAAATTTATGAGAATGAGTGGGCATTACTGCCCACAGCCTCGCTCTGAGATAGCTGAGCTGCCGAGCGGGGAGACTCTGAAACCTCCTGACGATCTAATGTCAAAGGTAGCCAAATCTTGAACTCGGCCCCCTCTGCTGGACTGCTTTCAACCAAAAATAGGCCCCCGTGTCGCTCGACTACTACCTGATAGCTAATAGACAACCCCAGCCCTGTTCCTTTGCCAATCGGCTTAGTTGTAAAAAACGGATCGCACAGCCGAGCTAGGTGGCTGGTTGGAATGCCGGGGCCATTATCTGCAATCGTGATGGCAATACCAGAGCGATCGCCTTGGATCTGAGGGCGAGTGGTAATAGTAATGGTTGGCTGCAGGTCAAAGCCGTCAGATTCTGGTGGCTCTAGCATCTCTAGGGCATCAATAGCATTCACCAAAAGACTCATGAAAACCTGATTCAGAGCAGACGGATAGCACTCTATGGGGGGCAACCTCGAAAAAATTCGCCTGACCTGAATTTCCGGGCGTTTACCCTGGGCCTTGAGACGGTTCCTCAAAATTAGCAGCGTACTCTCAATCCCCTCGTGCAAATTGACCACTCTAGTCGGTAATTCATCCTGACGCGCAAAGATCTTTAGGCTCTGAACAATATCCAGAATGCGCTTGACCCCGTCTTGCATAGAAATTAGCAGCTTAGGAAAATCTGCTTTAAGAAATTCCAGGTCGGCTGAGGTAATTTGGGCGCTCAGATCTGCAGGCGGGTGGGGATAGGCGTCCTGATAGGACTTAATCAGAGCCAGTAGGCTCAGGGCATAACTCTGGGCAAAGCCAACATTTCCCGCAATAAACGCTAGCGGATTATTAATTTCGTGAGCTACACCTGCCACCAGCTGACCAATGCTGGACATTTTCTCAGCCTGCACCAGCTGACGCTGAGCCTGAGTTAGCTCATCAAGCAGTCGCTGTAGTTCTGCCGCCTGCTGCCGCAGCGCATCTTCAGCTGCTTGCCGCTGGGTGATATCTCGCACAATGGCCACGTAGCGATCGCCCGCTGCCTCTGTCACTGAGGTCGAGAGCTTCACCTCTAGGGTTTTGACCCCTCGCGTAGCTGTGAGGGAGCAGTTACTCACCGCCACCGGGTCTGCCGGGGGCGGTAAGTCTGGCAGTAGCTCCTGTAGAGACTGCCCGATTAGCTGACTGCCGCTGAGCTGAAATAATTCTTGGCTAGCCTGGTTAGCCTGTTGAATGCAGCCTGCTGTGTTTAGCACCAAGATGCCGTCAGCCGCTAAATCAAAGAACTGCTCCGCCTGTTTACGAGCTGCTCCCAAAGCTGTAATTTGCGGCAGCGTCGTCCACCCGGCGATCGCCACGCCAGCCGACGCTCCAATCAGCAAAACCACCACCAAAAGGTTAGACTGGTTGGTCGCAGGCAAAGCCTCAACCCGCTGACGAATCAGCCAGCTAGCGGCGATCGCCCCGCTGAGCAGCCCAATTAGGCCCGCAATCTGAACAATCGCCCAGTCTTGAGACAGCTCACCTAAGGGGATGACAGACGGGCGGACGGGCGGCTGCGACCAGGGCAGTCGGCCTATCCCCTGAAACAAAACCCAAACAGCGACGGGCAGTAACAGTCCTAGCACCAGGTCTTGCCAGTTCCAGGCCCAGCCCCCAATAATAATGGCCAACGTTTCTAATAGCGCAAAGCCCAAAGACCACCCCGGCCAGCGCACATAGGGCTGATGCCGCTGCCGCCAAAGCCCCCAGTGAAAAATAGCAAATGAACCCAGCCAGCCCAGCCCAGTGACAAAAACAATCTGAGCAATATCCCCCCAGAGCAAAAAAGCCACACTCAAGATCAAGGTCAGCAGCAGCCCCACCCCCAGCGTGCCCTGCCTGGAAAGCCGGGCAAAAATCGGCGGTAGTTGCCCGTCTAGCGAAAGCTGATAGAGCATCCGGGGCGTATTTGAGACGGCAGTAGCACAGCTCAAAAGGCTGGCGGACGCTAGCAGAAAAGTGACAATGAATGAGGCACCTTGCCCCCAGAATGGGCTGGCAGCTAAAAGCTGCTCGTAGGGGGTACTATCTGTAGCGCTTTCCCCCAGCTGCAGCAAAATCCAGCTACCCGCTAGGTAGACCAGAGGAATCAGCCCTGCTGCCAGGGGCAATACCTTGAGCGTATTGTGAGGAGAGCGACTGTCAGCCACAAAAGCAGAGCCGCTCTCACAAGCATAAACCGCATAGCTGGCGACGGTATACCACTTGGCCCAGCTTCCCAGATGAAACTCGCCCCATCTAATCGGGGTCGTGATACTGTCGTCGCCAAGAGCCAGCCAGCCAATCCCCTGCAGGCAAAACACCAGCAGCAAAGAAATCGCAGGTACCACAAAAAACAGGTGCAGTACCCCCAAAGCACGGGTGCCGCTGAGAGCAACAATAAAGGCGATCGCCGTAAACCCAATCTGCAACACCCAAGTCGGACAGGCAACGCCAAAAGGAACCAGATTAGCCTGCACCAGATCGGCCAGCACAATGGCATTGACAGGCAGCACAGCCACCCAGCTCAGGTAGTAGCCAAAAGCCGCATAGGTTGCCAGCCACGGCAAATCCGGCAGTAGACGACCAATATAGCTAGGCGTACCCCCGGCTAGATCGCTCCAAACCTCCCCCAAGCGCTGCACCTGCAGATTAATTAAAATTCCAACCACAGCTCCCGGTAGCCAAACCCAAAGGGCCTGCCAGCCCAGCTCTAGCTGCATAGCCGGGGCCACGCCCAGCCAGAGGAGCAGGCCAGTTAAGCCAAATCCCCAGGTTTCTAAAGAACTAAGACTACGGGGTAAGCGCGAGGGAAAAGACGGGGAAGATAAGATCTGACTCATTAATGCTTGACGGTCACTAGCAAAGCAAACTGGCTTCTGGTTTGACAGGCGGGTAGGCGCAAACCACAGCCTACGTGTAGGTAAGGTAAGCCCTATAGCACTAACTAGCCTATCGTTTTGGCATAGCTATGCAGCAGGGGTAAGATTTGCACCTCAGGTCATCCCACCGTATCCAGGCTAAGTTAGATTTGCTGCGTCTAGGAATGAGGCTCTTGATGAGGTACTGATACAGTAGATAGAATCGACACACCTGATAGCTAACCGTGCCCCAATTAGAACTTAGCCTAACTCCACTGGCAAACACGTTTTACAGGACGTTGGCTAGCTTTTCCGCATTTTTCCCACTGTCTAACGAATATCCGCAGAAAACTGTACTCTGCGCTACAGCCCCTCCTGCTTCCCCTTGGCCAGCAGCATAGACGGGCGATGCTCTCGGTCTAGCCTTTAGCCGCTAGCTGCAGGCCATAGAGTTCGGCATAAATACCATCTTGATTGATGAGCTGGTCGTGGGTGCCGCGCTCGGCAATCTGCCCCGCCTGAATGACGAGAACCTGGTCGGCCTGGGTGACGGTGCTGAGACGGTGGGCAATGACGAAGCTGGTGCGGTTTTTTAGCAGGGTGGCGATCGCATCCTGCACCCAGCGCTCAGTTTGGGTATCGAGGCTGCTGGTGGCCTCATCCAAAATCAAAATCCTGGGATTGACTAGCACAGCCCGAGCAATACCCATGAGCTGACGCTGTCCCTGGCTCAGGGAAGCGCCTTGCTCTCCCAGCACAGTGGCATACCCCTGGGGTAGCGTCACGATAAACTCGTGGACATTAGCCACCTGTGCTGCCGCTTCAATCTCAGCCTGGCTGGCGTCCGGCTGACCAAAAGCAATATTTTCGGCCACCGTGCCGCCAAACAAAATGTTATCCTGCAAAACAATCCCAATCTGCTGCCGCAGGCTAGCCTGAGTTACCTGGCGCACGTCGATGCCGTCAATTTTAACTGCGCCGCCCGTAACGTCATAAAAGCGCAAAATCAAGTTGATCAGAGTACTTTTGCCCGCCCCTGTTGGCCCAACTAGGGCAACCATCTGACCAGGCTGGGCACACAGGCTGACGCGGTCGAGAATCGTTTGTCCCGGCACATAGCCAAAGCTGACCTGATCAAACTCCACCTTGCCCTCAATGGGTGCTAGCACTTTAGCCCCAGCCTGATCCAGCAGGGTTTCTGGCTGATCTAGGAGAAAAAAGATGCGCTCTAGCCCCGCGATCGCTGACTGAGCCTGGGTATAAAACTGGCTGAGAATTTGAATGGGGCGAAAAAACTGCTGCACATAGAGCAAAAAGCCGTGACCGTGCCGACGGTAGCGGCCCCGGTCACGGCCAGATAGCCGCCATAGGCTAGGACGCCAGCGGTGGCTAAGGTATTGAGAAAATCGATTGAGGGCAAAAAGGCGGCGGTGACGGCTACGGCCTGCACGTTGGCATCCCGGTTAGCCGCATTCAGCGATTCAAAAGCGTCGATATTAAACGCCACCCGGTTAAACGCCTGGGCCTCGCGTACGGTGCTGACGTCTTCCTCAATTCGAGCCGAGAGATCGCCAATGGTTTCTCGGGTGACCCGAAATCTGGCCCTAGCCCAGCGGGCAAACAGGCTGGTGGTGGCAATCATCACAGGCACTACCAGATTGCTCAGCAGCCCTAGCTGAAAGTTAATCAGCAGCATCGCAATGATGATGCCCACGAGGCTAAACGTGTTGCCCAGCACCTGAGGAATGCTCTGACCAAACGCCTGATTGACCACGCTGACGTCGTTGAGCAAGCGGCTCATTAAATCTCCCGACTCGCTCTGGTCAAAAAAGCCGATTGACAGCCGCTGAATTTTAGTGAAAATATCCAGCCGAAGCTGGGCCAGCACCTTTTGCACAATGGCCCCGACCCGAAAAATCTGGGTGCGAATGGCAAAGGTACCCACACAGTAGATGCCTGTGAGTGCTGCTATCATCAGCATCAGGCCGCGCAGGTTGCCGGGGCGAATCAGGTTGTCAATTGACCAGCCAATTAAAAATGGCCCCACCGCCTGCGTCACTGCCCCGACAGTAACTGCGCCAATCGCCAGGGGCAGATCACTGCTGTGGGGTTTCAGGTATTGCAAAAAGCGCCACAGAGTCGAGCGCTGTTTTTGAGCTTTTTGCTCAGGGGCAACCGGGACACTGGTCATGAGGAATATTCTCTAGGGGGCGATCGCCAGGGACTTGGACGGCTGCATCTGTGATTCCAAAATTGAGCCATAGAGCGGATTACGCATCAGCTCGGTGTGGCTGCCCTGAGCTACGAGCTGGCCCGCGTTGATTAACAAAATCCGGTCGGCGGCCTGCACCGTACTGATACGCTGAGCAATCACAAAGGCGCTGCAGGTACGCGCTCTCATCAGGCTGTCGAGGCTGGTCTGAATCTGGGCGGCAGTGGCAGCATCAATCGCTGAGGTGCTGTCATCGAGAATGAGAATATGATAGTCGGTCAGCAGCGTCCGGGCGATCGCAATCCGCTGTTTTTGCCCCCCAGAGAGGCCCACACCGCGCTCTCCCACGATCGTATCGTAGGCTTGCGGCAGCTCAGCAATGAAGTCATGAATGTGGGCTGCTTTAGCTACTTCGACAACCTCGGCCAGGGTAGCCTCGGGTCTGGCGTA
Organism: Leptolyngbyaceae cyanobacterium RM1_1_2; assembly: GCA_012032345.1. Lineage (GTDB taxonomy): Bacteria > Cyanobacteriota > Cyanobacteriia > Phormidesmidales > Phormidesmidaceae > Sphaerothrix. Next base: position 32,612 of record JAAUQI010000018.1, on the reverse strand, counting down.
GGCAATATTCTCACGGATGGTACCCGCCAGCAGTTTGGTTTCTTGAAAAACCGTACCAATGCCTGCTCTCAGGCTGACAAGCTGAAAATCTCTAACATCTCGGCCATCAATGCGGATGGATCCCTGAGTGACGTCGTAGAAGCGGGGAATCAGGTTGACAATCGTGCTTTTGCCAGAGCCGGTCATGCCCAGAATAGCGATTAGCTCATTCGGGCGGGTTTCAAAAGAGATGCCTCTCAGGGCTGAGGTAGTCGCGCCGGGGTAGCGAAACCAGACATTTTCAAAGGTGATGCGTCCGCCACAGCCCTCAAAAGGCAGAGCATTGGGGCGATCGCGGATTTCTACTGCCGCATCTATAACCTCATAGACCCGCTCTGCTGAAGCCGCTGCTTGAGCAATCACCGGGGCGGCAAAGCCAATCAGCAGCACTGGCTGCAAAATAAACAGCAGATAGGCATTAAACGCGACCAGTTCGCCCACCGAAAAACTGCCGTCCATCACCTGAGCGCCACCAAAGCCAATGACGACCAGGGTGATCAGGTTGCTCAGCAGAAAAATAAACGGAAACGTATTGCGAATGGCGTTGAGGGTTTTTATATAGACGCCGAACAGCTCATTGTTGTACTGGGTGTAGCGCTTTAGCTCAGTTGTTTCCCGCACAAATGCCTTGACTACTCGCACCCCAAACAGGCTTTCTCGCAGTACGCCGTTTAGATCGCCTAAGCGCTCCTGTACCTGCCCGAACAGCGTCTGATTTTTGCTAAAAAACTGAAACAGCAGCAGCCCCGTCAGCGGTATTACCGCCAGCGTCATCAGCGCCAGCCGCCAGTTCATCACCAGCAAAATCACGGCGATCGCCAGCAACGTCACCACGGAGCTAACCACCTGTACCAGGCTGGTGCCGACAAAGGTGCGAATCTGCTCAATGTCGCTGGTCATGCGGGTCAGCAGCTGGGAGGTCTGGGCCCGATCGTGATAGCTAAAGCTGAGGGTTGCAATCTTGCCAAAAATCTGGCCCCGCAGCGCATAGGCCACCCCCTGAGAAATCGCCTCGGCCCAATAGCTCTGACCAAAGTTAAACAGCCCGCGTGCGATCGCCACAGCTACCATCGCCGCCGCTGTACACAGCACCGCTGTTAGATCCTTGGAGGTAATGCCCTGGTCAATGCCGTAGCGAAAGAGCTGCGGCGTCACAGCATTGGCCCCGGTCAGCAGCAGCAAACTCAGCGTGGCTCCTACCACAAGCTGCCAGTAAGCCCTGAGATTGCCTAAAACACGCTGGAGGGATTGCATGGTCGGTAGCTGCAAAAAGCTTCATTATTTTAATCGTTTAGCCGCTTAAAAAATAGCCTGACGAGACCACGTCGCCAAACAGCTCACTCTGATACTATTCGAGAACCAAAACTGGGTCAGGATAAGCAGTAATCATTTCTAAGCGCTTGTACTGCCGTCAGTTTAGACTTCGTCCACTCCACCCAGGGCTGTACCTATGACCCCTATCCTTGACGTTCGTAACTTGTGTGTCACGTTTCCCACCAAGGAAAAATCGGTGCAGGCCGTCAAGAACGTTTCCTTTCAGCTTCAGCCGAGAGAAACCTTGGGCATTGTGGGCGAGTCGGGGTCAGGCAAATCGGTGACTTCCCTGGCCATTATTGGCCTGCTGCCCCCCAGCACTCAGCTCTCTGGCGAAATTTTATTTCTCGATCCTACCCGGCCCGACGCCCCGCCGATAGATTTGCTCCAGCTCGCTGCCGAAAAGCGGCGGCGGTATCGAGGGCAGCTAATCTCAATGATTTTTCAAGAGCCGCTAACGTCGCTAAACCCGGTTTATACCTGCGGCAACCAGCTGATAGAGGCGCTGAAGCTGCATCAGTCGGTAGATGAGAAGTCTGCCAAGGCCAAGGCCATAGACCTGTTTAACGAAGTAAAACTGCCTGATCCTGAGCAAATTTTGGGCCGCTATCCCCATCAGCTCTCTGGTGGTCAGCAGCAGCGGGTGATGATTGCGATCGCCCTAGCAGGCGACCCGGCTATTCTAATTGCTGACGAACCCACCACAGCCCTGGACGTCACTATTCAGGCCACCATTCTGGATCTGCTGCGAGATTTGCAAAAGACACGGGGCACCTCCGTTATCTTTATTACCCACGACATGGGCGTGGTTTCAGAAATTGCCGACAGCGTCGCCGTTATGTATCAGGGCGATTTGGTTGAAACCGCTACGGTGTATGACCTGTTTGCCCATCCCCAGCATCCCTACACCCAGGGCTTGCTCAACTGCCGTCCCCGACCCAACCAGCAGCTCAGGCGGCTACCCACGGTGTCTGACTTTATGGACGTGCGCCAGAGTGAAAGCGGTGACCTCGAAGCGATCGCCAAGGTGCGTACCCCGGCTGAGAAAGCAGAGCTGCTGGCGGAGGTAAGCCCTGAGGCAATGGCAGAGAAGCGGCAGGCTCTATTTCAGCATCAGCCGATTCTCAGCGTCCACAATCTGGTCAAGGCGTTTCCGGTGCGGCGCGGCTTCTTTGCCCAAAAAACTGAGCTGAGGGCCGTTGATGACGTCAGCTTTGATGTCTATCCGGGGGAAACCCTGGGGCTAGTCGGCGAGTCGGGCTGCGGCAAGTCTACCCTGAGCCGCTGCCTGCTGCGGCTGATTGAGCCAACGTCTGGCACAATTACCTTTGAAGGTCAGCCCGTCTTAGACCTAGACGACGCGGCCATGCGGCGGCTGCGGCGCTCCATGCAGATTGTCTTTCAAAATCCTTACGGCTCCTTGGACGGGCGGCAAACCATTGGTTCAGCCCTGCTAGAACCAATGCAGATTCACGGGCTAGGCGGCTCAGATAGCCAAAAGCGCGATCGCGCCATTGACCTGCTAGAGCGGGTGGGCATGGATGCCAGCGCTATGCGACGGATGCCCCATGAGTTTTCGGGCGGTCAGCGCCAGCGGATTTGCATTGCCCGGACGCTGGCCTGTGAGCCAAAATTTATTATCTGTGATGAGTCAGTCTCGGCGCTGGATGTCTCAGTGCAGGCCCAGGTGCTCAACCTGCTCAAAGATCTGCAGCAGGAGTTTGGCCTCACCTACATTTTTATCTCCCATGACCTCAGCGTGGTCAAGTTTGTCAGCGATCGCATTATGGTAATGAACCAGGGCCGGATTGAAGAAATCGGGCTGGCTGAAGAGATTTATTACTCACCCCAGCAGCCCTATACCCGCCAGCTAATTTCAGCCATTCCTGACGCCCGACTAGAGGACATTCGCCAGCGGCAGGTAGCGGCGGGGAAAGTTTAGCGACTGCCTTTGGGGTCTAGAGCATCTCGCAGGCCGTCGCCTAGTAGGTTAAAGGCCAGCACCGTCAGCGTAATAAACAGCCCCGGAAACACAATCGTCCAGGGGGCCGAGAGCGAATAGCCGCCTTTGAACGCATCTGAGAGCATTGTGCCTAGCTCTGGGGTCGGCGGCTGTGCCCCCAGCCCCAAAAAGCCCAGACCCGCCGCCTCTAGAGTGGCAGTGCCGATGGCCAGGGTAGCCTGCACCACCAGCGGCGCTAGGCTAGCGGGCAAAATGTGTAAAAAGATGATCCGGGGGGGCTTGGCCCCAAAGGCTCGGACGGTTTGGACAAACTCCTGCTCTCGCAGCGACAGCACCATGCTGCGGGTGAGGCGAATAAACTTGGGAATCTGGACAATACCGACGGCAAACATAACGCTGACAACGCTCGGCCCGGTGACCGTCACTACCGCGATCGCCAGCAAAATAGACGGAAAGGCCAGCATCACATCAGTCAGCCAGCCAATCACCCGCTCGCTCCAGCCCCGAAAGTATCCCGCCGCCAGCCCCAGAGACACGCCAACAATCAAACCAATCAGCACCGACACTAGGCCAATCACCAGGGATGTCCGCAGGCCATACCAGACCTGCGTCAGGATATCGCGCCCCAGCCCATCGGCCCCAAACCAATGCTCTAGGCTCGGCCCCTGCAGTCGGGCGGCATAATCCCGGTCTGTCGCCGGGTCATAGGGATTGAGCAAAGGAGCTAAAAGCGCGGCTACCACGATAAACACCGTCAGGCCCAAACCGATCAGGCCAGAGGTGGATTCTAAAAATCGCTGGACGGCTCGATTTTTAGCAGGCGGTTGAAGCCCTGAGGAGAAGTTGTCGTTGCCATAGGGGTCAGGTTGGATTAATCATGGGCTAGCCTACTTGTACTGAATGCGCGGATCCAGGAAGGCATAGGAGATATCAACCAGCAGGTTCACCAGCACAAATACCACCGCCACAAAAATGACGCCCCCCTGCACCACCGGATAGTCCCGCAGCAAAATGCCTTCATAAATCCATTTGCCAATCCCAGGCCAGGAGAAAATCGTCTCAGTGAGAATCGCTCCCCCCAGCAGAGTGCCAAACTCCAGCCCCACAATGGTAATCACGGGCAGCATGGCGTTTTTGAGGGCGTGCTTGGCAATCACCCAAAACTCCAAGACGCCCTTGGCCCGAGCGGTACGAATATAGTCTTGCGACAGCACCTCCAGCATGGCACTGCGGGTAATCCGGGCCAAAATTGCCAGGGGAATCGTGCTCAGCGTTAGAGCCGGCAACAGCAGGTGGGACAGGATATTTGACAAAGCTTTGAAGTCACCCTGAATCAGAGCGTCAAAGACAAAAAAGCCCGTAATCGGCTTAAAGCTGTAGCCGACATCGACGCCAATACGACCGCTTGGCGGTAGCCACTGCAGATTTACCGCAAATAGATAAATCAGCAGCAGCCCCAGCCAGTAGACGGGCATCGAAACCCCCAGCAGGGAACCGCTCATGGCGACGTTGTCAACAATGCTGTTTTTGCGCACTGCGGCAATCACCCCGATCGGAATGCCCAGCACTAGAGCGATTAGCATCGACAGCACTGACAGCTCAAAGGTAGCGGGCCAGCGCAGCCGAATTTCCTCAATGATGGGCACTCCGGTAAAGATGCTGGTGCCCAGGTCAAACCGCAGCAGATTACCTAAAAAAGCTAGGTACTGCAACGGCAGCGGCTCGTTTAGCCCCATGCGTTCGCGCAGTACCTCCACCTGATCGGGGGTAGCGCGATCGCCCAGCATGGTCACTGCCGGATCTCCCGGAATTAGGTGCAAAAAGGCAAACACCAGCAGCGAAATACCCAGCAAAACGGGCACTAGCTGCAGCAGCCGACCCAGGATATATCTCCCCATAACCCGCTCAGCCTCTACGACTTCTCAATGGTGGTAAACGCTTCAGAGCCTAAAGGACTCGGCTCCCAGCCCTCAATGCTGGTACGCTTAGCCAGCAGCGGCTGGGAGTGAACAATAGGAATCCGCAGCGCTTTGTCATGAAGGAGCTGATCTAGCTCTTGATAGAGCGCTTCCCGTTCTGAGGTTTCGCTGGCGACGCGGGCCTTGTTAAGCAGATCAAACATCTCAGGATCTTGGTAGTCGCCTAAATCCTGGGTTGCGCCGGGGCCAAAGTGGGCATAGAGGAAGTTATCAGGATCGCCGTAGTCACCCGTCCAGCCCAGCATAAAAGACTGGAAACCGGGTGGGGTATTGCGATCTTCTAGGTAAGCGCCCCAGTCTTTGGTTTGCAGATTCACCTGGATGCCAATTTGACTTAGCTCAGCGGCAAAGGCTTCGGCAATGGGTTTGGGGTTGGGGAAGTAAGGGCGGCTGACAGGCATATACCAGAGGTCTAAGGGAAAGCCGTCGGGATAGCCCGCCTCGGCTAGGGCCTGCTTAGCGGCTTCAGGATCATACTTGTAGTCCTCTATCCCCTCGGACTGAAACTCTTTGAGGGAGGGCGGCGTAAAGTGAGGATCGGTTTCGCCTAGATCTCCCCAAAAGGCATCTACAATCGCAGCCTTGTTAATCGCCTGGGCGATCGCCTGCCGCACTTCTGGCTTAGCCAGCGGCTCATAGGCAGGATTCAGCGCCAGATAGCCCACATTGAAGGAGGGACGGTAGAGCGCCTCTAAGTTGGGGTCGCTTTCAATCTCAGGAAGCTGATCGGGGGTGAGATCAACGGTAAAGTCCAGGGTGCCAGCCCGGAGCTGAGCTAGGCGAGCGGCTGGATCTTCAACAAAGCTAATTACTAGCTGCTCAACCTTCGGCATGCCCTCATCCCAGTAATCTGCATACTTAGAGAAGGTAATGCGATCGCCAGAGCGCCACTCCTCAAAGACAAAGGGGCCAGTACCGACCGCAGTGCCAGAGGGAGTGCCGTAGTTGGCCCCAGCCTCCTGAATCGCCGTGGGACTGGCAATGCCAAAATATCCCGAGGCGATCGCAGCGGGAAAGGCCGCAAACGGCTGGGCCAGCTCAAACTCTACCGTGTATTCATCAGCGGCGCGAACGTCGGTAATCGTAGAGGCTTCATCACCTTTGAAGCCACCAAACAGGTCAGTCCAGATCTCGTAGAGATTGCCCTCGGCCCGGTAGCCGTACTCAAACTCGGGATCCCACCAGCGATTGACGTTAAAGACCACAGCTTCGGCGTTGAAGTCGGTGCCATCGTGAAACTTAACGCCTTCACGCAGGTTAAATGTCCAAGTGAGACTGTCGTCAGAAGCGCTCCAGTCTTCTGCTAGACCGGGTGCCAGCTCAGTCGTACCCGGTTCGGTACCCACCAGCCGATCGTAAATTTGGGTCTGAGCAACAATCGAGTTGCCGTCGGTGATGTTGCCGGGGTTGAGGTTGACGGGCTGTCCACCAGCCCCGTAGACCAATGCTCCGGTTGCGGCAGGAGCAGCAGCCTCATCAGCGGGCGTACTGGTGGTAGTCTCAGGAGAGCCGCCACAGTTGGCTACCATCACCGCGATCGCTAGCGTTAGCGCGGCCAAGAAAATGAATCGAAAACGCCTTATGATTTGCACTGCTACAGTCCTTCCAGCAAAAAATTAGGGGTACAAGCTAATCAGCTTCTTTTAGGTGGCACAAGCTTACACGAGTCATTGTTTCTCAAAATGAGTAGCCTGCTACACACTAACCCTCATTTTTAAGACAGCTCAGTGATAGCAGCCTCTAAATCCTATAGCTTTTTGCATTTTTGACGTTTTGTATCAGGCCAGAGGGCCAGCCAAATCAGAAAATTCTCTTAGCAAAATGTTGAAGCTGTATCAAACTGATAGCCGTTATCCTATGTGGACATTCTCAAAAAATGAGAATGCAATTAAACAATTTGTTCAACGCTAGAGCCTATAGTCAAGAGCATCAAAGGCTTTCTATTAAGAAAGAAACAAGACCTAACAGGTTTTAGTGAAAACACAAATAAGTTACGATCGCTAATATCTAATACTAGCGTTAGACAACAGATACTAAGTATAAACATATACTTAGTAGCAGCCTGACAGATGCTGACTCTCACCTGAGGTGGATATCAGGAACAAATTTTCTTCGCTCAGCGAGTTAGCCTCAATCTTTCAAGCCGCCTGTGTCTACTACTGCCTGACTAATTTTTTATCCCTGTCTTAGATCGACATCTTTGAGGAATCTCTATGCTGCCGCTCGTTACTATTCCTGCCTACATTCCTCACGGGCACTGTTATCTCTGGCAAACGAGATTAGTCGGGCTGCATATTGTTTCTGACTTGCTCATTGCCCTTTCCTATTTCTCAATTCCCCTAGCGCTGGTCTATTTCGCTCGAAAACGCCAGGATCTTCCCTTCAAGGAAGTTTTTGCTTTGTTTGGAGCCTTCATTGTGTTCTGTGGTGCAACTCACCTAATGGCTATCTGGACGCTATGGCACCCAGACTACTGGCAGTCCGGGCTGCTCAAAGCTGCAACTGCTCTAGTATCACTCACTACAGCAGTTGTTCTGGTGCCTATAGTCCCCAGAGCGCTGGCCTTGCCCAGTCCAGAAGAGCTAGCAGCTGTTAACGCCGCTTTAGCTGAGGAAATCGGCCAGCACCAGGCAGAAGAACAACAGCTTCAAGAGCAAAATAGAACGCTGGCTGTCACCCTGAGCCAGCTCCGACAGGCCCAGATGGTACTGGTTCAAAACGAGAAGATGTCTAGCCTAGGACAGCTCGTGGCCGGAATGATTCATGAGCTGAACAATCCCATCAGCTTCATCTACGGCAACCTGTTTCATATGGAAACATATGTCCACAGTTTATTCCGGCTGCTGGAGGCGTATAGAGGCTGCTGCTCTAGTCAGAATGAGCGCATAGTAGCAGTAGCCAAAGAAATTGACCTAGAGTTTGTTGTACAAGATTTACCCAGGCTTTTAGGCTCTATGCGAACGGGGACAAGCCGCGTTCGTGAAATTATGTCTTCTTTGCGTAGCTTCAGCCGCTTAGATGAATCAGGGCTTAAACGGGCCGATTTACACAAAGGATTGGACGACACACTAACTCTTTTGAGCCATCGGCTGCAGTTAAACAGTCACCTCCCCGAAATCAGCGTTGTCAAGCACTATGGGGAGATCCAAAAAGTAGAGTGCTATCCAGGGAACCTAAATCAGGTTTTTCTCAATCTGCTAACTAACGCGCTCGATGCCCTGGAAGCTCAAACCCTGGTTCAGGCTCCAGCCTCTCTGGCCACTGCGGGAAAAATTGAGATTACTACCCGGATGCCGAACCCAGAGCTTATACGCATTGAGATTTGCGATAGCGGTATTGGGATTCCGATTCATCTTCGCAACCGCATCTTTGACCCTTTTGTGACAACCAAGCCCGTAGGCTGCGGTATCGGTATGGGGCTTGCTATCAGCTACCAAATTGTTACAGAACAGCACGGGGGAGCTTTGACCTGTCAGTCAGAGCCTGGGAAAGGATCAACTTTTGTCATTGAGCTGCCAGTTCGTTCACCGGAGAGCAGGCGAATTTACACAGAAGAAGCAGATTCAGCCTGCACTCAGGCCCTGGGTGCAGAAGTGCTGATAGGGGTTTAGGCAAGGACTTGCAGCACAATCTTGGAATTGTCAATTTCGGTGACAATCTCATCAATGAGATTGTCTATAGGCGATCGCTGGCTATTGACTGATTGACTGCTACACATCACAACAGGAAAAGATAAAATCCAGTTAGCCTAAGTGACGTTGGGGCAGTTGCCTGCATGCAGAAACAGCAGGTTTCCGATCTATTAGACGCCCACCGCGATCGCCTTGATGAATTTATGGCAATCTGCTCCTCAAACTGCTGGCAAAAGGAGCAACTTTTGTCAGCTAGGCTGTAAAACCAGCCGATAAAATAGAGTATCTCCTTTCATGCGAAGAAAAGCAGGCGGCAGGTTGAGTACGTCAACGGGCTGAAAGCTGTTTTTCTCGTAAAACCGAATCGAGCAGTTGCTTGCCAACGCCCTTTTTGCGACCGCGATGCGGAGCTGCCACAAACATTTTCCGCAACACTAGCTGCTGATTGCCAATACTGATAAGAACCGGATGCTTCGCACTGCCAGACAATCGGTTCACTAAGCTGTCCGTGAGACGGCACAGAAGTTATATTTGTCATCAAAAAATTTCCTAGCAAGAACAGAACCAGCATTTTGAACAATCCACGCTGCGGCTGAGAGTACCCTACCGGGTACTTTCAAGGCCCTGGCCAGTTGTTTACCTTATGTCTATCAGCCCCTTATGGTCACAGCTTAAAACACCCACAAGGCGCACTGCAAAAGTCTAAGTTTAGCCGCTATCGGCCATAAACCGCTCACCTGCGAGAGGAAATCCCTATGCCTGCTGATGACGCGGGTATTGCAGCGATGCAACACCTGTCTACAAAGTTAAACAATTCGTACCCGTCTATCCGCACAGCCCTGTCCCCGGAGTACCGCCACCTATCCTCAGAAAATATCGAAGGATTACTTCAGCAAACTCTAGGCAATGAAGTTTCTGCCGAAGATCTAGAAGACCTGCTAGGCAGCTTGAAAAGTATTGGCCGTTCAGCCGTTCAGGTATTGCCTGCTGTTTTACCCATAGCTGGCACCGTGGTCGGCACGGCCATTGGTGGCCCCGTCGGTGGGGCGCTGGGGGGCATTGCCGGACAGGTAGCGGGGCAAGCCGTCGGAGCTGCCCCCCAGCGCCCCGCTCGGCGTTCAACTCAGCGCTCAACTCAGCGTCCACCCGGCAACCAAGTATCCACAGTAGGCAGAAGCGCAGGTAGAGTGCCAGCCAGAATACCTACCAGCGTACCTGCCAGAGCGCAAGGCACCCAGGCCACAGCGCAGCTCCTGCGATCGCTCTCTAATCCACAGGTACAGCAGGCCCTGCTAGCAATGCTGCTGGGGTCAGCCGGACGGCAGAGCGTACAGATTGCCGGAGAGCCAGTGCCTGTGGCCGCTGTGGGCAACACGCTGGGGGTGTTGCTACAGAATGCCATGACTGAGTACAGCCAGCTTCAGGGAATCGCCGAGACTGCCGTTCCTCACTATCTGCTGGATGAGGCTGGAGAGTTTTTGGTGGATCCGGCAGTGCCGGAAGCCAGAGCCGCTCGGGTAATGGAGCTGATTGACGCTGATAGCTCTGCCGGACACAGAGATAACCCAAAGGCTACCTCACAGACCCGTCTCAGAGAGGCCCTACTGGCCCGAGCCGCAGAACTCTATGAGCAGGCAGAGCTTGACCTGCTAGCCCAAGTGGAGACAGACGCCGCCTATGACGAACTAGAACTGTCTGAACTGTACATTGATAACCCCAACGAGGACTAAGCAGTGAGTACTCTAAATCCGCTGCTGCTACAAACCCTGGCGGCCTCTGGCGGCAATGCCAACAGCTCTATTCAAGAGATGCTGCTGTCTCAGCTAGGCGACCAGGATCCGACGGTTTCTCTACTAGCCAAGTACCTGACTCAAAATCAGGCAAATGACGAAGAAGAGGAAGAGGAAGAGGAAGACGACGATGCCTCTATTCAATCTACGCAAGAGGCTGAGGCGACCTACAGCCAAGAGCTAGAAGCGGCCCAGGTCAGAAACCAGAAGCTGGTCAATATTGCTCGTCAGCTGTGGCAAGAACTGGAAGACCTCGACAGCGAGCTAGAAGATCTGCGCGATCGCAATGATGCCTTGGCGCAAGCTTTGGGAGCTTGTCATCTGTGCTGGGGAGAAGACTTAGCGTGCGAAGTCTGCCACGGCCAGGGCTATCCCGGCTCATTTCCGGCTGACCCGGACATGTATCGCCAGTATGTCACTCCTGCTGTCCAGCGTCTACAGCGCTCAAGGGGTGTAAGGGGGGCAGGGGGTGCAAATGCTCGTTTCAACCACGGCTAACTACTTTCAAACCTAATTAGATCAGGAGATATCCATGTATAACAACAGCTCACTACTCGAAGATATGGACTTGGATGACGTGATGGCCATTGACGACATTGACGATATTGAAGACATGATTGAAGAACTGGATGAATTCGAGGATGAAGATTTTGGTGAGAGTGACGACCTGATGGAGCGTCGCCGTCGGGGTCGCCGTCGTCCGGTTCGCACCGCTCGCCAGGGGGGACTCACCCGCAGCCGACCTACCTCTTCTAGCCGCTATGCCACCAAGGCCCAGCTGGATGCTTTGGCGATGCGGGTCGATAAAAAAATTGCCACCAATGCGGTTGCGATTAAAAAGGTAGACCGCAAAGTCAATGTCGTCAGCGATGCCCAAAAGCGACAGGCGATCGCGCTCAAAAAAGAGCAGGCCACTCGCAAGAAAATGGAGAAAGACTTCAAAGACAAGCTGCAGCTGCTGGCTTTGCTCCCCGCGATCGCCCGTCCCTCCAGCAAGGAAGTCAGGCTAGAGAACGGCGAAACCGCCAAGGTTCTGGTCGAGTCGAATGATTCCCTCTCCTTGCTGCTGCCGCTGTTGCTAACAGGCGGACTGGGCGGCAGCGATAGCTCAGGAGGCGGTGGCGACAGCAACATGCTGATTTTGGCCTTGGCTCTGAGCGGGGGGCTAGGGGGTAAGTAAGTCAGGGTCTGGGGTGAGAGGCAACACCGCTTGGCGATCGCCCCGACTGGCTGAATTATTTCTAAGCTTGAAGGAGAATTAATATGGCTCTTAATCTGTTTAATTTCGTGATTGGGACGACTCTGGCCAAACGTCAGGGCGTTACCGATCCATCGGCTCAAACGCGGGTAGCTCTGATTGGCGGCATGTTGGGTTCGTCGGTAACCGGTCTGGTGATGACCACGGTTCTGGCCCAGCGAGAAGCAGCCTCAGAGTCTACGACGGCACCGCCGCCTGAGGCTACTACCCTGGTTGAAGTCCCTGACGTGACCGGGTTAGCGATCGCCGCCGCCACCCAGCGTTTAGAAGATCGAGGTCTACGGGTGCAGCCCCAAGACGTGGTCACCGATCGGCCTCAGGGTCAGGTGCTAAAGCAAGTGCCTGAAGCGGGTGCCTTCGTGGCCGACGGAACCCGCGTCATCCTGCAGGTTAGCCTGGGGGCTGTTGTTCCCAACGAGACGGGCTTGCCCAATGTGATCAACCAGCCGCTGTCAAGGGCAAAAGAGCAGCTCGTGGCTTTGGGTCTGGAAGTCAGGGTCTATACCGTCATTGCTCAAGATGCGCCGCCCGACCAGGTGATCATGCAGAATCCTGATCCGGGTTCAGCCATTACCGCTGGCGGCATGGTGACGCTGCTGGTGAGTCCAGCGGATAGCCCCACCCCTGACCCGATTCCTGACCTGCCGCCTGACCTGCCGCCTGACCTGCCGCCTGACCTGGCAGTGGTGCCCAGCGTCATCGGTACCCAGCCGGAGAAAGCCGTGTTTGAGCTTGAGCAGGCCCAGCTGAAAGTGGCTATTGAAAACCAGATGGTTCCCAACCGCGACCAGCAAGGCTTGGTGGTCGATCAAAAGCCGCGTGGGGGCAATAAGGTTGCTTTTGGCGAGACGGTGACGTTGTTTGTCGGACAGTTTCAACCGCCCGTTAGTTAAAACTCAAAACTAACTAGCAAAATCGTCCGGTGGGCCATCAGGCATCTACCGGACGGCGCATTAACGCAGTGAGGGGAGGCAAAGATGGATCCGGCACTCTGGGAATTACTCAACGCAGGCGATCGCCACGATCAGGTGGCTGCGATCGTTCGACTCAGTCCAACTGAAGCGGCACCCCCCGGTGTCAGGCTGGTGACCCGTTTTGGTGACATTGCCACCTGTCGTCTGGAGCGGGGCACGATTCGAGCGGTTCATGCTGACGAGGCCGTTGCCAGTCTCAAAGCTCCGCGCTGGCTGCTGCCCGAACCCGATCCAGTTGGGATGTCAGAGCCGCCAGCCCAGAGCTTAGCTCAGCCAAACGACGGCGAGGCTGTGCCTTCAGACTTAGGGGCCACCGGACGCAACGTAGTGGTGGGTATTGTCGATTGGGGCTTTGATTTTGCCCATCCCGATTTTATCAACCCTGACGGCAGCACTCGCCTGCTGGCCCTGTGGGATCAGCGATCGCAGTCTTCTCAGCCACCGCCCCGTCCCTACGGCTACGGCGTGGTGCATACAGCCGAGGCGATCAACCGGGCGCTGAAGTCTGCTAATCCCTATGCGGCTCTGGGCTATCATCCCGCTATTGCTGACGCTGAGAGCCAGGGCGCTCACGGTACCCATGTCGCCAGCATCGCCGCTGGCAACGGCAGGGGCGGCGGCCCGATGGGAATTGCCCCAGAAGCGCAGCTGGTGTGCGTGCATCTGGCCAATGTCAGGCAGCGCCAAAATAAGCTGGGAGACTCGGTCAGCCTGCTAGAGGCGATTGACTTTATTGCTCAGACCGCAGGCGATCGCCCCTGGGTAATCAATCTCAGTATGGGGCGGCACGGCGAACAGCACGACGGCTCTACTCTGGTTGAGCAAGGCTTAGATGCCGCCGTCACCGCTGCCCCAGGGCGAGCCATTGTGCAAAGCTGCGGCAACTACTACAGCCGCCAAATTCATACCAGCGGCCAGATTCGCCCCGGTGAAACCCAGCAGTTTGTCTGGCAGGTAGATGCAGCCGACCTCACCCCCAACGAGCTAGAAATCTGGTACTCCGGTCGGGATGTGCTAGAAATTGAAATTCGCTCTCCTGACGGCACACTCTCTCAGCGGGCAGCTCTAGGCGATCGCACTGTTTTGACAGCAGAGGCGCAGCGCATCGGCAGCCTCTACCACCGCGCCCACGAACCCAATACCCGCGACCACAATATCAATATCTATCTCTATGCCAACGCACCGGCAGGGCCGTGGGAAATCCGTCTGATGGGCCGCGATATTGTAGACGGGCGCTTCCATGCCTGGATTGAGCGAGACGCCGCCATTCCCCACAGCCAGTCTCAGTTTCGCGCCGCCGATGCCGTGCCCTCCTGCACAACGGGCACCATCTGCAACGGCTTTCGCACCATCGCGGTAGGAGCCTATAACTCCCATTCCTCAGGCCGAGAAATTGCCCCCTTCAGCAGCGCTGGCCCCACCCGCGATGGTCGCATCAAGCCCGATTTGGTTGCGCCGGGGGTGTCGATTTTAGCGGCCCGGTCAGCGCCGCTGCAGCCCAACGGTGACGACGCCTTGCTCACGCGCAAATCAGGCACCAGCATGGCAGCGCCCCATGTCACCGGAGCGGTAGCCCTAATGTTTGAAGCCGCCCAACATCCTCTACCAGTTGAAACCACCCGCCGTCTGCTGCTAGCCAGCACCCACAAAGGAGATCCTGAGACCGAACTGACTCGCACAGGCAGCGGTTACTTAGACATTGAATCCGCCGTAGCGGCAGCTCGAAGCTATGCCCCCACAGCCCAGCCGCAAAAACCCGATCGAGAGGCCACCATGAGCCAAGTCAATTCCAAATTCCCGGTGCCAGAACGCGATCGCGTCGCTTTTGAACCTGATGAGCTAGAGCCGTTAGCGCCTGCTGCTACTGCTTTCAGCTTTGATCACTTTGAGCATTTCAATAATTCTAACCAGGCCAATGACCTGGCAGATGACTATATCAAAAATATGCTGAGAGCAGACTTTTCAGATGCAGAGTTTGACCTAGAGGCTAGCGCCGCAGAACAAAGCAGCCCCTGGAATGCCTATATATATATTGTTGGCACTGACGTCAGCGGCGGTAGTGACTACAACGTCATGCGACGGCTGCTGCAAGACGAAACCAGGCGAGTCTATCCCTGGGTAATTATTACCTACGATTTTAAGCGCGGCGAAACTGAGCCGAGTCAGGGCCAAATTCGTAAAAGCTGGCAGTCAGCAGCGACAGCTAGCCGCCGCGATGAAAGTTTTCCGTTAGGAACAGATTTTGCAGTGGTGTACCGCGACATTGAGCGGCTGTCGGCGCTGAATATTCAAATCAAGCAGCTTCACTTTTTGACCCACTTCAGCGATGATGCCGTGCGCTACCGGGTAGGGGGCAGATCATCAACTTCAGACCTGGCAAGAGTCAATCAGGCCAACTTTGCTGCCGCCTTTGCCAGAGACACGCTGATTAAAATTCATGGCTGTCAGCAAGACCGAGACGTCACCCTGGCCATCAGCGAATTTTGTCAGGACAGCACCACAACCGCGCGACGGACTGAGATTCTGAGAGCCATTCGCAGCCGCCTCCAGCGCTCCTATCCACATCAGCTAGCGCGCCTGATTGAACGCCCTGTCTGGGCGGCTCCCTTGGGGGCCTATTCTATCTATGCCTGCTCTTATCTGCCGCGATCGGAGCGCGGTAGGCGATTCTGCGTTGAGTCGGGCGCTGGCACTGACCATACTTTTCAAAGAACCCTGCGGTTTTATCAGGCAAACTACGGCCAGTTTTTCTTGCGATCGCGTGAAGCTATTTTTGATGCCACCTGGCATCTGCAGTACAAGTCTGCCTTGCAGCCTGTGACCTCGCTAGCCCCTGTCCCCTGCGCGACTCGCCTGCTACCAGGAGGCATCAGTCGGGCTGCGGGTGAAGCAGACTTTGCCGTGGTCAGCCAAGATGCTGATTTTGCCGATTTTGCAGTTGACGCAGCCAATATCCCGGTTTTTGTGGCTGACTCTGCCAGTGATCCTGCCGACTGGGATCTGGTTGAAACAACTTGTGATGCCTGTCTGTCATCTGGTCTGTCATTTGGGACTGAAGCGGATGCAGAATTCCCTGACCCACAAGACTTGTCCGCCTCGCTGCCGGACGTGGTAGAACTGGCCGAAGCCGCGATCGCCGCTAACCCAGCCCAGCCCTCGATTGCCCTGCTAGAGGCGGTGCTTGACAGCGATAGTGGTGCCCTACATCATCCTCTGGGAGTTTCAGCCTCATCTCCGCTGGCCCTGTTTGAGGCGTTTAAGCCTGACGGTATTGCGGCACTGCAGCGGCACTTTGAGCAGTGGTTTGAGGTGGTGGCGACCCCAGGTGAGTCGGTACGTGGGGTACAGGCGGGTGACCTTTTGGTGCGACGGGCGCTGGGTGAGGGCAGTTTGGCCCATCTGGCGATGCTGGCGACCGGTGAGGTGATCGGGGCCGAAACCCTGTACTTTGAAGGGCTGACCCCAGAGTCGCAGCGGCCTGGACTCTACGCGCAGGTGATTGAAGCCGGGGCATTTCCCCAGCAGCGGCAGGATGGCTTTGCCCGCCGACTGGCCGATACATCAGGCAGACTTGGCCCCCAGCAGGTGATTTTGCGCCTGCGCTCAGAAGCGATCGCTCCATTGAGTCTGGCCCCAGCAGCTTACTTACAGGAATGGGATCTTGAAACTGACTCACTCTCAAACTCAGTGGTTCACCAGTGCCGTGCCGGTGAAGGCCCCCCGGCGGCGGTGCCTGACCCAGAAGGCCGGGGGCTGCATCCGCTAATTTACTCGGGAACTTCCCAGCGGCGATCGCGCAATCCCTCAGTGGGCGACGCTCAGCAACTGCTCAATCGCTTCCTGCAGCAGAGCCAAAACGGTTTGAGTATTTGCCCAGCGCGATCGCCAGAAGTGCAGCAGTACATCGCTCAGGGTCGAGCCGCTCTGCAGCGCAATAGCCAGTATCCCCTAATCGTAGACTGTCGCTTCGGTACCGCCACCGCCACCGCCACTAAAATGTTCCAAGCCTGCCAGGGACTGACGCGAGACGGCAAAATTGGCCCCGATACCTGGGGGCAGCTAGTGCAGTTGCGAACAGTACCGCCTGTGCCCGTGCCGCCCGTACCTGTGCCACCTGTACCGCCTGCGATCGTCCTCAACCCTCCCCGGTGGGCACCGATTATCCGCAGTCGGCTCAGCTCATCTGCAACTCTACGCAGCGGCAACGCGGTTACCTTTTTAGTGGATGGAGCAGCTACGTTCCGGGCAATGGTTGACGCTATTAACACCGTGCAGAGCGCCGAACACTACGTCTATCTGCTGGGCTGGATTCTTAAGGATAACTTTGAGATGATTCCCTGCGATCGCACCAGCTCATTTAGCAACCTGATCGCCGCTGCATCGAGTCGAGGAGTTCAGGTTCGCGCCATGCTGTGGGATCAAGTCGGCACCCAAAATACGGCAGAAGTCGGGCGCATTAACGCGCTGCCTACAGGCGCTGCTATTTTGGATAATGAAACCCCCAGCCCGATTGCAGGGTTCGGCTCCCACCACCAAAAAGTCCTCATCGTCAAGGGCGCTCAGGGGCTGATTACCTTCTGTGGCGGCATTGATATCAACGACGATCGAATTGACCCCTGCCGTTCAGGTAGCAGTTCGGGCGGCAGTTCAGGTGGCTCTGGCAGTTCAGGCGGCGGCAAACCGCTGCACGATGTCCACTGCAAAGTCATCGGGCCAGCCGCTTTTGACCTGCTGCAGACTTTCATCCACCGCTGGGATCATCACCCCGACCATGTCCGCCTTGATCGCACTCGGGGGGCACTGCTGGGTCGGGCAGAACCCATTCCCACACGCATCACTTCACCCGGCAGACTCTCTAGCACCGGACAGACCAGCTCAGTCTGCATTGCCCGTACCTTTAACCCGGTGACTCCTGGTACGACTCTGCGGCGAGAGCGCGATATTCAAAACCTGCTGGTAGCCTCGATTCGCAATGCCCGTCGCTTTATCTACCTAGAAGATCAGTACCTGATTCATCCCCTCGCTGCCGCCGAGCTAAGGGCAGCAGTGCCCCGGCTAGAGCACCTGACTATTCTCATTGCCGCCTCTGAGCTGTCTGATTTGCCCTGTGTCTGGAAGCTGCGCCGTGAGTTTGTGGCTCGTCTAACCGCTGGCCTCAGCAGCCGCGATCGCGCTAAAGTCCGACTCTTTATTTTGGTGTCTCCCCCAGCTAGCACCCCGCCCACTTTCGGCAGACATACCTATGTCCATGCCAAAATCTGGGTCTTTGATGACGAACTGGCAGTGATCGGCTCAGCCAACTGTAACCGCCGAGGCTGGGAGCATGACAGCGAAGTCAACGCCTTCATCTTTGACGACAGGTCGCCAGCGGCAGGGGGCCAAACCTTTGCCCAAAAGCTGCGACAGCACCTCTGGGCCGAGCATCTGAATGTCTCTCCTGCAGTGGTGACTGACGGCGTTGCCAGTGCCCGACTGTGGCTGTCTCCACCCGCTGGTGCCCGGATTATGCCTTACAATCCCACGGCGGCCCGCGATCGCATTCCCGACTCAGTTTGCAATACTATGCTGGGCACGATTGATCCGGTTCCCTAGCGCCGCTTCTCAGCTCAATATCCATTTGAGAGCCTATCCCTTAGAATTCAGAGAGAGTGAGCCTGCAACCCTGATGATTCCTGGTGCCAAAATCGAGCAGCGCGATCCGCCGCTGCCCCCCGACCAAATCCTCCCCACCATGTATGATCTTCCCAGCGAAGACCCAGAGGAACCTGGCTTGCCGGATGAATTTCATGATTTACAGCCGCAGTTACTCAGCGCCACCCTCCAGCTCAGCACCTATGCCGCTGACAATCGCTTCACAGGCACCGACCTCAATCTCTACTACGACATTCGCCAGCCGCTTTGGTACAAGCGCCCCGACTGGTTTTTGGTGCTGGGCGTGCCTCGGCTCTATCAGGGCCAAGACTTACGGCTGAGCTATGTGCTTTGGCAGGAAGGGGTGAGTCCCTTTGTCGTGGTTGAACTGATCTCCCCCGGCACCGAAGCCGAAGACCTCGGCCAAGTCAAACCAAGCGCCAACCAGCCCCCAACCAAATGGCAAGTTTACGAGCAAATTTTGCGGGTGCCCTACTACATTGTCTACAACCGCTACAGCAACCAGCTACAAGCCTTTGGACTCAAAGAAGGCACCTACCAGCCCCTAGAACTGACCCATCAAAAACTCTGGATTCCCCAACTCAACCTGGGGCTAGGACTTTGGCAGGGCACCTACCAGGGCATCAGCCGCCACTGGCTGCGCTGGTATAACCCCAGAAACTGGATATCCACCGAAGCCGAACAAGAGCGCCAAAGAGCCGAACAGGCAGAAGCCAAACTGCTGCGATCGCAACAGCAGCAACAGCGTCTCATAGAACAGCTCCGTGCCCGAGGCATTGACCCCGACGAACTACTCAGCTAACTCAAAACTCAAAAAGCTATTTTCAGAATTTTGCAATCATAGACAGCGGCGATGTCCAGCGGCCAAGGGTGTAGGCTTCAAGACCTGAGTACTTTGTCTAAGAGCTGCTTTGCTGGCTGGGCTTTTTCAAGAGCGCTCTGATAGTCGCTGTAGAGCTTGACGAGCTTAGAGAGGCCATTTACCCCTGACTTTAGCTGCTCAAACTCCTCTCCGGCGACCAGTTCACCCTCTAGCAGTCGCAACAGCAAAGGCTTGATATCGCCTACCTCTTCACGGGCCTTTTGTAACTTCTCAACCGTCGTCAGTAAAGTCTTTAGCTCTTTGAAAATGTCGTCAATGCGATCGCCGCTAATGTCGCTGATGTCGCTGATGTCGCTGACAGGGGGGGCTTCATCCCCCATACGGGGGGCTGTTGCGGTCAGGCTGTTGTTGGCTTTGGCTTGATCTACCTTATCTAGCTGGGTCAGAACCATGAGCTACTCCTCAAAAGATGAATTCTAGCAAAGTTTGATGCGTTGGCTTTTATTATAGAGTTCAATTGTACTACTCAGTGGCGATCGCCAATCCTGTAAAACTTCTGTCGTTTTTAGCAGCTAAACAACCGCTCGAACAACAGCTTCATGCATACACTCCCCCTTTTTGGCAAAACTCAAGAGTCCGGTATCATAACCTCAGGCTCTTTTCCCTGGAATTATGCACGCTGACGAGGCTCTTGCCGTTCTCGATCAACTTTTATCTCACTATCCTTTGAGCAATTTACAGGAGATTGTTTTCAGCCAGGTTTGGGAGGGCAAAACCTATGCTGAAATTGCCGATGGCTGCGGCTATGAACACAGCTATATCCGCGACGTGGGCTTTCGGCTGTGGCAAACACTTTCCAAAGCGCTGGGTCAAAAGATTTCTAAAAGCAATATCAGAGCAGTCGTAAGACGCTATGCCCGCAGCCATCCAAACATAGGGCCACTTACTCAGGGCCTAGACTTGGCCACCGCAGCGGTGGCGCTAGAGCTAGAGTTTCCAGACGGCCCAGTGCCGCTGCATTCAAAATTTTATATTGAGCGTCCCCCCATAGAAGCTCAGACTCTAGCCAGCGTTGTTAAACCCGGTAGCCTGATTCGGCTGAAAGCACCTTGTCAAATGGGCAAAACTTCTCTGCTACGACGACTTTTAGCTCATGCCCAGAGTCAGAAAATAACCTCTGTTACCCTCAGCTTTCATCGCACCGACCGCAGCATCTATGCCAGCCTGGATCGCTTTTTGCGCTGGTTCTGTGCCAACATCAGCTACCAGCTCAGAATCGCCGCCAACCTAGATACCTACTGGAACCTGGATATTGGCAGCAAAATTAGCTGCACTGCTTACCTAGAAGACTACGTGTTGAATCAGATTGACGGGGGGGTAGTGATCGCCCTAGACGAGGTCAATGAGCTGTTTCAATATCCTGAGATTTCCTCAGAGTTTCTGCCGCTGTTGCGCTCCTGGTATGAAGATGGCCGTGAATTCGCCACTTGGCAGCGGATCCGCTGGGTGCTGGCTCATTCCACTGATGTCTACGTACCGCTGCAGCTCAATCAGTCACCCTTTAATGTGGGCCTCGCAGTCAAACTCCCCCCTTTTTCCTTTGAACAGGTGCAGGAGCTAGCCCGTCGCCACAGCCTGACCTGGGCCGAGGGCGAAAGGGGAAGGGCAAAGCTGCTGCCGCTGCTGAGCATGATCAGCTACCGTCCCAGCCTGGTACGACTGGCCCTGTATTTCTTAGCCCGAGCTGATATCAGCCTGGAGCAGCTCATTGAAGAAGCCCCAACCCAGTCGGGCCTCTATAGCAGTCACTTACGAGAGCTATTGGCGGCACTCTCGCCCTACCGAGATCTGCAAGTCGCCTTTGGCAATGTGATTCGAGCATCAGAATCGGTAGAACTGGAGCCAATTACGGCTTACCGCTTAGAGAGTTTAGGCTTGATTAACTTAAACAAAAACCGGGCAACGCCAAGCTGCGAACTCTATCGGCAGTACTTTCTGAACTTTTTACCCAATAGCCAGCCCGCAGCCGATGTATGAATACCGCGTCGGGGGCAGTTTGGCAGCGGACGACCCCACTTATATTCGCCGCTGCGCTGACGATGACCTCTACCAGGGTCTGCTAGAGGGGAAGTTTTGCTATGTGCTGAGTGCCCGACAAATGGGCAAGTCGAGTTTGCGCCTGCGCACCCGTGATCGCCTAGAATCATCTGGGCAAGGGCGCTGTGCGGGTATTGATATGAGTCGTATCGGTAGCCAGCATCTCAGCCCAGAGCAGTGGTATCAGGGTTTAGCTTTTGATCTGCAGCGCCGGTTTGACCTCAAGCATCGGGTCAATCTACCCGCTTGGTGGCAGCAGTTGGGCACGCTACCGCCTGTACAAAAGCTGAGCCAGTTTATTGAGGAGGTGCTGCTGAGCGCCTACCCTGATCAACGGCTGTTTGTTTTTTTAGATGAAATTGACAGTGTCAAGAGGCTGAGCTTTGCGGTGGGTGACTTTTTTGCCCTGGTGCGCTTTTGCTACAATCAGCGAGTCGAAAATCCGGCTTACCGCCAGCTTACCTGGGCGCTGTTTGGGGTGGCCACACCCCGCAATCTCGTGGCTGATGCCCAACTAACGCCCTTTAATATTGGCAGAGCAATTCAGCTGTCGGGGTTTTCTTTATCAGAGGCATCCCCTCTGGCCTTGGGCCTAGCGGCGATCGCCCAGCAGCCCCAGCAGCTACTGGCTGAGGTGCTGTATTGGACAGGGGGACAGCCTTTTCTAACTCAAAAGGTTTGCTGTCTGCTACAGGAAAGGCACCCTACTCAGGCGATCGCAGCAGGCACCGAAGCAGCAGTCGTGGCCGCAATGGTGCGCTCGCAGCTAATTCAAAACTGGGAAGAGCAGGATCATCCTGAACATTTGCGCACAATTTGCGATCGCCTATTGGCCCCCGACCAGCGCTCCGGGCGGCGATTGGGCCTTTACCAGCAGGTTTTAACTCAAAATAGCGTCAGCGCCGACAGCAGTGACGAACAGAGCGAACTTCTGCTTGCAGGTATTGTGGTTAAGCGCCAAGGGCGGCTACAGCCGACTAATCCCATCTATGCCGAGGTTTTCAATGCCAGCTGGGTGAACCAGTGCCTTTCCCGGCAGCGGCCCTATGGGGCAGCTTTAAGCGCCTGGGCAGCCTCCAACTACAAAGACAAGTCTCGTCTGCTAATGGGGCAGGCCCTCAAAGAAGCTCTAGACTGGGCTACTGATAAAAGTCTCAGCGATTTAGACTACCGCTACCTGTCTATCAGTCAGGAGTGGGATGCCAGCATGGTACGCCTGGAATTAGAGGCTCAGGAAAAAGCCCACCGAGTGCTGGCAGCTGCCCACCAGAAAGCCAATCAAATTATCTGGCTCAGCTACCTTAGCTTGGGCACCTGTCTGGCAATTTCGACCATCACCCTTTTAGCTGGGCTGCTGCGATAGTGTTAAAGTCCACAAACTTTATTTTCAAAAGTCGCCTTTTCGTGAGACGATATCGAACTTTAACCGCATTTTTGCGAAGAGGTGGCAATGTCTCTTGTACCTACCCTGGACGATATCTTTGATCTGGCCCGTCAAATCGAAGTCCCTTTACCCGAATGGTTACGCCAGACTCCTAACTGGAGCACTGTCCTGCACGAACTCTCCCACTGGGCCGTCAAGCCAGACAGCTACATCCAGCGCTATCTGGAGAAGATTAAACCCTATGCTCCCTTCATTCCGGTTAATTCTATTCCCGGTGCTGAGGAAGTCATGCCTTTAAAGGCTCTTCCGACTGTGCGCTGGCGCAATGGCGGTCAAGGACAGCTGCGCTTCAACCATGTTTTCGTCTACGAACTCGACCCGACGCCCAATGAGTTTGGAGCTAGGGCCTGGGGGCTGCAGGTTCTTGACCAGCTGGGCTGGTGCCATCCTATGGAATGTGCTGAGTGCAGAAATTCTCTGAACATAGAATTTGGGGATGCTCAATTCGATACTGCTTTGCTCTGTGGCGACTCTCATCCTATCAGCACCTATGGCCCAGATCAGCTTAATTTTATGGGGATTGATATCGCTAACGGCAGATTTCGGCCCCAGGTAGAGGTAGATTTTGACGGCCAGTGGATACGGGTTTATCGAGGGGGTGCCCTAGTCTGGTCGCTGGATATTTTAGCCGGGTTTGAAGTCGTTGAGTGGGAGCCACTGGCTCCAAACTGCAATCCTGGTAAGCCTTTGCTGCTAGAAGAGGTGCTGGCTATTGCCGAGCGCTGCTGAGGTTGCAACTGTTGTAGAGCCTATGCAGAATACCTCAAGCGGCTGCTTTCTGGTCAGAAAGCAGCCGCTTAGAAACAGCGTAGCTACACGGTTAAGAGACCTGAAGAAATCTTCAAAGGGGCGATCGCTCTGTCAGCGCCCGGTTAGTCGCCTGGTGAATCAGGGCGGTAGTGCTGGTACATGGCGGCAATCTCTTGGGCAAAGCGATCGCGCACCTCCGGCGGCCCTATCACAATACAGTCAGCTCCATAACGTCGCACTTCCCGAAAAAACCAGAAGGTATTGTGAATCTGCCGCATGACGCGCCGAACGCCATCGACCGTCTGGTCTTCCACGTCCTTGGGTCGCGGCTCATAGGCATAAACAAGCCCCCTCAGAAAATGGAGTTCGACTAGAATGTCGTCAAACTGCCCCTGCCAACCACCACTGATTGGGACTAGTCCCTGGATGCGATCAAGCCGGAGGGTGCGGTTATGAGCTAGCGCGGAGACATCGCGATTATCAGCCGTCTCTTCACACCATATTTGTAAATACAAACGCTTTTCTAATGGCACAATCTCCGCATAGCACACTGTGAATTCTACAGGTTCTCGATTAGGCTTGCCATAAACCAGGTGAAATGGCTGGCGATCGCGGATGAATTGGTCTAGCTGTAATCGCCAGCCTTCAATCGATTGACTCACCTGCCGCATCAGATCCTGTCTCAGCGGCCCTGACAATTCCGCCTGATCTATTAAAAGTGTAATTACATTTTTGGCCTCATCAACATGACCAGCATCCACCAAATCTTTCACCGCCTGCTGCAGCGCGGCAATTTGAGACCCCGTTAAAGCCAACGGAGCAGACAGGGTGAGATCCCCTTGAGCAATCGCCGTGACCAAGGCTGAGGGACTAGGACTCTTACCCCAGCGATAGCCAAACCGGGCTGCTAGCTGATCCAACTGCTCTCGCACACCAGGCGGGATCGATAAAGTTAGAGTTTCTTTTTTTCTAGGCACTTTCAGGAAAAGGTCAATTTTATACTTGCACTCTCAAGAACGCCGTGTCATACTCTGAATTGTAGTTGCATTTTAGCCTAATTTCGGGCTTGCGAGTGCATTCTGTAGATGATGCGCGAAATGGGGCGCTTGGCACAGTGCGATCGCGCTGTATTGGTTTATGTCATCTGATAATTTTGCTGACGGACTTTGGGAGTAATGCAGAAGAGGTTTTCAAATGACGAAGTTGGAAAAGCTAACTCAACTTTAATTGACGGTTAGTGGCACTCGACGACGGAGCTAGTAGAGCAGGTGGGGCATCGGTTTTCGGCAACGCTGCATCGGGCGGTGAAGATGCAGGGGTGGCGGGTGGAGAAGCGGCGATCGGATGCTAGAACGTTTGAGTATCGGTTGGTAAGTTGGTAGAGAAACCTAGATAAAAAGCTGTTGCAAAGGAAATGAGCCTGATGCTAAAACAACGCCGTCTTCTCAAACAAGAAGCGCAAAATTTAGATGAGCGGTACTTCAGTAAGATTCGACCCAAGCTGTATGAACTACATAGTCATCATGCTCAATACGGCAGTCGTAAAGGGCGGAGTTTGGCGGAACATCTTGACTCTGCCTGTCAGTTCGTTTTGACAGTCAGTAAACTCGCTCAAGTACCTGATGAAAAAAGAGCGCTAATCCTTGCCGCTACGGCGGTGCATGACTTAAATAAGCTTGATCAAAAGCAGCGTAATGTTAAAACTCTGGCGCGCGATCGCACCTTCCTCAAACAAGAACTTGAAAAGGCGGGTGTTGCTGATTGGGTAAAAACCGATGAAGACCTAGAGCTAGTGCGTCGGCTCATCGAGCGCCATTCTGGCCATAGCGCCAGTGACGGCATGCGATTTTTGCCAGAAGACCTCAACCTTAAGCGTTGGGCAGCGATGCTAATCGGCGGTGACCTCTACGATTTGGGCATTCCCGAAGAGCAGCGGATTCGTAAAGTCGAAACCGAGCTGACGGTGGCGCTGCAACGAGACACCCACCTGTTCAAAGTGAGATTATCAGAAGACAAGGGCTATTTGACGGCTTTACTGCTGGCAGCTTGCGAAGAAGTCCTTCACGACAAGGGACTGGCGACACTAGCCATCGATCCAGATGGTCAGCTTTTTATTGGAGAGTGTTTTCCTAACGAGGATTTGACGGTCGCGATCGCGCAAAAATGGCAGCAAAAGATTGACCAAGTATTTAGCGGTAATGTTGAGCAGTTAGTAAAAGCTAGCAAAGACGGTATCAAAGTTGACCCTCAAGCTGTTCAGCAAAATCCTGACGCCGCGATCGAGCAGGTAGATGCCCTATTAGTCAAGAAATTCAGCGGCTATAAGGCTGACAAAATTACCCAAGACATTCAGAAGTACGGTGGCGACGCTGGAGAATCGGCAGTTGCGGCGGCGGCTGAATTAGACTTACTGCCGATTTCCAACGCCGAAGAATTTGCTGTTTCAGAAGGGCTCAAAGCCGCCTATCTCAGCTATCGCAAGGCCAACCTCTCTCCAAAAGATGCTTGGGATCGGATTACTGAACAAGCTGAACTCACCCCTGAGCACCGGGCGGCACTAGAGCCTTTTAACGCCCAGTACGGACGTTGCTTATTTGCAGCCAAAGCAGTTCCAAAAAGACGAGCGGCGATCGCCCCGCTTCTGCGAGACTCCTTTCAGCTCAGACAGACCGAAGACACATCAGTACCTCAAGCCTTGGTTGATGCAGTGGCTCAGTTGGTCAATTTTGCCAAGCCCACCACTTGGCAAGGCTGGTCTGAACTGAATAGTTATGTTGAGGCAAACCCAAGGCTGCGATGCTCACTAGGGCCAACCTCAACCGCCCAAGTAGAAGAGTTGATTTCTGCAAAAATGCCTCCAGAGACGAAGGTGCAATCTTTTTCCAATCGGCTACCAGGGGGCATGAGTGCAGAACCTAAACGCCGAGGTGACGCTTTATCGGCCTTGGGGTATCAACTGCTTACCGTAGGGGCTAACTTTCCGAAAGCTAGCAAACAAGCTCCGATATATTTGCACTTTGCCTTACCTAGAGGTTCCAGCGCAGAGCTTCAGCGCATTTGGAAGCAGTTCCTTCAGCGCACTGCCGAAACTAACGAAGATGGAACGGTGACCGTTGATGAGTTACAGCTTTATCGAGATAACCAAATTGTTTTCAAAGCGAATAAGGTTGTGGGTCTAGCCCTTCCGAAACGGCCTGAGTTCATCCATTCAACCGTGACCATCCCTATTCTTTGGGGCGACGTGAATAATTCAGTGGCTCTGATTAAATCTCTGCGCCTCGCCCTGGAGATGGCTCTTGCACTAGACATTGGCTTTCTCTTTGTCCTCAGCGCCAGCCTAGAGATTGAGCCCAGTTGGGAGCTTTTTGGGCGGGTAGAGGGCATCCCCTCGACGCTACAACCGCTTCTGAGTTCAGGGCAGTATTTACGAGAAGGAAACATATCTAAACAAGATCGGCGGCAGCAGGTAACAGCTGAGCAGGTTTTAGAACGGTTGCAATGTCTAGGCCAGCTTTCGGTAGCTGTCGCTAGCCTTCAGAAGAAAGATGATTGTCTATATGATCTGGCTCGATCTGCAAATAGACCTCTGGAGATTTATCACGTCTTGCTGCGGTGGCTTTTGCGAGAACAGGACGACCCCAATCTGGAAGCTACCTGGACTCGAATCAAGGAACCTTTGACCACACTTTTGGAGAGTTTGATGTCGGAAGAACACGATCGCGTTTCTCAATACCTCAAGCAGGCTGCTCACATTGCCGAAGTGGGCAAACTGCGAGGCAGCTCATTTCGCCGCACAGCCCAGGCCGAGCCCTTTTCAGAATTCATCAAAGCGATTCGCGCCCGTAAGTCTCATATGGATTGGGATACGGTCTTTGCGGCTCTGGTGCAGCAATACCACAACCGCCTCGATCGCATTCGAGAGCATGGGGTCGGTGCCACCAAGTATGAACAAATTTCCCAGTTTTACGCCGTTCTCAAAGAACTATTTGAAGAGGTTTACCACTCTCGGCCAGACAGACTGTTAAGCGATAGCAAAACTCTGGAAGCCGCCTACCTCTTCTTTCTACAGGAAGCCCGTAAAGAACTGAAGGCTCAAACGGCTCAAGCCGAACCAGAATCTGCACAAGTTTAGGAGCAATCAAAATGTCAATTGAAAAACTACAACCCTTTCTCGCTACTAATTACGAAAACTTTCCCAAAGGACGCACGATTGGCGCTGTGGTACTTCGTACTACCCAGTCTGAAACCATCTTTCGCACGGAAGGAACGGGGGAACCCATGTGTAGTGAGTATGTTCAGGCTGGCATCACGGATACTGATACGATTTCCCGTCTGGTGATGACTAAGCGCAAACAGGTGGCTCCAGAACGACGCAAAGGCCGTGAGTTCTTGCGGGTTCATGAACTCCTGTATCTCGACCCCAAAGGTAATTCCATCTGTTCGCTCAATACCAATGCTCCCTGTGAAATGTGCATTGACTGTTTTCTCTATGGCTTCGCTGCAGGGGGAGAAGGGGCACAAAAAAGTCGCGTTTGGACAGAAGATGCCTTTAGCGTCCTGCCTTCTACAGAGCTGATTGGCGATCGCACTATCAATGCCATCTTTGAAACTGGCACCATGCGGGATGAAGAAGGTAAAGCCTCAACCGCTCTCAACACCAGCGAATACATCAAACCGGGTGTCCATTTCCTGGATATCGTCACATTTAAGGATCTTACGACTGACGAGCTACGCTATGCCCTAGGCAACATTTTGCTGACCACTCGATATGGTGCAGTTTCTAGCCGAGTAGGGCGAATGGAAAATCAGATTCTGGGTTTGTTTGGCGGTATTGCCGAGCTGCCCAGTTCACTGGAATTAGTGCAGGGTATTCATGACCAGTTATCTGTAGAGAAGCGCGAACATCCTCTGAATGCTGATGCTTTAGTCGCCGTGACCCAAGCGGTGATCTCCAACTGGACAAATAAGCGAGGCATCTCTATGCAGCTATCTAAGACTGAACTGGATGACCTGATTGCTGATGTCGATCACCATCTATCTCCTGACGAGCAGGCCACTTTTCTAAAACGCCTGGATGAATCCTATGAGTCGATGCGGAAAGTCAAGGCTGAATCAAAGAAAAAAGGAAAGGGCAAAAAGCAGGAGGCCTAAGCCGTGTCCCAACTTGAGCTAGCGTCGCAAACGATCCAAATGCCCTACCAAAGCGCGCGGTTGATAGAACTCTGGTGCGCTGAGCCAGTCTTTTTTGCTTCCAGAGAACTATCTGACACTTACTACACCGAGGGCACCATCGGGAATTATGCTCTGGCCTATGCTTTAGGCTGGGCGCGATCGCCCTACCGCCTACTCGGACAAGCTACGGGACGTCCCACCTATGTAGAAGACTTAACCCCATTCTCGGGTCAACGCTATATTCTCCCCGCTTGGCCCAGAGCAGGTGCAGCCTCTTTTCGCTTTGAGCGGTTCAATGCGCTGTCAGATTCCTACTGGTACGCCATGACTAATAATCGGGTAGCAACGGCACGAGAAGATCTACCACTTAAGCGCACAGGTAAAAAGCCCAATACCTTTCGACCCAGCAATTTTCCTCAGACAGGACGCTTGCGGGTAATTGAACGGGGTAACCGTTTTCAAACCTTAGTCTTTGGCGAGGTTGAGCTACCCGAATATATTCGGGTTGGCAAATTTATGAGCAAAGTCAGAGTCGATATTTTGCAGCAGGTCAGCGTGACAGCCTTGTCCCCCGGAGAGCATGACTGTCGCACTTATCTAAACTCGGCGGATCTTCCCGCTGACTTGGCGTTGCTAAGCTTCGACCTAATCTCAATTCCACCCGCTTCCTTACTTAAGAACCTGCGTTTTCAGGGTTCCGCCTGGAAAGTAGGAGATTACACTGTCCCTGCAAACTTGGAATTTTGTGGAGGACGAAACCATGACTAGCCTCAAAATCCAGCTCGAACCTCGCAGCATCGCCACCTGTCCTAATCCTGCTTTACCCACTGACCTACTCCATGCATTTGAACATGGAGTACTTCAACACCAGGCCGAAGTTTACGAGGCCGCTAAAAACCATGATATCGTCCTCGATTTAGCCCCTACGGGAACGGGGAAAACCAAAGCAGGCTTGAGTGTTATCCATCACAACCGCGATCGCAACGCAATTTATATTGCGCCAACCAATGCACTAATTGAACAGCAGACAGTAGCGGCTGAGAATTTTGTCAAAGCAGCGGAGCTTCCCCACCTAGTCAAAGCTGCCTCAGCCAAGCACGTTAGAGAATGGCCAAGCGATCGCGTAGGCAATCGCCCAGGGGAGAAGATCTACAACCTGCTAAGAGAACCTGCTACCATTTTTCCTGAATGTGGGGGGTGTCCTCTGCTGCTGGTGACAAATCCCGATATTTTTTATTACGCGGCTTTCTTTCAATACGGCTCTAAAGATAGAAGCAATATTGCTAGCGAGTTTTACAGCAGTTTTTCCACGATTATCTTTGATGAATTTCATCTATACGATGCCAAGCAGTTAGTTAGCTTATTGTTCTATCTAGCATTATCTAAAGTCTTTGGCTATTTTGAGCATGGTCGCAAGATTGTGCTCCTAACCGCAACTCCTGAACCGGCCTGTGAAGCAGCGCTAACTCTTTTGGCAAAGAAAGGGACAAGAATCAAATCAGTTGATGATCAAAGTGTAGGTAATCACCTAATTCCGTCTCAAACCTCAGTGAACCTAGAGATTCGTAAATATGTGGACAAAGAGAGCGTCATTGCTGAGATTGCTGCTGAGGTAAGTGATCGGCTGAAGCAGCAATCCGACCAATACGGTGCAGTTATCCTTGATTCCAAAGACACTTTGAATCGAGTTTCCGACCAACTACGCCATCGAGGCTATGAACATTATGTTGGCCGCATTACTGGAGATACTCCAAAACACCAGCGCTACACAGCAGCGCAGAAACAAGTCATTCTCGCGACAAGCACCGTTGATGTCGGATTCAATTTTGAACGAGATATTTCTCCAGACCGTCAAAACCTAGATTGGTTAATTTTCTCAGCCCGCGATCGCTTCTCATTTTGGCAAAGAATTGGGCGAGTCGGGCGAGTTCTGGGTAAACCTACGACAGATCAGCCTTCGAATGCGATCGCTTATCTCCCAGAGTTAGCTTGGGAGCAAGGTATTACCGATTTATCTAGACATGATGGACGAACTGAATTAGGACAGATACTCGAAAAAATCGAATGTCTGAAACGCCCTTTTTTAGACATTTATTGGCGATCAGAAGCTTTCCTTGAAATTGCTAAGCCCCTGCTTGAGCTAGAGACGCAGTTAGAAGGGCTAGCCCAAGTGAAACTTGTTGCTGATTTGTATAGAGTTTTGCAGGGAATTTTAGGCGGTAAGCGAGAGTGGGACTTCTACAAAAAGCGGATGCGAATCCTGTATGGCGCAGAAAATATTGCCAAATTACCCGTTGACAAAGTTCGGAAAGATTGGAAATTTATCAAAGGGGGAAAAAGTTGCTTGATGAGCTTTCTGAGAGCCTGTTGCCCAGAAGACTACGAAGATATTCAATCTGGCCGAGAATCTTTTGACTCAATTACTAACCTTCTTAATCAAGACCTTGAGTTATTAGGAAATTTCTGTAGCTACGCCAAAATTCTTCATACCAGCTACGCTCCTCTGTTTCGGTTTCGAGATAGTCTCTTTGAGAACCTCAAAGTGCAAGATCCTCATAAATTTTTGCTAGATGAATCCGGAGAGGTTATTCTCGATCCGATTCACCTGCTGAGATTCTATGAATTTGCATCAGATAGCGACCAAATCGTCGCTGTCGGGCGAGCTGAGCAGCCTTATTCTTTAGTATTTACTCTCCGTGTCTGTAGCCTGGAAGAGTTTGAAAACAGCTATCTATGTAGATTATTTGCCTTCGAAAACTGCTCTATCAAACGTACAATCGGCGGCACTGTTCGCCCCACGGCCTTGATTAAAGAGATTGAACAGCAGTTAATTCCCGGAGTTGTCGTTAAAGAACACTCTAAAAATCGTTGGGCCATCATCAAGCTATGTAAGCAAGGATTAGAGTGCTATCCCATCCATGTTTCAGGTTTCGACAACCCCAATCCTAAGGAATATCTTTTCTTCCCTAGTCTTGCTGGCATCCTCGCGATCGCCGCTGCCGGTGTTTCCTTGCAAAGTCCCGATAACGAAGAGTTCTGGGTGGCCTAATCGTGTCTACTATTCGACAATTAAAGAAACTGAAAACATCAGATGACTGGGCTCAACAGCACCCCGCCCTCAAGCTACTCATCCTCTTTGGCTCCAGAGCCAGAGGCGACCACGACCTCAACAGCGACTGGGACATTGCCTTTCTCAGCGATCCAGACCCCAAAAAGATATCACCCTGGATTCCAGAAACTGATCTATTACTTACCTTGAGCGAACACGGTCAAATCCCTGGTGGTCGCATCGACCTCATTGATCTCAGCACCTGCTCCGATATTCTTACCCACTTCATAGCCCACGACGGACAGCTCATCTACAAGCGCGAACCGGGCGAGTTTGAACGCTTCCGGCAGCAGTACCTTAAAGCCCCTGCCGAACTCAAACAGTATCGCCAAACCCAGCGAGCCAAAGTGATTCAGGCATTAGAGAGATGGGGAGCATGAGTCAACTCAACCACGAAGCCATAATCATCAATCTGCATTCCAAACTCCATCAGCGATTAATTATTGGTTTTGAGTTCTCAGTTTTGAATTTAAAGCGCTCCTGCCAAAACTCAAAACATGATGCTCCCTGTTTCCTTTTCCTAACTCAAAACTCAAAACTCTACAACCGCCATGCCCCACAGCCTTGTCCTCAACCTCCTACCCGACTCTCCCATTCCCCCCGGCTTCACCTCCGG